>NZ_JBBMFT010000001.1:0-861182 GCF_040095835.1 Flavonifractor hominis
AGGCCACCATCACCCGGGAGCAGCTGGCCGTCATGCTCTACCGCTACGCCGGCTCCCCCGCCACTGAGGGCAGCCTGAGCGGCTTTGCCGATGCCGCCTCCGTGTCCGCCTGGGCACAGGACGCCATGGAGTGGGCGGTGGCTGAGGGCATCCTCACCGGCAAGAACGGCTCGGCTCTGGATCCCCAGGGCACCGCCAGCCGCGCTGAGGTAGCCATGATGCTCATGCGCTTTACCCAGGAGCAGAACGGCTGAGACCATCCAAGCAATACAAAAGAGCGGCCTCCGGAATCATCCGGAGGCCGCTCTTTTTAAAATGCAGAAAATTCGTTGAGTTATATTTTAGAAACGGTAAGAAAGCGGAAAATATGAAATAGTCATAGATTAAAAGAGTGAGAGCTGAAAAGATAGAAACACTGCTTCCCACAAATAATAGAATCCGATAGAGAAGCAAAAAACCCTGTAACCGTAAGGTTACAGGGTTTTTGTTTGGCGCAGAAGGAGGGATTTGAACCCTCGCGACGGTTTCCCGCCCTACTCCCTTAGCAGGGGAGCCCCTTCGGCCACTTGGGTACTTCTGCATGCCGAATACGTTTGCACTCTTCAGTTGAAGAAATGTGGCGGAGAGAGTGGGATTCGAACCCACGGATGCTTCCACATCGCCGGTTTTCAAGACCGGTTCCTTCAACCACTCGGACATCTCTCCACGTCCGCTCTCCGGCCAAATGCAAAAAGAATGATACCATATATTTTTGCAGTTGTCAACTATATTTTGAAAAAAGCATGGGGGATTGCATGTTCTATTTCCGTGCCCTGTCCGCATACCTGTGAAATGGAGGTGAGATCATGGGATTTCTGGAGCGGCTGGGGAATTTTATCTGGAACCCGTGGCTGCTGGGACTCTTTTTGCTGACGGGTCTATATGCCTCGGTGCGTACTGGATTTTTTCAGATATTCCGGTGGCGGCTCTGGATGCGGGTAACAGCCGGGGCGCTTTTCAAGGGGCAGCGGCAGAGGAAGGGCGGGGGACTTACACAGCTGCAGACGTTGTCCACAGCATTGGCGTCCACCATAGGTACAGGATCCATTGCTGGAGTCGCCACGGCAATTTTTTATGGTGGTCCAGGTGCGGTATTCTGGATGTGGGTGTCGGCCTTTTTAGGGATGATGACAGGCTGCCTGGAAAAAACGTTGGCAATACGATACCGGGAGCGCAGCCGGGATGGAGGGTGGCAGGGCGGACCTATGTGCTATATGGAACACGGATTGGGTAGTCGGTTCCTGGCGGCCTGGTTTTCTGTGTGCTGTATAGCAGCTTCGTTGTGTGGAGGAAATATGGTACAGTCCAACTCCATCGCCGCAGCACTGGAGGCTACGTTTGGCTGGGATCGGCTTGGGGTAGGTATCGTGACTGCTTTGCTTACAGGAATCGTCATTCTGGGAGGAATCGGACGCATCGGTGCGGTGAGCGAGAAGCTGGTACCCTGTATGGCCGCCCTTTTTCTGGGGGGTGGACTGATCGTGCTGATTTGCCACGCCCGGATGATTCCTTCGGTGCTGGAGCGTATCGTAACAGAGGCATTGACCCCAAGAGCGGCTCTGGGCGGTGGCGCAGGGTATGGTATGGCGTCTGCCATGCGCTACGGTGTGGCCAGGGGAGTGTTTACCAACGAGGCAGGTATGGGGACTTCTGCCATGGCTCATGCAGCCTCCAATGTCAAAGAACCGGCGGAGCAGGGAATGTGGGGGATTTTTGAGGTATTTGTGGCGACGATCCTGGTCTGTTCCGTCAGTGCGCTGGTCATTCTGACCAGTGGTGTCTATCAGCCGGAGGAGGCGCTGAAAGCGCTGGCGGAAGGAGCGGTGGAACCCGCAATGGTAGGGGCCCCCCTGTCTGCTGCTGCCTTTGCAACGGTATTTGGGCGGTGGGGAGGCGTGCTGGTATCAGTTTGTCTGCTGCTGTTTGCCTTTACGTCCCTTCTGGGGTGCAGCTATTATGGAGAACGTGGATTGGAATACCTGGGAGGGATGCGCTGGCGGGGGGCTTACCGGGCGCTCTTCCTTCTGGCCATTGTGGGAGGAAGTGTGGGGGACGTAGCTGCTGTGTGGCAGTTAACGGATGTGCTCAACGGTCTGATGGCCCTGCCCAATCTGTGTGCCATTTTACTGCTCTCGCCCCAGGCATTGCGCCTGCTGCGAACATGGGTAAACGCACAATAAAAAACCACCGCACAGACAGCGTTCTGTCTGTGCGGTGGTTTTTTATCATGCGGCGTCGGTCTGGGCTGGAGCAGCCCGGTCCAGAGTGATCGTACTGCCATCCAGAATGGAGTTATCCGCCCCTTCTACAGCGGGTGTGTGTTGGATAGTGACCGAGTCACCCACGTTAAGAATGACCACAACGGGACTGTCGGCGGCCGAGATGGAGTAGTAGACGGCCTCGCCCTGCAGGCGAATGAAGTAATAAGAATTACCGTCCATTACGGCTGAGCGGATATCATCAATGACGCCGGAGACCTGAGTGGTAGGCAGCTCTTCCGCGCTGACCAGCCCGCGGTTATTGAGCAGCTGAATATAATTCTGCTCACACTGGGAGACGGTAGCGCCGGTGGCCACGATCTGATACTGTGCAACATTGACCATGGCGTAACTTTTGACCAGGTTGGTGTTGTCCTTCAGGGGGATAAAGTAGGTGGGCTGGTCGGAGATATTGAGCAGCAGAGGGAAGGTGGCTGTATAACCCAGATCCTGCACCACACCCATGGCAGATGCCTGGGCGGCTTTTTCCGTAGCACCAGGGGCCTCATAGAACTTGGTCTCTTTGGTACGCTGGTTGGAGAGCAGGAAACCAAGATTGGACTGGTCGGCATTGGCGGAGGTGACGCCGGTGTACATATATACATCGTCGTTTATGGCGATATAGTTGGAATCGGCGGTGGTGACCGTCACGTCCCGCTGGCCAAAAATGGAGTTGATAAAGCCGTTGACCAGAGTACCGTGGTAGTCGTACTGCTGCATGATGAGTTCAGGGGTGTAGACATTGTCTACCCAAGAGGGAATCTCTTCCTTCTCATAATAGGTACACTGACCGGTGATGGCATCCACCAGAACAGCCCCCTGGATGTCGGCCCCGCCAAAGAGACCGATGGTCTTGACGATACGGGGCGCAATCCACCAGGGACGGCCATCCTCGTCGATTTCAAACTGAGGTGTACCAAAAATATAGGTAGGGAATTGGAAGCGCAGATGCCGCACGATATTGCGGTTGAGCGGTTCGGAGAAGGAGTATTTCATCCCTTCCTCCAGCCGCACGACGGTAGCCTCCTGGGTCACCATGTCCACCACCACGTAGGCGGGAAGGCCCTGAGCACGGTTGGTAAACCACTTGATGATGTCGGCATATGCGATGGGGGCCACCCGGACCGGACGGCCTTGATAGTTGATCTGAGTCGAGTCAAAGGAGTACTCAAACTGGCTGACCATATCGCTGAGGGTACCCATCTGCCGGTCTCCCAGATACTCTGCCGAACCCTCATCCAAAGTAGGGATCTCGTCGAAGGAGATCTCGGCAATATCGTCGGTAAAACTGCCGTCCTCCACGGTCAGAAGCTCACGGTAATCGCTGGCCCGGAAGATTGGCATGGAGATAAGGGAACCGATCAAAGCAATCAGAAGAAGCGCGAGAAACAGCAATCCTACAGGCAGACACTGGGATTTAACAAACCGGAAGTAATCGCCCGGGTTGTTGTTTCTAGATAAGCCCATACCAGAGGTAATCAGAGCGAAAAGTACATATACTACACAGAGCACGCCAATAAATGTGTAGAAATCCCCTGACTGCAGGTTGATGGGCGGCAGAGTCACATAGAAATAGATGAGTCCTACTATAGCGGTAAGAATCAGGTTCAACAGAATCTTTCCCGGCGAGAGGTTTCTGACTGTGCCGTTGTACCGTTTTTCTGGTCGTTCCATATGCATTCTCCTTTGGTCCGAAAGGCCGGACGGAATAATTGTAGTATAGCCGAAAATAGGTCCAAAGGCAACGGATAGCGAGCGGGGAGCAGATTAAAATTACATTAAGACAGCGGGAAAAAGATTGTAAAGTTCTTGTAAAGACAATTGACGGTTTCCTTTACATTCGCTATACTACTGCTGGAAAACATATAGAATCAGAAAAAAGTGTGTAAAGAGAAGGAATGAATGTAAATATGAATACGAGCATCCTTTTGGGGCTGTTGGGCGGTTTGGCCTTGTTCCTCTATGGTATGCAGATGATGAGCGCTGGTCTGGAGGCTGCGGCCGGTAACCGGATGAAGAGCATTTTGGAGAAATTGACCTCCAACCGCTTTTTGGGGATTTTGGTAGGCGCCGGTATTACCGCTGTCATCCAGTCCTCTTCGGCCACCACGGTTATGGTCGTGGGGTTTGTTAACTCCGGCATGATGACGCTGCAGCAGGCGGTGTGGATCATCATGGGCGCCAACATCGGTACCACGATCACCGGACAGCTGATCGCGTTGGATGTGGGGGCTATGGCACCTCTGTTTGCCTTTGTGGGTGTGGCAATGGTGGTCTTTCTGAAAAAACCCCAGATCCATCACTATGGCAATATTTTGGCTGGCCTTGGCGTGCTGTTCATCGGCATGGAGATGATGGGTTCGGCCATGGAACCGCTGCGGGAGTGGCCGGCGTTTGTGGAACTGGTGAGCACGTTCTCTAATCCGCTGGTTGGTATCCTGGCAGGCGCCGCGTTTACGGCTCTGATCCAGTCCTCCTCGGCCTCGGTGGGCATTCTGCAGGCGCTGGCGATCAGTGGTGTCATTGGACTGGACAGCGCGGTCTATGTGCTCTTCGGTCAGAATATCGGTACCTGTATCACGGCAGTTCTGGCCTCCATCGGGACCAGCCGCAACGCCAAGCGGGCCACAGTGATCCACCTGATGTTCAATGTGTTTGGCACCATTCTCTTTACGGTTATCTGTATGACGACACCGCTGACGAGTTTTGTGCAGTCTTTGGCGCCTACCAATCCCGCAGCGCAGATCGCAAACATGCACACGCTGTTCAATATTGTCACTACGCTGCTGCTGCTGCCCTTTGGCAAGTATCTGGTGCAGCTTGCTCTGCATATCCTGCCTGAGCGGAAGGAAGAGCAGGAAGAGGGCATGCACCTGTCCTATCTTGTGCCACTGCCGACCCACACCAAGCAGGAGCATCCTATTGGATTTTCGGCTATGTATATCACTCAGGTCCGGCAGGAGCTCAACCGGATGCTGGAGATGGCGCGAGGCAATATTGCCACCGGATTTCAGGCGGTGCTGAAGTGTGATCCTACCCGGCTGGAAGGGGCGGAAGCCACAGAGGAATATTTGGATTACCTCAACAAAGAGATCTCTCAGTATATTTCCAAGGTGATCGTACACGAGACCAATGAGCGGGATTCTGCCGCTATCAGCGCTTACTTCAAGATCACGGGCAATATTGAGCGGATTGGCGACCACGCAATGAATATCTGCGAGTACACGCAGATGATGTCGGAAAAGCACATCCATTTTTCCGAGCAGGCACAAAATGAGATCCGGACCATGGAGAGTGTGTGTCTGGAGGCATTGGATCTGCTGCAGCAGGAGAACATCCAGCCGATGGAATGGCTGACCAAAGTATCTGCGCTGGAGCAGAGAATGGACGACATGACGGAGGAATATCGCCGCAACCAGATGGCGCGCATGCGGGACGGGATCTGTTCGGATGAGGCGTGCATCATTTTTTCGGAACTGCTGACCGACTTTGAGCGGATCGGCGACCATGCCTTGAATATTGCCCAGGAGCGGGCTGGTATTGGTACCGAGAGCTGACCGGCGATCATAAAATCCTGCCCGACAGAGGCGGGCAAGCAAAAAGCTGCTGCAGGAGTTTTCCTGCAGCAGCTTTTTAAATCTCTAAAGACATTGTGATTTGCGGTAGAAATGTCTGTGTTTCTGTGTTATGCTTTACAAAAACTTGGAGGGGAACGTAGTGACAAGAACAAAGAAAATTGGGGTGATATGCGCCGGATTGCTCGGGATCTGCTTGGTGGGCGTTGCCGTTTCCTTTCTATTCAGACCGTTAAATGATAAGATTACCATTGATGGTTTGTCCGATGCTGCCGCTAGCAACGACTATATTCTTGTAAAGGCAGAAGAGGAGTATTATGAATTGCAGGGTTCGGAGGCATTTGCGGCTCTGTTTGATTTTGGAGCATGGCAGCAAGAGAAACAGGTCCCAACAGAGGAACCGGTGCTGATTCTCCGGTTTGCTGAATTGTGGATTGTGGAATTTTATTCAGACGGAATGGCGGCTGCGTATAATGGCTATTCCGCACCGGAAGAAACGTCGGAAGCATATTATAGCCTTCCGCCGCAGGTTATGGGCGATTTGACTGCTTATATCCAACAGTACGGGGAAGCACACGAGCTTGGCGATGGCGCCATTGGCGCTTCGACGTTCCGTCATTGATCGACCTTTTTCTAATGGAGCCATATGCTGCGGTGATGCGGATATATTTAGGGGAACTGGTCCCGTAAAGATAGAAAAACAGACAGGCGCTGTAGGTGCAGCGCCTGTCTGTTCTTTAATTGTGAAATTACAGGCCCTTGATGGCGTCAATGGCGCCGATGACCGCACCGCGGAATCCGCTTTTTTCCAGCGCGGCCACGCCCTTGATGGTGATGCCGCCGGGAGAACAGACGGCGTCCTTCATAGCGCCGGGGTGGGTGCCGCTCTCCAGGTAGAGCTTTCCCGTGCCGCTGATCATCCGGGCAGCCAGACGGTAGGCGGTAGCCCGGGGCAGGCCGTGCTTGACCGCGCCATCTGCCAGAGCCTCCAGATACATGGCGGTAAATGCGGGAGCACAGCCGCTGATGGTATCCGCGGCAGAGACCAGCTTGGCGGGGAGCACTTCGATGAGTGCGATCCGCTCAAACATCTGGGTAAACTGCTGGAATTCCTCAGGAGAGAGGGAATGCTTGTCCTCACAGAGCAGCGTACCCTCCTGCACGGCGATGGGGGTGTTTGGAAGGGTGCTGATGTGATGGGTACCGGCGGGCAAAAGGGCCTCGTAATCCTCAAAATAAAGACCGGAAGCGATGGAGATGACTACCTTGTCACCCAGAAGGGAGGCGATGGGAGCTACCACGCTTTCAATCAGATAGGGCTTGACTGCCAGTACCACACAGTCGGAGTGACGGACCACATCTTCCGCACTCTTTTCCGGATGGATACCCAGCAGAGCGGCATTTTGCTGCAGTTTGTCATAGTGGGCTGCGCAGGCATAGATTTGCTGCGGAGCGCATGTACCGGTGGCTACCAGACCCTTGGCAATGGCCTGGGCCATGTTGCCATAGCCAATAAAGCCTACGTTCCAGGAAATACTCATCGAATGTGCCTCTCTTTCTGTTATAAATGAATCACAGCGCACTGCACTGCGCTTCGATATCGGCCTCGCAATCCTTCATGGCCTGCAGGGTGCGCTCCAACAGGTCATTGAGTTCCCAGCCCAGCAGTTCGGCGCCTTGGGCGATGGTCTCGCGGGAGCAGCCCGCGGCAAAACGCTTGTCCTTAAATTTCTTTTTCAGACTGGACAATTCCATATCCTGTACGCTTTTGGACGGGCGCATCAGCGCCGCCGCACCGATCAGACCGGTCAGCTCGTCTACCGCAAAAAGCACACGCTCCATCTCGTGTTCGGGCTGCACATCGCACTTTGTCATACCCCAGCCGTGGCAGACCACGGCATGGATGAGTGCGGGGTCCAGGTCCAGACCTTCCATCAGCTCCCGAGCCTTGACGCAGTGCTCTTCCGGATACTGCTCAAAGTCCAGATCATGAAGCAGGCCGGCCTGGGACCAGAAATCTGCCTGTTCTCCATAGCCCAACTGCTTGGCAAACCAGCCCATCACAGCTTCCACCGTCAGCGCGTGGCGCAGATGAAAGGGCTCCTTGTTATACTGCTTGAGCAGGTCCAGGGCCTGCTCCCGTGTCAGCTCCATATGTTGGACGCCTCCTCATATCAGCGATACTTTATCATAGCACAGCCTGGAAGTGGTTGTAAAGGGGACGCAAGGCGTGCCCAAGAAACAATTGTGAGGCGGTAGGATATCTGGTATAATGAAACCAAACGGATCCGGAGGACGGTGGAGAAAGGACGGGAACCGCCATGGCCGCAAAGATGCTATACACCGTGATCGTTGCCGACGATGAAGATGAACTGAGAGAAGCGGTATGCACCATGATCCCCTGGGAGGAGTACGGTTTCTGCCTGGTGGGAAGTGCCAGCAACGGATTGGATGCCCTGCAGTTGGTGGAAAAACATGAACCGGACCTGCTGCTCACGGATATCCGGATGCCATTCATTTCCGGAATTGAGTTGGCCAGGCAGGTACGGGAGGTACGGCCGGCCACCAACATCGCGTTTTTGAGCGGTTATGATGATTTTGAGTACGCCAAACAGGCCATCCAGTACAACATCATCAGCTACATGCTCAAGCCCCTGACACTGGAGGGACTGGGGGCCGAGCTGCGTACCATCCGTCAGAAGATCGATGCTCGGTTTGCCATGTTCCGGCAGGCAGCGCCGGGAGGCGACGGGCAGGACACGAAGGCGGCCATGCTGATGCCGCTGGTGTTGGATGAATACGCCGAGCCGGAGGGGGAGGCCAGGGTGGAGGCCTATGCCCGGCAGTGTGGTCTGCTGCGAGATCTGCAGGACAGACCTTGCTACACCGTTATGGTATCCACCCTGTTGAAGGAGGACGGGGGCAACTGTACCGCGCCCTCTTTTGTGGCGCCGGTGGACCGTCTGGCCTGCAAATATCTGCGCAGTGTCAGCTTCTTTGCCTCTGGAAAGGTCATTTCAGTGCTGCTCGGCAATCCGTCGGACTTTGAAGAGTATTTGCACATTCTGGCTGATGAGATCCCGCAAATGGCCGCCCGGGTATTGGGTGTGTGCTGCCGCATTGGGGTCAGTCGTATGGTACGGTCGCTGACCGCATTGCACGATGCCTATCGGGAGGCCATGGAGGCCCTTCGGCAGGGGGACCGGAGTGAGGGGGGGCCACAATTTATTCGGGATCTGACCCCTGCGGTCAAGGGAGGCAGCCTGCTGTGCAGACGGGCGTTGGATGCACTGGATCAGCACTATATGAACGCCAACCTCTCTCTCGTGTCTCTGAGCGGCATGCTGGATGTCAGCCCGAATCACTTGAGTGCCTGTATCAAAAAATATACTGGCGAGACCTTTATCAATATCCTGATCCGCAAGCGCATGGAGGCGGCGCGGGAACTGTTGGTTACCACCCCGCTTCGGATCCAGGAGGTCGCCCAGCGGTGCGGCTATACCGATCAGCATTATTTTAGCTACTGTTTTAAAAAGTACTGCGGTGAATCGCCCAATGCCATGCGGCGCAGGCTGGATGTGGAGAAAGTGGGGGAGGGGCTGTGAAAGGGAATGTTTCCCGAACAGGGCTGCGCATTACCACCATCTTGGTTTCCATGGTGGTAGGGATGGCTGCGGTTATTCTGTGCTGCTGTATTTTCCTGTTTCTCAACCGCTACCGCAGCGCCATGGTACAGAGCGCTCGTACCACCAGTGCTCAGGCTGTGTCTCAGGTGTCCAACACGGTGGGAAATTATTTGAATGATATGAATCAGGCCATGGAGTTGGTGGAGCGCTCCATGTCAGAGAGTGCGGACAGTCGGGACAAGCTGCTGTCCGCCTTTTTGAACTTTCGGCCCGACGTGGTGGCGGTGACCAGTTATTCCATAGAGGGCACGCTTTTGGATTGCTGGGCCACCAAACGGGAGCCCAGGGAGCAGATCTTTCAGAATCTCTCCTTTGATTTGGAGAGAGCCCGTGCTTCAGAGGGGCCTTACATGACGGCACCTCATGTGACAACTCTGTTTGAGGGCTACTATCCCTGGGTGGTGACCATGACAGCGCCGCTGTCCGGAGAGGGAGAAGCGGCATGGGTATCCCTGGATCTGAGCTTTTCCGGGATCTCCAGTTACATCAACAACGTCAGCATTGGCCAGCGGGGCTATTGCTTTCTTATGGACAAAGACGGTGGTATCGTATATCACCCTCAGCAGCAGCTGCTGTATGCGGGATTGAAGAAGGAAGATACCGCCTCCCTGGCGGGTATGGAAGATGGAGCTTACGCCGATGACACGGTGATCTATTGTATCACCGGTGTAGCGGGCAGTGACTGGCGGGTGGTGGGCGTCAGCTATGTGGATGAGCTGGTCAACCGAAATGTATGGGAGATGCTCCGGCTATCCGTTTTGCTGGCGGCGGTGGTGCTGGCAGCGGCTCTTCTGACCAGCTGGCTGCTCTCCAGTTTGCTGGGCCGCCCCCTGCAGGGACTGGCGGCGGCTATGGAGAGCTTTGAAACCGATGCCGACCGCTTTACCTACCGACCGGTGGGCGGGACCCGGGAAGTACAGGAGCTTTCGGATTCCTTTGGCCATATGGTGCTGCGGATCCAGCAGCTTATGTCCACGGTCCGGGAGGAGGAGGTCAATCTGCGCAAGACGGAGCTGAAAGCTCTACAGGCTCAGATCAATCCTCATTTCCTGTACAATACGCTGGATTCCATTGCCTGGATGTGTGAACAAGGGCGCAATGCGGATGCGGTCAAAATGGTGCACGCTCTGGCCAGGCTGTTCCGGATCAGCATCAGTAAAGGACATGAGCTGATTCCTATTGCCAAAGAGATCGAACACGCCGAGAGTTATCTTCAGATCCAGAAATACCGCTACAAAAATCAATTTACCTATACCTTTGACGTGGATCCGGAATGCCTGGACTACTACTGCAACAAGATCACGTTGCAGCCTATCATTGAGAATGCCATCAACCACGGCCTGGATCTGCTGGTAGAGGAGGGGGAGATTCGGGTAAAGGTATGTCAGGAGGAAGCGGACATCGTATTTTTTGTCCAGGACAATGGCGTGGGCATGAGCCAGGAACAGCTGCGTTCCATCCTGCAGCATGATCCCAGGGACCGGACCGGTATTGGAATCAAAAACGTCAACGACCGCCTCAAGATTTATTTTGGCGGACGTTATGGGCTGCGTATTACCAGTGAACCGGATGTGGGTACCTGTGTGGAGATCCGCATGCCGAAGATACGGGAGGGTGACTATGAGGCAAAGTAAAAACATAGTCCTCAGCGCAGTACTGCTGAGTCTTATGCTGTGCGGATGTGCTGGAGATGAGCCCTCGACCCAGCAGCATACGGTGGCGCTGGTAGCCAAGTCAACGCAGACGGAATTCTGGCTCTCGGTTTTTGCCGGAGCCGAGACCGCCGCAGCGGAGTACAATTTAAAGCTCACCATCATCGGTCCGGAGACGGAAGAGGATTATGAAACCCAGAACCAGATGGTTGCGGAGGCGGCGCAATCCGGTGCGGAGGCGATCGTATTTTCCGCCATCGACTACGAGAACAACGCAGCTGCCATTGACGCGGCGGCCCGGGAAGGCGTAAAGATCGTGGCCATTGACAGCAGCGTGGATTCCGATATGGTGAGTACCTACATCGGCACGGATAACTACGCAGCAGGCCGGATGGCGGCGCAGGCGGCACTGGAACGGGTAGAGGGTCCGCTGCATGTTGGAATTGTCAATTATGACATCAGCAGTGCCAACGGTCAGGAACGGGAGCGGGGAGCGGTAGACGCGTTTTATGAGAGCGGACGGGCCGAGATTGTGGCTGTGATAAATACTCTGGCGGAAGCCAGCCATGCTCAGACGGATACGGTATCCCTTCTGACACAGTTTCCCGAAATCGATGTGCTTCTGGCATTCAATGAGCCCACCAGTGTAGGGGCCGCCCAGGCTGTGGCTGAACTGGGGGACTCTGAGCGTGTCTTTCTGGTAGGCTTTGACTCCAATGTGGTCACCGTTGATGCGTTGCAGGAAGGTGCTGTGGACGCACTGGTGGTGCAGAATCCATACGCCATGGGCTATCTTGGTGTGGAGAGCGCCTATAAGCTTCTGACCGGACAGGAAGGCGAGTTGGAGGCAACCGTGGATACCTCTACCAAGATTGTGGACCGGGAGAATCTGTTCAGTATAGACAGTCAGAAAGCGCTGTTTGCCTTTGAACAGTAGAAGTTGGTCAAAATGAATAAAAAGTACGTCCTATAATTTTATAGATTGTTCTGTTCGCATAATAATTTGCCCTTCTTTCGGTGAATTTTCACCTTGTTTTTCCAAATCAATTCTTCTAGAATGAACTTGAACGGATGGGTCAAAGTAAGGTGATCTATTCAAATTGCGAGGAAAAAGGAGAATCGATATGAAAAAGAAGGTACTTGCATTGACGCTGTCAGCCACGCTGGCGCTGAGCCTGGTTGCCTGCTCTGCGACCACGGATTCTACCCCTTCCGACGCTCAGGGAAGCAGCAGCGGCGGCAGCGAGACGACCACAGTTGCCAACAAGGATAAGCCCCTGGTCTGGTTTAACCGCCAGCCTTCCAACAGCTCCACCGGCGAGTTGGACATGACCGCGCTGAGCTTCAATGAAGACACCTACTATGTGGGATTCGACGCCAACCAGGGCGCCGAGCTGCAGGGTACCATGATTCTGGACTACATCACCAAGGCCATTGAGAGCGGCGCTGAGATCGACCGCAACGGCGATGGCGTCATCGGCTATGTTCTGGCCATTGGCGATATCGGCCACAACGACTCGATCGCCCGCACCCGCGGCGTCCGTGCCGCTTTGGGTACTGCTGTGGAGACGGACGACGTCATTGACAGCACCCCTGTAGGAACCAATGTGGACGGTACCTCCACCTTTGTAAAGGACGGTACTCTGGAAATCAACGGAAAGACCTACACCGTTCGTGAGCTGGCCTCTCAGGAGATGAAGAACTCCGCCGGCGCCACGTGGGATGCCGCTACCGCCGGCAACGCCATCGCTACCTGGGCCTCCTCCTTCGGTGATCAGATCGATATCGTGGCCTCCAACAACGATGGCATGGGCATGTCCATGTTCAATGCCTGGTCCAAGGCCAACGAGGTCCCCACCTTCGGCTATGACGCCAACTCCGACGCGGTTGCCGCCATCGCGGAAGGCTACGGTGGCACCATCAGCCAGCATGCTGACGTGCAGGCCTATCTGACGCTGCGTGTGCTGCGCAATGCTCTGGACGGTGTGGACATCGACACCGGCATCGGCACCGAGGATGACGCGGGTAATGTGCTGGGCAGCGACGTGTTCTACTATGACGAGGCTTCCCGCTCCTACTACGCACTGAATGTGGCGGTTACAGCGGAAAACTATCAGGACTTCATGGATTCTACGGTGACCTATGCTCCTGTTTCCAACCAGCTGGATGCCACCGCTCATCCCACCAAGAATGTGTGGCTGAACATCTATAACTCTGCCGATAACTTCCTGGGTTCCACTTATCAGCCTCTGCTGCAGAAGTATGATGATCTGCTGAACCTGAACGTGGAGTATATCGCCGGTGATGGTCAGACGGAGTCCAACATTACCAACCGTCTGAGCAACCCCAGCGCCTATGACGCTTTCGCCATCAATATGGTGAAGACCGACAACGCCGCCTCTTACACCGGCCTGCTGAGCCAGTGATTGGGCGGGATGTCTTAGACATCCGTTAAGAAATAACCGTATGCTGTTAGGGAGAAGGAATTCTCCGTTCGGGAGAAAACACATCCCGTTCGGGAGGAGGAATTCTCCCTAACAGCAGTTAACTTGGAAAATCCGGCAGGATCAGGCTTTTCGCTGAAACTGCTAGTATGCATAACGGGAGTAACAAGAATGGCAGATGCGAAAGATGATATTGTCCTGTCAATCCGCGGCATGAGTAAGTCCTTTGGCCGGAACCGGGTACTGGATCACATCAATCTGGACATAAAACGCGGCACAGTCATGGGACTGATGGGTGAAAACGGCGCGGGCAAGTCGACGATGATGAAGTGTTTGTTCGGTACTTATCAGAAGGACGAGGGAAAGATTTTCTTAAACGGCAAGGAAATCAGCTTCTCTGGTCCCAAAGACGCTCTGGAAAACGGGATCGCCATGGTGCACCAGGAACTGAATCAGTGCCTGGAGCGGAATGTGATCGATAACCTTTTCCTTGGACGGTATCCGACCAACTCCGCCGGTGTTGTGGACGAAGGCAGGATGAAGAAAAAAGCGTCCGAGCTGTTCCGTAAGCTCGGAATGACCGTCAATCTAACTCAGCCCATGCGGAATATGTCGGTTTCGCAGCGGCAGATGTGTGAGATTGCCAAAGCAATTTCCTACAATTCTCAGGTGATCGTTCTTGATGAGCCGACTTCCTCCCTGACGGTGCAGGAAGTAAACAAGCTCTTTGAGATGATGCGGATGCTGAAAGAACAGGGCATCGCGCTCATCTACATTTCTCATAAGATGGATGAGATCTTTGAGATCTGCGATGAGATCTCGGTGCTCCGGGACGGCAATCTGGTTATGACCAAGCCGTCGAAAGAGACCAATATGAACGAGCTGATTACCGCCATGGTGGGCCGTTCTCTGGAGAGCCGCTTCCCGCCGGTGGACAATCAGCCGGGAGAGACGATTTTGTCCGTTCAGCATCTCTCTACCAAGTTTGCCCCTCATCTGCAGGATATCTCCTTTGATGTGAGGGAAGGAGAGATTTTTGGCCTGTACGGCCTGGTAGGTGCCGGGCGCACCGAGCTGTTGGAAACGATTTTTGGCGTGCGTACCAGAGCGGCTGGGCGTGTCTATTTTAAAGACAGGCTGATGAATTTCGGCAACGCCAAGGAAGCGATTGAGCATGGCTTTGCCATGATCACGGAGGAACGCAAGGCCAACGGACTGTTCCTAAAATGTGACCTCACCTTTAATACTACGATTGCGAATTTGAAACAGTATAAGGCCGGCGTGGCGCTGTCCACACCCAAGATGGTCAAGGCGACAAATAAGGAAATCAAGGTCATGCATACCAAATGCATGGGGCCTGATGATATGATTACCAGTCTATCCGGCGGCAATCAGCAAAAGGTCATCTTCGGCAAGTGGCTGGAACGGGAACCCCAGGTCTTTATGATGGATGAGCCAACCCGCGGCATTGATGTGGGAGCCAAGTATGAGATCTACGAACTGATCATCCAAATGGCGAAACAGGGCAAGACCATCATCGTGGTTTCCTCTGAGATGCCTGAGATCCTGGGTATTACCAACCGCATCGGCGTGATGTCCAATGGACACCTGTCCGGTATCGTGAACACCAAAGAGACCAATCAGGAAGAACTTTTGCGTCTTAGCGCAAAATACCTGTAAGTAGGAGAAAACGCTTATGGTAGCAAATAACACAAAAATTCTTACGGCTGAGCAGGAAGCGCAGCTCCGGCAGCCTATCGATGAATATGTCGGTGCCATTCAGGAGAAGGTCAACGCTTTGCGGGCGGATGGTACCGACAAGGTCATTGAGATTCAGAATACAATTGACGCTTTGAAACGGGACCGTATTTATACGGCACAGGAGAAGGCGGAAAAACTCCAGGCACTGACCAAGGAGCTGGAAACAGCCAAAGCGGTGGAGAGCAAGAACAAAGACCAGATCGCAAAGCTGATTTCTGACGCGGAAAGCTATCTGAAAGCCCATTTCAACACGGACTATTATCAGTCGGTGGTGGCCAGCTGCAGGGAAGAAAAGGTGCTCGCCGAACAAAATTATCAGGCAGCAGTGGCTCAGCTGGAGAAAGAGCACCAGGCTACGGTATCCAAGCTGAGTGATCCGCGTGAGATCAAGGACGAGAAGTATGTCCACAAGAACCGTCTGTTTGATGCCAAGATGCAGCGGACAAAGGCCCTTCAGGAGGTCAAGGACCGGCAGCACGCAGCCTTTGATCATAAGTACCATCTGATCGATCTGCTGCGCATGTCCAAGTTCACCTTTGGTGAAGCCATGGCACAGAAGTGGGAGAACTACAAGTATACGTTCAATCGACGGGACTTCCTGCTGAAGAACGGCCTGTATATTGCCATCATCATCATTTTTGTCGCGCTTTGTATCATCACACCTATTATAAAAGGGCCGAATGTACAGCTGCTGACCGTGAACAACGTGTTGAACATCCTGCAGCAGGCCTCGCCCAGAATGTTCCTGGCCCTCGGTGTGGCCGGACTCATCCTGCTGGCCGGTACGGACCTGTCCATTGGACGTATGGTGGGCATGGGTATGACGGCGGCCACCATTATCATGCACCAGGGTGCTAATACCGGTTCGGTGTTCGGCCATGTTTTTGATTTCACCGGTGTGCCGGTGATCGGACGGGTGATTTTGGCTTTGGTGGTGTGCATCGTACTGTGTACCATCTTTACGACCATCGCCGGATTCTTTACGGCTAAATTTAAAATGCACCCCTTCATTTCCACCATGGCCAACATGCTGGTGATCTTTGGATTGGTGACCTACTCTACCAAAGGCGTCTCCTTTGGTGCCATCGACTCCAGAATCCCCAATATGATCATTCCCCGGATCAACAATTTCCCCACCATCATCCTGTGGGCGGTGGCGGCAGTCGTTGTTGTGTGGTTCATCTGGAACAAGACGACCTTTGGTAAGAACCTGTATGCAGTAGGCGGGAATCCGGAGGCGGCTTCTGTTTCCGGTATCTCCGTTTTCTGGGTTACGGTAGGCGCTTTTATCATGGCCGGTATCCTGTATGGATTTGGCTCTTGGCTGGAGTGCCTGCGTATGTTCGGTTCCGGCTCCGCGGCATACGGCCAGGGCTGGGAGATGGACGCCATCGCAGCCTGCGTGGTGGGCGGCATCTCCTTTACCGGCGGCATCGGTAAGATCTCCGGTGTCGTGGTGGGTGTGTTTATCTTTACTGCTCTGACGTATTCTCTTACCACGCTTGGTATTGATACCAACCTGCAGTTCGTGTTCTCCGGCATCATTATTCTGGTTGCCGTTATGCTGGACTGCCTGAAGTACGTGCAGAAGAAGTAAAAACGTTCAGATGGAGCGGAAAGTCGCTGCAAGGCCAAGGCGTTAGATCCGCCTGCCTTGCGGCGACTTTTCTTTGATTCTCAAGGCGTAAAGAGCACTTTTCATTCGATGGACAATATGCTATGATGAAACAAAAAGCCTCTGGATATACCGGCGGCGGTGTGCTGGGGCGGAAAAGGGAAGTGGATGACCATGAAAGATTTGGGGGCTGTACGCAGAGGGTTGGCGTGCGGAGAACTGGACGGGATTCTGGAACACCTTCAGTATGGGAACCCGGCTGATGCCCGGCAGCGGGTGGAAGAAGTGCTGGACGGGTTTCAGCGTACGTTTGGAGTAGGGGAAGAGATTCCCGTGGCCCTGTGTTCTGCTCCGGGCCGTACGGAAATCTGCGGTAACCATACGGACCATCAGCATGGACGTGTGCTGGCTGCGGCGGTGAATCTGGATTTCCTGGCCTGTGCTGCTCCCAATGGAACGAACACCATCCGCTTCCAGTCTCAGGGCTGGCCTATGGTGGAGGTGGAACTGGACACCCTGGAGCCAAAGCAGGACGAAAGGGAGAGCACGGCCGCCCTGGTGCGGGGGATGGCGGCTCAGGCCGCACAACGGGGTTACCCTGTGGCGGGGTTTGATGTATACGCAGTTTCTGATGTGCTGCCTGGCTCTGGATTATCCTCTTCGGCGGCCTGTGAGGTACTGCTGGGAGTCATTGAGAACCACCTGTTCTGCTCTGACGAGCTGGACCCGGTGGTCATTGCCCAAATGGGCCAGAAAGCGGAAAACGTGTTCTTTGGCAAGCCAAGCGGCCTGATGGACCAGACTGCCTCCTCGGTGGGGGGCGCGGTAGCCATCGATTTTGCCGACCCTTCCTCCCCTGTGGTACGGAGTATGACGGTGGATCTGACCAAGGAGGGCTACGCCCTGTGTATCATCGACTCTGGGGCCAGCCATGCCGATTTGACGGCGGAATATGCGGCGGTTCCTCAGGAGATGGGCGCGGTGGCGGCCTTTTTCGGTAAAACCGTGCTGCGGGAAGTGAAGGAAACCGACGTGCTGAAAGAACTGCCTCAACTGCGTCGGGCGGTGGGTGACCGGGCAGTGCTCCGGGCCCTCCACTTCTTTGACGACGACAAGCGGGTGGGACAGCAGGCCGATGCTCTGGAGAAGGGTGACTTTGATGCATTCCTGGATCTGGTAAACCAGTCCGGCCGCTCCTCCTGGGAACTGCTGCAGGATATCACGCCTGCCGGGGCGGTAAACGAGCAGGCCATGGCGGTAGCTCTGACTGTGGCGGAGCGCGCTCTGGCGGGACGGGGGGCCTGTCGGGTCCATGGCGGCGGCTTCGCTGGTACCATCCAGGCGTTTGTCCCTTTGGACAGCCTGAAAGAGTTCCAGACCCAGGTGGAAGCCGTGCTGGGAACGGGCAGCTGCCACGTGCTGTCCATTCGTCCCGTAGGCGGCACCGTACTCTGGGGCTGAGTGTTTAAGCGAATTGTTGGATGAGAAAGGAGCACATTTTCTATGGCGATTTTGGTATTAGGTGGAGCTGGGTACATTGGCTCCCACACGGTATATGAGCTGATTGACGCCGGACGTGAGGTGGTGGTGGCTGACAATCTGCAGACCGGCTTTAAGGCTGCTGTCCACCCCAAGGCCAAGTTCTATCAGCTGGATATCCGGGACCGGGGGGCTCTGGATACCCTGTTCCAGGCGGAAAAGATCGACGGAGTGATTCACTTCGCCGCTTCCTCGCAAGTGGGGGAGTCCATGTCCGATCCCCTGAAGTATTATGACAACAACCTCTATGGCACCATGGTGCTCCTCCAGTCCATGGTAGCTCACGGGGTGGACAAGATTGTCTTCTCATCCACCGCCGCCACCTACGGTGAGCCGGAGCGGGTACCTATTCTGGAGGATGACAAGACCATCCCCACCAACTGCTATGGCCAGACCAAACTGGCTATGGAGCACATGATGGGCTGGGTGTCCCGGGCTCACGGGCTGAAGTATGTGGCCCTGCGGTACTTCAACGCCTGCGGCGCACATGTCTCGGGAAAGATCGGGGAGGCCCACGATCCGGAGACCCACTTGATTCCCATCATCCTGCAGGTGCCCAATGGCCAGCGCGAGGCGGTGAGCGTGTTTGGCAACGACTATCCCACCAAGGACGGTACCTGCATTCGAGACTATATCCACGTCACCGACCTGGCCCAGGCCCACATTCTGGCTCTGGATTACCTGATGTCCGGCGGAGAGAACAACGTGTTCAACTTGGGCAACGGCGTGGGCTTTACGGTACAGGAGGTCATCGATGTGGCCCGCTCCGTCACCGGCCACCCCATCCCGGCCAAGATGGCACCCCGGCGGGCAGGAGATCCTGCGCAGCTCATTGCCTCCTCTGAGAAGGCTGTCCAGGTGCTGGGCTGGAAGCCCAAGTATAACGATCTATCTACCATCGTGGCCACGGCCTGGGCCTGGCATAGGGACCATCCCCATGGCTTTGAGGAGGGATGAGCATGGAGCGTGACCAGGCCATTGCCAAATTGCTGTCCTATGCGCTGGATCAAGAGCTGATCCAGCCGTCGGAGAAGCTATGGGCAGCCAACGCATTGTTGGAAGCTCTGGAGCTAGATGGCTGCATCCTGCCAGAAGAGCTGCCCGCTGTGGCAGAGGGCGAGCTGCCTGCTGTGCTGGAGGCCTTGCTGGACGACGCTGCGGAGCGGGGTGTACTGAAGGAGAACACCATTACCTACCGGGATCTTTTAGATACCAAGCTTATGGGAGCGCTTACCCCCCGGCCTGCCCAGGTGATTGAGAAGTTTCAGGCTCTATACCGGGAGTCTCCTCAAAAGGCTACCGACTGGTACTACAAATTCAGCCAGGATACCAACTACATCCGCCGAGATCGTATTGCGAAGGATGTGCAGTGGAAGGTAGAGACCGAGTATGGTGAGTTGGACATCACGATCAATCTCTCCAAGCCGGAGAAGGATCCCAAGGCCATCGCGGCAGCCCGTAATTTGCCCGCCGCTGCCTATCCGCGGTGCCAGCTGTGTGCAGAAAATGAGGGTTACGCCGGCCGGGTGAATCATCCTGCCAGACAAAATCACCGCATCGTCCCCATTACCATCAACGGCTCGCCCTGGTTTCTGCAATACTCCCCCTATGTGTACTACAATGAGCATTGTATCTGCCTAAACAAGGTACACACCCCTATGAAGATCGACAGGGCCTGTTTCGGCAAGCTGCTGGACTTTGTGGGGCAGTTCCCGCACTACTTTGTGGGCTCCAATGCCGATTTGCCCATTGTGGGCGGCTCTATCCTGGCCCATGACCACTTCCAGGGCGGCCGGTATACGTTCGCCATGGAGAGAGCACCGGTGGAAACCGAATTTGACTTTCCGGGTTATAAGGATGTGCGCGCAGGCATCGTCAAGTGGCCCATGTCTGTGGTGCGCCTGACCTGCGCCGACCCTGCACGGCTGGTGGAGCTAGCCAACCGTATCCTGTTGTCCTGGCGGAGCTATACCGATGAGAGTGCTATGATTCTAGCCGAGACCGACGGGGAGCCCCACAATACCATTACTCCCATTGCCCGGCGGCGGGGGAGTGACTACGAACTGGACCTGGTGCTGCGCAACAACCTGACTACCCCGGAACATCCTCTGGGATTGTATCATCCCCACGCCGAGCTCCACCACATCAAGAAGGAAAACATCGGACTCATCGAGGTCATGGGTTTGGCGGTGCTCCCCGCCCGCCTGAAAACGGAGCTGGCTACTGTAGCGGAGAAGCTGGTGAAGGGCGAGGACTTGCGGACAGACCCGCTGACAGAGTCGCATGCCAGCTGGGCAGAGGGATTTAAGGATAAGTATACCATTACCAGGGACAATGCCCTGGACCTTGTATACAAGGAGACTGGCCTGGTCTTTGCCAAAGTGTTGGAGCATGCAGGTGTGTATGCCCGCACGACCGAGGGCAAAGAGGCTTTCCTCCGCTTCTTGAGGCAGGTGTAAACTGTGGCGGAACTGATATGGCAACCTTTCGGACTGACTGCCGACCGGCGGGAAGTGGAGCTCTGGACCCTTCGGGCCGGCCGGTATGCCGCCCAGGTGCTGACCTATGGTGGTATTCTCCGTTCTTTTACCGTCCCTGCCGGTGAGGGAGA
The DNA here is from genome assembly GCF_040095835.1 of Flavonifractor hominis. Taxonomy (NCBI): domain Bacteria; kingdom Bacillati; phylum Bacillota; class Clostridia; order Eubacteriales; family Oscillospiraceae; genus Flavonifractor; species Flavonifractor hominis. The sequence goes on from NZ_JBBMFT010000001.1 coordinate 21,181, forward strand.
GCGGGACATCGTACTGGGGTGCGAAACTCTGGCGGAGTACGAGGCGCAGGACAAGTACCTGGGCGCCTTGGTGGGACGGGTGGCCAACCGGATCGGCGGAGCCTCCTTTGACTTGAATGGAACGACCTACCCTCTGGCAGCCAACAACGGCCCAAATTGTCTCCATGGAGGGATCCGCGGCTTCAATCAAGCGGTGTGGCAGGCCCGGGAGGAGAATGGAGCTTTAGTGCTCAGTTACGTTAGTCCAGACGGGGAGGAGGGCTTTCCGGGCAGGTTGCAGGTGCGTGTAACCTATACCCTCACGGCCGACGGAGTGCTCACTTTGGACTATCAGGCCGAGAGCGACGCCGATACCCTCTGCAATCTGACGAATCACAGCTATTTTAATCTGCTGGGCCATGCCTGTGGCTCTCTAAAAGGCCAGCAGATTCAAATCTGGGCCGATGCTATTACGGAAACCGATGAAAACAGTACGCCTACCGGAATATTGCTGCTGGTAGAGAATACGCCTTTTGACCTGCGTCAACCAATGGAGTTTATCCAGGGCTTAGCCATGGAACACCCCCAGCTAACACTGGGGAATGGGTACGACCACAACTTTATCCTGAGTTGTCAGCCTCGTTCGCCCATGCACCTGGCTGCCCGGGTCACCGGCGGTGGGCTGTGTCTGGAGTGTTATACGACCCAGCCGGGGCTTCAACTCTATACTGCTAACTATCTGGATGGTACACCGGGAAAAGAAGGTGCCTCCTATGGACCAAGGTCGGCCTTTTGCCTGGAAACCCAGGCTTGGCCGGATGCGGTGCACCATCCACAGTTTCCAAATGTGGTCCTTCGGGCGGGAGAGAGCTACCATCAGCGGACCGCCTATCGGGTGACATCTTTTTGAATTCGGTTGACAGACGGAGTATCCATAGCGATGCTTCGTCTGTTCTATAATTGTAGGTATAGTACTTCTTATAGATGGCGCGAATCGTATAGAATATGAAAAACGACATGGATAGATAAAATAAAAAGTCCGGACGATATGATCCAATGGAATCATATCGTCCGGACAACCATTTTGGTCCGAGTGACTGGATTCGAACCAGCGGCCTCTTGAACCCCATTCAAGCGCGATACCAAACTTCGCCACACCCGGAAATTACATTGTAACATTAACACTATACCATGGATGGCCATAAAATACAAGGGTAAATTTTGATATTTTTTAAAATTAACCGGAAGACTTAAAATTGAAGAGAATGGGAAAATATATGTTGACAAATATAGCTGTGACCGCTATAATAATCAAGCAGTCTTTTGAAGCTGCATTTGCGGATGTGCTGGAACTGGTAGACTGGCTAGCTTGAGGTGCTAGTGGCCCATGGCCGTACGGGTTCGAGTCCCGTCATCCGCACCATATGCGCGAGTGGTGGAATTGGCAGACTCGCTAGATTCAGGTTCTAGTGTGCATTACGCACGTGCGGGTTCAAGTCCCGCCTCGCGCACCATAAAGAAGGACACGCTATATAGCGTGTCCTTCTTCATTAGAATTTTGCTGGGAATACCTAAGGGAAAAAATAAAAAATTTTGATTTTTCCTCTTGCATTTTGCGGAAAACCGTGCTATTATAATTTAGCTGCTGATGCAGAAGAGAATATGCGGCTGTAGCTCAGTTGGATAGAGTGTTTGGCTACGAACCAAAAGGTCGGGGGTTCGAATCCCTTCAGCCGTACCAGTCGGAGTAAGCGTTTTCGCTTGCTCCGGCTTTTTTTATACCAATTGGTTTGTACTGTGCATAGGGATAAAAATTCCGCATACGGAGGGAGCCGTATGCGGAATGAACGTTTATTTTTCTTGGAGCAATTTATTCAGCTCGGCCATAAACGTGCTGATATCCTTAAATTGACGATAGACCGAGGCAAAGCGGACATAAGCAACTTCATCCACGCTTTTGAGACGGTCCATGACCAGTTCGCCGATTTTGGCAGATGGAATTTCACGATCCATTGCATTTTGAAGTGTTTGTTCAATTTCGTTGGAGATTTCCTCTAGAACATGGAAGGGAACAGGGCGCTTTTCGCAGGCGCGGATCATTCCGTTGAGTAATTTACTTTTGTCAAACGTTTGACGGCTGCCATCTTTTTTTATGACGACCAAAGGCAGGCTCTCCATTGTCTCATAGGTGGTAAAGCGCTTGTGACACTCCAGGCATTCCCGACGTCGGCGAATACTGGCTCCCTCATCTGAGGGACGGGAATCAACCACCTTGCTTTCGGGATGGGCACAATAAGGGCATTTCATAGTCTCTGGCCTCCCAGACTCTAAATTTAGCTTATTATATCATAAAGAAGAACGGGGTGGTATCTTTATTTTAAATGTTTTTGTATGAGACGGAAAAATTCGGACAGAATAGAGACAGAGCGAAAGCGAGGTGAGCGCAATGCAGAACGAGAGCGAAAGCCGTAATAAGCTCCACAATCCCGGCAGCCAGGATAAGGTCGGCGGCCAGAATCCTCAGAACAAGAAGAAGGAGCAGGCTCAGAATAAGGCGAAGAACACCAATCAGTTCTAAGTGCGTATCCAGACACAGGGCCGGGAAAATCCCCGGCCCTAAATTTTTTGAAAAATTTTTGATTTTACTGTTGACATTTTGGATTGGTCTGGTATAATAACACCTGCGCTCAACGAGTGCGAGTTCAATATAGCGGGTTTGTGTAAGGGTAGCACAGCAGACTCTGACTCTGTATGTGAGGGTTCGAATCCTTCACCCGCTGCCAAATGAGACACCGGGACTTCCGTTATTGGAAGTCCCGGTGTCTTTTTGCGTTTTAAGATGTATGCAGGAAAGCATATGCTGTAAGTATTTGCTTTGCAGGATGTTTTTTGCAACGTACAGAAGTGGTATTGTAGGCAAAATAGAGCGGTCAATATGAGTAAAATAAATTACATAATTTTCTAAATGAAGCTTAAAATTGGCTAATATGACGAAAAAACGGTAAAAAGTATGTGAACTGTGCGGTTGAATGTTCTAATATACTAGCGTATAATGTTATAAGAACTTGGGAGAAACTGCACCTCTCAAGGAAAAAAGAAAAGGAAAAGTGAGGAGGCTGATACGGTATGAGGCAAAAATGGAAGAAGATTCTATCCCTTGTTATGGCGTTGAGTCTGATCCTGAGCTTAATGGTACCGGTCTACGCGGCGGAAACGCCGACGGAGACAGCAGAACCGACGACATCTACAGTGCAGTATACAGATGTCGCCGGACACTGGGCAGAAGATGCCATTCTGGAATGGAGTGAGTATGGCATCATTGCTGGTGACGGAACGGGGAAATTTAACCCAGATGCAAACATTACCCGTGCGGAACTGGCAAAGATTCTGGCCGAGACCCTGAAGTTGGAGGTAACGGCAGAGAACCAGTTCAATGATCTTCCGTCGGACGCATGGTACACCCCGTACATTCTGAAATGTGTGGCGGCCGGTATCATGAACGGACGGGGGAACGGCCTGGTTAGTCCCAGTGACCCGGTAACCCGCCAGGAGACCTGTAAGATGGTCGCTGTGGCGCTGGGGCTGGAACTGGCTACGGGACGCACGGACTTCAAGGATGATGCCAGCATTGCTGACTGGGCGATGCCTTATGTATCTGCTATGCGGTCGGCTGGTTATATCCAGGGAGTAGGCGGCGGCCTGTTTGCGCCTGAGACGTCTCTGACCCGTGCTTCTGCGGTCACCATGCTGGATAATGCTGTAGTGGCCTATATCACACAGGACAATACCACGATAACCGGTGTGCAGGACGGTATCGTGATTGTTGCGGCGAACGGTGTAACACTGAAGGATGCCACGGTGAATGGCAATCTGATCATCTGTGGTGACAATGTAACAGTAGAGAAGACTACCGTCAACGGCAACGTTCTGGTCAATGGGGACCAGGCTGTACTGAAGAACTCTACTGTGAAGGGCAATTTGAACGTAGCCAACAGTGTGAAAAAAGTGACTCTGAACAGCACCAGCGTAACTGGTAAGACCACGGGCAATACCTCTGCAGTCGTTACTACGCCTTCCGGTGGTTCCAGTTCCGGTGGTTCGGATGACGGCGATTCCTCTGACAGTCAGGTACCCGAGACCGGACACACCAATGCGTATGACCCGGCCAATCCGTATGTAGGCGTGAATGTGGGCCTGTTCCACAACGTGCCCATTACGGTGGACGAGGACACCACGGGCGTAGCCAGCTACTATCTGCCCGAGGGGATGGATCCCTGGGCGCCTGCGGTAATCGTTCTTACGCCTGACAACACTACGGCCCGCGCGTTCTCCGGCAGCGAGACCGGCAAGGCGTGGCAGGCAGTGGCGGACGAGAACAAGATCGCGGTTGCCTTCCTGGAGCCCCAGGACGGCAAGACATGGAACCTGGATCTGAGCGAGGACGGCCGTGACGACGCGGCGGTGCTCAATCAGCTGTATCTGACCATGCGTCAGAAGGGACTGAGCCTGAAGGGCGCGTTCTCGATGGACAAGTCCCACACGGCCCTGGTGGGCTATGAAGAGGGCGGCGCAGCAGCTCTGGTGTTCGGTGGCCGCTGGGCCAGCGATTTCAGCTCCATCTGCGCAGTAGACGCAACGGCGGCTTCCGCCGAGGCGCTGAAGACCATCGGCGAAGAGTACGTGATGCCGTTCCCGGGCGACACGACCCAGGGCATCGAGGAAGAGGCCATTGCGGCCAAGACGGTAGATACCCCTGTGTGGTTTGTGAACTCCGATGCGGAGGGCGCCAACAAGGCGGCTCTGGACTTCTATGTGACGGCGGCCAACGCCACGAAGGGCACAGCCAACAGCTATGCGGAGAGCGTGTACAACACCGGACGTGAGGGTTCGGATGTAGAGATCTGGGTGAGCAAGAACACGCAGACTCCCGCGACGATCTGGGAGCAGTTCTCCGGGACCTTCAAGCGCTTTATGGCCATGCAGCTGCCCGGCCGCGTGACCAAGGCGCAGGACTTTACCGAGAAGGGCTTCAGTATCCATGAAGAGACCATCAACGGCGAGGTGCGCCGCTGGATGACCTATGTACCCAGCAGCTACGACGGCACCAGCGAGGTGCCTCTGGTACTGGTGATGCACGGCTATACCGCGTCCATGTACGCCATCGCGGAGGAGTCCCGGTGGTATGACGTGGCCGAGGAGAACGGCTTTATCGTGGTCTTCGCCCAGGGCCTGGTGCGTCCGGCGGATGCCATGGGCAACATCCCCACTGCCATGTGGCTGGCCGGTGCGTTCGGCTCTATGGCGGGTGAGGATACGGATCCTGAGGCGGATCTGAAGTTCCTGGATACCCTGCTGGACAAGATGGAGAGCGACTATAAGATCGACACCAGCCGCGTCTACGCTACGGGCCACTCCAACGGCAGCCTGATGACGTGGGCCATGGGTTCCAAGTTTGCCGACCGGTTCGCGGCCATCGCGCCTGTGGGCTATATGTCCGAGCCGATGGACGGCCTGGAGGAAGGGACCATCCTGCCCACCTGGTCGTTCCTGGGCGAGTATGACTCGGCCGGAGATCCCACTCTGGTGGAGGGCGGCGCGACGGTGAAGTCGCTGCAGGCCTGGAACAAGCAGAACGGGACCAACGAAGACAAGGTAAGCACGAGCAAGCAGTATGACGGCGGCTTTGTGACCCGCACCTTCAGCAATGAGGACGGCGTGCCGCTGGTGAAGTTCACGGAAGTGAAGGATACGCCTCACGTGTATCTGCAGGAGGAGAGCGTGACCATCTGGAACGAGTTCTTCTCCAAGTACAGCCGCGGTGAGGACGGCACGGTCTATTATCAGGCCAGCGCCGAGAGCGAGCCGGAGGCGGTAAAGGCTTCCGAGTACAAGGCCTCCACCGGATGGTTTGCGCCCGCTGAGAAGGTGGAGTATACCTATGATCCTGAGAATCCCTATGATGCGGTGATCACCGGCAAGTGCGACGGCGTGATGATCACGGCGGGCGACGACATGGCTTCCGCTACGGTGTACATCCCCGAGGGCGCGCAGCCCTACTGCCCGGTGGTCCTGGTACTGACTCCGGACGGCATGACCGCCGCGGAGTTTGCCGAGACCGAGACCGGCAAGGCCTGGATGGCTGCGGCGGACGCCCAGGAGGCCGGCGTGGCCTATGACCAGAAGTTTGTGGTGGCGTTCATGGGCCCCGAGGCGGGGGAGAGCTGGAACCTGGCTCTGGACGAGAACGGCCGGGACGACGCCAGCCTGGTGAATTCCCTGTACACCACCATCCGCTCCCGCTCCCTGAGCCAGCGGCACCCCGCGGGCGTGAACCGCGGCTGGATCGCCCTGGTGGGCTATGAGGAGGGCGGCGCGGCTGCGCTGCTGTTCGGCGCGCGGCACGCGGCCAACTTCTCCAGCATCTGCGCGGTGGACGCTACGGAAGTGCCTGCGGCCTCTCTGAGCGCAGTGGGCGAGCTGTATGTGGCTCCCTTCACGGGCGACGGTTCCACCAACGGCGTGGAGGAGCTGCAGCTGAAGGCCAAGGATGTGGCTACCTCTGTGTGGCTGATCGACTCCGGCGCCGATAGCACCAACGCCCATGTGGTGAATTACTTCAAGACCGCCGATGACATCACGGCGGCAGGGGCTCCCGGCGAGGATCCCTTTGACACCCAGTATGTGAACGCGGAGAACCCGGCCAAGATGGTCGTGGTCACCGACAGCGAGGGCCAGAGCGTGGCTCCCGATGCCATCTGGGACAACTTTACCGGCCAGATCAAGCGCCTGCGTGCTCTGGAGAAGGGCGGCCGGATCGCCTTTGCTCAGGACTACACGGAGGAAGGCTTCACGGTAACCCAGGAGACCGTCAACGGCGAGGTGCGCCGCTGGATCACCTATGTGCCCACGACGTACGATGGAAGCACGAAGGTACCCCTGGTGATGGTGCTGCACGGCTACGGCGCCACCATGACCGGTATTGCCGAGGAGTCCCGCTGGTATGACCTGGCGGAGGAGAACGGCTTTATCGTGGTGTTTGCCAACGCGCTGAATACGGATGGCGCGGACCGCGGCAATGTGCCCGCCCCCACCTGGCGCTCCGAGTCGGCGGTGAATGCGGACAATGTGGACGTCCAGTTCCTGAACGGTCTGCTGGACCGGATGGAGGAGGACTACAACATCGACACCGGCCGTGAGTACATCACCGGTCACTCCAACGGCAGCATGATGACCTGGACGATGGCCATCAACGCGACCGATCGGTTTGCGGCTATCGGCCCCTGCGGCTACATGGTGCCCTACGAGGGCGAGCTGTCCACTGAGACGCCTATCGCCATCTGGGGCTTCCTGGGTGAGTACGACAGCGTCGGCAGCGCGAAGCTGATCGAGGGCAACAACACGGTGAAGGCGCTGCAGGCGTGGAACAAGCACAACGGCATCGACGAGACCACGGCGAAGGCGGAGAAGGAGTCCGTGATGTACACGGACAGCTTCGCAACCGAGACCTTCTCCACGGCGGACGGTGTGCCTCTGGTGAAGTTCACGGAGGTGGCCGACACCCCGCACGTGTACCTGCAGGAAGAGGCTACCCACCTGTGGGAGTTCTTCTCTCACTACTATCGTGATGAAGAGGGCAACCTCTACTATCAGGCGGATGACGATACCCCGGCGGTGAAGATCACCCTGGGTGAGTACAAGGCGGATAACGGCTGGTACACAGCCGAATAAAGCCTACAGACCGACTGAATCCAATCAATAAAATGCCAATCGGGCGACCCTATAGGGCCGCCCGATTGGCATTTTTTGCAAAAATAAAAGAAAAAAGTTTACATTTTTTCTGAAACTTTTTCACACTTTTTTCGTTATATTATTATAGAGGGAAAAACATCAATGGAAATTTCAAAGCATATTGTGTCAGGAGATAGGAAAAGTAAGGAACCATTTGTTGTTGACGTATTGGTGAAGGTGAGGTAAATTTTTTGCGATAAAGAGACGTGATAAAACGTTCTCTCTATCTAAAATCATGATAAATAAAAGGGGGTGAGTGACGGCCAAAATAGGGAAAGCAATCAACAGCGAGACCAAAAAGGAGGAAACCATGGAAAAACAAATACGCAAACTTCACAGAGGAGTCATACGCAGGGTACTGTCCTGTGTGTTGACAGCGTCGTTGCTTTGCACCTGCTTTGTCACGACTTCGTTTGCAGCCGAAAGTGAAGAAGCAACGCAGTTAACATATACTGTGGCCGACGGTCTGGATTTTGACGATACCAGCACCTTTGTGGATTCGGAGTCCGCATGGGGTTACGCAGACACCATCGTAGAGCATGTGGAGAGCGCTGTGGAAGATATGCAGGAGATCTTTGACCAGCGTACGGTCTCCATCCTGGACTATGGTGCAGAAGCCAGTGAAAGAGTCAGTGAGGATGATGTCTGGAACTGGACGGAAGATGAACTGGCGGAAGAGACCCGACTGGCCAAGGTCAATACACAGGCTATTTATGACGCCATCAAGGACGTCAGCGAGGCCGGTGGCGGTACCGTTGTGGTGCCCGCTCAAGATGGAAAGGTATTTTATACTGCCGCCATTCATCTGGAGGATAACGTCAACCTCTGCGTAGAGGAAGGCGCTACTCTGGCGTTCTCCGTGAATACGGAGCTCTACCAGGGCGACTTTATGAAGCAGGTCTATGGGGATGGTGTGGATGACAAGGGCCTGACCTTGACACGCTTTGAGAGCGTGGAACTGATGAACTATTCCCCGTTCATTTATGCTTACGGCAAAAAGAATGTGGCCATCACTGGCGGCGGCACGCTGGACGGCCAGGCTACCGTGGGTGATGGTGTGGACGGTTCCACCGGTGTGTGGCAGCCCTGGAAAAATAGCGGTGTGAAGTACTACACCGACAGCGAGGGTGTGCAGCACAGCATGAGCGATATCGCCCAGGTGCCCGCCCGGAACAAGCTGTTTGCTCAGGGGCAGATGGATGTACCGGTGTCTGAGCGCCAGTACGGCGAGGCGGAGTCTGAACCCTGGGAGGCAGCGGGCGACGGCTATCTGCGTCCCAACTTTATCCAGCCCTACAACTGTCAGAATGTACTTATCGAGGGTATCCGGATCGAGAATTCTCCCATGTGGGAAATCAACCCGGTATTGTGTGACACCGTGATGGTGGACGGAGTGTATGTGGAGTCCCATATGGGCAACAACGACGGCTGCGATCCGGAATGCACCAGCAATATGGTGATCCAGAACAGCACCTTCAATGTGGGTGACGACTGCATCGCCATCAAGTCTGGCCGTAATGGCGATGGCCTGCGGGTTGACCGGGCCAGCTTCAATATTGTGATCCAGAACAATGAGATGGTGGATGGCCACGGCGGTGTGACCATCGGCTCTGAAATCACCGGTGGTGTGAAGAATATCTTCTCCCGGAACAACGATATGGAAAGCTCCAATCTTCAGGTTGCCTATCGCTTTAAGACAAATTATATCCGCGGTGGTGTGATCGAGAATATCTACTATAAGGGAGACACCGTGAATCAGGTGTCCACCAGCTCTTCCTCGCACGGCGTGATTATTGTGGACCTTAACTATGATATTAGTAGTGAGGTTGCAGCTATGGAGGAAGTGCCTTCCCGTCTGGGGATTGATCCCAGCTCTTTTAGCTACAAAGCCTACATGCCGGAATTTAAAAACGTGGTGGTAGAGGATTTGATGGTCAACGAGGCCGGAACCACCAATTATGGCGGGGCCAATGCCATCAAACTCACCGGTTTTAGCAAGGACGGCATTACCGGTGAGCATATCGACAAGAGCGGTATTACCGATGACTGCTATATTTCTGGTTTTACGGTAAAAAATTCTACATTTAACAGCAGCAAGACCAACCTTGCCTTGAGCTATGTGGATGGACTGACGCTGGACAATGTTACTTTTACCGGCGGCAGCAGCAATAGTTCGGTCAGCAATACCAAGAATGTGACCTTCACCAACTGTGATCTGTCTGCGTCCAATGTTAGCCGCAGCCTTTTTGAGAACCTCGAAGGGGTCAGCATTGACGAGTATACGACCTTCGCTGGTGAGCGGCCTTACGATCCGCTGGAGACGGCCTATGACATCAATTATCTGGCCAGTGGTGACGCGGAAGTGAGCTCCAAGACCTATGATGAGAATACGGTCCACTACCAGCTTTCCCACATTAAGGACTATATTGTCCCCGGCGGTGGTTTCTCCCTGGATGGGATGGAAGAAAGCGATGCTGTGGTCCAGTACAACAAGAATCTGAATACCTGCTGGTTCCAGATTTATAACATGACCGAGGGCAACAATTTCTATTTTACAACGCCCATTAAGGTTTCCGGTGGAGACTATACGGCGGAGCTGTCCTACAAGGACGGCGCAAGCCGCGGCAGCTTTGATGTGGTCTTGGTGGACACCACTACCGGAACAGAGTATAAGCTGGGATCCATTGACGAGGCGGCGACCCAGACCGGGACGCTGTGCTACAGCTATCTGACGCCCCAGACCAGCGTTACCATCCCGGAAGGGGAGTACTATCTGCGTTTTGACTGCACCAAGGCAGGCGACCTTGTGGCCATCGATCTGTACCTGCACCAGCAGGGGGTTCCGGTGACTGGAGTTACGCTGAATCAGAGTTCCATGACCTTGTATTACAACGATTCCACCCAGAACAAAGGTACTCTGACTGCCACGATCACCCCTGATGATGCCACCGACAAGACGGTAACCTGGAGCAGCAGCAATCCGACTGTGGCTTCTGTAGATGAGAATGGTACCGTAACAGCTCTGGCCGCCGGTACTGCCACCATTACAGCCACCACCGCGGACGGTGCCTATCAGGCCAGCTGTCTTGTGACCTCCAATTACTTTGAGAATGAGTCGGATGATGTAAAGTACGATGTTATCCTGCCCAGTTCTCTGGAGCATGGCACCATTACGGCCACGCCTGCTCAGGCTGGTCCCAACGCTGAGGTCACGCTGACCATCGAACCCGATGACGGCTATGTTCTGGATACCCTGACGGTGACCAATCAGAGCGGTGCCCAGGTGGCGGTTACCACGGTGAGCAATGGCACCTGCACCTTCCGCATGCCTGCCGGAGGAGCCACCGTTTCTGCTACCTTCCGTGTCAGCGGCAGCGGGGAAACGCCCACCAGCGGTACCTTTACCGATGTGGCTGCCGGTCAGTGGTACTATGAAGCCGTGGAGTATGTCAGCGATAACGGCATTATGAATGGTATTGGTGGCAATCTGTTTGCACCCACCCAGTATGTGACCCGCGCCATGGTGGCCCAGGTGCTCTACAACATGGAGGGTCGTCCTGCGGTGACCACTAGCGCCGGATTTACCGATGTGAGCAGCAGCGACTGGTATGCCTCCGCGGTGAATTGGGCGGCTGCCACCGGCCTGGTGGACGGCTATGGCAATGGCCGGTTCGGCGGCAATGACAACGTCACCCGTGAGCAGATGGTGGTCATCCTTTACCGCTATGCCCAGTATAAGGGATATGACACTACGGCCAGCACCAGCCTGGCGGGCTATGCTGACGCTGCCTCCGCTTCCTCCTGGGCTACCGAGGGGTTGAGCTGGGGCGTGGGCGCCGGTGTTATCAACGGCAAGAGCAGCACTCAGCTGGATCCTCTGGGTACTGCTACCCGTGCTGAGATTGCCCAGATTATGATGAACTTCTGCGAGAACATTGCCGAGTAACTGCAAATATTGCAAAAACCGAAGGGGCGCATTCCAATGCGCCCCTTCGGTTTTTATTTATAAAAATACCCGCTCCGGATGTGCACCGGGGCGGGTGGGAGGATAATGGATTACGTTTCACTGTCCTCGCCCGCCAGCAAGGCAGAGAGGACTTCGTTGTAGACTCGTTCCGGCTTTGTCTTAAAACCGTCGGCCAGGCGTTGAGCCTGCTCCTGAGAACCACAAAAAAATTCCAGCGTCAGCAAATTACCGCCGTCATCGTCCAGAAACATGCGCGCAGTGAAGCCGCCCGACTCCCGTGGAGAGATTTCCGCCCGGACCTGAGCGTTGCGGCGCAGGATGCCGTTGAGTTTGACCAGATTGGCGCTGCACTTATGCTTGACGGAGTAGGGTAGACTGCTTTCACAGACTGCGCCGTTGGAACGGCCCTTTTCCGTAATCTCATACAGCCCGTTTTTAAGTGTCAGGTGGTCGGAATTTACCAGTTCAGAGACCGCCTCGGCAAAGTCAAAATAGTCCACACCTTCATCGCACATGGTCAGTTCAGTCAACGTGGGAAAGTCGATGGGAGCTGCCACTCGTGCCATGAGGTAGAGGATGAGAAATTTGATATCCAATTTATCATGGATAAAGCCGTAGCGCGCCATAAGTGGTCTCCTTTCCAATGGAATGCACATACAATAACATTATACCGAAAGCACCTGAAAATCACAAGGGGGATTTTGAAATCACGGATTATAGGCTGATTCCCTCTTGTTCGTCAGGATTTGATGTGGTATGATGCAGAAAAGGCGAAGAAAATGGGAGACTTTTGGATGATATGCCCAAATGATATGGGGGCACTCCCTGGAAGCTGCTGCAAATCCAATGGGAAACTGAGGTGTCAAAAGATGATGAAACGACTGCTCCCGCTGCTGCTGGGCACCACGCTTCTGCTGGCGGCCTGCGGTGGAGAAAATGTGGAGGATTCCCCGTCACCTACAATGGATGCCACTCCAGAGCCGACCGTGGAGGCTACTCCGGAGCCAACCCCATATGACGGGCCGTTAAACCCGCTCAGCGGGCTTCCCATGGGAGAGGAATGGGTGAACCGCAGGCCAGTGGCGATCATGCTCAATAATTTGAAAGAGGCATTGCCTCAGCTGGGCCAGTCTCAGGCGGACATCATTTATGAGGTGCCGGCGGAGGGGGGAATTACCCGCATGCTGGGGGTCTATCAGTCTCTGGAGGATGTAGGGACCATCGGCTCCATCCGGTCGGCGAGGCCTTACTATCTGGAATTGGCTCTGGGCCATGACGCTATTTACATTCACGCTGGCGGCAGTGAGGATGCTTACAGTAAGATTCGCCAGTGGGGAGTGGATGCGCTGGACGGAGTACGAGGTCCGTATATGAGCAACACGGAGAACGGCAACCTTATGTGGCGTGATCCGGAGCGACGGAAACATTACAGTTTGGAACATACGGTTGTCACCACGGGGGAGGCCATTCAAAAGTGCTTTGCGGAACAGAGCCGCCTGCGTCTGGAGCATGAAGAGGGTTATTGCTATGAAATGACCTTTGCCGAGGACGGGACACCCACCGGTGGAATATCGGCACAAGAGATTACAGTACCTGTATCCAACTACAAGACTGGGCGCTTTGTCTATGATGCCGGAGCCGGTGTCTATGCCGTAGAGGAATATGGGGAACCCTATGTGGACGGAAATTCCGGTGAACAGGTCACGGTTACCAACGTGGTGATCATACAGACGGCCTGCCGGTATACCGGGGACAGCTTGGGGCATATCACAGTGGATTTGTCCAGTGGCGGCACAGGCTATTTTGCCTGTGGCGGCCAGGCCGTGGAGCTGACCTGGGGCAAGGAGTACCCGGATGGACAACTGCACTACTATGATTTGCAGGGAAATCCCATTACCTTTGGTGCAGGGCACACCTATGTGATGATTGTTCCGCTGGATTGTGACATTTCTTTTGCATGAACAGATTGAAGAAGAACGGGAGCCGTATCGTATTGCGGCTCCCATTTCTTTTAGATAACTTGTATGATTTACTAAAAATGCAATGCATAAATGAGCAATAAGACCAAATAAAAAGAAAATAGTGTGGTTAGAATTGACTAAAATGACAAAAAGAAATAGAATAAAACTTAGATAAAACGTTTTTATATAAATTAGAGAGGAGGAATTGCTTTGAACACGTGTACATTTAAACGGGCTGCTGCTGCTGGACTCTGCCTGGCAATGGTGAGCGGGTGGCTACCAGGGGTACAGGCAGCAGTGGAGAAACCGGATGACGGCAGATTGGAGGTGGCGTTTTTTACCGGAGAAAGTGCGGATGATGCGGTATCCGATTATACTGTGACCTACAGTGATGAAACCATGAAGAAAGGTGAGTCGGGGGCTGGATATGATAAGGGTGCAGCCTACTTGGAGACGGAATCGGCCGCAGTTGGGAGTACGGTGACATTTTCCGAGCTGGAAGGTATTCCGGAGGATACCTATCAAGTGGATTTGATCTACAAACAGAACAAGAGCGGGCGAGCCAGCGTTCAATGTGCGCTGGATGATACCTGGTTTGATCCGGTCATTGATCTTGGGTCCACGGCTGAGCCAGCGCAGCAGGTGGATGGGAGCACGCTGCTAAATGGGAATGCGACGACGGCCAGTACATTTTATACCTATCGTCTGGCTGATAGTCTGGAAGTAACGGGGGAGAGCCATACTTTTACCGCAAAGGCAGTCACAGAGGGGAAAATTGTGCTTTACGGACTGCTTTTGACATCGTTGAGTGCTCCGCCAGTGGAATTGGACACGGAGACGCTGGAGTTTGATCTGCTGGCTGGCAATGAGGCAGCGATCGTGAGCGCAGTGGTAAGCGACGCGTATGATACCCTGGGCTGGAGTGTGGAAGACGACCAGGTGGCCACGGTGGAGGACCTTGGGGATGGCACGGCGTCCGTGACACCTGTAGGCGTAGGGCAGACAGTAGTCACCGCTACGGTGCAGTCCAAGGAAGAGCCGGACGTGCAGAAAAGCGCTGAAATTACCGTTACGGTCACCGAATCCCCCGCCATTACATTGGATTATTCCAAGTTGTCTCTCAACCTGGCGCAGGCCGAGACCGGACAGGTCCAGGCGACTGTGGACGAGCGGTTTGAACAACTGAGCTGGCGGTGCGAGGATGAAAAAGTCGCCACTGTGGAAGACCAGGGCGACGGTACGGCGGTTGTGACGCCTATAGGCGTGGGAGAGACGGTCCTGTATGCCAGTGTAACCCGGAAAGATGATCCGGAACAGACCAAAACGGCCCAGGTGCAGGTCAGGGTTTATGATGAAGCCGAGATCGCGATCACCTATCAGGACGATGCACAGACGGTGCGGACAGTGGATACGGTTGAAAAGTCCGTTACAGTGGAAGCCGATGCTGTGGTGGAGAGTCTGCTGTCGGAACTGCGTGCTCCGGATGGAGGAGCGCTTACCTTCCAGGTAAAAACGGAACAGGGCGAGGAAAAGACAGAGGGGGCGCTGTATTCCAGCGATCAGCTGGTCGTTACCGATGCTGGCGGAGCCAGTGCTGTTTACCGGCTGGTGGTGCTGGGCGATACGACCAGTACGGATATCGCCGCAGCCAAACCGGAAGATTTTGAATTTGGTATGCAGGGCTCCAACATTGGGGCAATCACCGACGACTCCATTACCTTGGTGGATGGTAAAGTGCGCCGGCTGTGGGTAATGGATGCGGTAAACGGCACATCTTTGGACAAGAGTAAGGCTAAAGAGATCAATAAATCCGACTATACCGGCGAAGTGGGACGCCTGCAGGCTCTGCGCAGTGCGGACGAGATTGTCACACAGCTGGAGTCGGTCAACGGAACGAACCAAAGCTACCAGATCGTCAGTGCCACCGGCGAGGAGAAGCACGATGAGCTCCCGGTTACGGGGGACAAATTGATGGTGACGGCGGAGGATGGGCAGCACATCCATGAGTATGCCATCACGGTAGTAACGGCCGCTGTTTCGGGCAAGCTGGAGCTGCTGAGTGATACAGTGACTGCAGGAACCAGCAACACACTGGTGTTGGAGTACTATGCCGGCCAGCGCACGCCGGAGGCCCAGGTGGAGATCGACCTGCCGGTAGCCGTGCGGGAAGAGGACATCACCGTCAACGTGATCGGGCGGGGCGATGTGCCGTTTGCGGATTTCTCCAAGAGCCGGGGCGAGCTGCGTGCGGACGGGACGTTCGAAAATGAGGACATGCACGCGGTCCTGGGCCGTTTTGCGGAGGATTACGACTATCAGACATTGGGTGAGGCAGAGCTGATCAACGGCGGGCGTACCATTCGCTTTACTGGGGTAGATCTCCGGCCCAACAACGGGGCGGATCTGCGTATCACGCTGAAGAATGTCTCCTTTGAGGAAAAGGGAAGCTATCATTTCAGCGCACGCCTGACTACGGCGGACAGCAGCGTGGACAGTACGCTGTCCGGGCTGAGCAGCCTTGGACAGGGGCCGGAGACGGCGGTGCTCGAAGTGCGGGACGCAGTATCCGATCTTCAGCGGCTACCCTATGACCCTGCTCTGGCGGAGCCCAATTACACCTATGACGAAGAAAAGGGCGGGGTCACCGGCCTGAGCTATCTGGACTATAGCGAAATGGGCGAGTTGTATTCCAACGCCTATCTCAGCTGGACTCCGGCCGACGGAGTGGACACGGTGGACCTCTATGTTGCCAAGGGGACCGTGGAGCCGGGCGGCACAGTGGTATCCGGTGAATGGACGATGCTGGAGACCATCCCCAATAGCGGCAGCTATACTGTGACTGGCCTGGAAGACGAGGCCTACTATCAGTTCAAACTGGTGGCAGATGGCGGGTCTCATTCCGGGGAGTCCAATACAGTGGCTCATTACAGCGGCCGGCTGGACGCGACACTTTTCGGACTGACGGCCGACGGCGACGCCACCGCCAACAAGCAGGCGCTCAACCGCGCCATTGACTGGCTCAATGAGATCGGCGGCGGAACCGTATATATTCCGGGCAATGGAGATAATGATGCGCCGCTGACCTACCCCATAGGTACGATCTACCTCCAGAGCAACGTCTACCTGTACATCGCCCGGGGCGCTATGCTGCAGGCGACCAGCGGGAAAATGGACGGGCCGGAGAGTGCCTGGTGGCATTACGGCGACTATGGCAGCGGGACCAATTCCAGTGAGGACCCCTATGCCAATCCGGATAACTTCCTCTCCAAACAGGATGACGGCCACTGCTTCTTCCAGAACTGTATGATCTATGCCCGCCGGGCAGACAACATTAAGATCATCGGTACCGGCCGGCTGGATGGCAATGGAGTGCTCAATACCGGCGATGGTACCGTGCACAAGCAGGCCACGAACAAGACCGACAACATGATTTCCTTCAAACTCTGCACCAACGTCGAGGTGGGCGGTATGAATACCTACGACGATCTGATGTATGATTTGGAGAAGGCTCAGGAGTATACCCGCAAGGACGCCCGTCCCATGTACCGCAAGGCAGGGGACGATCTGTCCAATATGCTCTATATTGACCGGGGCGGTCACTTTGTCATGCTGTCCACCGGCAGCGACAATGTGAACATCCATGACGTTTACTATCAGCACTACAATACGGGTAATGCCAGAGATGTATGGGATTTCATGGGCAACCGGAACGTATATGCTACCAATATCTTTGCAGCCAGCACCTCGGACGATATCATCAAACTGGGTTCTGACTGTGCGCTGGGCTTCACCCGCCCGGTGTGGAACTACAAGGTGCGCAACATCGTAGGCGATACCAACTGCAACAACTTCCAGCTTGGTTCGGAAACCGCCGACGATACCAGGGATGTATACGTGGATAACCTGGTGGTCATGGGCGCCAATAAGGCGGGCTTCTCCATCTCCACCAACGACGGTGCGCTGGTACAGAACATCAATCTGAACACCGGTGAGACCGGGCCGGTCTTTACGGAGGAAAGCGGTTATTTCCAGCGGACCAAGACCCCCATTTTCATCTCCATTTCCCACCGCGGGCGGGTCCTCGGCGCGGAAAATTACGTGACGCCGGACGGCGAGCGGGCGGTCCGGAATGTGGCTATGGGACACGTGGACAACGTGAATTTCAACCACGTGCGCATCGTGGATGCCTATGGCGGCAGCACGTACAACAAGGACAGTGGTTTTGCACCCTACGATCCGTCCAGCCATCAGGAGTATACCTCCGTTGTAGTGGGTTACCGGATGCCGGAGGGTGTGACCGATGCGGACATGCCGGACGGCCGTGCTACCGGATATGTCACCAACGTCACATTTAAGGATGTGACCCTCACGGTCAAGGGGTATAACCAGAACGGAAACTATACGTTTGCGGACACGGAACGGACCTGCAACGAACTCAACGTAGGACAGTACAACAGCCCGGATATGGGAATACGGCCCTCTTATGGTTTTTATGTGCGCCATGCGCAGAATGTGACGTTTGAAGACGTTACGCTTGATTTTGAGGGGACCCAGGGCGGTACGGATGACCGCTATCCCATCGTCTTCGATGATGTGGATGGAGCGGTGCTGAATCACGTTACCATGTCCAAGGGACTTGGAGTCAACGGCTTGGTCCAGCTGCGGGAAGCCAGCGGTATCACGCTGACCAATTGTTCCTATGTGGACAAGGGGCGCGGCGGTGAGACGGTGGCTGTAGCGGATGCGGACGGACTCTCCTCTGCCAGTGAGGCCCAAGAGGACTGGACGGTCTACCCAGCACTGAAGGCTTACTACAGCATTATGCTGGAAAGTGTGAGTGCGACGGTAGCCACCGAGGTGGATAATGGTACAGGTACCATTACGTGCCTAGAGGACAACCGGGTAGAGCAATTGTTGGGCGACCTTCAGAGCAGCAATGCCTTGACGCTGGAACTGACGGTAGTTGATGCGTCTGGAAAGGAGAAGGATGCTGAGGCTCTTGTAGCTACAGGAGACCGGCTGATTGCCGCCTGTGATAGTGATGCGGCCCTCTCTTCCCAGAAAGAATATGCCATCACAGTGGTTGAGCCGGATCGGAATACTTATGTAGAATACTGTACAGATGGAACGGTCAACGCTACGCTCCGTTCGGAGCCGGACGGCCTGATTGCCACGAGCGATGATGGTGGCGTAGCATATCTCCAGCAGAAGAACAGCAAGGTCGGCAATGCGTTTTTGATCGATTTGCCGGTACAGGAGAGCGGGAGCTATGCTGTGGCGCTGGTAATCAAAAAAGGAACCCGGGCTACGGTCCAAAATTACATTGACGATCTCCCGGTCGGAGAACCGGTAGATCTGGGTGATGCTACCGGCCTTGAGGACGCTGGACCGGAGATCGGCTCTAGCAAGAGCAGCACATACTACATCAAGCCGCTGACCGATGAGATCGAGCTGACACAGGGGACCCACACGTTCCGCTCTGTGGTGACAGAAGACGGTGATACCGTGATCCAGAGTGTCCGGCTTACCCGGTTGGATAGCGATGAGCCGGAAGAGAAGTACTATCCGATCACAGTGGAAGTTCAGGGTGAGGGCGCTGCTTTTGCCGACCAGACCGAGGCCGCTGAAGGGACTCCGATCACACTGACTGCTCAGCCTGCCGTAGGATGGCATTTTGTGGGCTGGACTAGTACGGATATAGCGATAAAGGATAATTGCTTTACAATGCCGGCGCAATCTGTCACTGTCACTGCCGTGTTTGAACAGGATGAGATGACCGCTGTCACCGGTGTGAAGCTGAACGTGGAGAGCGTGTATCTGTACTCCAACTTCGGTCCTCGCGGTGAGCAGCTCATCGCCACCGTGGAGCCTGCCGACGCCGGCGACAAGTCCGTGACCTGGACCAGCGCCGACGAGAACGTGGTCACCGTCAGCGACGTGGGCTATATCACTGTGGTGGGCGAGGGCATGACCACCGTCACTGTCACCACCAACGACGGCGGCTACACCGCCCAGTGCCTGGTGCAGGTTGGCTCCTACAACGACGGCAGCGATGCCGAGGATGAGGACACCACGCCTCCCACCGAGACCGAGGAGCCCGGTGAGACCACTGACCCCGGCGAGACCACCGAGCCCGAGACCCGGACCTTCTCCGACGTGCCCGCCACCCACTGGGCCAGCGAGGCTGTGGACTATGTGGTGAGCGAGGGCCTGTTTAACGGTACCTCCGACACCACCTTCTCCCCTGAAATGCCTATGACCCGCGCCATGTTCTTCACCGTGCTGGCCCGCCTGGACGGCGTGGACACCACCGGCGGGACCACCTGGTATGAGAAGGCCATGGCCTGGGCGGTGGCCGAGGGTATCACCGACGGCACCAACCCCGAGGCCACCATCACCCGGGAGCAGCTGGCCGTCATGCTCTACCGCTACGCCGGCTCCCCCGCCACTGAGGGCAGCCTGACCGGCTTTGTCGATGCCTCCACTGTGTCCGCCTGGGCGCAGGAGGGGATGGAGTGGGCGGTAGCCGAGGGCATCCTCACCGGCAAGGATGGCTCTGCTCTGGATCCCCAGGGCACCGCTAGCCGCGCTGAAGTAGCCATGATGCTTATGCGCTTTGTCACAATGAACCATTGATAAAAAGGGCCCCGACACCGAAGTCCGGTGTCGGGGCCCTTTTATTTTATTGGGGGGTCAGGAACAGCAGCCCTTCAGATCCCGACAGTTATCGGGCAGAGGAGCAGGGCTGTTGGGAGGGAAGAACTCATTGACCGGGAATTTGACGTGGCGGAAGATCTCGCAGGGGTCGTCGTCGCAACCGCCGCAGGTGCACTCCTTTTCGGGCATGCAGTAGTCGTACACCGGCATCAGCAGCTGAGAATCCCGTTCCAGACGGATGATGGAGAACTGGCCCAGGGTGACATAGATACGTTTCCCGTCGTTGCCGAAGCAGAGCTCGCTGCCGAAGCAGGCGCAGATGCAGGGCGGGATCTCAGTCAGCTCACAGTCACAGGGGCGGCATTCGCATACATCTACCAGCTTCATATTCAGAACGATGGGGTCCACCGCCTCTACCACGGCAGTGGGGAGATTGGTCTTGCGGATATTCTGTTCGTCCAGATGGTCGAAAGCGGCCTCGGAAGAGAATACCTTGGCGGTGCCCTCGCTGCCGAAGAGGATGACACGCTTGTCGAAAACGCACAGGCCCTGTACCTGTACCGGACGGGCGGCACCAACAAAGGCATCGGCGGTCACACGATAGAAGTAACGCACATCCACGGTATAGAAGCCGCGGTTGAATCCAATGGGTTCTACGTCGATGTATACGTAAAGTAGTTCTGCTTTACCGGCTTTGATGCTGATTGCACGGTCAATCGCGCATTTGGAATCCTGCGTGGGATAGAAACGCAGATCCTCGATGCAGTCTTTATCGGAAGATATAGCGTCTTTTATACTGCGCAAAATCATTGCGCCGCAATGGTTTGCGGTTAGAAGGGTTTCAGATCAAAGGTCAGTTGGAAGTCGGTGGGCTTGGTTTTCTTCTTCTTTTCATACCACACGGTGTCCAGGACGCTCTTCAACATGGCATTGCGGCCGGCTGCATCACCGGCATCGTAGGCGTCCAGCACTGCCCGGATCTTTCTGACCAGGGAGGCGGGGTCTGCCAGCCTGGCCTGCTCTATGGTGCGCTCGGTCTCCCGCTGCCGGCGCTCCAGGGCGGAAATCTTCTCCTTCACCGCGGCCATCCGCTCCCGGAAGGTAGGCAGGTCGTATTCCTCCAGCTCCAGCAGTTCATACAGCCGGTTCTTCTGCCGCTGGGCGGCGGCCAGCTCCTTCTGGATGGCCTCCAGCGTATTGTCCAGTACCGCAGTGTCCCGGCCGGTCCCGGTCTGCTGCTCCAGCTCCATCCGGGCCAGGGTCTCCTCCAGATAGGATAGGACGCGCCCCTCCACCAGCTCGAACTTGGTGGAGGCACAGCACCCAGGCCTGGTACAGAGCAGGTAGGGGGTGCCCTTCATGGTCATTCGCTGCATATGCTGCCCGCAGTTGGAGCACCGTACCAGACCGGCCAAAGAGCTGCGTACCGTGCCGTCATTCCGGGAGGGGATATACCGACCGGCCAGGACGGCCTGCACCTGGTCGTAGGTCTCCTGGGACACAATAGCCGGGTGCATCCCGTCCACGATGGTCCACTGATCCCGAGGGTTGTAGATCGTGATGTGCTTGGGATTACCCTTGGACCCTTTGCGAATGTGGGTCTTCTGATCCCACACGATCTTGCCGGCAAAGGTTGGGTTGCGCAGGATGTGGGCCACGCTGTTGCGGGTGAACTCCGCCGAGCGGTGGGGTTTGGCCCCTAGGGAGTTGACATACCGGGCGATGGAGACGCAGCCGTAGCCCTGGAGGTAGAGGTCGTACATCATCCGCACGAACTTGGCTTCCGGCTCGTAGATCTCCAGAGTGGGTTTCCGGTCCACCGTCACTTTCCGGTAGCCATAGGGCGCGTTTGCCACATAGCAGCCGTCCTGGATGGTCTGCTTCAGACCCCGGCGCAACCGCTTGTTGATGATCTTATACTCCCGACGGCTCATGAAGGTCTTGAACTCCGCCATCTCGTCGTCCAGATCGTCGGACAGGTCATAGGTCTTTTCCGGGGTGACGATGAGGGTGCCGGAATCCCGGAAAGCGTCCAGGATGATACCCTGATCCTTCATCCGGCCACGGGAGAGTCGATCCAGATCCATCACCAGCACCGCGTCGTACCGGCCGTCCTCCACGTCCTCCAACAGCCGGAGCATCTCCGGCCGGGCGTATAGACTTTCCCCGCTGACTACCTCATAGTAGGTCTCAATGATGTGGATGTCATGGGCGGCGGCATAGGCGGCCAAAGCCTTGCGGTGCTTGGCCAGTACCTCTTCGGTGTCCATGCCTTCTTCCATTCGGGACTTCCGCAGATAGGCGGCGGCGTCCAAGCCAGTCAGATTGTTGTTGGAAGTAGCCATACAATCACCTGAAAATAAATTAACAAAAATACTTGCATTTAAAAATAAAGGTGTGTTAATATAATGCATACTAACAGAAAATAGTGTTTTTTGTTAATGTCAGTATAAAATAGAATGATATATGATAAAATGTCAAGTGTAATTGATCATATCTTGAGGAGGTGGGAGTGATGGACTATATTGGGTTGTCGAAGCTGTTTTATCAAAATAAGGATACCTATGAGCAGGTATATCAGCAGCGCTTCCACAGTGAATATGCTGTGCATCTGGATTTCGAAGTGAATAGAAATCCAGCCTTTTTTATTCAGACACCCCAGACCTATCAGATGTTGACCAATATTCTTCGGATGAATAAGAAGGTGTCCAATCTGTGCCAGGCACTCCCGGGCGCAGCACTCTATCAATTTTCCCGGAGATGCCTGATTGACGAGATCACGCTGACGAACAATATCGAAGGTGTGAGAAGTACCAGGAAAGAAATTAGCGATATTTTGGATGAATTGGGCCGTAAGGGTAAAGAAAAACGGTTTTATGGTCTGGTACAGAAATACAATATGCTGATGACAAAGGAAGAATTGCCTTTGGACAGCTGTCAGGATGTACGGGAAATTTACAACGAGTTGGTGCTGGCCGAAGTGACACAGGAGGAACCAGGAGATATCCCCGACGGTAAACTGTTTCGCAAAGGGCCTGTGAGTATCTACAGCCCCAGCCAAAAGGAAATTCACAAAGGTCTGTATCCGGAGGAACGGATTCTTCAGGCAATGGAGCAGGCGCTCCGTTTTTTAGGCGATGACTCCTGTGAGATCCTGTTTCGGATTTCTATTTTCCATTATTTATTGGAGTATATTCATCCATTCTATGATGGGAATGGGAGACTGGGGCGGTTTATCTGTAGCTATTTATTGGCACAGGAACTGGAGCCAGTGACCGGTTACCGCATATCATATACGATTAAGGAAAATATGAAGGACTACTACCAGGCCTTTACTATTTGCAATGACCCGCTGAATCGGGGAGATTTAACACCGTTTTTGCATATGTTCCTAAAGATTGTTGAGGAGTCAGTAGACAAACTGAAAAGCTCTCTTATGGAAGGAGTCATCAGGCTAAACAGGAACCTTGAGAAAATACCAGAGCTGGTACAAGAAAATGACGAGTCGCTAAAAGAGCTATATAGCCTGTTGATTCAGGCTACCCTTTTTTCTGAATTTGGGGTGCCAACTAAGGTAATTTTGAAGCATGTTAATATCAGCCGGAGTACCTTGAAAACAAAACTTGAGAAAATTCCTTCTGAACTCTTAGTGAAGGAGAAGCGAGGACGAGTCAACTACTATTCTTTAGATGTACAGAAATTAGAAAATAAAAACTAATGTTCGATTTTTGGCGGTTTAAGAGGCCGGGGCGTGAGCCCCGGCTCTTTTTTGTTTCGGATAAGCATCAACAGGGAAGAGAAGAGGATGCAGCCTTTTTCTGTACCTTTGGGAAGCGGCGGGGGATATAAATCTGATATACCTTAGGGTGTTCTGGCTGCAATGGTTGCAGAAGCTCTATGTAGCGAGCGGCCACACTGGTCATATAACGTGTGTAATTGCCCAGTTCGTATAGGTTAGCAAGTGTACAACGGATTTCTTTCTTTTCCTCATCGGGAAGAATGAGGACCAGCTGACGGTCGTTGAGGATCAGACGGCAAAGCCATTTCCGGACGCTGCCTTGGAGGAGAATGCAGAAATAAGAATCGTTCTTTTTATAAGTAATATCTTCCATTCTCACATAGTCTTGCAGAAGATTCTGGACCCGGTAGAAAGCGTCCAGCTCCAGAGCGGTTGGCTCTGCTGTGGGTTTTGCAGTCACAGGTTCGGGTTCAGGAGCGGGTGCGGCCGGCTGAGCGGGTGCGGAAGGCTGGGCCAGGGCTGTCTTAAACTTTTCGCTCATGACCTCGCTGATGTATTCCTGCATGGATGCTTTCAGGATGGGGCGGAATTTTTCGATAACAGACTGGGTTTTCATTCCGGAATAGACGTCTTGGAGAAATAGACGAACAAAGTCATCTGTGGGGTTCTCAAATTGAGCGGCAATGGTTTCCTTAAATTTCCCCTCATATTTCAGCACAGAGGCGGAATCAAAGATTTTGGCGACATTAAAAGATTCCTTGCGGAATTTCTGGAGTTCCTCAATCTGGTTTGAACGCAGATGAAGTAGATTAAAGTCCAGAAAAGGTAATTCGTCCATCTTGTTGGAGTTGTCCAGATCAGTAAAAAAACGGTACCGTATGCCGTTGGTCAGAATGGCAAACTTAGCCGAAGTAGTGGCAAAATAGCGGAACAGCTGGGAGTCGTGCTTTTCCAGGTTGCGCTGTACTGATTTTGCCTCAATAATGATGACCGGTTTTCCATCCTGGAGAATGGCATAGTCCACCTTTTCTCCCTTTTTGATTCCTACATCTGCCGTAAATTCTGGCAGGAATTCGGATGGGTCGAACACATCATACCCCAATAGAGAAAAGAACGGCATGATGAGGGAGGTCTTTGTGGCTTCTTCTGTGGATATGGAATCTTTCAGCACATCCACACGCTTGGCAAATTGGAGCAGCTGCTCTGAAAATTCCATATAAACGGCACCCTTTCTTTTGTAAGATAACGATCGATTCAATGAAGGTCGGAAATTATTCAGCTATAAGCGAGTATGTTTCAGAAGATTAAAGAAAAGTGAGCAGATCAATGAGGCGTCCATGATAGATATTATTTTATTTCAGCCATCAGTTTGCCTGATAGACGATTAAAACTGATTTGTACTACGGTATCTTTTTTGTGATTCAATTCTAATCGTGTTTTGCAAAAGTCGATTGAAAGCTCCAAAATGCAGGGACCTGGATCCAATTCAACTGTTTCTGTATGCCCACTTTCATTACAGACACCTTTTCATATGAATGTCCCCGATCTTTTTCCGTGTCCGACTTGGACACGGAATTTTTATGTCATGAATGATCACCCTTGACAACAAATGCTCGAGCCACTTCCAGAATTGTATCTTGTTGCGCAGAAGATAACTTCCGGTAGAGATCTATGAGCTCATTCTCCTTGGGTAATAAAACATTAGAATCCGGTGAAGGGACAGCCTCAGTTGTGGAGCTTAGAGGCGCATACATATAGCTTTGAAGCTTTGCCTGGAGTACGAACGAATATGGACCAGTCGATGTGGAAGAAATGGGAGGCTGGCTAGTTTTAACAAATTCTCGGAAATCACTGAGCACATGGGGCTTCATAAGATCTATTATCTCAAAAACCTCTTCGATAGTGTCCTTTGGTGGTACATCATAAGAGACAACAGCAAGATCTAGTTTCTTTTCGCCAAGAAGTTCGCTGATAGTGACGCCCAAATAAAGAGCCAATTTTTCAAATTTATCAATAGATGGAATCCTGCCACGCTTGATATCAGGGATAAAACTAGTTCCAACACCACTCTCTTTACAAGCAGCTGTGGGACTGATTCCTCTTGATGCACATAGTATTTTGACATTTTGTACAAAAATTTGAATGTCCAAGTGTATGCACTCCTTATAAAAAAGAAAGTGAATAGCATGACAAAAAATGCGCGATATCGAGCTAAAAGATTGACAATGCGCGATATCGAGTTTATGATTAAACTGTAGCAAACCACAGGTTTACCGGGGAACATGAGGGGAGGAAAATCACGATGAGTATAGGCCCATTCATACGACTCGCCATTTCCAGTGTCTCACTTATTATGTCCGTAGTAGCGCTATTATCGACACGATAAGTGAGCAAACTGCAACAAAGAAGGCCGGAATATCCACCTATTTTGAGAAGATTTGAGACGTTGATGCGCAGGTAATGAAGAGAATTGTGTCCAAGACTTTCCTGAAATATTTTGTAAGCATAAATAGAACCACCTGGAAACTTGTGGTTTCATCATACCACATAGAACAGATTCGAACAAGACCCAAAGGGGGTGAGGCTATATGAGGATTAAGGAACGCAGAGAGGCCATGGGTTTGACTCGGATGCAGGTGGCGGATTGCCTGGGCGTATCCAAGGTTGCCGTTCGAAAGTGGGAAACAGGGCTGGCTATGCCCAATGCGGACAAACTTCCGGTATTGGCTGATCTGCTTCACTGTACCATCGACGCGCTCTATGGCCGGGCCGGGCCTGGACAGTCAGACTGAGAAGCCAGCTGAGCCCCATAACCATTTTACCTTGTCAAGGAGGAGATAACCATGCCGGACGATTGCCGGAATATCTATAAAACCTGCCGCAAGGCCGCTGGGTTGACTCAGGAAGCGGCAGCGGAGCGGCTGGGAATCAGCGTGGAGAGCCTGCGGGCCTATGAAACCGGACAGCGGGTGCCTCCCAATGAGGTGGTGGAGCTGATGGTGATCCTGTACAACGCCCAGCACCTGGCCTTCCAGCATCTGCGGGAGACCAACGCCCTGTACAGCAGCGTGGTGCCGGAGGTACGGCCCAGATCCGTTCTGGAGGCCAGCGCCAAGCTGACCAACCGCATTTTTCTCTTCGCAGAGTCCCACGCCGACCGGCGGCTCTTGCGGATCACCGAGGACAACGTCATTGACGCCAGCGAGCGGGCCGAGTTCAATGCCATCATGGAGGACCTCCAGGAGATCGTTGAGGCTGCGCTGGAGCTGCGCTGTGCCCGGGAATCCTCATAGGACAGCCTTGGGAGTGCATACAACAAAATGAGGGAGGTGCGGTACATATGCAGGATTTAAATATTGAGCCCTTGGAGGAGCTGGTGGTCACTACCAAGATCATCCATGAAAAAATTGGCCGGCATGAAGTAGATACCATTATGACCCGCCGGAAGGGGCTGCATTGGCTGACCGAGATGTCGGGGAAACGAGTGTTGGTGGACGAGAGCGCTACCATGGACTCGGGAGAGAAGCTGGGTACTACCCTGTGTTTTACGCCTCATAAGGACATTGAGGTCAGTGAAGAGGAGCGGGCGGCCAACCGGGAAATGATTAAGAAGGTTGCCACCAAAGTGATGATCGACATGGGAATCTGGTAGGAGGGAGCCCATGAAAAAGCAAAAAGAGAGACCCCACTGTCTGCGGGCACAGACAGCAGGGCCAACAATGGTTTTTGTGCATGAAAACCATCATTATGATATCACAAATATCTCCTATTTGCAAGGAGGTGATTAAATGTCGCACGTCGGGGATCCTGGACCACAAGGAGACAATGGGCCGTACAACATGGAAGTGTCTAGGCGAATAAAGATCGCAGTTGAAGCAAGCCGGGGTAAATCTCTTGAGGTTCAGCTTGAAGCCATTCATCGAGAGATGCTTGCAATGACTGATTCGGACAAAGATTGCAAAGTGTAGGAACGGCAGACCAGAGCAATGGGTTTCTTGTAAAAATTGGAAGAAGCTGGCTGGCAATATATCTGTTTTTATTGCGTTGGTAGCAGTTGCTTTCCAAGTCCATAATTGTTTCCTGTGTCTTTAGATTAACTGGTTCGGTTGTTTGCATGTTGTCTTCGGCATACTCAGTAAAACAATCTGCATAGAGCCGCCCATCAACTGTGCGATATTGGATGCTGGTTGCTTTCCAGAACTGTGTTAAACGGCGGAGAAAAAAGACTGAAGCAGTTTGACATATGCTTTCCTCTAGCCAACGCAAATTTCCTGGAACATCATCTGGTATACAGTAGTGGCACAGTTCATGGGCAAATTGAAATGCTGCCTGGGACCATGAGAAAATTTCACAATTAAGGAAAATCGCGTGCGCTTCTCTGACGCACTGTGGATCATGCATACCACAACGAATGAAAACAGTCAACGGTTTTTCTATTATGGTCGGGATATACTGGGAGAACAAAAAAGAAACGCAATCCAGCACATAGGAAAAAGGATTTATAGATTCCGCAGATATATCAGATGGAATTTGAATTCTGTGCTTTGGTATAAATATAAAATTCTTATATTGTTCCATAAAATATCCCGCTCCCTTTACCTATATTCTAACATAAATGGGGGAGGGGAACAAGCAGAGCGTATGTACAAAATAGGAATCTGTCTAATGAATTAGATGACCAGTGGTTGAGTGGCTAGAGTCGCTAGAGTCGCAGTAGGATGGTATTGGTGACAAACGATATCTGATCTACATCTGGACACTCTGGCTGGTATAAAAAGTAAAAAAGCTCGATTGTCTGTGGGCGCAGACAACAGGACAAATGATGGTTTTTGTGTATGAAAATTATAATTGTGATACCACAAACAGCAGGAAATTACAAGGGGGAGAGGAGGTGACGGCTCATGTCCGATGTGATCCGCGTCCAGCGCAGCAGCGGATATACTGTGCTGCCGAACGGGATCCTGCGGGATGCCAATCTGTCCCTGAAAACCAAGGGACTGTTTGCCATCATCCTCTCCCTGCCTGAGGACTGGGACTACAGCGTGGCAGGGCTGGCCACGGTGGCCGGCTGTGGACGGGATGCCATCCGCTCTGCTCTGAATGAGATGGAGCAGGCCGGGTATCTGACCAGGGCGCGCTCCCACGGAGAAAGCGGCAAGTTTACCGGCATGGTGTACACCATCCGAGACCATTCAGAGCCATTGTCGGAAAACCCGACTATGGAGGGAGACGCACCATTGTCGGGTTTTCCAACGTCGGATGAACCAACGTTGGCTGACCCGTCGTCGGAAAATCCGACGCAATTAAATAAAGAACTACAAAGTAAAGACTTAATAAACCCCCATAGTTCCCCAGAGGGGGAAAGGCCTGAACGAAAAAAGCGACAGCGGAGGCCCAAGTCAGTCCCGACCTGGAAGCCAGAGCGGTTTGAGGCCTTCTGGGATTATTACCCCAGAGGTGAGGACCGGATGGGGGCGGTGGAGGAGTGGGACAAGCTCCAGCCGGACGACGCCCTCATCGATCGGATGGCCAGGGCGCTGGGCCAGCAGAAGGCCAGTGAGGAATGGCAGCGGGGCATCGGCATTCCCTACGCCTGCCGGTGGCTGCGCAAGCGTCGGTGGGAGGATGTGCCGGCTTCAGCTCAGGGACAGGCGCCCACGCCCCAGCGGGTGGTTGAGAGGGACGGTGTGCCGGTATGGTGATCCAGGACATGGAGGCCGCCCAGGAGGCAGTACTGGGATCCCTGCTGATCTCGCCGGAGCTGGTTGGGGAGGTGCTGGCCAAAGTGCAGGACCGGGACTTCGTCACACCCAGGCACCGCATGACCTATCAGGCCATCCGTCAGCTGTTTGTGGCGGGGCAGACGGTAGACCCCGTTCTGCTGCTCCCCCTGCTGGGGGCGTCGGAACAGCAGCCTTGGCGGGAGTACCTCATGGCCCTGATGGACAAGACCCCTACGGCGGCCAACATCTGGGAGTATGTCTCCGTACTGAAAGAGCAGGCCAGACTCTACCAACTGTGCCGGATGGGGGAGCGGCTGGCCCAGGCAGGCAGCCTGGAGGACGCTGCCAAGTGTCTGGCCGACGGCAATGCCCTGATGGTGGACAAGCCTGGACTGCGCTACGTCACCATGGAGCAGGCGCTGCTGGATTTTTACGACCGACACAAGACGAAAAAGACATATCTCACCTGGGGGCTGAACAAGCTCAACGACCGGCTCTTCGTGGACCGAGGCGACATGGTGGTGCTGGGTGGGTATGCTTCCGCCGGCAAGACGCTGTTGGCCATCCAGTTTGCCTGGCACTGGGCCAAGCTGGGCAGGAAGGTGGGCTTTTATTCCCTGGAGACCGGAGAGGCCAAGCTGGAGGACCGGCTGATTGCCTGCAATATGCGGCTGGACTTCGGAAAGATCAAACGCTCCGAGCTGACAGAGGAGGATTACAAGGCCCTGGCACTGGCCTCTCACCGGCTGATTCAGCCCAAGCTGGAGTGGGTGCCTGCCAGTGGTATGACGGTGGATGAGATCCGCTCCTCCGCCCTCAGCCGGGGATATGACGCCATTTTCATCGACTACTTACAGCTCATCCAAGGGGACAAGCGGCGCAGCCGCACCGAAGAGGTGGCCGGTATCAGCATCGGGCTGCACCAGATGTCCCAGAGCACCGGCATCACGGTGGTGGCGCTGTCTCAGCTGTCCCGTCCGGAGAAGGGCGGAGACGGGGTGAAGGCCCCCACCCTGGCCTCCCTGCGGGAGTCGGGGCAGATCGAGCAGGATGCCGATGTAGCCATGCTGCTCTACAAGGAGGAGGACACCCCCAACAGCCGCCGGGTATTGCACATTGCCAAAAACAAGGAGGGCGAGACCGGCAAGATCTATCTGGCCTTCGACGGCGCTCATCAACGACTGTATGAGTCGGCGGTGGACGCTCCCGCACCCAGAACGCGGCGGGAGCCGGAGTACAAGCAGGTACAGTTTACCGAGATTGCAGGGGACTGTGATGACCCCTTCGATCAGAAAGGAGACCGGCATGGACAAGCCCCAAGCGGCGGAGCTGTTGCGGCTGGAGATCCTGCGCCGGGAGGCTATGGCGCAGACCAGCAGCTTCCCGGCGGACCACCTGCAGGTGGCGCAGGCACTGGCGCTGGCTGTCCAGGCTCTGGAGGAGGCGGCAGAACATGAGAGTGGGGGATAAGATTACCTGGACGCCGGCGGCATTTGAGCATGAAGTCAGCGGCGAGCGGGCGGACCATGTGCGCAAGTTGCGGTCGGTCACCGGCAGGATCGTCTACATACATCCGGCCCGGCGGTATTACCTGGCCGAGGCCAAGGTGGGCAATGAGACCATCCGGGAGTGCTTCCCGATTCAGAAACGATAAGGAGTGTTTTGTGCATGAAAACCTTTGCCATCGTGAATCGAAAGGGCGGGGTGGGGAAGACCACCACCGCCGTCAATCTGGCCTATGTGCTGGCTACCAGCTGCCAGCTGAGGGTGCTGCTGGTGGACGCCGACGGGCAGGCCAACGCCACGCAGATCCTGCTGCCTCCTGGCGAATATGCCGGACTGGGCGCCCTGCTGCGGGGGTTGGTAATCTGCTATGATGAGCTGACGATTTCCACCGATGTCCCCGGATTGGATGTTTTGCCGGCGGCGGAAGATCTGTGGGCGTTGGATCTGGAGGCCGCCGGCGGGGACCGGGGGCGGTGTTACCGGGCGCTGCGGGATATGCGGGAGGCCATGGAGGAGGATGGGGCCTATGATGTGATGGTCATCGACTGCCCACCCAACCTGTCCGCTGCCTGTGTGTCTGCCATCCTGGCCAGCGACGCGGTGATCATCCCTGTTCTGTCCGACGCATGTTCCGCCACTGGCGTGGGGGATCTGGTGGACCAGATTGCGAGCCTGCGGTCCCTCCACCCGGCGCTGCGGGTGTCCGGGGTGCTGGTCAATCAGTGGCACCGCTCCCCCGTGGTGGAGGACTCGGTGGCCTACCTCCGGGAGGAGGGCATGGTGCCGGTGTACGATACGGTCATCCGGCGCACAGACAAGGTGCCCGAGAGCTCCTGGGCCCGGATGGCGGTCCAGGCCTGGAGCCCCTTCTGCTCAGCGGCCCGGGATTACCGGGCCTGGGTGGCTGAGCTGGCGGAAAAGGAGGGTATCCGGTATGGGCAGGCCTGACCTGGGGGCGCTCATCGCCCAGACCATGGCCCCGCCTGCGGAGGGCAGGACCATTGAAGTCATCACCGTTGACATCTTGGACGCACAACGGAAAGGTGGGGAGGCTGTCCTCACCATTGGAAAGTGCCTCATCGAAGCCAAAGATATGTTGCCCCACGGGGAGTGGCTTCCGTGGCTGGCTGAGAAAGTGGGATATTCCGAGAAAACGGCACAGAATTTTATGCGCTTGGCAAGGGAGTTTTCAAATCCGCAAGCGATTGCGGATTTGGGGGCAACCAAGGCACTGAAGCTGTTGGCCTTGCCACCGGATGAACGGGAGCAGTTTGTGGCTGATCACAACGTGATCGATATGACTACCCGTCAGCTGGAGCAGGCCATCAAGGAGCGGGACGAGGCCAAAGTCGCCGCCGAGCAGGCCGCGGCGGACCAGCGGGCTGCAGAGCAGGCCAGGGACAAGATGGCGGAGGATATGAAGTTTCTCAACGCCCGTTTGGCTGGGGCCCGGGAGGATCGGGAGCGGGCCGTGCAGGAGGTTGCCCGTTTGGAGGCTGAACTGGCCGAGGTGAAGGCCCAGCCGGTGGACGTGGCCGTGGAGACCGTAGTAGATCAGGATGCCATTGAAAAGGCCAGGGCCGACGCCATCGCCGAGATGCAGGCCAAGCTGGACAAGGCCAAAGAGGCGGCGGCAAAGGCACGGGACAAGCAGAAACAGGCGGAGGCCTCTGTGGAGTTTCTGAAGCGATCTCTGGAGGAGCGGGACAAGTCGGACAAGAAAGCTGCCATTGCCGGCGACAAGGAGCTGGCGCAGTTCGAGGTGCTCTTCAACCAGGGGCAGGAGCTGGCCAACAAGCTCCACGGTCTGCTACTGAAGGCACGGGGCCGGGAGGATCAGACCGCTGTCCAGGATATGGAGAAGGCCTTGAAGGCTCTGGCCGAGGCCATTGGGAGGTGCGCGGAATGAGTGGAAAGGGAAAACGTGGCCGCCCGGGCAAGCCACAGGGCATGACCTATGCCCAGGTACTGGCCCGGCAGGCGGCTGTTCGGGCCGGGCTTGAAAAGGCCGCCCGGGATGCCACCGTACAGGCCGAGGCCGATGCCCACACCCAGCGGGCCATGTGGCTGATGGTGTGCTCTATTGCGGATGCCTATGGATATGGACCGAAGGGAATGCAGAAGTTTTTCGGAGCCCTTCAGGAAAATACCGACGAGCTGGAGCGGATGCGGACTGAGGTGGACGAGGAATATGCCTTTGAAAAGCTCCGCCAGAAGGCGTCCAAAGTGACTGGCATGGAGGTCCACTATCTGGAGGACCAGCTGGCGATGCTGGAGGAGATGCGGGCGGCCAGAGCGGAGGTGGGGAGCCGTGGATGAGCGTCTTACCTGGAACTGGGGCGGCTGCTGGGGCATTGAGGGAGTGGACCTTGCGCCTATTCCGCCCTGTGCGTATAGGGCCCTGTGCAAGCTGAAGAACCTGGAGGACGCAATGGAGCGCGGAGCGGATGTGTCCGAATTGGACACAAAAGGTGACCGATCATGAGGTCGGTCATCAAGTATCCGGGCGCCAAGTGGGCGATTGCAAACTGGATCATTGGACATTTTCCGGAACACCACAGCTATCTGGAGCCATTTTTCGGTAGCGGAGCGGTGCTGTTTAATAAGAGACGGAGCCCTATCGAGACTGTCAACGACCTGGATGGAGATGTGGTCAACTTGTTTTGGCAGATCAGAGAGGACCCGGAGCGGCTGGCCGAGGCCATCTATTGGACACCATACGCCAGGGCGGAATATGAGCGGGCCTGGGCTGCCCAGTACATAGAGACGGACCCATTCCGGCGGGCAGTGGACTTCTACATCCGCATGATGATGGGACACGGTTTCCGCACTACCGGGGAGAAGGTGGGCTGGAAAAACGATGTGCAGGGGCGGGAGGCCGCATATGCCGCCGGATGTTGGTGCAAGACGCCCGAGGCCATCCGGCAAGCGGCAGAGCGACTGCGAAATGTTCAGATTGAGTGTAGGCCAGCCGTAGAGCTGATCAGGCGTTTCAATTTTCCAAACGTACTCATCTACGCTGACCCGCCATATATGCTGGGGACACGGCATGGCAAGCAGTATCGTCACGAGATGACCGACGGGCAGCACGAAGAGTTGCTGAAGGCATTGCTGAACCATCAGGGGCCGGTGCTCCTATCTGGATATGATAGTGACCTCTATCATGATATGCTGCGGGGATGGCACCGGGAAGAGATTGCGGCCAGGGCCCAGACCGGTGGGGCCAGGATTGAGGTGCTGTGGTCTAATTTCGCGCCGACGGTACAAGAAAGTCTGTGGACGGGATGAACTGCCACGGGTGCCAGTGTGATCACTGCGTGTACAGTGCTGAGTTGGAGTCATGGTACTTTACACCGGGTGAGGTGCAACAGGTTGAGGAGATCTGTTACTGCTGTGATGAGTGCCGGTACTATGATGGGGACCTCAGTAAGCGCAGCCAACGGCGTACGGAGTGTGATAAACACAAGTTTCCGGTCAAGTACGAGATACAACGCATGGCGGCCGCAGAGCGTGAGGCACGGAGACGTCGGGCGTCCTTCCGTGTCATACGAGGGGATGATTTCGATAAAACCGATAACAAACGCTGACCGGATCAGAGCCATGAGCGACCGGGAGCTGGCGGCTTTTCTGAGCGGTGTCTGCTATGGACGGGATGAACCCTGGGAGAAGGCGTTCAAGGAGGCCTGCTGCGACCGCTGCCCCACGGTGGAGGCAACGGATGAGGATGGCAGACACTACAACCTGCATGAGTGCGATTTTGTAGACGGTGTATGTCCTCATGGGGATAGCGTTCTGTGGTGGCTGGTACGGCCGCAGCAAGTGGAATAGATGTATTGGCTCCGGCTCTCTGCCGGGTGAGAGCACTCGCTCACCCGACCTCTCTTTCCTTTTTCTCTGCCGGGGCCCTGCTGCGAAGCGGGGCGTCCGGCAGAGGGCCGGAGCAGGACAAAAAAGTACCGCCCACAACGGGCGGTACAGCGGAATATAGGTCACAGATCTTCCAGATCGGCTGCGGGAAGGTCGTTTTCCACGTTATCCCGGGCCAGGTCGGTGTCCAGCACCGGGTAGACCCTTGAAGAGATGGGTTTCTCATGCCAGACCTTCATATGGGGGCCGGAAGTGCCTGCAATGATGGGATTGGCCTTTTCCTTCCCATGCTTGGCCTTGCCCTGAATCTCGGGCACGGGAGGCTCTGCGTTTCGGGGCTCGGTGTGGGTCCATTCGGGACGGGCCATGCCTTGTTTCGCCATATTATCACCTCAACGATTGTTCAAAATACCTGTTTGGCCTCGTTGGCCATGCGTTTGAGATCCTCCAGAGAGGCGGGCTGGTGTTCACGGGCCCGGATCTGTGCTTGGATATAGCCGGGAAGCTGTGAAAAGTAGGCCTCCATATCCGGATCCTTTTTCAAGTGGGTGTACAGATCGCTGTACGTGGGTTCCATGCGATCACCTCCGATGATAGCTTGCCCACAGGCGGCGGCTTATAGCAATAGAAAGAAGGCGGCAATATTGACCACGATGGATTATATAACGACTCTTCGGGCGGTAAAGCGGCTGAAGGTCGAAACAGGATCCATAGCTTGCCTTGGCTGTGGATATGAGCACCATTGTTCCGTCAGCGGGTGTACCATCTTGCGCAATGCGGCAGAGCACATGGAGGCGGCGCTGGCAAACATTGACCACTTAAATGCATTGCTTGATCGGCTGGAAATACAGGAGGGATAGAAAGAATGGGAAAGAAAAATTTGCGACGCATTTCCATGCTTGTAACGGCTCAGACCGCCGCCAACCTGGAGCGGCTGGCCCAGATGGATAATCAACCCAGCATCGGCCGGGTGGTGGACAAACTGGTACGGGAGAAGATGCTCTCCCTCCACCAGCCTGAGGCGATTTGGCAGGCCCACTATATCAACCGCTTTAAAGAGGTTTACTGATGGCAAAACGTGTGAAAACCGTTACTGCCGGGCAGCTGGTGATCGTTGGGTGCTATACCATACCGACGCCCCGCAGCTCAGAGCGGGAGCGCCGGGCTTTGCGAGAGATCTCGTCCGCCGCACAGGAGCGTATGAACCTGAAACGATCGTGGCAGAAGCTGGAGCTGGAGCTGGCTGCCAACTTCACCCGCCGGGATCTCCACCTGGTCTTTACATATGACGATGAACATCTGCCGGCGACCAGACCGGAGGCGGTAAAGCGGCTGAAGAAGCTCATCCGCCTGCTGCGGATGCATCGAAAAGCCAGAGGTCAGGAGATGAAATACATCTACGTGACCGAACAGCTCAGCGCGGAAGGCGGGCGGCTCCACCACCACATGATATTAAATGGTACCGGGGCGGATCTGGAAGTGATTCGCTCCCTCTGGCCCTATGGGGAGGTGGAACTGGAACCGCTGGACCTGTGGCAGGGATACGAGGCTCTGGCCAAGTATCTGACCAAGGAACCAAGGGAATGCGGAAAACCGGAGATCGGTGCCCGCACTTGGGCGGCTTCCATTGGATTGAAAAAACCTAAGGTGGAGAGCGAAATCGTTAAGGATAATCTAACGGTAGTGCCGCCGCCGGGCGCCATTATCCTCAGCTCGCCGCCGCCGGTGGAGAACGAGTTCGGGGTGTTTACCACCATCAAATATTATTTGCCAGTTAGAAAGGAGAGAAAAGGGACCAGGCCGCCGCGCAAGCGACAACGAAACAGCCCTCGCGTCTTTATTCGGTCTGGAAACCAGGTGTAACAAGTAAAAAAGGCCATAGAAAGTGAGTGGAAAAGTTGAAAAAAGAGTGTGAGTGTGGTAAACTTATCGTGAAGGATGGATGGCTGATGTGTCCGTCCTGCCGCAGGCGGAAGGTACTCCAGGTGAGGCCGGAAACCACGGCGAAAAATCTCATCGTCTACTGCCGGGACTGCCGGACGGAGACGATGGTGGATATCGAACAGGGCCAGTGCTTTCAGAGCCGGTGCCGATGACTTCCCGAGTGGGGGAGCGTCGGCACCGGCTTTTTGTTTTGTCCGGAGGTGATAGCCCGTGGCCTTAAAGCCGCTGCGTCCATGCAGACACCCTGGGTGCGCTGCCCTCACTCGGGAGGGTTATTGCTCCAGCCATAAACCAAAGCCGGCGGCCCGCAGAGCGTCGGCGGAATACCACGCCTGGTACAGTCTGCCGGTCTGGACGGACGACCTGCGGCCGGCTCAGCTCCTGCGGGAGCCTTGGTGCCGGGAGTGCGCATGCCGGGGTATCCGCACCCGGGCCACCGTGGTGGACCACGTCAGGCCTCACCGAGGGGAGTGGCAGCGGTTCATCGACAAGAGCAATCTGCAATCCCTGTGCAAGTCCTGTCACGACCGCAAGACGGCGTTGGAACAGGCGCAAAACCGGCGGGAAAAGACAAGAGGCTAAGGCCTATTCCGGGGGGAAGGCTTGGGCGCACGTACGTGGGTGCGCTATGTGCCCGGGTGCCCGCGGCAAGCCTGTGGCTTGCCAGCACCTCCCCCCGCCCTGGAAAAGTTTCGAGGGGGGTGCGGTAAGACCGTGCGGCCCCCTCCGTGGGGGATTTTTTCCCCACGGAGAAACAAGAGCGCCTGGCCGGGCATCGAGAGGAGGAATCGACATCGAGCGAAATCGGCAGATCCGACTGCACAACTGCGACTGTTTGGTGGGTATGAGCCGGCTGGAGACCGGGAGTGTGGACCTGGTGCTGTGCGACCTGCCCTACGGGACTACCAACTGTGCATGGGATACGGTAATTCCATTCCAGCCTCTGTGGGAACAGTACCGGCGGGTACTCAAGTCACGGGGGGCGCTGGTGCTCTTTGCGGCCCAGCCCTTCGCCACCGATCTTATCAACAGCGCCCGGAAGCTCTTCCGGTATGACCTGGTGTGGGAAAAAAGCGCCCCTGTGGGCTATGCCAACGCCAACCGGATGCCCATGCGCTCCCATGAGTTGATACTGGTTTTTTACCAGCGCCTGCCCAAATACCACCCCCAGGGGCTGATCCCGCTGGAACGTCCGGTGGTGAGGCACGGCGAACGCAAGGGCGGCGTCTATCGCCCCATGGGCAAGGAGAGCGTGCAGCGTTTTACCAACTATCCGCGCTCGGTCCTTCGCTTCCATAACCGGAAGGAGCGGCGTTTTCACCCCACCCAGAAACCGGTGGCGCTGCTGGAATACCTGGTGCGGACCTATACCGATCCGGGGGATCTGGTGCTGGACAACTGCATGGGGGGTGGCTCTACCGCAGTGGCCTGCTTAAACGCCGGGCGGCGCTTTGTGGGCTTTGAACGGGACCATGGATATTTTAAGACAGCCCAGGCACGGGTGGATAAGTGGAATGCGCCGGAGCCGTAAGGCTGGGAGAGGAGGGAAAGGTATGCCTGGACCCAGGCAAAAGCTGAGCGTGCTGGAGGGAAACGGCCGGAAGCACCTGAGCAAAAGCGAAAAGGCCCAGCGGGCGGCTCGGGAAGTGGACCTGCCCAAGCCCAAAACCATGCGCTTGCCCAAGTGGTTGCCGGAGGAACACCGGAAGGAGTTCCGGGCCCTGGCCAAGGAGCTGTTGGCCGCCGACATGGGGGCGGCTCAGCTGGACCGGGATACCCTGGGCCGCTATGTGGTGGCTCAGGCCCAATATGCCCAGGCCTGCAAGATGGCGGGGGAGGCCCTGGCGGCCGAGAACTCCGTCCTGGCGGAGAAGTGGACCAAGATCCAGGACACCTGCTTCAAGCAGGCCAGGGCCTGCGCCAATGACCTGGGCATGACCATCACCAGCCGTTGCCGTCTGGTGCTGCCGGAGGGGGCCAGGCCTAAGGAGAAAAACCCCTTTGAGCAGATGATGGAGGAGCGGATGGCCCGTGCCTGAACTGCTCCAGCTGGGACCGGTGACGGTGTGCGCCCCGGATGACGGCGCGGTGCTGCGGTACAGCGAGCAGGCGGTGCAGGACGTGCTGGACTTCTTCTCCCTGCTGTGCTTCGGCTCCAACGAGTGGGCGGGGGAGCCCTTCCAGCTGCTGGACTGGGAGCTGGATGCCATCAGGAACTTCTACGGCGTCCAGGAGCAGGACGAGGACGGCAGCTGGAGCCGTTACCGGCGTTTCCTCTACGACGAGCTGCCCAAGAAGAACGGCAAGACGGAGTTTTCCGCCGGGCTGGGGCTGTACCACCTGCTGTGGGACGGGGAGAAGCGGCCAAAGGTAGGCATCTTCTCCTCCGACAAGGACAACGCCGCCCAGGTCTATGACGCCGCCAAGTACATGGTGGAGCATACCTGCCTGGGCCAGCCGGAGCACGACCCCATCGCCTGGGCGGTGGACTCCAAGCGGGAGATCCATACCAAGTACGGCGGTGTACTGAAGGTGTACTCCGCCGACGCCGAGACCAAGCACGGCTACTCCTTCAGCGCCATCATCTTTGATGAGCTGCATGCCCAGCCCAACCGGCGGCTGTGGGACGTGCTCACCGCAGGCTCCAACGCCGCCCGGCGGCAGCAGGCGGTCATCGTCCTCACCACCGCCGGCGACGACCCGGACCGGAAGAGCATCGGCTGGGAGATCCATGAGAAGTGCCGGCGCATCCTGGCCTGGCGGCGGGGGGAGCCCGAGCGGGAGCTGGATGCCGACGATCCGGCCTGGTGTCCCATCATGTACGGCGTTTCTGTCCTCACCGGCGACGATCCGGACAAGATCGCGGAGCTGGATATCTACGACGAGGCCGTGTGGTACGCCTGTAACCCGGGCCTTGGGCACAACCTGAAGCTGCGGGACTTCCGGCGGGAGGCCAGAGCGGCCAAACAGAGTGAAAGCGCAGAGCGACTCTTCCGGTGGCTGCGGCTCAACCAGTGGATCGCCACCCATACGGTGGGCTGGCTGCCCCTGGGACTGTACGACAAGACCCAGTGGAACCGGGAGGAGTGGCAGGGCCTGAAGGTCACAGACCGGCGGCAGGCCGTCCGGGACTGGCTTATGGGCAAGAAATGCTTTGGCGGGCTGGACCTGTCCACCACCACCGACCTGACGGCACTGACCTTGCTGTTCCCGCCCCAGGAGGGGCTGGACACCTGGGTGTCCCTGTTCTGGGCCTGGCGGCCGGAGGACGGGGTGGTGGAGGCCGAGCAGCGGGACCATGTGCCGTATCGGGACTGGGCCAGGGCGGAGTTTCTCACCCTGTGCCCCGGGGACATGGTGGACTTCTCTATGATCGAGGAGACGGTGGCCTGGTGCGCCGGCGTGTTCGACCTGGACACCTTGGGGGTAGACCCCTACCTCAGCCGTACTCTGACCCAACGGCTCATGGACCGGGGCGTCAATGTGGTGGAGATCCCCCAGACCATCAAGGAGCTGTCCCCGGCCATGAAGGAGGTGGAGCGGCTGCTGCGGTCCCATGAGTTGCTCCATGAGCACAATACGGCGGCCCGGTGGTGCTTCGGAAAT
The DNA here is from genome assembly GCF_040095835.1 of Flavonifractor hominis. Classification (NCBI taxonomy): domain Bacteria; kingdom Bacillati; phylum Bacillota; class Clostridia; order Eubacteriales; family Oscillospiraceae; genus Flavonifractor; species Flavonifractor hominis. The sequence goes on from NZ_JBBMFT010000001.1 coordinate 61,918, forward strand.
GTGCGCTGCCATGTGGACGGCAACGAGAACCTGAAGCCCATGAAGAACCGCAGCATCGGCCGCATCGACATGACGGTGGCCTGGATCATCGCCATGGCCACAGCCATGGTGCGGGAGGCGGCCAAGCCGGATCTGGCCCGGGCACTGGAGTCGCCGGACTTTACCTTGTAGGAGGCAGTTTTGAAACACATCAAGAATTGTTTTGGGCGGGTATGCCTGGCTGCAGGCGGTGTGCTGGTGTCGCTGGGGGCGGGGCTTATTTATCTGCCTGCCGGCTGCATTACCGCCGGTGCGCTCTGCCTGGCGGCCGGTGTGCTGGATATCCTGGGAGGAGGTGAGGATGGATGAGCATTGTCAGAGGCATCCGGGCTGTGGCTCGGTCGCCTTCCCGCCAAGTGCGAGGGGCTGTAACGGTAGATACCCTGACAGCCGCCGGGTACCCATCCGGTGGGGCGGAGACCAGCGAGACCTATGCCCGCAAATTGTCCGCCGTGGACCGGTGCATTGAGATCCTCTCCGACTCCATGGCCAAGCTGCCCACCTATTGTGTGGACCGGGTGAGCCGCAAGCGGGTGGACTTGCCTCTGCTGCGGCTGCTGAATGTGCGGCCTAACGAGGCCATGGCACCATCCGTACGGAAAAAGCTGCTGGAGTCCAGCCGACTGACCCGGGGTAACAGTTACGATTGGATCCGGCGGAACCCCTACACGGCTGAGATCATCGAGCTGATCCCCCTGCCGGGAGAGCTGGTCTACACCTGGCGGGATACTGGAGGCCATGTGTGGCACAATGTCCAGGATCCGGCCTCAGGCAGCGTGTTTACGCTATCTCATGCCGATGTGGTCCAGTACAAAGGCGCATCCAGGGATGGAATTCACGGAATCTCGGTGCTGCAGCGGGCGGCAGAGGTGATCGCCGCAGCCAGAGCCCGGCAGCAGCATGATCTGAGCTACTACGAAAATGGGGGACAGCCCTCCGGTGTGCTGCGCACCGACACCGACCTGGGCGGCCTGGTGAAAGACCCAAAGGACCCGGACAAGAAGATCAGCAAGAAGGACTTGCTGCGCCGGGAATGGGAGCGGGTCCACTCCGGCCCCACCAACGCCAACCGGCTGGCCATTCTGGACTACGGCCTGGACTACAAGGCCATCTCGGTGACCAACAAAGATGCCCAGTTCATTGAGAGCCAAGAGGTGGCCATCCGGGACATTGCCCGGTATTTCGGCGTCCCCCTTTACAAGCTACAGGAGGGGAAGCAGTCCTACAACTCCAATGAGCAGAACGGAATCGAGTACGTGGTGGGCACCCTTCACCCCATTGTGACCCAGTACGAGGAGGAGCAGACCTATAAGCTGCTCTTTCCCTCCCAGGTCAGCCAGGGCCTGGAGCTGCGCATCAACATGATGGCCGAGCTGCGGGGCGATAACGCCGCCCGCGGCGCCTGGTACAAGACCATGCGGGAGATCGGTGCCTTTTCCGTCAACGACATCATGGCGCTGGAGGATATGCCGGATGTGGAGGGCGGAGACGAGCGGCTGGCCTCCCTCAATTATGTGCCCCTGTCCAAATGGGTGGAGCTCAGCGTCAACCGTAATTCCGAAAATGCAGGAGGTGAGACCCAATGAGAGTGACGTTAAACGGGATCGTGTCGGCGGATGAGGACAAGTGGATCTATGAGTGGTTCGGCTATTCCGCGTTTTCCCCCCAGCAGGTGAGGGACGCTATCGCCAACAATCCGGAGGGGGAGGAGCTGGTGCTGGAGATCAACAGCCCCGGCGGCTCGGTTTTTGCCGGCAGCGAGATGTATTCCGTGCTGAAGGCCTGCAGCCTGCCCACCCGGGCGGAGATCCAGAGCCTGGCGGCCAGCGCGGCCAGCTATCTGTGCCTGGGCTGCGGCACGGTGGCCATCTCACCGGTGGCTCAGATGATGATCCATCTGCCCAGTACCTGCACCGACGGGGACCGGGTGGCCCACCAGCGTTCCCTCAGCATGCTGGACAGCACCCGGGAGGCCATCCTCAACGCCTACGAGCTGAAGGCCGGGGGCAAGAGCGACCGGGCCCAGCTGAGGCGGATGATGAGCGCGGAGACCTGGCTCACCGCCCAGGAGGCCCTGGACCGGGGGCTGGTGGACGAGATCCTGGGCCAGGACGCCCGGAGCATGAGCCCCGGCAGCCTGGTCAACGCCTTCGGACTGCCCGATATCGACGCCCTCCGGGCGGCGTATCAGCAGGCGCAGCAGCCCCAGAACCGTCCTGAACCGGATTGGCGGCTGGCCGCCCGTCTGGAACTGGAGAAACACAGAATTTGATTGGAGGATCACAACAATGAAGCAGAAGCTCTACGACCTCATCAACAAAAGAGCCGGCCTGCTCCAGCAGGCTGAGGCCGCCCTGGGGGCGGACAACAAGAGCGAATACCAGTCCCTGATGGAGCAGATTACCAATCTGAACGGCGAAATTCAGCGGGTCCAGGATCTGCTGGCCGAGCAGGACCGGCAGATGCTGGCCGCCCCCGGGCCCACCGGCAGCGAGGCTATGGACATGATCCAAGAGCGGGCCGCTGCCCTCCAGCGTGGCGATGATGTGACCTTTACCGCCAATGAAGTGCGCCGGGCCCTGAGCAATCAGACCACCCTGGCCACCGGTACCATCGTCCAGCCCAACGGCGCCGGCGCGGAGATCCGGGACCCCGTGGGCAACGTGGTGCCCTCCATCGTGGATCGGGTGCGGGTGGTGGACATGACCGGCATGGGCAGCTTTATGGAGCCCTATGTGATCACCGAGCTGGACGCCAAGGGCGGCAAGGTGGAGGAGACCGCCGGGACCGCCCGGACCGCCTCCACCGATCCCACCTTTGGTGTGGCGGAGATCAAGCCCTATGAGCTGAGCGTCACCAGCTATGTGGACCGGAACATCGCCCGGCTGTCCCCCGCCGTCTACTACAACAAGATCTTTGGTATGTCTATGCGGGCCCTGCGGCGCAAGCTGGCCGAGCTCATCGTCAACGGCGACGACCCCGGTACCCCCACCTTCTTCGGTATCACCAACGCCAAGAACAAGGCCTCGGCCAATATCTTTGCCGAGGCCGCCCTGGGGGCCGCCATCGACGTAAACACCCTGGACACCCTGTACTTTGCCTACGGCTCTGACGAGGCCATGGGCGCCGGCGCCCGGCTGCTTCTGACTAAGGCCAGCCTGAAGGCACTGGGCCAGCTCCGGGGCACCAACGAGAAGCGCCGGCTGCTGACCATCACGCCCGATTCCACCAACCCCAATTCCGGTACCATCGTGGACGGCGGCCTGGTGCTGCCCTACGACCTGGTGAAGGCGGTGGGGGACACCAAACTGCTCTACGGCGATCCCATGAACTTCGAGGTGGGCCTGTTCGGGGACTACACCATCCGGGTGGACGAGTCCGTCAAGGCGGTGGAGCGGATGTACGCCATCCTGGGTGACGCCTTTGTGGGAGGCAACCTGGTGGTGGACAAGGGCTTTGTGGTGGGCACCATCGGTGGCTGATCATGGCCCTGACGGAGGAGCGGCGGGCCAGTTTGTTGGCCTATTGCCGCATGGAGGAGCCTACCCCGGAGGAGCTGATTACCCTGGACGGGCTCTATGATGCCGCTGTTGGCTACCTGGAAGGGGCAGGGGTGTCCCTGCCGCCCGAGGGCACGCCACGCCGGGCCCAGTATGATCTGTGTGTCAATTTCATGGTGCTGCGGGACTTTGACCTGCGGGATGCCGAGGTGACGGGGAGCATCCAGGACAACCCCGCCTTCCGGCGGCTCATCACCCAGCTGAAGCTGACCGAGCCGGGAGAGGAGGCCTGAATCATGGTCTACATCGGAGCGGGCAGGCTGGACCAGCCCCTGGAGGTGCTGGAGCTGCGGGAGATCGGCGCGGGGCTGTGGGAGTGGGTTCCCATCTGCCGGGCCTGGGGCCTGGTGGAGCAGACCGCCAAGACCAACCTCTTCAGCAAGGTGGGCGTGGGAGCCAGAGACGCCGCCCTCGTTGTCCGCCGGCAGCCGCTCACCCTCCACAACGCCCTGCGCTGGAAGGGAAAGCACCTGTTTTTAACGTCCATCATCCAACGAGACCGTAACCATCTGGATGTGGCGGCGGCCCTGGTGGAGCCGGTGCCCTGCCGGGCCACCCGACAGGGAAACCGTGTCGGACCGGCCGGCCGGCCGGTCACCGGGCAGGTCATGCAGGTGGATTTCCCGGGGATCCTGACGGAAAAGTACGTCCGCTATCAGCGAGAGGAGACACATGACGAGAGCGAGATGGTCTACGTGCTGGTGACGCCCAAGGCGGTGCAGCTGCGCGGCGGCGATCTGGTGCAGGTGCAGGACGGCCCGGCCAAGGGGACTTACCATGTGACGGTTTCCCACGTGTTGGACCTGCACAAAAATGAGTATGAGCTTATGCAGGGGGAGGACATCTGATGCAGGAACTGGATCTGCAACAGCTGCAGGAACGCTGGTCACGGCTGATCCAGCAATTTCCCGGCCAAAAGAGGGATCTGCTGGAACGGGCCGGCCAGCAGATTCTTCAGCGGCTGCGCAGCGCAATCGGTGGCACAGGCAAGGTGGCCTCCTGGCAGGACATGTCCATGGGCAGCAAGGGCGGATATGTGGCGGTTCGCCCTAGGAAGGACACGTATCAGATGACTGGAAGCGGCACGCGGTATGCCGTGGGCTATATCACCAACGCCATCGAGAACGGGCACCGCAACCGCAGACCGCAGCCCAGCGGAAAGGCGGATTACCGCTATCGCGCCCGGATCCATCATGCGGCTACACCGGGACGGCATTTCTACTACTCGGTCCGCCAACAGCTGGGACAGGTGGGGGACCGGGAGCTGCGCCAGCTGGCCCAGGAGATCTTGGAGGAACTGGGGGGACAGGGATGAATCAAATCGATGTCGTGGAGGCCGTGGCGGCCAGACTGGCCGAGCTGTGGCCGGAGCGGATGATCTACCGGGATTTCTGCCCGGCGGCCTTCCAGCGGCCTTCCGCGTTCCTGTATGTGCGGGATGCCGGATATGAGGATGCGGCGCTGGGGCTGGTGGAGTGGAGTGTGGAGATCGAGCTTGAGCTGTTTTCTGCGACGGATGCTTACAGCGTAGCGTCCACCGAAGCGCTGCGGGCCGAGCAGGCTGCTGTGCTGGAACGGTTCCCGGGCCCCGGACTGGCCGTAGGAGACCGGCACATCATGTTTTCTGCCCGGGCAGACACGCCGGGGCCGGGCACAGCGGCCGTGACCTTTTTCGCGCGGTGGATGGACCGGCGGCCGGGGTACACGGATCCAAACACAGGGGAGGGCGGGCACGATGTGCCGGCCATGGAGCATTTCGCGGTCAGAGTGACCGAACAGAAAGGATGAGGAAACAATGGCAACGACCATCGGATTGCCCAGCCTGAGCATTACCTTTCAGGCGGCCGCCCAGCAGGTGGTCACCCGGAGCAAGCGGGGCTATGTAGGCGTCTTTGTCCGGGATGAAAAAGAGCAGGGCGTGCATGTGTTGACCAGCGCCGCGCGGATTCCCTCCGGGCTGGGGCAGGCCAACCGGGATTACATCGCCCGGGCCTTTACCGGCTCCGACCGGGGCGGCCCCAGCAAGGTCGTGGCCGTGGTAATTGCCACGGGTACCGACGATACGACTGCCCTGGAGGCGGGACTCAAAAGCATTGAGAGCATGACATTGGACTACATCGCCCCGCCTGCCGACGTGACAGAGGACGAAAAGACGGCCCTGGAGACGTGGGTAAAGGCCCGGCGGAAGGCCTACTATACCGAGACGCTGGTGGAGCCCAATCCGTCCACGCCCCCTGACGACATGGGGATCATCGCCTTTACCGAGACCGACGGACAGCTGGCCGCGGGCGAGACCACCTACACGGCGGGGCAGTACGCCAGCCGCATCGCCGGCATCCTGGCCGGCATCCCCATGGGGATGAGCGCTACCTATGCCCCTCTGCCGGAGCTCACAGCCGTTACGCCCCGCTCTGAAACGGAGCAGACCCAGGCGGTAAATGAGGGAAAGCTGATCCTGATCCACGACGGGGTCAAGGCCAAAATCGCCCGGGGGGTCAACTCCCTGACCACGGTCCCGGAGGAGGGGAAGGCGGACTGGAGCAAGATCAAGGTGGCGGAGGGGATGAACCTGATCACCTACTACCTGCGCACCACCATTCAGGACACCTATGTGGGCAAATACCCCAATACCTACGACAACAAGTGCATCCTGCTTACCGCCGTCACCGAATTTCTCACCTATCTGGAGGGGCAGGGCGTACTCAATCCGGGGGAGAGCTGGGCTGAGATCGACGTGGAGGCCCAGGAGCAGTGGCTGGCCGAAAACGGCGTGGACACCTCGGCCATGACGGAGCAGCAGATCCGGGAATATCAGACCGGATCCTGGGTGTTCCTCCGCTGCGGCGGACGGCTGGTGGACGCTATGGAAGATTTCCGGGTCGCGTTCTGCAATCTGTAAGGAGGACAAAAACCTATGGCAAAAAACATCGACAGCGCCAAGCGGGTGATCAACGGCACCTATGGAGAAGTCTGGCTGGACGGGGAGAAGATCTGCGAGTGCACCGCTGGTCAGGGCAAGGTGAGCAAAAACAAGACCACGGTCAACCTGTGCGGGCGTTTTATGGAGGATACCAAGGCCACCAGCGGCGCAGGTACCGGGAGCCTGACCATCTACAAGGTAGACAGCGGGTTTATCCAGCGGGAGCAGGGGCTCCAGGACGGGGTGGACCGGCGGTACACCATTATCCAGAAGCTGGCCGACCCGGACAGCTTTGGGGCCGAGCGGGTGGCCTACTACAACGTCAGCTTTGACGATCTCACCCTCAATGACTGGAAGGCCGCCACCGTTGGCAGCGTAACGGTCCCTTACACATTCAGCCGCTATGAGCTGCTGGATGCCATCCAGGCGGAGTAAGGAGGCGGCTATGGACAAAAACAGCAATCTGGCGGCAGGCCTGTTGGATCTGCCGGAATTCGAACCGGAGCGGCGACGGGTACGCCTGCCGCGGCTGGGGATGGAGTGGGTGCTGCAGGAGGTGCCCTATGACCGGGTGATGCGCTGCAGAAGGGAGCGGGATCCCAATCTGTTTCTGATCCTGGAGGCTACCGTCTCCCCGAATCTGCGGGACAAAGCCTGGTATGAGGGCAAAATGGGCTGCCCCACCCCTGTGGACGCGCTGAAAAAGCAGCTGCGGGTGGGCGAACTGGACAAGCTGGTGCGGGTGATCGACCGGCTCAACGGATACGGCGCAGGGAGCGTGCTGGAGCTCAGCGACGAGGAGCTGGAGGGACAGGCCCTGGGAGCCGCCCTGGAGAACCTGGAAAAAAATTAGACCGCCGTGCCGACCTAGCGGCGGCCCAGCTGCTGCTGGTCCGGCACGGCGTACTGCCCGGCGACTTCCTGCGCCGGCCGCCGGGGGAGCGTATCCTGACCTGTGCGCTGCTGCTGGATGATCTGAGAAAACGGGGGGAGAACTGAATGGCATCACAGAGATCCGATGTGACCCTTGCGCTGAGCGTGCAGGACAATTTGTCGGCCAGTATTCGGGCTATGCAGAGCAGCCTCACCCCGTTCCGCAACGATATCGACGCTTTGCAGCGGGATCTGGATGTGCTCTCCAATACCCGCTATAAGCTGAAAATGGACCTGACCCAGGCCCAGAATGAGCTGAAAGCGGCACAGCGGGCCTTTGATCAGCTGGGACAGGCGGCGGACGAGGCGGAGCGCGCCGCCGCCGGTGAACGGCTCCAGCAGGCCCAGAACAACTATGAGCACCTGCGCCAGCAGCTGGACCTGGTGAGCCGTCAGGCCCGCCAGACCCAGCGGGACATGGAGCGGCTGGGCGATGTCGCCCGGAGGAACGACAACCGGGCCGGCTCTTCCGGGAGTTCCGGCGGCTCTGGCGGCTCCGGCGGCGGTTCCGGAGACAACGCCTCCTTACTGGCTACACTGGGCAAGGCCGGACTGCTGGACATGGCAGGGGACGCGGCCCAGGAGATCGCGGGCACACTGGTCACCTCCGCGTTCGGCAGCACGGCGGGAAGCGTCTTTTCTTCCGGATTGTCCGGGGCCTTATCTGGGGCGGCAATCGGCAGCATTATTCCCGGCATTGGAACAGCCGTCGGCGCGGCGGTGGGCGGGGCTCTGGGCCTGCTGCAGGGCGGGACCCAGGCCTTTGAAGGACGGGACGACGCGTTCAAGGAGTATTATGCCGGGCTTTATGAGCAGGGAAAGACTGCCGCTCAGGAGAGCCTGGAGAGCGGCTCGGCCACCGCGGCGCAGCGGGAACTGGACGCCATCGCCTTTGAGCAGCTGCTGGGCGCGGATGCCAGTGGGCGCTACCTCGCGGATCTGCGGACGCTGGCGGCACGGACTCCGCTGGAATACTCCGACCTGACCGGCATGAGCCGGGCGCTGGCCACCGGGTTCGGCGACAGCCCGGAGCGCATGCTGGAGCTGATGCAGGCCATTGGCGACGCCGGCAGCGCTGTGGGGGTCACCGCCGCGGACATGGAGGAGATGGCCCGGGCCATGAGCCGGATGAATTCCTCCGGCAAGGCCACGCTGGAGTACCTGAACATTTTCCAGGACCGGGGCGTGGACGCCATCGGTATGCTCAGCGAGGCCATGGGCAAGACCCAGGGGGAGATCTATGACATGATCTCCAAGGGCGAGATCGGCGGCCAGTACGCCGCCGACATCCTCCAGGCGGGTATGCAGGAGCGGTACAGCGGCGCCATGGAGCGCATGGCAACGACCTTTGACGGGCTGACGTCCACCCTGGAGGACACCATGGCAGAGCTGGACAACGCCATGGGCGAGGGCTACAACGAGACCCGGTCGGAGGGGCTGCAGGCCGAGATCGACACCTATTCCGGCGTGCTGGGGACGGCGGTGGAGAACCTCAACCGTATCGCCGGTGAGAACCAGGCCTATCTGGAAAATCTGGGGGAGCAGTATCTGCGTGAGGCGCTCGGCGCCGTGCTGCTGGGGCAGGACACCACGCTTTACGCTCCGGAGCAGCAGGAGGAGCTGGCCCGGAAGCGGACCGAGTATCTGGCCGCGTCCGCCGAGTACCAGCAGACCGGCGACCGGGAGGCCGCCGCCGTCATGGAGCGGGTATACCAGGAGACGCAGGCGCTGGCCACCGCCTCCTATGAGAGCAGCGACATCTATCAGGATATCCAGGGACAGGAGCTGGACACCCTGAAGAGCATCCGCGAGGATGTAAAGGGGCTGCCCGCATACCTCAACTCCTATAACATGCAGCGGGAGCAGGATAAGGGATTGCTGGCTACGGGGAGCGGCAGTTCGTCATCCACGGGATCCACTTCGGTCCCGCTGGGGGAACGGTTCAGCGAGGGCAGCATTTTGGGCAATTTGTTTGCCTCTCACGCCTACGGGCTGGAGCGGGTGCCCTATAACGGCTATGCCGCCCTGCTCCATGAGGGGGAGCGGGTGCTCACCGCCAGCCAGGCGCGGGAAAAGGAGCGAAGCAATCCGGCCCCGGTAGCCATTACGGGCAATACCTTTGTCATCCGGCAGGAGAGCGATGTGGAATCTGTGGCTGAGACGCTCTACCGGAAGATCCGTCTGGCCGAAGAGGGAGGGATCCGCTAGTGCAGCGCTACATCACGTTCCTGGACGAGAGCGCCGGAGTGGAGTTGACGCTCCCTGTGACGCCGGCCGGGTACGAATGGCCCCATGAGGCCGTCATCCAGCAGGTGACGGTGGATCAGATGGGAGATTTAAACTTTTTCGGTGGGCGCAGGATGGGCTCTACCACACTGCGGGACTGCATCCTGCCTGCACAGGCCTACCCCTTTCTATCGCCTGGCGCGGGGACCGACCCATGGGTCTATCTGGAACAGCTGGAGCGGTGGATCGACGGGGGAACGGTGGTGCGGTGGCTGGTCTCCGGCACGCCGGTCAATACGGCGGTCCTCCTGGAGGGGGTCTCCTACCGGGAGCAGGACGGCACCAACGACCTGTATGCGGACATTACGCTGCGGCAGTATCAGGCCCCGGAGACACCGGTGCTGCCTGTCCAGATGCAGGCCGATGCTCAGCCCGTGCGGGACAGCGCTACGGGAACATCCACGGAAAAACGCCACACGGTTTCCGCCGGAGAGACCCTGTGGGGGATCAGCCGGGCATTCTACGGCGATGGCGCGCTGGCCTGGCGCCTGGCAGCGGCCAACGGGATCGCCAACGCCAATCTCATCCGGGTCGGCCAGGTGATTACCATACCGCCTCTGGATCAGCTGCCTGCTGAGCCGGAGCATCCGGCCAGCGCCCGGATCTCGGACGCCACCACGGCGCGCTATGACGCCGACGCCAGGCGTTGGGCCATGCAGCTGAAGAAAGAGGAGGCATATTATGAGTGATTACCAGCTGGTGCTCACCGGCATCACGGGAGAGCAGCGGGATGTGACCAGACGGGTGGAGAGCCTGAGCTGGTCGGGCAGCATCCAGCAGGTCTCCCGTCAGCTGGAGGTCACGCTGGTAACGCCCAGGGACGGCAGCCTCCCGGTCCCGCCCTGTGAGGTGGGCAGCGAGCTGCGCCTCTGGGCGGGGGGACAGAACCGGTTTCTGGGCCATGTGGTGACCCGTCAGCGGGATACGGACTCCGACGTCACCACCCTCACGGGCCTGGACCGGGGACGGTTTTTGGCCAATAACGAAGGCTGGTATCAGTTCGCGGGGGATACGCCGGAGGCGGCGGTACGCGCCTTGTGCGCCGACTTTTCCATCCCGGTGGGCCAGCTGGCCGGAACCGGTGTGGCGGTGAGACGGAAATTCCCCGGGGTGACGCTGAGCAAGATCGTGGATACCCTCTATACCCTGGCGGGGGAACAGAATGGACGGCGCTATCTGGCCCGGTTCAACGGACTGGGAGCGCTGGAGGTGCTGGAAAAGCCCACCGCCGCGGCGCTGGAGATCGCTCCGCAAAAGAACCTGCAGACGCTGCGGGTCACAGAGGATATCTCGGAGCTGAGCAATACAGTGGCTATCTATACCAGCACCGGGCGTCTGGTGCGCACGGTGTCCGACGCGGAGAGCACAGCGCTGTATGGTCAATTCCAGCATGTCCTCACCCAGCGGGACGGTGAGGACGCGCTGGGTGAGGCCAACGCATGGCTGGAGGACCATGGGCTGGATCAGACCATGACGGTAGAATGTCTGGGAGACCCGGAGCTCATCGCGGGCAACGCGGTCATCTTACGGGCCAACCGTACCGGAGCGGCGGGATTGTGCTGGATCGACAGCGATATACATACCTGGAAAAACGGACAGTATTTCTGCCGGCTGAGCCTCAATTTCCGCAACCTGATGCACGAGACCACAGCGGGAAGTGAAACATAAAAAATGCCGCCCTTACTCAGGGCGGCATGGGGATGATCAGGAGACGCCAAGACGGGTCTTGAGCGCGTCCTGAAGGACCTGGGAGAAGTTGAGACCGGCCTGTTCGGCCAGCTCATTCAGATAACTGGGGATGGTGACGTTTTTTCGGATGGTGCGCATGTCGTGGGCCCGCCGGTAGGCGGTAAAATCCACGTCCACCAGAGTGACGATCTGGTCGGGGCGATGGGGGATTTCTCCCACAAACCCGTTGGGGATGGCGTGTCCCAGATCTTCCTGAGCGATGCCCCAGATGCCAATGGCATCCCGGGCCATTTCCACACATTCCGGCAGTGTGTCGCCCTGCGTGTCGATCTCCAGACCGACCACATGGACCGTATACCCGCCCTCCTCGGCGGGCGTGATAAGAATCGGGTACAGATCTTTCATGGAAAGGCCTCCTTTTCAGGGTGGACAAGCACGGGCTTATTTCAGCCCGTGCTTGCGGATGATCGCTTTTGCAAGCATCTCTTTGATCTCGTTGTGACGGGGGATTACTTCTATTTCACCATCTTTGATGTACACATCATGGTTCCCGCCGTTTCGGAAAAGCTGCCAACCATTCCGTTCCAACAACTTGATCAAGTCCCGGCGTTTCATCTGTTTCCCTCCCTGTCTGTTTATATTATACGCATTTAATGCGCATTTGTCAAGGGGGTATTGCAAAGTTTATGAGCAACGTATATGCCGATCTGGCCGCGATGATGGGCGGCGGACAGCGGGGACCGGCCGCTCTTGGCGGCTGGCTGCACGGGACAGTGGAGGCGGCCGGGCAGGGAGAGCTGCTGGTTACCTGCGACGGTCTCCGGCTGGGGCCGGAGGACATCGCGGTGTGCGCTCCTTACGACTACGCCTGGGAGAGCGATACCGGGGAGATGCAGCTGCTCCGGCCGGGGGATCGGGTGATCGTGCTGGTGACGGCGGACCGGCAGGATTACCTGCTCTGGGGGAAGGCGGTCATCTGATGGCGCGGCAGCTGTTTCCTATGTTTGAAGCCGGAACGGCGCTGTCAGGTCCGGGGGCGCTGCCGCTGCTGCGGGACGTGGCCATGGACTATGAGCGGGGCGTGCCCCTCTGGTCCGGAGGACAGCCGGTGCTGGTCACTGGGGCAGAGGCCGTCAAAAGCTGGGCCTGGCGGGCGCTCCAGACTGCCCGGTACCGGTTCAGCTGCCTGTCCTGGGATTATGGCTGTGAGCTGGAATCCCTGGCCGGTCAGCCCTATGGCAGCGAGACCAGACGCAGCGAGGCGGTGCGATATGTACGCCAGGCGCTGGAGGTTTGCCCCTACATCCGGTCTGTTTCCGCCAGTGTGGATGGACTGGAGGGGGCCGTGCTGCACATCCACGCGCAGATCACCACGGTTTATGGGGAGGCGATCATCGATGTTTGAGGACCGGACGCCAGAGGCTCTGCGCGCTGAGATGCTGGAGGCGATCCAGCAGAGCCAGGGGGTAACCGCCATGGCAGGCGGCTTTGCCGACGGGATCATTGCCCCCAATGCCGAGCAGATCAGCCAGGCCTATCAGGCTCTGCGGGCAGTGCCGAGCATGCTGTTCGTGGACGCGGCCAGCGGGGGCTATATCGATCTGGTTGGGCGGCAGTATTACAACATCACCCGCCGCCCCGGGACCAGGGCGGCCTGCAGCGTGCAGCTTACCGGATCGGCTGGATTGGATATCCCATCGGGAACGGCCTTTCTCACAGCCGGAGGGCTTGCCTTTACCCTGACGGAGGGGGTGACCCTGGACGAGAGCGGAGCCGGGACGGGACGGCTGGAGGCGGCCGACATCGGGAGCGCCTACAATGTGGAGGCCGGAGCCATTACCCGTATGTACGTCAACCTGCCCGGCCTGACAGCCTATCACAATGAAGAGGCGGCCGGAGGTACCGACGAGGAGTCGGACGCGGCCCTGCTGGCGCGCATCCAGGAGCGGGTACGCCAGCCGCCCACCAGTGCCAACGGCTATCAGTACCGGCAGTGGGCCATGGCTGTGGCGGGCGTGGGCGGCGCAAAGGTGGTGGAGCTGGCCGAAGGACCGGGAACGGTTGGCCTGACCGTGGTGGACAGCAACCACAGGGCCGCCTCGGAAGAGATCCGGACGGCGGTGGAGCAATATCTGGAGACTGTGCGCCCGGTGGGCTGTACACCAACTGTGGCCGTGCCACGGGAGGTGCCTGTCACGGTGAGCGCGTCCGTGATACTGACCGGCGACGGGGAACTGGAGCACGTCCAGAGCGCCTTCCAGGCGGCGCTGTCGGAGTACCTGGTCAGCCTGATCGACGGTAAGTACGGCCGGGTCTATTATCAGCCGGAGGAGGACACGGCTTACACGCTGCTCTATAATCGGGTACTGGCGCTGCTGCTCAATCAGGAGGGCGTGGAGAATGCCGAGAACCTGAGCGTCAACTCCGGGGTGGAGAATCTGACCTTGCAGCCGGGAGAGATCCCGGTACTGGGGGAGGTGGAACTGCGTGAATGAAATGATCCAGAAGCTGCCCCGCTATTACCGCGACAGCCCTCAGGTGACTGAACTGGAACGGGTATTGGACATCCAGGCCCAAGGGCTGCGTTCAGCCGTGACGGATACGCTGGCGCAGCTGTTTGTAGACAGCGCCACCTGGGGCCTGGATCTGTGGGAGCAGTGGACAGGCCTGCCCACCGACCACAGCCGCCCCTACGCCTACCGCCGCAGCCGCGTTACCTCCAAGCTGAGGGGGCAGGGCTCCACCACACTGGCGATGATCCGCGATGTGGCAGAGAGCTTTGCCAATGGCGAGGTGGAGATCGAGGAGCGGACAGCGGAGTACACCATCGTGATCCGCTTTGTCTCCGAGCTGGGGGTGCCGCCAAATATCTCCGACTTGATGGACGCCGTCAATGAGATCAAACCTGCGCATCTGGCCGTGCGCTATGAATACCGGTTCCGTACCTGGGGGCAGGTAGCGGGCCTGACTTGGGGACAGGTCGGGCAGTACACCTGGGGTGAGATACGAGAGGAGGAGCTGAGTGGAACAGACCGAACACTATAATCTGAGCCTGCCGGGGACGAGCGACGCGGCCAACATTGAGGTGCTCAACGCCAATACCACGGCTGTGGACGCGGCCCTGCACAGCTTGGAAACGGGAAAGCAGGGCGTCGTATCAGACGCCGAGGTCAAGGAGACACCTGTGGACAACGACGGGATCCTCATCACCGACAGCGCGGCCGGAAACACCGTCAAACGGGCCCTGTGGTCTGGGGTCAAAACGGCGCTGGGGAAGGTGTTTGCACCGCTCAGCCACAAACACAGCGCCTCGGATGTGACCAGTGGCGTCCTTTCGGTGGCCCGGGGTGGGACGGGTAAAAGCAGCTGGAGCTTGTACCGGCTGGTATATGCCAACACCACCACGTCCCTGGCTCAGGTGCTGTCACCCACCAAGGCGGGGTCCTTCTTGCGGGCCAACACCACAAATGCACCGTTTTGGAGCAGTCCGGACGAGGCCAGAGAGGCTATGGGCGCGCCGAAGATCGTGACAGGGAGCTACATGGGAGACGGCTCCTATGGAGAGGGTAACCCCACCAGTTTGACCTTTCCGTCAGCACCTAAATTATTGATCGTGCGTCAATCTGGTGCAGAATCAGAAGGATGGTCTTTATACCTTGAGGTAATAGCCGGGATGGAAAAGAAGATCAATATTGCCTCTGGAAACAACTCAGCGGGCTATGATTCTACCCTAACAAAAAATGGGGCAACCGTTGAGTGGTACAACATTATCGATTCCACACGACAGCTAAATGCGACCGGGCGAAAATATGTATACGTGGCGTTTTTGTGAGGAGGCGAAATATGACCATCATCCAGATTGAACCCAGAGCGGACGGCGGGCACGGCCTCCAGAGCCAGAGCGGTCGTGAGTCCTGCTGGCTTGACGGCTGGGTTGCGGTTCCTCCGGAGCTCGAAAAGGGCGTGTGGGCCTGCAAAGGCTACTGCACGTTGGACATCCAGGATGGCGTCCTGGCCGGGATCACACCGGGAGAAGTTCCGGAGCCGGAGCCGCCGGAGGAGCCGGACCCGGGCCAAGACCAAGAGCTGGCCGCGCTGCGGGCCGACGTGGACGCGCTGACGGCGGCCATTGAGAGGGGGCTTGGCCTGTGATCGCCTTTGCCGACTGGCTGATTACCGCCGACAGCAACATCATTGCCCGGCAGCACGACAACAACAGCCGGGTGTTGGTCATCACGGGGGAGCTGCCCGAGGGATGGACGTGGGACCTGCTGGTGCAGGTTGGCAGAAACCTCAATATCATATCCCTGGAGCCGATGGAAGGCGGCGTGGGGGTACTGCTCACCGACGACATGCTGGCGGTATCCGGCCTCTACGCCATGCAGCTGCGGGGCACGCAGGGCGATATGGTGCGCCACACCAACCTTGTGCAGGTGTTCATCCCAGCCTCTCTGTCCGGGGACACACAGTGGCCGGAGGTGCCCAGCGAGTTTTCTCAAGCTGAGGCGTGCATCCGGACCCTCAACGCCCACCCGCCCATCCCCGGGGATAACGGGTACTGGCAGGTGTGGGACCTGGAGACAGATTCTTATGTGGAGAGCCAGCTGCCCCTGCCCGACGTGTCGGTGGGGCCGGAAGGGCCGCCTGGCCCACAGGGTCCGCAAGGAGATCCCGGGCCTCAGGGCCCCCAGGGTGAACCGGGGCCGCAGGGAGAAAAGGGAGACCCCGGAGAGCAAGGCCCGCAGGGAGAGCCTGGTCCACAAGGACCGGAAGGCCCACAGGGACCAAAGGGAGAAACGGGGGAAACGGGGCCCCAGGGGCCCAAGGGCGACCAGGGAGAAACCGGCCCCCAGGGGGAGACGGGTCCACAAGGCCCGCAAGGTGAGACAGGGCCACAGGGGCCTGCTGGTCCGGAAGGCCCACAAGGTCCGCAAGGAGAACCCGGTCCGCAGGGAGAGCCAGGACCTCAAGGGGAGCCTGGAAAAGACGGAGCCGGAGTGCCCGCCATCACGGCGGAGGACGAGGGTAAGGTGCTCGCTGTAGCCGATGGCGCGGCGGTGTGGGCCGCGTTGTCCGGCGGTGGCGGAGGCCTGTCCCTGGAGGAGATCGCTACGCTGGAGTCCGACGGCAGCGCGGTGCTTTACTCAAAAACACTGGACCCATTGCAGGCTGGTATTTACATGGCGGAGGGCATCATTGGCCAAGACTCTGATGAGAACAAGGGGCAGACGGTAGGTGCCGCAGTAGGGGCAACTGGAAGTATCTATACTCCGGGACTTAAATTTCTGTTTTCTCCTTCGAGAACAGAAACGTGGGCGTATGTGTGGTCGAAGGTTTTGTTCTTTTACGACGGTAACGGCACGGCTACTCCACTGTCCTGCCTATTAGCGTCCAACACAAATACTTCGACTCCCCTTCAAAATGGAGCTGGATATTCGGTACCAATACAGGGGCCCGCATCGTCTACTGCTCCAATTACAAAGATGATCTTATATAGCCAGCAGTCCAAACTTGTGCCGTCCGGCAGCAAATGCACGCTCTACAAGGTGGTGACAAGATGAACGCGGGAGACAAGATCCCCTATTGGATCGACGGGGCGCTGGTGGAGCACACAGTGACCGAAGAAGAGGCACGCCTCTGGCAGGCCGCCCAGGAGGAGCAACCAGTTCCAACCCTGGAGGACCGGGTGTCCGACATCGAAACTGCGATTGAAAAGGGGATGAGCCTATGAAACAGAGTACTCTGGACGCCCTGGCGTCCGCAATCTATTTGGCACGACGGCAGGTGCAGAGCGCCGGCCTGACCGACGATGATGAGCGCATCCGTGCCTCTGGGCTGTACGATGCGTGGACCGCAGGTAAGTATGAGGTTGGGAATATCCGCAATGCCAACGGCCAGACCTGGGAGTGCTTCCAGGCCCACGACAACGAGGAACACCCGGATGTCACTCCGGAGAATTCCGCATGGTACACATTTTGGAGGCCTCTCCACGGTAAAACCCCTGAGACTGCCCGCCCCTGGTTAAAGCCCCAGCACGGAACAACCGACATCTATCACATCGGAGAGTGCATGATTTACACAGACGGAAAAGTGTACCAGTGCCAGCGCGACACTGATTTTAGCCCTGAGGAATACGCGGCTGATTGGGGACTGGTGGAGTAAAGGGGGCAACCGGATATGCTTAACAGCAGGGATATTGATACTCTGCGGAGCGACGTGGCGGCTAACTGCCGCGTCTGGCTGGAGCTGTGCAAGGAGGCCGGACTGGCAGTGCTGGTGACAGGCACGGTGCGGGACGAGGAATACCAGCGCTGGTGCTATGAACAGGGTACCGCCGCCACCCCCGTTCCCAGCTTTCACGGAGAGAAGGCGGGGCTGGCCTTTGATTTCTGCCAGAACATCAAGGGCAGGGAGTATTCCGACCTCGCCTTTTTCCAGAAAGCCGGGGAGCTGGGGGAGCTGGTTGGTTTCGAGTGGGGCGGACGTTGGTCCAGCTTCCCCGACCGGCCCCACCTCCAGTGGAGCGACGGAGGCAAATACACCAGCGCCATGATCCGCGCAGGGAACTACCCGCCGGATATGCCGCTGTATCAACTTCACAGCGAGGAGGACAAGATGCAGATTTATCACTGGTTCAAGGACATGCCCGACTGGGCCCGGCCCAGCGCCGAGAAGGCGTACAATAAAGGCGTCATCAAAGCCGACGCACAGACCGGCGCAGTCAACGTCTACGAAACCAATTTGCAGGCTATCGTCTGGCTAGACCGGCTGGGC
The DNA here is from genome assembly GCF_040095835.1 of Flavonifractor hominis. NCBI lineage: Bacteria > Bacillati > Bacillota > Clostridia > Eubacteriales > Oscillospiraceae > Flavonifractor > Flavonifractor hominis. The sequence goes on from NZ_JBBMFT010000001.1 coordinate 80,119, forward strand.
CTGCTGGAATAGGAGGGAACGATGGAGCACATCACGGGAGCAAAGGCGGCTATTGCCGCTGTGATCGGATGCCTCACCGCACTGTGGGGGTGGTTTGGCTGGCTGGTGTTTGCCTGGGTGGTCTGCATGGCCATTGACTATATCACCGGCTCCTGCGCCGCGCTGAGAGCGGGGGAGTGGTCCTCAAAGCAGGCCCGGGACGGGCTGTGGCACAAGCTGGGGGCTGTGGTGGCTGTGCTGGTGGCCGTCATTCTGGACGGGGTGATCGGCATCATCCTGGCCAATATTCCGGCCCTCACGCTGCCCTTTGACTACACGGTATTTGTGAGTGTGTTGGTGCTGGTGTGGTACATTATGACCGAACTGGGCTCAATCGTCGAAAATGCCGGCGCTTTGGGTGCGCCCGTGCCCGCTTGGCTGGCAAACGCCATCGCCGCCCTGGAGGCCCGCGTGGATCAGGCCGGCGAGCAGCTGGGCCAGGGTGAGGACTCCGCCAACCGGGACGTATAAGCGCTATAAAGCTTTATATAAGACGCTATATCTTCCTCCTTACAGGAATCATAGATTTTTTTCGTGTGTATGCAGACGGCCTCGCGGATGCAGGTGTTATCCTGCACGGGACCGGGCATGACCTTCTCAGACATGAATGATACCTCCTCGTAGAGTGTGAAAAGGACGGTTCCCTTCTCGCTCCATTCTATGTACCCGTGCGCGATTTGTGCGCAGAGGAGACAATGTCTGGTCGAAAAAAGAGAGTCCGGACCATGCTATGGTCCGGACTGCTGAAAGGTGACTGTTTCAGTAAGAGACTGCTGCCGACCGGCGATGCCGCCGGTCGTGGAGAATGAGGATGACGCAGCAGAGGATCAATACCGCTGCAATAAACAACGCACAGTTTCGGAAAAAGACCTCAGGCATAACGAGGATGATCTGGTCGGTGTTGGGGTCAAAAATCCAGTTGTCCTTTCCTGGGAAAAAGAGGGCATGGAACACGACAAAGGCCCGGTCAAAGTTCACCGCGGCTAAAGCACCGATTGCGGCAGTGAGAACCAAGGTCGAGATTCCCGCCCAAAATCCCACACCTCGTCCGAGAAAACGGTAAAAACGCAGCCGCCCAGTTCGGTTCAGCCAGTAAAGTATCCCGGTGAGGCAGGCAGACGCGCCGAGTACGGCAAAGTCCGTAAGAAACAGGCCGCGCACGTCCTCAAAATGGCTCTTTCCCGACTCGGACCAAGCCAACTGGCCGGTGCCGAAGGGCTTACCAAACACACAGTAGTCCAGCACCTCGTCGTAGGCGTCCCGGATAACTTCCTCGGACCAGCCGGTCTGTTCCGACAGATGAAGGGTACGGATCTGTATGTAATAAAATGGCCGGATAAGAATCGGAGCCGCGATGGAAAGGCTGAGAATCAGACAAAACAGGGTGCCTATACAAAGCAGAGAGGCAGGTTTGGAGGGGGACATGCCGGTCACCTCATTTCAATAGAAAGGGTCAGTAAGACTTGGGAGGGGAGATAAAACAACCACATGCCGATTTGAGCAAAAGCGATGGCACCACTCAGCCCATCCGGAGGCAGAAAGGCTGCGAGGTTGTGCAGCCCGACGCAGATATCACAGCATAAAAACAGAATGAGGCCGACGGAAAAGTACAGGCCTTTGCGCCCCAGCCGGAGGCTTTCGGCGGCGTTTACTGCCAGCTGAACAAAATAAAAGAGAGCCAACAGGCTCAGCGCATTCAACGCACCCAGTTGCCAGACAGCCAGCAGTGCCGCTCCTGTAAGCAGCGCACGTACGGCCACATCCGGCCATGCCCGGCCACCCAGACGACGGCGCAGCCGGGCACGGTAGAGCAGCTGCACCACACAGAAGCAGGCTACACCCGCCAGATAGTGGGTATTGAGTACCAGCAGGAACAGATCAGCCAGCGCGGTGCAGGCCAAGGCTGCGCACATCAGTCCGCTATCCCGGTTGTGAGTGCGGACCAGAGACAGCGCAAAGCAGAGTAAAATGCCGCCATATTTCAGGGCCGTACTCATCCAGCTGCCTGGATCCAGCAGGTCAAGCAACAGGAAACACAGGTATAAGCATCCCTCTGCGCAGAGAAAAGCGGGGATCCATTTGCGTTTTTTCATCGGAATGGCCCCCTCCATTTACTGATAAAAGGGATTATACAACAGCGTGCCGCCCATTGCAAGCAGGGCGGCACACTGTGAGACAGCTTCATTTTCGAAATCGTTCCAGCAGAGCCTGTTCCAATCGGTCTCCATATTTTAAGCCCAACAAAAAAATAAGAATGCCTGCCGCACCCAGCGGGATCATTGCCCATACGGGAATGGAGATGGTGGCACCCCCCAGGCAGCAGGCTACCAGCAATCCCCATGGACGTGTCAGAAGCACGATAAGGAAAAAACGGCGGGCCGGAATATCGGTGAGACCGGCCAAAATACAGATCAGATCATCCGGGAAAAAGGGGAAAAGAAAGACCAGAATGAGAAAGATGTCCCGTTTGCGACGGATCACATCCAGATACCGCTGGGTAACCGTTTGGCTGACCAGACGCTCGGCAAAGCTCTGTCCCAGGATGCGGGCCAGAAAAAAGACCAGCATGGATCCGGATACTACGGCGATCCAGGTCAACAGGAAGGCGGGCCAGGTACCAAAGAGCACTGCACCGGCCAACGCCGTGACATTGCTTGGAATGGGAGCGATGAGAACGGAGAGCAGCTGTACCATCAGATAGAACAGGTGGGAGAAGGGAGAAAAACGCTGGATATAGTCGCGCATGGCGTCCAATGAACCGATGCAGGTAAAAAAGCCTGTATTCCACAGCAAAAGGACTCCGCCGGCGAGCAGCAGCAAGGTGAGCAGCGCGGCCAGCCACTTGCGTTGTTTCATATCTCTCTACTCCTTATCGTCCGGGATGGATATAGGCTACCACAACTTGGGCCGTTCTGCCAGAGCAAACCCATTTAGAATTGCTTATAAAAAACAAAAAATCCACACCCAAAGGTGTGGTTTCTGCCGGAACGATTCTTACCGCTCACTGTAGATGACCTGCTCGTTGTCGCCGAAGATCAGCTCGTCTACATCATTGGTGCTGATGCTCTCATACAGAATCATGAAGCATACGCCTCCTTTCCTTTGTTCTGCGTTTAGTATAGCGTTTCTTTTTGTAAAATACAAGCAGTCAATTGTAAAGTTTACATAAAATTAACAAAAGAGAATTGTATAGGATTACAATAGATGCGGAATGGGATTTCGAATTGCGGGAATGAAATTCCTATGATACAATGGCCTTAGAGATCGAATATAGAAAGGGGTTCGTTCCAATGAGCTTTGTTCTGCCTGAATATCATGCTCCTGATTTTGGGGAGGCCCGGTTTGTCAATGCGCCCGACGTGGTGTTTGCACCTGCACCCAAGGACGGTGTGGCACCGGAAGGGTATCATGCCACCAGTATTTATCCGGAATACTTTAAAGTGAACGGTCAGTGGCTCCTGGCGGAAGAGAGCCGAATGGACTGTGTGGCAGTGCTGCGGAATGGAAAGATCGCGGTGGTTGAATTCCGCAATTTGAAAGCAGGAGAACCGGTGGTGGTAGGGCGTACAGAGGATGCCAGCCAGGGTATCTACATTTATGCCAACGGATTCCAGGCGGAAAGCAGCGAACAGGAAACCTTTGCATTCCGGCAGGGACGTTCCCGAGAGACGGCCTATTCCATGGATTACGATTCGATTTACGAGCTGCTGCGCTATGAAAAGGATCACGGAAAGATCCTGTGGGTCATGGGACCGGCCTGCGCCTTTGACCACGATTCCCGGGCAGCCTTCGCCGCACTGGTACGGGGCGGATATGTCCATGGACTGCTGGCAGGCAACGCCCTGGCGACCCATGATCTGGAGGCCAGCTATCTGCGCACGGCTTTGGGCCAGGATATTTACACTCAGAAGAGCATGCCAAATGGCCACTATAACCACATCGATACTCTGAACGCAGTGCGCAATTACGGATCTACGGCTGCCTTTATCCAGGCGGGCAAGGCTACCGACGGTATCATTTATGAGTGCGTTACCCATAATATTCCCTATGTTCTGGTGGGCTCTGTCCGCGACGACGGACCACTGCCCGAGGTGTACGGCAACGTGTATGAGGGGCAGGATGCTATGCGGGCACTGGTACGGGAGGCTACCACCATCATCTGTATGGCCTCCACCCTGCATACGGTGGCCACGGGCAACATGACCCCATCCTATCGGGTGGTGGACGGTGTCGTTCGGCCGGTCTACTTCTACTCCGTGGATATTTCGGAGTTTGCGGTCAACAAGTTGCGGGACCGGGGCAGCCTGTCGGTGCGCACCATCGTCACCAACGTGCAGGACTTTGTGGTCAACGTGAAAAAAGGTGTCCTGTAATCAGATAAAAGACAAAAACCGCGGGCGGCTGCTATGGGGCAGCCGCCCGCGGTTTTACTTTTAGATCAGTGCCAGGGTTTTGAGCAGATACAGCCAGATGGTGAGGGTAAAGGCACTGAAGAATGTGGTCAGCAGGATGGTGCTGGAGGTAAGGGTGCCTTCGTGTCCCATGCTGCGGGCCATGACAAAACAGCTGACGGTGGTGGGGCTGCCCAGCATAGTCAGCACGGCTACCAGCTTGTCATCCCGCACACCCAGCGCTGCGGCTACAGGCAGGAAGAGAGCCACGAAAACCACCAGCTTGAGTACCGTGGCAGTCATAGCGGGCTTCCAGCGGCCCAAGGCCTTTTTCAAATCAAAGGAGGCACCCAGTGCCATCAGCCCCAGGGGAGTAGCGGTAGCAGAGATACTGTCTACCGTGTGCTGGAGAATGGTGGGTTGAGGGATGCGCAGCAGAGACCAGACCATGCCGACTGCGATGCCGAGGATAATGGGATTGGTAACGATGCCTTTGGCAGCCCGGCGCAGAGCCGCGCGGTCCAGCCCGCTGTGCTGTGGACCGGTAAGGGAGAGGCCGATCACAGCCACTACGTTGTACAGAGGAACGGCTCCGATGATGACCAGACTTGCCGCCCCGGCGCTTCCATAAAGGTTTTCCAGAAAAGCGGCTCCAAGAAGGGCGATGCTGCTGCGGTAGCCTGCCTGGAGGAATTCACCGCAGAGGGTGTGGTCCTTCAGTGCCCGGCTGACCGCCAGGGTGATCAAGATGGACAGCAGGGAGGCCAGAAAGCAGAACAGCACGAAGCCCCCATCCCACACGGCGAAAAAGTGGGAGTCCACCAGATCTTTAAAGAGCATCACCGGCAGGGCCACTTTGAATACATAAGCGTTTAACTTGTCGGCAAAGGCGGGTGTAAAAAAACCGGCTTTTCGAAACAACAGGCCGAGCACCATGAGTAGAAAGATCGGAACGGTGGCATTCAGGCAGTAGATCAGATTGTCCAGCATGGTATCAGTTCTCCCCGAAAACGGTATTTTTTTTATTATATAACCGCAATCTGTACAGTGCAAGCAGGAAAGCGGGTATGCAGTCGGGTGGGGTGCGCATAGAAATGATAGGAAGGGGGGCGTGCCCGGTGAAATGCAGGGTGTCAGAACTACGCTGTAAGGAGATCATTGCTTTGGCGGATGGATGCCGGTACGGCTATGTGGGAGACGCAGAAGTGGACCTGGAGAGTGGTCAAATCACCGCGCTTATTGTACCTGGGCGGCTGCGTCTGTTTGGGCTTTTGGGCCGGGAGCCAGATCTGGTATTTCCATGGACAGCCGTACGCCGGTTTGGAGCGGACACTATTTTAGTGGAGGCATTACCGGAACGGTGCAGGAGGGAGGAAATCTAAAAATTGTAGATTCCTCCGTTGCGGCGTTGCTTCATCCGTGATATACTACTTTTTCAGTAGCAAAAACATGACTACTGGAGGAAGAACCTATGTGCGGTATTGTTGGATTTGTAGGCCGGGAGGAGGCAGCCCCCATTTTGCTGGATGGTCTGTCCCGGTTGGAGTATCGAGGCTATGATTCTGCGGGCATCGCGGTATACGGAGAAGCAGAGGGACTGCAGGTTGTGAAAGCCAAGGGGCGCCTGCAGGTGCTGAACGACCTGGTCCAGGGGGGCAAGACGGTTCACGGAACCCTGGGCCTGGGTCATACCCGCTGGGCCACTCACGGAGAGCCGTCGGATGTCAATTCCCATCCTCAGGTCAGCGAAAATGGCCGGTTTGCGGTGGTGCACAACGGCATCATTGAGAACTATGTAGAACTGCGGGAATTCCTGCAGTCCGAAGGGGTCCGTTTTGTATCTCAGACGGACACAGAGGTAGTGGCCCAGCTGTTGGAGTACTATTACGATGGAGATATCTTGGACGCAGTGGTGAAAATGCTGGGCCGTATCCAGGGCGCCTATGCGTTGGGGATCGTCTGCGCAGACTGTCCGGACCGGCTGATTGCCGCCCGGAAGGACAGCCCGCTGATTCTGGGCTATGGCGACGGGGCCCATTATTTGGCCTCGGACGTGACGGCTCTCATCAAGTACACCCGCGAGGTGTGCTATCTGGACGACGGGGAGATTGCGGAGCTCACGGCTGACCATCTGTGGGTATACGATGCCTATCTGCGTCCGGTGGAGAAAGAGCGCCACCACGTGGACTGGGAGATCTCGGCGGCGGAAAAGGGCGGCTATGAGCATTTTATGGCCAAGGAGATCATGGAACAGCCCAAGGCGTTCCGGGACACCATTTTCCCCCGCATTCAGCAGGGACGTGTGGTCTTGGACGACCTGCAGATCGGCAGGGAGGAGCTGGAGGGGCTGGACAAGCTCTATATCATCGCCTGCGGTTCTTCCTACCATGTTGGCGTGGCGGCCAAATATACCCTGGAGCGGCTGCTGCGCAAGCCGGTGGAGGTGACACTGGCCTCGGAGTTCCGCTACTGTGAGCCCATTGTGACGGAGCGGACCATGGCGCTGGTCATCAGCCAGTCGGGCGAAACCATCGACACCTTGGCCGCCATGCGGGAGGCCAAGCGCCTGGGCGCCCGGGTGCTGTCCATTGTCAATGTGGTGGGCTCCACCATCGCCCGGGAGAGCGACGATGTACTCTACACCTGGGCCGGGCCGGAGATTGCCGTGGCTACCACCAAGGCCTACTCTACGCAGCTGGCGCTCATCTATCTCATCGGCCTATATTTTGCCGATCTGCTGGGTACCATCAGTCGGGAGGAGTATGGGCGTATCGTGGATGAGCTGCTGCTCATCCCCACCAAGCTGGAGCAGATCCTGGAGAATCGCAAGGATATTCAATATTTTGCGTCTATCTACTTTAACCATCCTTCGGTATTTTTCATCGGGCGCAACATTGATTATGCCGTAGGACTGGAGGGGTCCCTGAAGCTCAAGGAGATCTCCTACATCCACTCGGAGGCCTACGCTGCCGGTGAACTCAAGCACGGCACCATTTCGCTTATTGAGCCTGGGACGCTGGTGGTGGCCCTGGCAGGCTATTCCCAGCTGTTTGAAAAGACCATGAGCAATGTAGTGGAAGTCAAGAGCCGCGGAGCCGATGTGCTTGGCCTGACCGTAGCTTCCAAGGCAGAGGATATGGCCAAAACCACCGATCATACCATCGTCATCCCGGACACCCATCCCATGCTTCTGCCTTCGCTGGAGGTCGTGCCCATGCAGCTGTTTGCCTACTACGTGGCACTGCAGCGGGGCTGCGATATCGACAAACCCCGGAACCTGGCCAAGTCGGTGACGGTGGAATAAAAGAGACGGAGGAATGGAATGAGACGATTTGCCGCGCTGCTTTTGGCTGGTTTGCTGGCCCTGTGCCTGGCGGCCTGTGCCCCGGGGGAGACCGCCGAAGAAGAGGTAACGGTACGCTATGGGCTGTCCAGCGCATGGGATTCTCTGATGCCCTACAACAGCCCGTCTGGGAGCAACTATTCCCGCATTATTTATGATAAGATCTATGACCGGCTGGCCTATGTCCACGCGGACGGGACTCTGGATCCCCGGGCAGCTGACTCCTGGGAGAGCACTGAGGATGGTTATGGGGTGCTGTTCCACCTCAACCAGGATGCAGCCTTCCACGATGGCACGCCGGTGACAGCGGAGCACTGGGTGGAGACCATCCGCTTGATGAGCGATCCGGCCTGTCCTGCTCTGGGCTGCGGGGCCTTTTCCGTGCTGACCGGCACGGACGAGGCGGGAAAGGCAGTCCCGGGCGAGACGCTGGGAGCCGAGGCGGTGGAGGAATATACGCTGAAGCTTACCTTCAAAACGCCCACCACGCCGGAGGACTTCCTGCTGGACAAGAACCGGGAGTACTATGTGCTGCCCACCCACCTGCTGGAGGATACCGATCCGGCGCAGATCCTGGAGCTGGAGCTGTGGAATGCACCGGTGGGTTCCGGGCCGTGTCAATTCGTCTCTGAGACGGCGGGCAGCCAGCTGGTGCTGGAGGCCAACCCGGAATACCAGCTGGGCAAGCCGGGCTTTGATCAGTTGGTTATCACGGTTATGGATAAGTCAAACCTGCTCACGTCTCTCATCGCAGGGGACTTGGACTATTACGCCTTTGGCGGCAATGTGTCGGTGGAGGATGCTCAGGTGGCCAGAGATGCGGGGCTGGAGGTGCTGGAGGGAACGGTACCCAACTATTTCTATGAGCTGATGCTCAACAACGAGACCATTCCAAGTGCCCAGGTCCGCCGGGCCATCGATCTGGCGCTGGATAAGGAAGCACTGTGCCTCCAGTCGGCTCAGGGACTGGGCGAGCCGGCCTTTTCAGATCTGACACCGGGGACGGAGTATGCCATGGATGGCAGCTGGAGCCGCGATGTGGAAGGGGCCCGCGCCCTGCTGGAGCAGGGAGGCTACAATGGGCAGACCTATAAACTGGCCTGTACCTCCAATCGTTCCGGCCTGGCTGCGCTGATGCAGCAGGAACTGGCCGAAGCGGGGATCCAGGTAAGCATTGAGACGGTGGATTCCGCCACCCTGTTCTCCGGTATGGTGGAAGGGCGCTATGATATGGCCATTGCAAGCCATACCCCCGGCGCATTGCCTCTGTGGTTCACTGAGAGCCGTCTGAGTGAGGGAAATAACATCTTCCACGTGGCTGATCTCAGCCCCTATACCCAGGCCATTGCCGCCATCAAGGCCGAGAGTGACACTGACCGGCGCAAGGCACTGGTAGAAGAGCTCCAGGCGCTGCTGGCTGATCAGCGGCCGTTCATCCCGCTTTGGTTCAGCCGGACGCTTCATGTCCAGTCGCCCACGGTGACGGGCATTGACTATCCTTCCTCCACGTTCTCCAATGAGAATGTGTGGGACTGGGTGAAGCAATAAAAAGAATACCTCCGTAGGGCCGCTCCCATACGGCCCGTGCCCTGGTCAGGGCCGGAAGTGCAGGAGGAAGTTTACAGTATGGGTCGTTATCTGCGCCGCCGTATCCTTACGGCGATCCCTGTGTTCTTTGGCATTACCGTTCTGGTTTTTCTGATGCTGAATTTGGCCCCCGGATCGATCACCGATCTGATGGGGGAGGGAAGCGCCTCCAGCGCCGCCGAACAGGCGGCGCTGGAGGCGTCTCTCGGACTGGACCGGCCCCTGCCGGTCCGGTATGGCCTTTGGCTGTGGGATCTGTTCCACGGAGATCTTGGACAATCCTATACCAGCAACAAGCCTGTAGCCGGGCTGATCGCCCAGCGGGTTGGACCGTCGCTGTTGCTCACCGGTACCGGTGTGATATTGGCAGTGGCCATTGCACTGCCCCTGGGTGTGCTCTCGGCGTGGAAGCCCCGCTCCGGCTGGGACCGGGTGGGTTCGTTTCTGAGCCTGGTCAGCTTTGGTGTGCCTGGTTTTTTTCTGTGTCTGGCAGGTATCTATCTCTTCTCCGTGGTGCTGGGGTGGCTGCCCTCCCATGGTATGTTCTCCTACGGGAGCTTTTCCAGTGTGTGGGATACGCTGCACCATCTGATCCTGCCGGCTGGGGTGGTGTGCGTCAGCGGCATGGGGGAGCTGATCAAGCAGACCAGAGCCGCCTGCCTGGAGGCACTTGGGGAGGACTATATCATGACTGCCCGGGCCAAGGGCCTGAAGGAGTGGGCCGTCATGGTGCGCCACGCCTTCCGGGGAGCGCTCATCCCGGTGCTCACCACCGTGCTCAGCCACATTCCGCACATTATCGGCGGCTCAGTAGTAGTGGAGCAGGTGTTTGGATGGCCGGGTATGGGCAGTTTGCTCTTTTCTGCGATTTCCAGCCGGGATTACCCGGTGGTCATGGGTGAGACCGTGGTGATCGCCTTGACGGTTCTGCTGACCAATCTCCTGCTGGATGTGGTCTACGGCCTGGTTGACCCCAGAGTGCGCTATGGAAAGGCGGGGGTATGATGGGCGGCAGAACGATCCGGGACGGTTGGCACCGTTTCTGTCGGGACAAGCGGGCCGTGGTTGGGCTGTGTATTCTCTGCCTGGAGGTACTGGCAGTGCTCCTGCTGCCGTTGATTCTGGGGCTGGATCCCTATACCAGCGACCTGACCGCAGGCTTTTGGGCCCCGCCCTCGGCAGCACATCCTTTGGGTACCGATGATGTGGGCCGGGACCTGTTGGCACGGCTGATATATGGTGGGCGGACCTCTCTGCTGGTGGGATTGTGTGCGGCCGGAATCAGCGGGGCTGTTGGGGTACCGATGGGACTGCTGGCCGGATACCGGCGGGGCCCCTGGGAATTTTGGATCATGCGCTTGGCCGATGTGTTTCAGACCTTCCCCAGCATTGTGCTGGTGCTCTGCCTGGTGGCGCTGGTGGGGCCGTCGGTGCTGAATATCATCTTGGTCCTGGGCCTGCTGGGCTGGACAGGCATTGCCCGGTTAATATACGGCAATACTCTTTCAGTACGGGAAAAGGAGTATGTAACGGCAGTGCGGGCCCTGGGGGGGAGTACGGGGACCATCCTGTGGCGTAATGTGCTGCCCAACGTGATCTCGCCGGTGTGGTGTGCGTTGCCTCTGCGTGCAGGACGGGCGATCCTTTCGGAGTCCAGTCTTAGTTTTCTGGGGGTGGGCATCCGTACGCCCCAGGCTTCGTGGGGCAATCTGATCCAATATGCGTCCAATCTGGCGGTGCTTACCGGGCGGCCTTGGGTGTGGCTGCCTCCGGGAGCGTGCATCATTTTAACTATGCTGTGCCTGCAGTATATTGGCGATGGTCTGCGGGATGCACTGGATCCCAAATATGAACGGACTGGTGAGCGGAGATAAGCCCGCGCTTTCTCTTGCCAGATTCTACCCGGAGATGGTATGATAGACCTATACACGGGCGGAAGGAAGTGGGATCATGGCAAAGACCGTTGACCTGACAGAGCGGAAACAGTTTCGCGTGTTGCTGAATCCGGTGCGCCAGGAAATCGTGCATCTGCTGCGGCGGGTTGGGCGCCCAATGACTGTCAAGCGGATTGCAGAGCGGATGCACTTATCTCCTATGGCGACGCAGGGGCATCTGAAGAAGCTGGAAGATATGGGTATCGTGATCGCTCAGGAACACCCTACCCGCAGCGGTGGAAAAGTGATCTGCTACCAGATGTCCGACTTGGAGGTGCGGTTTTGCCTGGGCCGAAAAGATGCCTTTCAGGGAGAACGTGAGGCGCTGGCCGCCAGTCTGGTGGACGGGGCGTTTCGTGGACTGCTGGATAGCGTGCATCAGTGCAGTGAGGCGGAGTTGGAGGATTACCGCAAGCTCCAGTTTGGGGCGCTCCACCTTCCGCCTCAGGAGCGCAGGGAGCTGGCTGCTCTGGTGGAGGACTATCTCAGCCGCCACAGCACTCCAGGCACGGAGGAGGATGAGCACTGGGAATATGTGCTGCTCGCCTATCGCTCACCAGAAGAATAGAAAATAAGAAAAAGTACCCCCACTGCAGATGCAGTGGGGGTACTTTGTTGCAAACATTATTCGGCGGTATAGTTATCAAAATAGCCCTGGATATACACGATGGGGGTACCCTTGTCGCCTGAGCCAGAGGTCAGGTCGCACAGAGAACCGATCAGATCGGTGAGCCGGCGGGGAGTGGTACCCTGAGCGGCCATGTTGCCCACCAGGGAGCCGTCCTTTTTCTGAATGGCATCCTTGATGGCATCCCGCAGGGCCTCACCGGAAAGGGCGGCAAAGTCATTGTCAGCCAGGTATTTGAGCTTGAGCTCATTGGGAGTGCCCTCCAGACCAGCGGTATAGGCAGGGGACACCACCGGGTCGGCCAGTTCCCAGATCTTACCCACCGGATCCTTGAAGGCGCCGTCTCCGTAGACCATGACCTCCACATGCTTGCCGGTTTCGGCCAGCAGGCGGGCCTGGATAGCTTCCACCAGGTCCTGGCAGGGGCGGGGGAAGAGCTTTACCTTATCCTCAGTGGACTTATTGGAGCCAAGCAGGCCGTATGTCTCGTTGCAGCCGCTGCCGTTTACCGGGGCGGTCATGATCTCATCCAGGCAGAATACTTTCTCGGCTCCAGCGGCTACCAGGCGGCGCTTGGTGCGGGCGCGGGTGTGGATGTCACAGGCCAGGACATTTTTGGTATAGTCCAGGATGGCCCGGGGATCGTTGGCGAAGATGACCTCCACCTCGGCTCCGCTTTCCCGAATCAGATTGGCATAGTAGTCCACATAATCTACGCCGGTAAAGGGGTGAGTCGTGTAGCCAAACAGTTCCCGATAGCGCTCCAGGGTGAGCACGTCCTTGTAGGGGTCCACGCCCTTTTCGTCCATCAGATCCTCGTCGATGAGATGGTTGCCTACCTCGTCGGAGGGATAAGACAGCATGAGCACCACTTTTTTGGCGCCCTTGGCAATGCCACGCAGGCAGATGGCAAAGCGGTTGCGGCTGAGAATGGGGAAAATAACTCCGATCGTCTCGCCGCCCAGCTTGGCCTTTACATCGGCGGCGATATCGTCCACCGAGGCATAGTTGCCCTGGGCACGGGCTACGATGGCCTCGGTCATGGCGACCACATCCCGGTCACGGACGGTGATCGCGCCTTCTTTTACCGCGTCCAGCACGGAAGTGGTGACGATCTCTACCAAATCGTCTCCGCTGCGGATGATGGGGGCGCGGATCCCCATAGATACGGTGCCGACCATCCGGCTCATTGTACAACACTCCTAATTCGATTCAATTCGGCGCGGCAGCTTTACCGCGGCAAAGAGATTATACTATGAACGGCCACATTTGTAAAATAAAAAATCATTTGTCTGTCCCAATCCATTCCTGAACGCACTCCAAAAAGCGGGCGGTGAGGGGGGAGGGGAGCTTTCCGCTGCGTACTGCCAGAGCGATGTCCCGCCAGCGGGGGCGTTCCAGCGGAATAGCGGCGAAACGGCGGCCGGTGTGCCGCAATACCAACTCGGGTCGAATGCTGACGCCGAGTCCCTGCTCCACCATGGCAAGCACGGCAAAATCATCATTGACGGTATACTGAAGGTTGGGATGGACGCCCTCTTCCTGGAAGATCAGGCCGATTTCCAGATCCCGTTCCTCCGGGATACAGATATAGGGGTCTACGGCAAAGCGCTCCATGGGATAGAAGGGCGCATCAGCCAGCGGGTGATCCGGTGGAAGCGCCACCAACAGCTCGTCCCGGCGCAGAGGAAAAGTATCCAGACCCGGCCCGGCAGGCAGGCCCAGAAAGCCGCAGTCTACCCGTCCTCGCCGTACCAGATCCTCCACTTCGGCGAATTCCCATTTGCTGACCAGCTCGAAATGAATGCCAGGGTAACGGTGCAGAAATTCCTTCATGATGAAGGGGAGCCAGTGAATGCAGACGCTGGCAAACGTGCCTACCCGCAGGGTACCCTGGGTCATTCCGTGCAGTTCGGCCACTTGCTCCTCCAGCTCTTTGCCGGCGTTGCATACTGCCTGTATATAGGGCAGCAGCGCTTCTCCATCTGAAGTGAGGGCTACACCGCTGTGGCTGCGAGTGAGCAGCTCCAGGTCCCACTCCCGCTCCAGGTCTGCCACGGCCCGGCTCACGGCCGACTGGGTATAACCCAGTGCTTCCGCGGCCCGGGTAATGTTGCCCAGTTCCACGGTTTTCAACAGGATCTGGTACTTGTTTAAATACATATGTATCATTCCGATCTATCATGAAAAGGATGAAAAAGATTCGTTTTACGAATGCGTAATTCTATTGTATACTGTACACAGAAGAAAGGCAAGCGGGAATCAATCGGAAAGGAGCGTACTGATATGAAGCAGAATGAAACGAAAAAGGAGTATGGCCGCCAGGCCGGTTATGAGCTGTTGCGGCACGGTGCTGTACCGGCAAGTGTCGTGCGGCAGTACTGGAAGGGAAGTCCCTGGAGTGCGCTCTGGGCGATGAACCGACCCGTCTGAACTTGCTATCAGTCTTTGTGTTGGGGAGAAAGAAAGCGCCCCCGGGCCACATGGCCCGGGGGCGCTTTCACGGTTTTTCGGTTTACTTGCGCCGGCAGATCTCGTGGCGCTTGGGACCGGTCGAGACAATGGTAATGGGAGCGCCAATGTGGCACTCGATGAAATCCACATAGTCCCTGGCCTGTTTGGGAAGCTTGTCATACTCGGTGATGCCTCGGATGTCACACTTCCAGCCGGGCAGGGTCTCATAGACCGGCTTGGCCTTATCCAGCAGAGCGGGAACGGGGAAGTCTGTGGTGACCTTGCCATCGATCTCATAGCCGGTGCATACCTTGATTTCGTCCAGATAACCCAGACAATCGATGGCGGTGAGAGCCACTTCTGTGGTACCCTGAACCATGCAGCCGTACTTGGTGGCAACTGCGTCGAACCAGCCAACACGGCGGGGACGGCCGGTAGTGGCACCGAACTCACCGGCATCGCCGCCCCGGCGGCGCAGTTCATCGGCCTCCGCGCCGAACAGTTCACTGACAAAGGCGCCAGCTCCCACAGCGGAGGAGTAGGCCTTGGTGACGGTGACCACGTCTTTGATCGCGGTGGGAGGTACCGCACCACCCACCGTGCCGAAGCCGGCCAGCGTATGGGAGGACGTGGTCATGGGGCAGATGCCCAGGTTGGGGTCCTTCATGGAGCCCAACTGACCCTCCAGCAGCACGCGCTTGCCCTGCTTGAGGGCGTCGTGCACGAAGGTGACCGCATCGCCTACATAAGGGGTGAGGATGCTGCGGTATTCCATCAACTCCTGGAAGAGCTGCTCAGGGTCCAGCAAAGGCTTGTGATAAAGGTGCTCCATCAGCACGTTTTTCAGAGTGCAGATGTGTTCCAGCTGCCCGCGCAGCCGGTCCTCATCATACAAATCAGCTACCTGGATGCCGATCTTGGAATATTTATCGGAATAGAAGGGGGCGATACCAGACTTGGTGGAGCCAAAGGCATTGCCAGCCAGCCGCTCTTCTTCATAGGTGTCCAGCAGTACGTGATAACTCATCAGCAGCTGGGTACGTTGGTCCACGATGATGTGGGGAGCGGGAACGCCGCCATCTTCCAGATGTTTGAGCTCCTCCATGAACTTTTTCACATCCAGCGCCACACCGTTGCCAATGATATTGGTCGTGTGAGGGTAGAACACGCCGGAGGGCAGCTGATGGAGGGCAAACTTACCATAGTCACAGATAATGGTATGCCCCGCATTGGCTCCGCCCTGAAAACGGATGACCACATCAGATTCTTCCGCCAGCAGATCGGTGATCTTGCCCTTGCCTTCATCGCCCCAGTTTGCGCCGACGATTGCTTTGACCATATTGCTTCCTCCTGCCGCGGGGATTCGCGCATTGGCCTTTTCCCGCGCGCAACTGCACATGAAGAAAGATTCCCCATAGCGGCAACTATTATAGCGCTATATTCCGGCTTAAGCAAGAAAAAAAGGGGAAAAAGATGATAAAAATACAGGAAAGTTTAGGAGGAGATTTCTGGTGGAAGTGGAAGAGAAACGATGGGGAGACCTTCCACCCAGGGGGCAAGGGAGCACAGAGGAAAATACACACATACGGCCTCCTGAGTACAGTAAAACCGTTCCGGAGAGAGAAAACGGGGCAAGCGACGCTCCCAGTCGGGATAAAACCAGGCCTCTCCGCCAGCCAGGCGGCTGCGGATCTGCTGGGTAGCCCGCTCCAGAACCAGCCTGCGCCAGCGGCGGCCAAGGAGGGTAGAAAGTGTGCAAGGGGTACCGGAAGGGAGCAGCCAGGTATCCGCACAGCGGACACACAGCTCGTGCGGCGAGTCGGTGCGTTCCAGAGCATCGGCATACAGGCTCAGCACGCCTTCCGTCCTAAGGGCCATGGTATAGCGCAGCGTACAATTCCAGGGCTGAAAAGGGGCGGCATCGACCTGTCTGGCTTTGGCCACAGCCTGCTGATAGAGCGGACCTTCCCAACGGGTTTTCCATGCCTCGGACATATCGCGGTAATAGCGCTCGATCCGTTTTAAGCCAGAAAGACCGGAAAAGGTGGGACGGGAGATGCTGTAGGTCAATACGGGCAGGTGCTCCAGCCGAAGTGTGCGCTTGGCCCGGACTTCCACAATAGAAATAGGCTCTTTTGGGTGTGCCCGCTCCATACGAGGCGCCTCCTTTTGGATGAGTTTTCCATCACAATAGCCTATGTTCTTTCGGAAAAAATGTGAAAAGTAGTTTACTTCCATACTTCACTTTGGTAAAATAGGAGCGATCATTACCATCCATTGAATCGTTTAGGAGGCAGTGAATACGAATGACGAAAAATGCGAAGCGGGAACATGGAGATCTGCTGTATGAGGCGATCCTCACCCTGAGAGATCTGGAGGAATGCAAGAAATTCTTTTCTGATCTGTGCACCGTGGCGGAACTGCGGGCGATGGAGCAGCGTTTCGAGGTCGCCATGCTCCTGTCGGACGGCATGATTTACAATGATATTCTGGAGCGCACCGGCGCATCCAGCGCCACGATCAGCCGGGTAAATCGCTCGCTGCAATACGGCGCAGACGGGTATCAGGCGGTGCTGCCCCGGATCAAGGAGAAGCTGGACCGCGATGGCGTATGAATTTCTGGCGGGGTGTTATGATACCTTTACCGCCGATGTGGACTATGCCCGCTGGGCCGACTACTTGGAAAAGCATTTTGCCCGCAGTGCCATTCCTGTACACACAGTGCTGGACCTGGCCTGCGGTACCGGCAGCCTGACCTGCGAGCTGGCCAGGCGGGGCTATGAAATGATCGGGGTAGACCTTTCCCAGGAAATGTTGGCCCAGGCTGCGGAGAAATGCCGGGGGGTGGGGGAGATCGAGCCCATCTTTCTCCACCAGGCGATGGAGCGTCTGGACCTGTATGGGACAATTGACGCTTGTGTCTGTTGCCTGGACAGCGTGAATTACGTTACCCGGCCCAAGGCACTGGCCAGGGCGTTTCAGAGGGTGCATACGTTCCTGATGCCTGGAGGTGTGTTCGTGTTCGACATCAACACACCGGACAAGCTGCGGGGATTGGACGGACAGATGTTTCTGGACGAGAATGAGGATGCCTACTGTGTCTGGCGGGCGGATTATTCTCCGCGTAGGCGTGTGTGTACCTATGGAATGGATATCTTTCAGCGGGAAGAAGGGGACCTTTGGCAGCGCTGGGAAGAGATCCACGAGGAGTACGCCTATGAGCCGGCGGAACTGGAGGAGTTTTTGCGTCAGGCAGGCTTTTCCCACATCAAACAATATGGCGAGCTGAAACTGCGCGCTCCCAAAGCGGGGGAACAGCGCATCTTTTTTGCCGCACGAAAGGAACTTTAAAACAATGGCAGACAGCATTATCCGAGTACTGGCCAAAAATGCGCCTGTGAAGGCGTCGGCTATTTCCGCGCGTGAAATGGTGGAGCGCGCCCGACAGATCCATAAGACGCTCCCTGTGGCCACCGCTGCACTGGGACGTGGGTTGATGGCTGCATCCATGATGGGCAATCAGATGAAAGAGAAGGACGGTTCCGTTACCCTGCGTATTAAGGGCGGTGGACCGCTGGGCGGAATCACCGTAGTGTCCGACAGTCAGGGCAACGCCCGGGGGTACGTGGTGAACCCTCTGGTGGATCTGCCCCTGAAAGGACCTGCCAAGCTGGACGTGGGCAGTGCAGTGGGAGCGGACGGTTCCCTGACGGTCATTAAGGATCTGTGCATGAAAGAGCCCTATGTGGGCACCGTCCCGCTGGTTTCCGGTGAGATCGCCGAGGACATCACCTCTTATTTTGCTGAGAGCGAGCAGATTCCCACAGCCTGCGCACTGGGTGTGCTGGTGGACGTAGACCAGAGCGTGCTTTGCGCCGGTGGATATCTGATTCAGTTGCTGCCCGGTGCCGATGATGCGGCTATCTCCGCCATTGAGCGGGGAATCGAGCGGGTAGGCCCGGTAACGGAGGCCATGAAGAACGGAGCCACTGCCCGGGAACTGGTGGAGCAGGTGCTTTCGGAGTTTGAATTGGAGGTTCTCTCCGAAGAGCCGGTGGAATACCGCTGCTATTGCTCTAGGGATCGCGTGACCCGCGCATTGGTCAGTATGGGCCGGGAAGAACTGGAAGCACTGATCCGGGAGCAGGGCAAGGCGGAGCTCACCTGTCAGTTTTGTGACAAGGTATATACCTATACACGCGAGGAATTGGAGGCACTTCTGGCCTCCTTGTGAGGCCAGAAGAAAAAAATAAAAAAATTTGTTTAAAATGGTTGACAACTGCGGAAAGGGTTGGTATAATAACATCCGTCGCTTGGCCGAGCGGTTCGAAAGCAAAGGCGAAGTGATCTGGATAAGGGAGCATAGCTCAGCTGGGAGAGCGCATGCCTTACAAGCATGATGTCACAGGTTCGAGCCCTGTTGTTCCCACCACTCTCTTTTGGGAGAGCTCCCGTACCCCCTACCGTCTGGCGCGGTAGTTCAGTTGGTTAGAACGCCGGCCTGTCACGCCGGAGGTCGAGGGTTCAAGTCCCTTCCGCGTCGCCATTTGCCTCTGTAGCTCAGTTGGTAGAGCAGGGGACTGAAAATCCCCGTGTCGCTGGTTCGATTCCGGCCGGAGGCACCATTCTCCGGTGGACACCGTGTGGTGTCCACCGGGGGATCTTCTAAAACAGGTATCATTCGCGTTGGGTCTGCATAGAATGGACCAGAAACGCAGGTGTAGCTCATCTGGTAGAGCGCCACCTTGCCAAGGTGGAGGTAGCGAGTTCGAGCCTCGTCACCTGCTCCAAACAAAAGATAACAGGAGCGCCAGCGCTCCTGTTATCCATATGGCGACATAGCCAAGTGGTAAGGCAGAGCTCTGCAAAAGCTCCACCCCCAGTTCGAATCTGGGTGTCGCCTCCATAAAAATAACCACACCGCTAGGTGTGGTTATTTTTATGGAATCCTGGGATATTTCAAATGCTCGGGGTCAGCAAAGCCGCCTCTGTGCAATTCTCCGCTGCGCTCCGAATTTACGCCGCACTCGCGGCGCGGCCCCAAAGGGCCGTTTGAGGGTCTGGCAGCGGCATTTAAAGTGTACAGACAAGACAAAAAAGAAGCACCTGCAAAGCAGGTGCTTCTTTTTTGCATACCTGGGGAAATTTGAAATACTCGGGCGAAATGAATTTGCCCTCCGCCACGGTTTCGGTTGGGATTTATTCATAACTGGTAATTTGATGTTCTTTGGTCATTCTTGCAGAGGTGAATTTGAATGTGCTGCCTGCCTTTTCAATTCCTTTCGTACAAGCGCCACGGAAACGACAAAGGCAATAAAGTCTGCGATGGGTCCTGCCAGCATTACACCGTCCATGCCAAGCCACAGCGGAAGCAGGAGAAGCAGGGGAATCAGAAAAAACACTTGCCGGGTCAGCGCCAGCAGCAACCCACGATTTGCTTTCCCGATCGCGGTAAAGAAATTGGATGAGAGCAATTGTACTCCGTTGACAAGCGCCATGAAAAGGAAAATTCGCATGAACTTAACTGCAAATTCCATGTACAGTTCATTGCCGCTTCCAAATACAGATATGATCGGATAAGGGAAAAATTCAAATAGACAGAATCCTATGGATGAGACGATAAAATTCCAGCGTATGGCTAACAGATAGGCCTCACGGACTCGTTTGTATTGCTGTGCGCCGTAATTGAAGCCAATCAGAGGCTGTACCCCCTGGGAGATTCCGACGATGATAGACAGCAATATGGCATTTGTTTTCATGACGATTCCGCAGCCAGCCAGCGGAATATCTGTTCCATAAATTGACAGAGCACCATAATAGGTTAGAGAGTGATTGAGAACAATCTGTACAATGGTAATGGCTACTTGATTTATACAGCTGCTGATGCCCATTCCGAAGGTCCTTAGCGTGCTGTGCAGAGAAAGGCGAAAATCGCTTCTGACAAGTCGGATTGTCTTAAATTTTTTCAGATAGCCTACAGCAAGAGTAAATGAGAGAAGCTGTCCCATCACAGTGGCCAGAGCCGCACCGAACACATCCAAGCCGCAGATAAAGATAAAAATCGGATCAAGGATTGTATTGACAACTGCGCCGGAAACGATACAGAACATAGAGTACTTTGGGCTTCCGTCCGCCCGAATCAGGTTGCTCAGGCCATTGGTAACGATCAGAAATGGCATTCCCAGGAGTGTGACACCTGCATACTGGCGGGCGTATGGAAGTACATCCGCAGTTGCTCCGAATATCCGCAGCAAGGGTTCCAGCAGGCATTCGCCTACGACGGCATAGAGGAGCCCGGCGGTTGCCATCAGCACAATGCCGCTGCCGGCAACCTTTGCAGCCTCATCAGGTTTCTTCTTTCCAAGAAACAGAGAAAACCTGGCGGCACTTCCGACCCCGACCAACAAGGCAATTGCCAGACAGATGGTGGAGAATGGATAGGATACATTGGTAGCTGCGTTGCCAAGGTAACCAACGCCCTGCCCAATAAAGACTTGATCGACGATGTTATATAGAGAGCTAACAAGGGTGGATGTAATGCTGGGCAGAGCGAACCTGCGCAGCAACGTTGTCATTTTTTCATAGCCAAGTTGGTTTTCAGGCATCAAATTCATCTTCTTCCCGATAAACCTTCATGGCGGAAGTGATATTTTTTCCAATCAGCATCAGAGACTTTTCAAACGCAACCCGTTCCTCGTTGCTAAGACCCTGCAAAAGTACAGTTTCTGTCTGTGCACAGGCCGCTTCCACATCTGCAATCATTGCCATAGCCTGATCGGTAGGATACAACCGGCAGGTGCGTTTGTCCTCCTCGCAAGGCTTCCGGATCAAAAGTTTTTTATTTTCAAGAGATGCGACTGTACGTACGATGTTGCTGGGATGCAGGTATATGGTGTCGATCAGCGCATCTTGCAGGATCCCCGGATTTTCACAAATTTTGATTAGGAACATGTGCTGGCTGCTGTTGATGCCATGGGCAGCCAATTGCTTATCCAGATACAGCTTTGAAAAGCGGTCTACTACAGAAAACCATTTCAGCAGTGTATTCATATTTAATTCCTCCATTCAGCATCCTATTTTACTACCAAGTGCGTGCGCACGCAAATATATAGCACTACAATTGGATCCACATTTTTATCAGTTGTGTTGTATAAAGCGGCCGCAGGCTGCTTTGATACCCGACCTCTCTTTTTATAATCACATGTTGTGCTATGAAGCGATACAGCCATGCGGAATGATTGAGCTTGACATTTCACCTACAATATGTTAATGTAAATACGCCTACAAGTTGTAGTTGAAATAGCAGGAGGAGATTTTATGGAGAAGCGGCAGCCCATTTCGGATTCGGAACTGGAGCTGATGCGCGTCATCTGGCGTCTGGGCGGACGGGCCCGCTTTGCCCAGGTGATGGGAGCGCTGGAGGAGCAGGGGAAAGAGTGGAAGTCGAATACCGTGCTTACGTTCCTCTCTCGTCTGGTGGAGAAAGAAATGCTGGCCGTGGAGAAGCACGGGCGGCTGAACGTTTATGTAGCGCTGGTACGGGAGGAGGAGTACGCTGATGAACAGACGCGCTCCTTTCTGGAACGGGTCTATGGCGGCAATGCCGGGCGGCTGGTGTCCTCTCTGCTGAAACAAGATTGTTTGACTGCCGAAGAGCTGGAACAGCTGCGGGCTTTCTGGGAAACAGGTGGAGAATCGTGATGGGGCGGGTGCTGCTGAGCGTATGTTCGCTTTCCCTGTCGGGGTCGGTGCTCATTCTTCTGCTGCTGGCACTGCGTCCGCTGCTGCGGGACCGGATAGGGCAGGGGTGGCAGTACTATCTCTGGCTTATTCCGCTGCTGCGGCTGCTGCTGCCTTTCTCGCCGAGGATAAGCCTGACAGGGACGGTGCTGGAACGACTGCCGACGGAGGCGGTTACGGGAGAACTCTGGATGCGTGCGCCCGATCTGCGCATTCCGGAGGATGGGGCACTGGCCGTACAGCAGGCGGCGCCTGCGATGGGAGTGTGGGAACTGCTGTTTCTCCTGTGGGCGGTGGTGGCCGGCGTATTGCTGTTCCGGGCGCTCTGGCAGTACGGCCGGTGCCTGCGGACACTGAGACGGGAAAGCAGCCCGATGGATGGGCGCGCAGAGCAGCTCTATCGACAGATCTGCAGCGAACTGGGGATGCGTCGGGTGCCGGAGCTCCGGCTCTGTCCGGCCCTGCGAGCTCCTATGCAGGCGGGATGCCTGTGCCCCATGGTGCTTCTGCCCAGTGGGGACATGGAGGAGACAGTCCTGCGGGCAGCACTCCTGCACGAACTGACCCATTACCGTCGGGGGGATGTATGTTATAAATGGCTGGTGGAGGGGGTCGTCTGCCTGCACTGGTTCAACCCTCTGGTTCGGCTGCTCCGACGGGAGATAGAGCGGAGGTGTGAGCTCTCTTGCGATGAAGGGGTGATCCGAAGACTGGATGAGAAGGGGCGGCGCGCCTATGGCAGTGCTCTTCTGGCTTTGGCACGGCCGGCTCCGGACCGCGGAACCCTGACTCTGGCGATGAGCGGAGATGCACAGATTTTAAAGGAAAGGCTGGAAGAGATTATGAACATTCGACCCAGGAATCGAAAAGCGGCTGCTATGGCAGTCGGTGTGACGGCGGCGCTGTGTCTGTGCGCCGTGCTGGTGGGCGCTTATGCAGCGGAATTGCCGGAAGGAACAGCGGAACAGCTCTCTGTGCAGCAGCAGGCGGAACCAGTGAGCTCTGCCGGACAAGACCAGGCGGAGCCCACAACGGCAGATGAGCCTGCGGCGGTAGAGGCACTGCTGCGGGAGCGTGCGGCAGCGCTAGACTGGGACGCACTGGCTCTGGGAGAGGAGACGGCGTGTTATCCGCTGGATGCATCGTATCAGGATGTGACGGTTCCGTTTGGCACCCGGGTGCATCCGATCACCGGGCTTACCACCAGTCATGACGGAACGGATGTGGCTGCCGACAGCGATGCACCGGTGTACGCGCCGCGCAGCGGAGTTGTGCTGCTGTCTGCATTTAGTGCTGATTACGGCAATTATGTGGTCATCGGCTGGGATGACGGGGCGTGGGCGCTGTTTGCCCACCTGTCAGCCAATGCGGTGCTGGAGGGAGATCAAGTCACCCGGGGCCAGACTGTGGGCTATGTGGGACAGACAGGCAAGGCAACCGGTCCACACCTGCACATGGAGGTGTGGGAGGATGGTGTGCGGATCGACCCGGCGGAATTCTATTCCATGTAAACAGACGACGCGGCGCGCCCGAATCATTCGGGCGCGCCGCGTGGATTGGGGTTGACAAAGGAAACAGAGGCGTATATACTGATCTGCAAGTGAATAAGATCTTCAGGGCAGGGTGCAATTCCCTACCGGTGGTATAGCCCACGAGCCGTAAGGCATGATTCGGTGCAATTCCGAAGCCGACAGTATAGTCTGGATGGAAGAAGATCGTTGCCGCGCGGGATGATTTCCCGCGGATTTTGCGATTGCTCTGGTATGTGTTGACATCCCAGAGTTTTTTCTTTGCGCAGAATGGCTCCAATGTCTTTGTAATTGCCCTGAACGGTCTGTTCAGGGCAATTTTTGTTTTTCGGAGATGATGGTATGGAGGATCGGGACTACATGGCCCTGGCTCTGTCCCTGGCAGAGCGGGGGGTGGGCTGGGCTTCCCCCAATCCCATGGTGGGCGCAGTCATTGTGAAGGACGGAAAGATCATCGGTCAGGGTTGGCATGAAAAGTGCGGCCAGCCCCACGCCGAGCGCAACGCCCTGGCTGCCTGCAACCAGCCGCCCCAGGGGGCCACGATGTACGTTACGCTGGAGCCCTGCTGCCATTACGGCAGGCAACCTCCCTGCACACAGGCCGTTCTGGAGGCGGGTATCCGCCGGGTGGTGGTGGGCTCCGGGGATCCCAACCCCCTGGTTGCGGGCAAAGGACTCGCCATACTGCGTCAGGCGGGTGTAGAGGTTACAGAGCATGTGCTGGAAACGGAATGTGAGAAGCTCAATGAGGTATTCTTCCACTACATCCGTACCAAGCGGCCCTATGTGGTGATGAAATACGCTATGACTTTGGACGGTAAAATTGCTGCTCATACCGGGGACTCCAAATGGGTCACCGGCGAGGAGGCCCGGAATCACGTTCAGAAGCTGCGCCACCGCTATACTGGCATCATGGTGGGGGTGGGCACCGTGCTGGCCGACGATCCACTGCTGACCTGCCGTATCCCTGGCGGGCGAAACCCAGTGCGCATTCTCTGCGATACACATCTCCATACCCCGCTCACGGCCCGGGTAGTAACCACAGCCCGACAGGTTCCCACTCTGCTGGCCACTTGCTGCACAGACCCGGAGAAGCGGGCGGCCTATGAGGCGATGGGATGCCAAGTATTGAGCGGCCCGGAACGGGATGGGCATGTGGACCTGAACTGGCTGATGGAAGAACTGGGGCGGCGTGAAATCGACAGCATCCTGCTGGAAGGGGGCGGTACGTTGAACTGGGCGGCCCTGGAGCAGGGCATCGTGCAGAAAGTGCTGGCCTACATTGCTCCAAAATTGGCGGGCGGTAAAGAGGCCAAGACACCGGTGGAGGGGACTGGTATCGACCGGATGGCACGGGCCATCCGGTTGGAACACAGCTCCATTACCCGGATCGGGGAAGATTTTCTGATTGAAAGCGAGGTGGCGCACTGTGTTCACGGGGATTGTTGAGGAAATGGGCCAGGTAGAGGGTATACAGCGGGGCAGACAGTCCGCTGTGCTTACCATCCGGGCCCAAACGGTACTGGAGGGCACCAGAATCGGGGACAGCATTGCCGTGAACGGGGTATGCCTGACGGTGACTTCCCTGGCTGCCGACCGGTTTACCGCCGACGTGATGCATGAGACCCTGGACCGCTCCTCTCTGGCGCAGCTCAAACGGGGCGGGGCTGTCAATTTGGAGCGGGCCATGCCGGCCAACGGCCGGTTTGGCGGTCACATCGTGGCTGGGCACATTGACGGCACCGGCCGGGTGATGGAAGTACGCAAGGATGACAACGCCATCTGGTACACCATTCAGGCCACGCCCCAGGTGTTGCGCTACATCGTGGAGAAGGGCTCCATCGCCGTGGACGGCATCAGCCTGACGGTAGCCCGGGTGGAAGCGGATCGGTTTGCCATCTCTGCCATCCCACACACGGTGGCCCAGACAGTACTGCGGGACCGAAAGGCAGGAGACCTGGTGAATCTGGAGACCGACATCATCGGCAAATACGTGGAAAAACTGCTCATGCCTGCCCCGGAGCCTCAGGCTGCCGGTGGAATTACCCTGGATTTTCTGGCGCGGCATGGATTTTAAGCGAGGAGGAAGCTGAATATGGAAGAATTGTTCTGTACGGTGGAGGAGGCCCTGGAGGAGCTGCGGGCTGGCCGCATCATCATCTCCATCGACGATCCGGACCGGGAAAACGAGGGAGACATGATCTGTGCCGCCCAGTTTGCCACGACTGAGAACGTCAATTTTATGGCCATGCACGCCAAGGGGCTCATCTGCACCCCTATGAGCCAGGAGATCGCTGACCGGCTCCAGCTGGAGCAGATGGTGAAGGTCAACACCGACAACCATCACACCGCCTTTACAGTGTCCATCGATCATGTAAATACCACTACCGGTATCTCCGCCGAGGAGCGGGGCTATACCTGCCGGATGTGCGTGGACCCGTCCACCCGTCCTGAGGACCTGCGCCGTCCGGGCCATGTGTTCCCGCTGGTGGCTCGTCGGGGCGGTGTGCTCACCCGCAACGGCCATACGGAAGCCACGGTGGATCTGTGCCGCTTGGCCGGGTTGGCCCAGTGCGGCCTGTGCTGTGAGATCATGCGGGACGACGGCACTATGATGCGCACCTCCGAACTGCTGGAGAAAGCCAGAGAGTGGGGACTGAAGATCATTACCATCAAAGCCCTTCAGGACTATTGCCGCCTCCATGACAAGCATGTGGTGCGGGAGGCGGTGGCCAAGATGCCTACCCGTTACGGTGAGTTCCAAATCTACGGCTATGTCAACGACCTGACCGGCGAGCACCATGTGGCTCTGGTGAAGGGAGACATCGGGGACGGCCAGGACGTGCTCTGCCGGGTCCACTCTGAATGCCTCACCGGTGACGTGTTTGGCTCCTGCCGCTGCGACTGTGGCCAGCAGCTTGCTGCCGCTATGATGCAAATTGAGAAGGAGGGCCGGGGCGTGGTCCTCTACATGCGGCAGGAGGGCCGGGGCATTGGCCTCATCAACAAATTGAAGGCTTACGCCCTCCAGGAAAAGGGCTTTGACACCGTGGACGCCAATGTAGAGCTGGGCTTTGCCCCCGACCTGCGGGAGTACTGGACCGGGGCCCAAATCCTGCGGGACCTTGGTGTGCGCACCATGCGGCTGCTGACCAATAATCCGGACAAGGTATACCAACTCTCTGAGTTCGGCCTGGAGATCACCCAGCGTGTGCCCATTCAGATGGACGCCAACGATTACGACCTATTCTACTTGAAGACCAAGCAGGAGCGGATGGGTCATATCCTTACTTACTAATAAAAATGAGAGGAGAACTGAATTATGAAAACGTTTGAGGGTAAACTGGTATCCAGCAACATCAAGGTGGGCATTGTGGTGGCCCGGTTCAACGAGTTTATTACCTCCAAGCTGCTCAGCGGCGCCATGGACGGGCTGCTCCGCCACAATGTGCAGGAGGAGGACATTCAGGTGGCCTGGGTGCCCGGTGCCTTTGAGATCCCCCTCATTGCCTCCAAAATGGCCAAGAGCGGCAAGTACGATGCGGTGATCTGCCTGGGCGCTGTTATTCGGGGCTCCACCAGCCATTACGATTATGTGTGCAATGAGGTGTCCAAGGGCATTGCCGCTGTCTCCCTGGAGACCGGCATTCCGGTGATGTTCGGCGTTCTTACCACGGAGAACATCGAGCAGGCCATCGAGCGGGCGGGCTCCAAAGCAGGCAACAAGGGGTCCGAGTGTGCCGAAGGCGCCATCGAGATGGTGAACCTGATCCGGGAGATGGGTTGCTGATCGATTCTGTCTGTATACCGATGGGGCGTCGGGCCGTGTGATGCGCGGCTCGGCGTCCCTTTTTATTTATACGGAGTGTTACGTTTGGGGCCGGTGAGGTGTATTCTGGGTGGACAGGTCCTTGCGGGACCGGAACGGAGAGGAGGAGAGCCTATGGCGGAAACAACCCGGGAACAGCTGGCCCGGCGGCTGGTGGAACGGGAATCCGACCGACTGCTGCGTCTGGCGTATTCGCTGCTCAATTCTGTGCCCGACGCTCAGGACGTGTGTCAGGAGGTGCTGCTCAAACGCCTGGAGTATGCCGGTGAATTTGAAGGGCCGGAACATGAACGGGCGTGGCTGGTGCGGGTGACGATCAATACCTGCAAAAATCTGCGCCGCAGTCCCTGGCGAACCCGCACGGTGGGACTGGATACGGTAGCGGAGCAGGCAGCGCCCTTTCGACCGGAGGAAGGGGGCGTATTGGAGCAGGTCCAGAAGCTGCCTGCCAAATACCGGGAGGTGCTGGTGCTCTACTACTATCTTGGCTATGATACCAACGAAATCGCCGCCATGCTGGAACTGCGGCCCGAGACGGTCCGGGTACGGATGAATCGGGCCCGGCAGAAGCTGAAAGTAGAACTGGAGGGACAGGGATATGGCAAGCTATCAGGATGAGCTGGAACGACTGTGTTTTTCGCCGACGGAGAAAGCGGAATTGAGCCGTCGGTTGACGGCAGGACAAACGGAAACAAACGTGCGGCGAATGCGGCTGCCCTACCGTGGTTTTGTGGCTGTGGTAGCGGCGGTTTCCCTGCTGCTGGGAGCGGCAGGTGCCACTTCTCTGGCTGGGGTGTCTCCGGCTTTCCGGGCCATTTTTGGCATTACCAGCGATGAGCAGGCCAGACAGTTGGGATCGGAACAGCTGAATCTGGTTTTTCCGGATAAAAACGGCTCCGGAGCCTCCATCACGGTCAAAGAGGTGGTCAAGGACCAAGAGCGGGTCTATGTGTTGATGGACTTCACTGCTCCGGAGGAGGTGGTGCTTCCCACACCGGAGGAGACTGCGGACGGCCGGAACTTTTGGCTGGGGGAGGAGTACGGGGAATGTGCCGTGGCCTTTTATGCGGACGAGGCATGCACACGGAGAGTGGATCCCCGCAGCTGGGGATGGGGCTTCCAAGCGGTGGAGGACCCGGATCCCACCGACCGTGTGATCCCTCTCATGCTCCAGATTACTTCGGATGAGACCATTCCGGAGGAGGCTGCCTGGCTTCGGATCACCAAACTCTCCAAGCTCTGGGCGCTGGAGAATGGAGAGGAGACCGCGGTTGTGTCCGGTATGGACTTTACCCTCTCTGTGCCCATCGAGACTACGGCGGAGATCTATTCCTTTGAAGGCCGGTGCGCCGTCAATCTGAATGGGCTCACCTTGGCGGTGGTGGAAAACCTGACGATTTCTCCGATCAGCATCGCTATGGATCTGGTGATCCCGGACGGGGAAGCCTATGACGCTGCCTTTGAGGCCAAAGGTCCCTGGCAGATGTATGTCCAACTGGAGGATGGTACCATGGTACCGACCCGGTTTGAGAAGGGGGGAGGCGTCCAGGACATATTCCACGATGATGCCGGTCAGATTTTCTTCCGGGCGGATCATGTTCGCTTCGAGCTGGAATCTCCCATCGACGTGGCGAAGATCCGGGAGCTGGTCTTTGTGGGAGACAACAACCGGAGGGCTGAAGGTGAGGAGCAAAGCGGAGATGTGGTCCACTTCAGCTTTGGCCCCGGACATTTCCGCAACGAAACCTACTGGAACGAGGTCAATTACCTCTGGAAGAAGAACTGATTATCTCCTTTGAGAGGCCCGGGGTGTTCCGGGCCTCTTTTTTGATTTGAAACGAAAAAATCCTTGCAAAAGGGGGAACAATGTGATATTATACCAGGGCATGTGATTACGCACACCCGCGGACGGGGGGCCAGGTGCTTCCAAATGGAGGTTGGCCGGCTCCGAATGAACCGGGTGGAGGAATCAACAATTAAAGGAGGAAATTTACCATGGCAGTCGTATCTATGAAGCAGCTTCTCGAGGCGGGCGTCCACTTCGGTCACCAGACCCGCCGCTGGAACCCCAAGATGGCCACCTATATCTACACCGAGCGCAACGGCATCTATATCATCGACCTGCAGAAGACCGTGAAGAAGCTGGAGGAGGCCTATAACTTTGTCCGTTCTCTGGGCGAGTCCGGCCAGACCCTGCTGTTCGTGGGCACCAAGAAGCAGGCTCAGGAGGCCATCAAGGAAGAGGCTGAGCGCGTCGGCATGTACTATGTGAACGCCCGCTGGCTGGGCGGCATGCTCACCAACTTCAAGACCATGCGCGGCCGCGTGGAGCGCCTGAACCAGCTGAAGAAGATGCAGGAGGACGGCACCTTCGACATGCTGCCCAAGAAGGAAGTCATGAAGCACCTGGGCGAGATCGCCAAGCTGGAGAAGTACCTGGGCGGCGTTGTGGAGATGAAGAAGCTCCCCGGCGCTCTGTTCGTGGTCGATCCCCGCAAGGAGCGCAACGCCATCAACGAGGCCCGCAAGCTGAACATCCCCATCGTGGCTATCGTGGACACCAACTGCGATCCCGATGAGATCGACTATGTGATCCCCGGCAACGATGACGCCATCCGCGCCATCAAGCTGATCTCCGGCGTGATGGCCAACGCTATCCAGGAGGGCAAGCAGGGTCAGGATGCCGCTGAGGCTTCCGCCGAGAAGGAAGAGGCCGCCGAGTAATCCGGACCTAAAAACGGACTGTTTGGAGCGCCCGCCCGCGCGGGCGGGCGCTCTTTGATATGAAAAATGGAGGTAATGTGATCATGGCAATCACTGCAAAAGACGTACAGGCTCTGCGCGAGATGACCGGCGTAGGCATGATGGACTGCAAGAAGGCCCTCACCGAGGCCGAGGGCAACATGGATAAGGCCGTTGAGATCCTCCGCGAGAAGGGCCTGGCTGCCTCTCAGAAGAAGGCTGGCCGCATCGCCGCCGAGGGTATGGCTTACTCCGCCGTTGTGGACGGCGTGGGCGTGGTGGTCGAGGTCAACGCCGAGACCGACTTCGTGGGCAAGAACGAGAAGTTTGTGGACTTTGTTAAGGGTGTGGCCGCTGTTGTGGCCGCCAACAAGCCTGCCGACCTGGATGCCCTGATGGCGCTGCCCTATGGCAACGGCCGTACCGTGCAGGAGGAGCAGCAGGAGATGGTGCTGGTCATCGGCGAGAACATCAAGGTCCGCCGCTTTGCCTTCTTCACGGACGGCATCTCCGTGCCTTATGTCCACGCTGGCGGCAAGATTGGCGTGCTGGTCAACCTGGAGAGCAGCCTGAGCGCTGAGCAGGTGGAGACCATCGGCAAGGACGTGGCCATGCAGATCGCCGCTCTGAACCCCCGCTTCTGGGACAAGAGCCAGGTGGACGAGGCCACTCTGGAGGAAGAGAAGAAGATCCTGCTGGTGCAGATGGCCAACGATCCCAAGATGGCTTCCAAGCCCGACAAGGTGAAGGAAGGCATTGTGGCCGGCAAGCTGGGTAAGTTCTACAAGGAGAACTGCCTGCTGCAGCAGGAGTTCGTGAAGGACAACTCCATGTCCGTGGAGCAGTATATTGCCTCCGCCGCTAAGGCGCTGGGCGGCACTGTGACCTTCAAGGATGCTGTTCGCTTTGAGAAGGGCGAGGGCATCGAGAAGAAGCAGGAGAACTTCGCTGAGGAGATTGCCAAGCAGCTGGGCAAGTAATTGTTTTGATGGAAGAAGGTCCGGGGAATGCATTCCCCGGACCTTTTTTTGCCGGGTGTGGCGCTTGTACCCGGGGCGATTGCCTGCTATAATGAAAACAAATGTTCCGGTATGGGGGGGAGAGCCATGGATCTTTTGCAAAACCTCAACAGTGCCCAGCGGGAGGCAGTGACAGCGACCGAGGGATTTGTTCGTGTAATTGCAGGGGCTGGTTCCGGTAAGACCCGGGCGTTGACCCACCGGTTTGCCTTTTTGGTCAACGAGCTTGGGATCCTGCCGGGGAATATTCTCTGCGTTACCTTTACCAACAAATCGGCCGCGGAGATGCGCCAGCGCATCCACCAGCTCACCGGGGACAACGATACCGGCTATATCAATACTTTTCATGGCTTTTGTGTCTCGATCCTCCAGGAGGACAGCCACGCGGTCCAGTATCCCAAGAGTTTTCTGGTGCTGGACAATGCCGACATTGATGCTATGCTCCAGATCATCTATGAGGAGCGTGGACTGACCCTGCGGGAGATGACCTTCTCCGAGGCGAGAAACCGGATCGAGATCCGAAAGCTGATAAAGGAACCGGAGTATTACCGGGATATGATTGACCTGTCACTGGATGTATTGCGGGAGAAGTATGACCAGGCCTCCGACCCAGAGGATATTATTTTCTACGGCTATCTCTACCAGGAGAAGAAGTGCTTCGGGCTGGATTATAATGATCTGATCAAATTTTCTCTGTATGTATTTCAGCAGCACGCGGACCTCCGGCTCAAGTGGCAGCAGCGGCTGGAGTATATCATGATCGATGAGTTTCAGGATATCGATGCGCTCCAGTACCAGTTGATGCAGGTCCTGTGCGGCTATCATAACAATTTGTTTGTGGTGGGGGACCCGGACCAGACCATCTACACCTGGCGGGGGGCGGATGTGAAGTATCTGCTGGACTTTGACAAGGAATTTCCCGGAACCCGCACCATTCTGATGCTGGACAACTACCGCTCTACGCCTCAGATCCTGGCGGCGGCCAATTCCCTGATCCGGAGGAATCGTCAGCGGGTGGAAAAAGATCTGCTTTCTACCCGGCCTTCCGGCGCACCCGTATGGTGTCATTTTGCGGTGAGTCAACAGGAAGAGGCGCAGTGGATGGCTGGGGAGATGGAGCGGCTCCATATGCAGGGGGTGGCCTACCGGGATATGGCGGTGCTCTACCGGGCCCATTATGTGACCCGGGCGGTGGAGGAGGTTCTGCTGCGTGAGAAAATCCCCTACACCATCTACAGCGGTGTGCAGTTTTTTGGCCGGGCAGAGATCAAGGACGCGTTGTGCTATTTGCGGATGATCGCCTATCAGGATGATCTGTCTTTCCGACGGGTGGCCAACGTGCCCCGGCGCAACCTGGGCAGACGGCGGATGGCCTTTTTGGAGCAGTACGCCCAGGAGAAAGGGTGCACACTTTATCAGGCGCTGCGGGACAATTTGGAGGATCCCATACTCAAAGGGACCAAAGGGCAGCAGTTTGTGTCGCTGATTGACACATATTCTACCGGATATGGAGACCGTCCGGTTTCCGAGGTGCTCTCCGCTGTGCTCAATGAGAGTGGTTATGAGCGCATGCTTCGTACCGAAGGCAGTCAGGAGCGGCTGGACAATCTGGCGGAATTGAAGCAGTCGATTTATGAGTATGAGACCAGCTGCGGGGAGGAGAGCACCCTGGAGCACTACCTGGCTCATGTGGCCCTGTTCACCAATCAGGACGCAGGGGGGACTGGGGACAAGGTGAAACTGATGACGGTCCATGCCGCCAAGGGACTGGAATTTCCCAATGTATTTTTATGCGGGATGAACGAGGGAATCTTTCCCTCACGGAAGGTACGGACTCGCCCGGGCATGGAGGAGGAACGCCGGCTGGCTTTCGTGGCCCTGACCAGGGCAGAGGAGCGACTCTACCTCTCCGAGGCGGATGGGCGAAATCTGGATGGATCTCCCCGCTATCCCTCCCGATTTCTGTTGGATATTGACCAAGCACTGCTACAATATACCCATCCGCCCGTGGAAGGACTTATCCAACAGGCACAGGCCTATATTGACGCAGAGAGCCGGCGGCTGCCGGAGAACAGCGGCGATCGATTCGCTGCAGGGGAGCGGGTGAGGCATACCCTGTTCGGGCCGGGCACGGTTTTGGATGTGGACCTGGACCGGGGTGCCCATGTGGTGCAGTTCGACGAGATGCAGACGCCGCGGCGTATCTCTTTCCGCGCCAGGCTGGAACGGCTGTGATCGAGGACAGCGGGGAGAGGAACATACGAATAAATTGT
Organism: Flavonifractor hominis; assembly: GCF_040095835.1. Lineage (NCBI taxonomy): Bacteria > Bacillati > Bacillota > Clostridia > Eubacteriales > Oscillospiraceae > Flavonifractor > Flavonifractor hominis. The sequence continues at coordinate 113,627 of NZ_JBBMFT010000001.1, forward strand.
AAAAACTTTAGCTTAACTACTAGGCAAACGTGGAAAACTATATTAAAATAGGGTAGACTAAAATACCATTCAAAGGGGCTGAATATATGTCCGAACCGCAGTATAAGCGTGTACTTCTGAAACTCAGCGGAGAGGCTCTGGCCGGAGAGGCCAGCCGTGGGCTGGACTTTGACGTGATCGGCAGCGTATGCGATGTGATCAAAAAGTGTGTGTCCATCGGTGTGCAGGTGGGAATCGTTGTGGGCGGCGGCAATTTCTGGCGCGGCGTAAAGGACGGCGGCGACCGGATGGAACGCACCCGGGCCGACCACATGGGTATGTTGGCCACCACCATCAATGCTCTGGCTGTGGCTGATGTGCTGGAGCAGAAGGGCGTGGACGTGCGGGTGCAGACCGCCATCGAGATGCGTTCCATTGCCGAGCCGTACATCCGTTCCCGCGCTATCCGCCATATGGAGAAGGGAAGAGTGGTCATTTTTGGCTGTGGTACGGGCAATCCGTTCTTCTCCACCGACACGGCGGCGGTGCTGCGCGCTGCGGAAATCGATGCCGACGCCATTTTGTTGGCCAAGAACATCGACGGTGTCTATAGTGCCGATCCCAAGAAGGACCCAACCGCGGTCAAGTATGACACCATCACTTATGATGATGTTCTGGCCCAGCGGCTCCAGGTCATGGATTCCACCGCTACGTCTCTGTCCATGGACAACAATATTCCGGTGATTCTCTTTGCGCTGAAAGACCCGGAGAATATCCTGCGGGTCGTAATGGGTGAAAAGATCGGGACCATTGTCAAGGAGGAATCGTGAGATGAAGGAAGTCAACAAAGAATTTGATGTTAAGATGCAGAAGACCATTGATGTGGTCATGAGCGACTTCGCCAGCGTTCGGGCCGGCCGCGCCAATGCAGCGGTACTGGACAAGATCACGGTGGACTATTATGGCGCCCCCACCCCTCTCAACCAGGTGGCTGCCATCTCCTCTCCCGATCCCCGCAGCCTGATGATTCAGCCCTGGGATGGTACACTGCTCAAGGCCATTGAAAAAGCCATTCAGACCTCCGATCTGGGCATCAATCCTCAGAACGATGGTCGTGTGATCCGTCTGGCGTTTCCTCAACTCACGGAGGAGCGCCGCAAGGAACTGACCAAGCAGGTAAAGAAATACGGTGAAAACGGGAAAGTGGCCATCCGCAATATCCGTCGGGATGCCATGGAGAAGTTCAAGGCCATGGAGAAAAAGTCCGAGATTACCGAGGATGATCGGAAGGACTACGAGAAAGAACTGCAGGATATCACCGAGAAGCGCTGCAAGCAGATCGATGAGCTGACCGCTAAGAAGGAAGCGGAACTGATGGCAGTTTAATGCTGTAAGGCGAGAACACTTTGCGGTGCGGGATGCCACTTGGCATCCCGCACCCGTATCTTATTTGAGCAGGTAGGGTATCATATGGCATTTATCAAGCCGAAAAAGAATGCGGTCCCAGTGGTGGACTTTGAGCATTTGCCCCGTCACATTGCGATCATTATGGATGGCAATGGCCGCTGGGCGAAACGTCGTGGACTGCCCCGGACAGCGGGACACGCCGCAGGTGCGGAGACCTTTCGTACCATTGCCACCTATTGTAAGGAGATCGGTCTGGAGTATCTGACGGTCTACGCCTTCTCCACAGAGAACTGGAAGCGGCCTGCCGAAGAGGTTTCGGCCATTGTGGGCCTGCTGAAGACCTATCTGCTGGAGTCCATTGAAAAGATGGAGAAGGATAAGATCAAACTGCACTTTTTCGGAGACCTGGAGCCGCTGCCCCAGGAGCTCAAGGATATGTGTGTGCGTACAGACGATATTTCCACCCATTATGATGGCATGCAGGTCAATGTATGTTTCAATTATGGCGGTCGAGATGAGATCGTTCGGGCGGCGCGGGCCTTTGCCTTGGAGTGCGCCCAGGGAAAACGAACGCCGGACTCCTTGACAGAGGCAGATTTTTCCCGTTATCTTTATTCCGCTGGGGTACCGGATCCGGATCTCATTATTCGACCCAGCGGAGAAATACGGGTATCCAATTTCCTGCTATGGCAGTCGGCTTATGCTGAGTTCTATTTCACCGATGTACTCTGGCCGGATTTTTCCAAGGAAGAGCTGCATAAGGCGCTGGCGGCTTATCAGAGCCGATCCCGCCGCTTTGGGGGTGTCTGAGAGTGGGAAAACGAGTCATGGTAGCGGTGATCTTCATTCCGCTGCTGCTGGTATTGTTTTACGGTGTGTCACCTGCCTATCCGTGGGCGCTGTGTCTGCTGATAGCAGCTTTGTCCATGATCGCGGTACACGAGGTACTGTGGTCCACGGGATTTTTGAAGCATGCGCGTATCTCCGGTTATTCCATCATATTGGCCGGACTGATTCCCTTCTGGATTTATTATGACGCATCTGCCCTGGCGGCGTTGTGTGGGATGTTTGTCTATGTGCTGCTCCTGTTTGCTGAAGCAATTGCCAGCCATAAACGTATCACGCTGGAGAAAATGGGAGGGGCTTTTTTCCTCACGCTTGTCATCCCCTTTTTCCTGTCTACCTTCCTGCGCATCCGCCAGATGGAAGTGTGGGAACCTGTGATCGTGTTGCCGCTGGTGGTGGCCTTCATCAGCGATGCCTTTGCCCTGTTTGCTGGTATGGCGTTTGGACGGCACAAACTGGCCCCGGAGCTTTCACCCAAAAAGACGGTAGAGGGTGCTGTGGGGGGCCTTGTAGGTGCGGTGGTATGCACGGTACTGTACGGTGTGCTGCTCCAGTTTGTATTCCATTTTGAGGTGCAGTATTTCTACCTGGGCATTTACGGCGCGTTGGGCAGTCTGGTTTCTCAGCTGGGTGACCTTTCGTTTTCCTATATCAAGCGGGAATATGGGCTGAAGGATTTCGGTAATATCTTTCCCGGGCATGGCGGTGTGCTGGACCGGTTTGACAGCGTAATTTTCTGTGCCCCGCTGATTGAATTGCTGCTCCATTTCCTGCCCGCTGTGGGGGTATCGTAATATGAGCAGATGTATTTCCCTGTTAGGGTCTACTGGATCCATTGGGCGGCAATCACTGGAGGTGATTGCCGCCTGCGGCATGCAGGTGGCGGCTCTGACCGCCAACCGGAATGTGGATCTGATAGAAGAACAGTGTCGTCGCTTCCAGCCAGAGCTTGCCGTACTGATGGATGAGGCCGCCGCAGCAGAACTGCGCTTGCGGCTGGCGGACACCGGAATCCGGGTGTCCGCTGGGATGGACGGCCTTATTGAAGCGGCCAGCCTGCCTGCGGCGGATACCGTATTGACAGCAGTGGTGGGCATGGTAGGCCTGCGGCCGACATTGGCTGCTATTCGGGAGGGGAAACGGATCGCCCTGGCCAATAAGGAGACGCTGGTGTGCGCCGGGGAATTGGTCATGGACGCAGCCCAGCGCTATGGGGCCGAGGTCGTACCTGTGGATTCGGAGCACTCGGCCCTGTTCCAGTGCCTTCAGGGCTGCAAAGATCGCGGGGAGGTCAAGCGCCTGATCCTGACCGCCTCAGGCGGGCCTTTCTTCGGCTGGGAGAAGCAGGCGCTGGCCAATGTCACCAAGGCTCAGGCCCTAAAGCACCCCAACTGGTCCATGGGAGCGAAGATCACCATTGACTCGGCCACTCTGATGAACAAAGGTCTGGAGTTTATTGAGGCGATGCGGCTTTACCATATGCCTCCGGAGAAAATTTCCATCGTAATTCACCGGGAGAGTATAGTTCACTCCCTGGTGGAATACTGTGATCATGCAGTGCTGGCGCAGTTGGGGGTACCCGATATGCGCCTGCCCATCCAGTATGCCCTGACCTGGCCCGCCCGTACTCCGGCAGTGGCAGAGCCTTTGGATTTGTTGACCTGTCCGCCTTTGACCTTCCATGCCCCGGACTATGAGGCATTCCCCTGTCTGAAACTGGCCCTCTCTGCTGCCCGTACGGGTGGGACGGCCACAGCGGTGCTCAACGGTGCCAATGAGGCAGCGGTAGGGTTGTTCCTGGAGGAGAAGATATCCTTCGGGGCCATAGCCGAGCGAGTGGCTCGGGCGTTGGACCAAGTTCCGGTGGTGTACGATCCTACCTTGGAAGATGTATTGGCGGCCGATGCGGCCGCCCGGGAAGCAGCTACATGTTGATTTGAGGTGCCTATGACCATTTTGTTCATTGTCATTACCATTGTGCTTTTTGGGCTGCTCATTGCAGTACATGAGTTCGGTCATTTTATTGCTGCCAAGCTTCTGGGAGTGCGTGTGAACGAATTTGCCATCGGCATGGGGCCACAGCTGCTGTCCCGGACGCGGGGGGAGACCACATATTCTCTTCGAGCCTTTCCTGTAGGCGGTTTCTGCGCTATGGAGGGAGAGGATGAGAACTCCGACGACCCGCGTTCCTTTCATAATAAGCCGGCCTGGAAGAAATTTATTATCCTGGTGGCCGGCGCGTTTATGAATTTTGTGGCGGGGCTGCTGCTCATCCTGATTCTGTTCAGCGTGGCAGGTAGCCCTTCTATGCCGGTGGTGGGGGAGTTCCTCTCCGGAGCGGAGGATATCGCCGAGCAGGGACTGCTGCCCGGGGATGAGTTCTATCGCATCGATGGACACCGGATCTACTTCCGTAATGATGCCATCCTTTTTCTCAGTCGGGCTGGGGAGGATGTGGCCATCGAGGTATTACGGGACGGGGAGCGGGTTGACCTGGGCACGCTCCACCTGCCCTACCGTATTCAGGTAGAGGAAAATGGTCAACAGGTGCTCAAACGCGGCATCACAGTGGGAGAGGTTCGTGAAACCGGGCCGTTGGCCACGATCCGAAATGTCTGGTACCAGGCCATTGACTATGTGCGCATGGTATGGATGAGTCTGGGTGATCTGGTGACCGGCGCGGTAGGGATCCAGGACATGTCCGGCCCGATCGGTATTTTGGCCATCGCTGGGGAGAAGGGACAGCAGGGAGTAGAGGCTGCCGGGCTGTTCGGCGGTATGGTGAACATTTTGGACTTTGTGGCCCTTATTGCCATCAACCTGGCAGTGATGAACCTGCTGCCCATCCCGGCGCTGGACGGAGGACAGATCCTTTTCCTCTTTGTAGGGGGGATCTACCGGTTGCTTCGCGGAAAACGTATGGATCAGAAATATCTGGGTTACGTCAATATGATCGGCTTTTTCTGCCTGATCGCGCTGATGGTCGTGGTGGCGATCAGCGACGTGACCAAGCTCCTGTAAGGAGGAAGAGACTATGACCAAACAGATCAACGTGGGCAGCGTACCCGTGGGCGGCGGTGCGCCTGTGAGCATCCAGTCTATGACCAACACCCGTACCGACGACGTGTCGGCTACGGTGGAGCAGATCAAGCGGCTCCAGACCGCCGGGTGTCAGATCATCCGGGTGGCGGTACCCGACCTGGTGGCGGCCAGGGCGGTAGGCGCCATCCGGGAACAGATCTCCATCCCGCTGGTGGTGGATATCCACTTTGACTATAAGCTGGCCCTGGAGTGTGTGGCGGCCGGATGCGACGCGGTGCGCATCAATCCCGGCAACATCGGTGGGGAAGATCGGGTCAAAGCAGTGGCCCAAGCGTGTAAAGCAAAAGGACTTCCCATTCGTATCGGAGTCAACGGCGGCTCACTGGAGAAGCCGCTGCTGGCCAAGTACGGCGGCGTGACGCCGGAAGCCCTGGTAGAATCGGCATTTGGACATATCCGGCTGCTGGAGAAGTATGATTTTGACGATATCTGCGTCTCGCTCAAATCCTCCAGCGTACCGGTTACTATGGCGGCCTATCGCCTGATGAGTGAGAAAAGTAATTATCCTTTACATCTTGGAGTGACTGAGACCGGCACCGTGCGCATGGGAACACTAAAATCGGCCATCGGTATTGGCGGCCTGCTGGCCCTGGGCATTGGGGATACCATGCGGGTGTCTCTCTCCGCCGACCCGGTAGAGGAGGTGCTGGCGGCCAGGGATATTCTGAAAGCCGCCGGCCTGCGCCGGGACGGCCCCGATCTGATCTCCTGTCCTACCTGTGGGCGCACCCGCATCGACCTTATTTCGCTGGCAAGTGAGGTGGAGGAGCGGCTCAAGAAGGTAGACAAGCCCATTACCGTGGCGGTGATGGGGTGTGCGGTGAACGGACCAGGAGAGGCCTCTGCCGCCGATGTGGGCATCGCCGGTGGCAACGGCGAGGGACTGCTTTTCCGCAAGGGGGAGATCGTTAAGAAGGTCCCTCAGGACTGCCTAGTGGACGAGCTATTCGCCATGATCGAGCAATTGTAAGTGATTTAGGAGCGTTTCAACTATGCCGCAAGCACAAAAGATACCCTTTTTAAGACTGTTTTCGGCCTGGCACCCCGCCGGGGAGCTGGCGTCTCTGACGGAGGGCTACCTGGTGACCCGGGCAGTGATCGACAAAAGTGCCCGTTCCATCCGGGCCGAGGTGGAGTGTGCCAGCTGTCCCGCTGAGGATGTGAAGCGGCAGATCGAGCGCAGCCTGGCCCTGGCCTACCGTGTAGAGCGGGTGGAGCTGGACCTGGCGGGCCTGCCGGGAACGCCTACGCCGCCAGCCCCCACAGAAGAGGAGGCGTCTCCGCCCCCTGCGCCGCTGCCTGCGGAGGAGGATGCCATGGCGGCGTTCCGCCGCACGGAGGAGATCCGGCGTAAGGCGCTGGCGGGGCTGAAAGCCCCCCGGCCTTCGGAGAAGAAGGGGAGTAAGGGAGGCGGCAAGGGCAAGCTGATCTATGGCCGCCATGAGATCCGCAAGGAGCCCATCCCCATGCGGACGCTGGAACTGGACATGGGCACCGTCATTGTGGAGGGCGATGTATTTGCGGTGGACCACCGGGAGCTGAAAAAGCGTGGGGCCTGGGTGGTCTGCTTTGACGTGACCGATTACACCGGCTCAGTGCGGGTGTCCAAGTTCTTCCCCGGGGACGAGGGCAAGGCCATCGTGGACGGGGTAAAGAAGGGTCAGCACCTACTTCTCCAGGGAAAGCTCAACATCGATCGCTTTACCGGCGACATGGTGCTGGAGCCCTATGCCGTCATGGAGAGCAGCAAGACCATGAAGACCGACGACGCGCCGGAGAAGCGGGTGGAACTGCACCTGCACACCACCATGTCCTCCATGGATGCTCTGACGCAGGTCAGCCCCAAGGCGGGGCCGGATAAAAACGTGGTCAAGCGGGCGGAGGCCTGGGGCCACCGCGCCATCGCCATTACCGACCACGGGGTGGCCCAGGCCTTCCCAGATGCCTGGCACTCGGCTAAGAACATCAAGATTCTCTATGGCGTGGAGGCCTACTTCATCAACGATGTGGACGACCGAGTGGTCATCCACGGGGACCGGGAGCAAGATCTGGCCGATGAGATCGTCTGCTTTGACATTGAGACCACTGGTCTGGACAAGCGGCGAGACGCGATCACAGAGATCGGCGCTGTGGTGCTGCGGGGGGGAGAGATTGCCGAGCAGTTCTCCACTTTTGCCGACCCCGGCCGGCCGCTGACCCGGGAGATCACGGAGCTCACCGGCATTACCGACGAGATGCTCCGGGGCGCCCCTTCTCAGGCCGAGGCAGTAAACGCCTTTCTGGACTTTGTGGGGGACCGGCCTCTGGCTGCACACAACGCGGAATTTGACATCGGCTTTATCTCCGAGGCATGCCGCCGGATGGGCCGCCCCTTTACCCAGACCTCGCTGGATACCCTCATCCTGGCTCAGAACCTGCTGCCCGAGCTGGGCAAGTACAAGCTGGACATTGTGGCCGGGCACTTGAACCTGCCTGCCTTCAACCACCACCGGGCCTATGACGACGCAGCCACGGTGGGCTATATGCTGATCCCCTTCTTTGAGATGCTGCGGGACAAGGGGGTACATACCCTCCAGCAGATCAACCCGGCCATGACCCGGCTGCGCACCGGCGGTAAGGCCAGGCGCCAACCCAAGCACCTGATCGTTTTGGCCAAGAACCAGCTTGGCTTGCGCAATCTGTACAAGCTCATCTCCTATGCCCATCTGGAGCACTTCAAGCGTTACCCCATCATGCCCAAGAGCCTTATCAACCAGCACCGGGAGGGGCTGATCATCGGCTCGGCCTGCGAGGCGGGAGAGCTTTTTGATGCAGTGGTCAAGCGCAAGGAGTTTGAAGAGCTCAAACGCATCGCCTCCTGGTATGATTTCCTGGAGATCCAGCCGCTGTGCAACAACGCCTTCATGCTGCGTAAGGGCATTGTCCAGAGCCAGGAAGAGCTCAAGGACTTCAACCGCACCATTGTGGAGCTGGGCAGGGTATTGGATAAGCCGGTGTGTGCCACTGGCGATGTGCACTTCCTGGACCCGGAGGATGAGATCTACCGCCATGTCCTGCTGGCCTCCAAGGGATTTGAGGACGCCGATGCTCCGCTGCCCATCTACTTTAAGACCACCAATGAGATGTTGGAGGAGTTTGCCTACCTGGGGAAGGAGAAGGCCTACGAGGTGGTGGTGCGTAACACCAATCTGGTGGCCGACTGGTGTGAGGACGTGGTGCCCCTGCCCAAGGGACTGTTTGCCCCCAAGATCGAGAATTCGGCGGAAGAACTTAGCCGCCTGGTATGGGAGAAAGCAAAAGACCTTTACGGGGAAGAGGTACCTCAGATCGTCTCTGACCGCATCAACGCTGAGTTGGGCGACATCCTGCTGCGGCACTACGACGTCATCTACATGTCGGCCCAGAAGCTGGTACAGGACTCTCTGGCCCACGGCTATCTGGTGGGCTCCCGTGGTTCGGTGGGCTCGTCGCTGGTGGCTTTCATGTCGGGTATTACGGAGGTTAACTCCCTGCCGCCCCATTACCGCTGCCCCAAGTGCAAACACTCCGACTTTGAGATCGCCAAGGAGCTGGGGGCGGGTTGCGGCGCGGATATGCCGGATGCAGTGTGCCCCGTATGCGGAACGCCTTATGCCAAGGACGGCTTCAACATCCCCTTTGAGACCTTCCTGGGCTTCGGCGGTGACAAGGTGCCTGATATCGACCTGAACTTCTCCGGCGAGTATCAGGCCAACGCCCACCGCTACACCTTTGAGCTGTTTGGACAGACCCACGTGTTCCGGGCGGGTACCATTGGTACCGTGGCGGAAAAGACCGCCTTCGGCTATGTGAAGAAGTATCTGGACGAGCGGGGTGTACATGCCACCCGGGCCGAGGAAAACCGTCTGGCGCAGGGCTGCACCGGGGTCAAACGCACCACCGGCCAGCACCCCGGCGGCATGGTGGTCATCCCACAGAACCGGGAGATCTACGATTTCTGCCCCGTGCAGCACCCCGCTGACGACCCCAATACGGATATCGTTACCACCCACTTCGAATATCACTCCATGGAGTCCAACCTGCTGAAGCTGGACATGCTGGGGCACGATGATCCTACCATGATCCGCATGCTGGAGGACTTGACGGGGGTGAATGCCCGCACCGACATCCCCCTGGATGACCCGGGTACCATGAGCATTTTCACCTCCTCCGAGGCGCTCGGTTTTGTGGATGACCCCATCCTGGGTCCCACCGGGGCCGTGGCCATTCCGGAATTTGGTACTTCTTTTGTCCGGGGCATGCTGATGGACACTCAGCCCACCGAATTTGATATTCTGGTACGGCTGTCCGGTTTCTCCCACGGCACCGACGTGTGGCTGGGCAACGCCCGGGACCTGATCGTGGATCAGGGAGTTCCCGTCGGGCAGGCCATCGGCTGCCGCGACGATATTATGCTCTTCCTCATCGCCTGCGGGATGCCGGAAAAGCGCTCCTTCAAGATCATGGAGTCGGTCCGTAAGGGCCGGGGCCTGCCCGAGGGAGCGGAGGAGGAGATGAAGGCTGCGGGTGTGCCCGAGTGGTACATCGGCTCGTGCAAGAAGATCAAGTATCTTTTCCCCAAAGCCCACGCCGTGGCCTACGTCATGATGGCTTTCCGCATTGCCTGGTTCAAGGTCCATCGGCCGCTGGCCTTTTACGCGGCCTACTTTTCCATCCGGGCCAAGGCCTTTGACGCCACGTGCATGTGCTGGGGTATGGATGTGTGTAAGGCCAAGATGAAGGAGATCCGGGAGAAGGAGAACCCCTCCGCCGTGGAAGAGGATATGCTGGTCACCCTGGAGGTGGTCTATGAATTCTATCTCCGTGGGTTTACGTTTGAGCATGTGGATCTCTATCGCTCCCATGCGGTCAACTTCCTGATGGACGAGGAGAAGGGAACCCTGCTGCCCCCCTTTGCCTCCATCCCCGGCTTGGGGGAGACGGCGGCCTACTCCATCATGGAGCAGCGTAAGGGCAAGCAGTTTATCTCCATTGAGGAATTCTCCGCGGCCTGTCCCAAGGTATCCAAGACCCATATTGAGCAGCTTAAGGCCGCCGGCGCTCTGGATGGTATGCCGGATACCAGCCAGATTACGTTGTTTGACGGATTTTGAGTGAGTAGGAAAACGCCCCCGTTTCGGCTCTCTATGCCGAAACGGGGGCGTTTGTTTCTGGATCAGCTTGCCGTACCGGAGAGGATTACCGTGTCCTCGGCACTTAGTCCCCCGAGGATCTCAGTGTATCCTCCCAAAGTGAGACCGGTTTCCACGGCAACGGTTTCCTCCTTGCCGTCCCGCAGTATGTGCACCGAACCGTCTGTCACGGCAGAAGAGGGAATACACAGCTGGAAAAGCTGACTTTGGGTAACAATAGTGGCGGAGACGTTCATTCCGGCCCGGAGTCCGTCGGTGCTGTCCAGAAGCAGCTCCACCGTATAGTCGGTGACGCCGCCGGAGGTGACGCCGGTGTCATCCACCCGGTTGACGGTGCCCTCGTAGGTCCTGGATTGTCCGTCGTCGGTGGTAAAGGAGACTCGGGCACTCTGACCGGGCTGAATGCGATCAATGGATTGTTCGTCTACGTCCACCTGGACGCAGAGCGTGTCCGGCTGGGCCAGGGTAGCCAGTGCGACAGCGGCGGAGGCAAAATCTCCGGTTTTCGCCGTGCGGCTGATGATGGTGCCGCTGGCCGGGGCGGTGACGGAATAATCAGGTCGCTTGGCCTCCAGCTGGGAGAGATTGACGGAGGCGGATTGTACAGACAGGGCAGCATTGGTAACTGCGTTGGTCAGACTGGCGTTTTCGATGGTCATCACCGTCTGACCAGCAGTAACGGAGGTGCCGGCTTGGATGGACAGAGTCAGCACTTGGCCGGACTGGGTCGCGTAGATGGACTGCTGTGTCCCGTAAGCGACTGTTCCGGCCTCCATGCATGCATGGGTACCGACTGTAGCAGTAGCGGTGGCGCCTGCCTGGATTGCACCGGGATTTTGGAAGGAGATGACAACATACATCCCCTCCCGGCCACCGGAGAGAACACTGGGAGTATCATAGATTCGTTTGACGGAACCAGTGACGGTGCCAGCTTGAGAGGGAAAGGAGATGACGGCAGAAGTGCCGGGGGAGAGGGCCGCGGCGTCCTCTGTAGCAAAGGGAACGGTTAGCTCCAGATTCTGGCTGTCCACCAGATCGGCAATGGGAGTACCGATATTAACATAATCACCTATGTGGACATAAGTAGTGGTAACGGTGCCAGAAGCGCTTGCGTATACGGTCAGATCCTCGCAGGCGGCGACGGCCTGATCATAGCTGGCGCGGGCATTGGAGAGGGAGAGCTGAGCCTGGGTAATCTGATCCTCCAGGTCACTGGAGTCGATGGTGTACAGCACGTCTCCTTCGGCCACGGTATCTCCTTCCTCAATGGTACAGGAGAGAATCCTGCCGCTGACCGATGGACTGATAGAATAGTTGTCCCGGTAGGCCACCGTGCCCGTGTCCTCCACGGTATCTTCGATCACCGTGTCCGTAGTAGGGGTGACGGTTACCAGTTCTTCCTGATCCGACCCCGTACAGCCGCTGAGGGAGAAAAGCCCGGCCACACAGGCCAGCGCAGCGGCAGAGCGTACCCTTTGGTTCCATCTCATCGTTCACGCCACCTCTTTCGTTATTCCACGCTCTTCAGAGCACCCAGCATATCGATACCCTTCATCTTCCGACCAATCACCACATTGACGGCCAGCGCGAACAACATCGTGATCGCGCAGGAAAGGGCCACTGAAAACGGCCGCGTGGCCTCCTCCAGCGGCATGGTGGTGATAGCGTTTAAGATCATCCGGTTGAGGAATACGCCCAGCGGGATCCCCAGCAGGATGCCCAGAGCGGCAAAAATCAAGTTTTCACTCAGCTGCAGGCGCTTGATCTCCTTGTGGTAAAAGCCCAGTACCATCAGTGTGGCCAGGCTGCGTACCTGCTCAAAGAAACTCATGATTCCCAGATTGTAGATTACGATGCAGGCCAGTCCACCGCCAAAGAGGATCAGCACATAGACCACCATGGAGGTGCTGGTCATCCGGTCCATCACCGCGGAGGTAATGGTTTCGCGGGTCTGCCAGCCATCGATAAAGTCGTAATGATCCAATTGGGCAGTCACTTGTGATGGGTTGCTGGTGGTGAGATAGGCCGCCGTGGGTGTGTAGCCGAGCCCCAGCGAACGCCAGAAGGTACGACCGGCATAGATGCCGCTGACGCACCGGTTGACCTGTGCTACCCGGACGGAGTAAAAACGACTGTCTCCAGAGAAACGGAGGGATACCGTGTCGCCTTCCGATACCTCCAGTTCATCGGCCAGGCTCTTTTCCAAAATGATCCCATCGGCAGGCAGAGTTTGTCCCTTGGAGGCGTAGGGGTCGTATAATTTTAGTGAAACTTGGTCTTCTGCCACGGTAAGAGAGGCGGTGGAGGCCTGCTGCTCCGAATAGATCCAGCAGGCGGTGGTCATTTCCAGTTCAGCGGCTGTGACGCTTGTGTCGTGAGCAATGCGGTCGTATTGCCCCTGGGTAACCGAGGTACTGAAATCCACCATGAGGTCATAGTTGTTCTGGTGTTCCGCCAATGCGGTAGTATAGTGGTCCATGGAATCCTTGATGGCGAACGCCAAAAAGACCAGGGCCATACAGAAAGCGATACCAAAAATACAGGTAGCCATACGCACTTTGTTGCGCAGGGTGTTTCGGATGATGTATTTCTGATTAAAGCTTAACCTGCGCCAAAGGAAAGGAACGCGTTCCAGCAGGATCGCGCGGGCGTTTTTGGGCGGTTTGGGGCGCATGCACTGGGCGGGTGTCTCTTTCAGCAGGGAGCGACACACCAGCCAGGCACTGCCGATGCAGCACAGGGCGGTCAGGGCCAGGGACTGCCACCAGGACGCATAGTCATGTACAATGGTATAAGGGGGCATATCGCAGCCTGTGGCAATGGTACGGACGATGAGTGCGGAAATGTACTTGCCCAAATAGGCGCCAACTGGGAAACCAACCGCAACTACCAGCAGGGCGTGGAGCAGGTAGTAGAAGAGGATGGTACGGTCCGAGTAGCCCAGAGCCTTGAACGTGCCGATGTCCGAGCGGGAGCTCTCCACCAGGCGGTTCATAGTGCTCACCATCATCAATACCGCGCACAGGAAAAACAGTACGGGGAAGATGGTGAGGATAGGTGCGATATTCTCTTTGGTCTCCATCATGGAGTAGGCCTGGGTGTTGTCTTCCAGGGCCAGAATATTAAGTACCTTATCCCCAAGCAGGGTATCGATCTCCCGGCGCAGGTCGGAAGCGGAGCAGGTTGGATCGGTAGTGATGCAGATTTGATTGTAGTGGTTAGCACCCAGCAGGTCCTGTACGGTTTCCTGCCGGACGTAGGCAAAGCCATAGAGTGTCAGGTCGGGAGCGGGGATGGTAGCGTTGACATGGTAGAGGCATTCCGGGTCCTTGGCCAGGCCGGAGATCTGCAGACGCAGATGTATGCCGCTGCCGGTAATGGTCAGCTCATACCAGTCGCCTACTTCCAGTCCCAAACTTCTGGCGTAGACATCGCTGAGCAAAATCTCACGGTTGGAAGAAGGGAGGGAGCCCTCCACCAGGTAGGGCGTGTTGATGGCAAACTCACCAGACACGCCGTAAAGGGTCAGGGTCCGGTTGCTGTCATAGCGGTCCTCTGCGTCCAATTGGACGCGTCCCTGTACTCCAGTGACGGCGTCCAGCGTCGCCAGGGTCCGACAGTCACCGTCGTCCAGATTTACGCCTGTGATCCAGTAGTCTGCTACATTCTGATTGTCGAAATAATCCTGGGAGATGCGCTCAGTGTTGGACAGGATCCCGCTCAGACCGGTGTAGACCAGTACAGCGATCATGGTAATGATGCTCACCGAGATCAGGCGGGAGGCCGTGTGGCGCAGATCCCGAAAGAAATTTTTCCAGATCATACGCTACCACTCCAGCTCTTGGACCGGGACGGGACAGGGGTTTTCCTCAAAGGATTCGATCTTTCCGCTCTTCATGCGGATAAGTACGTCGGCGGTTGGGGCCAGCGCGCCGTTGTGGGTGACCACAACCACCGTTTTTTTGCTCTGCTTGCACAGGTCGTAGAGCAGAGCCAGAATAGCCTTGCCGGTCTGGTAGTCCAGTGCGCCGGTGGGCTCATCGCAGAGCAGTACATCGGGATTTTTTGCCAGGGCGCGGGCAATGGCGCCCCGCTGCTGTTCGCCGCCGGAACACTGAGCGGGGAAATTGTTCAGCCGTTCCCCTAGTCCCACCATCTCCAATACATGACGGGCGTCCAGCGGGTTGCGGCAGATCTGGCTGGCCAGTTCCACATTTTCCAGCACGGTCAGGTTGGGCATCAGGTTATAAAACTGAAATACAAAGCCGATGCTTTCCCGGCGATAGCCGGTCAGCTGCTTTTTATTGAAACCGGAGATCTCCTTGTCGTTGACCCGCACTAAGCCGGAGGTGGGAGAGTCCATCCCCCCCAGAATGTTGAGCACGGTAGACTTACCTGCGCCGCTGGCGCCAAGTATGATGGTATACTTTCCCTCAGGGACAGAGAAACTGATGTCATCCACCGCGCGGATGACTGTTTTACCCATCAGGTACTCCCGTGTCACATGTTCCAGCTGAATGCCTGCCATCGCTTCCACCTTCCGTTCGGCGGTATACGCGGATATTCGTGCGCCGGTTTGTTTTCTTCCATCATAGCGCCAAGTTGTGAATAAGGCAAGAATACATTGTAAATTCTGGAGAAATCAGAGTGCTTCCTCGGTGGACAAAAACTCAGCCAGAGCCTCCCGATCCAGCAGCTTCAGGGTCTTATAGCCGGTTTCCACCCAACCACGGCGGTCAAATTCGCCCAAAACCCGGCTGACGGTTACCCGACTGACACCTACCGAGGCGCCGATTTCCTCATGGGTACACCGTAACCGTCCATCCTCCTCCGGAATGATGGACAGCAAATGCCGGGCAATCCGTTTATCCGCCGGAAGGAAGTCGCTGTCTACGTGACCGGAGAGCAGACGCACCCGGCGGGCCAGGTCCTCCAGCATGGCGATGGCCAGTCCGGGATAGGCCGAAAACACCTGTTCCAGCCGCCGCCGGTCCACCGATACCAATTCACAACGGGTTACTGCAACCGCGGAAGAGACCCGGGGCTGCTGGTCGAAAAAGGCAGCTTCCCCAATAAGCTCCCCGGCGTGGGGGAGGGTGAGAATGCGCTCTTCTCCATCGGGGGAACTGATAAAGCACTTGACTGTGCCAGATACAATATAATAAAAGCACTCGGCCTTGGTGTCCTGCAGATAGATGAGCTGGCCTGGTTCCTTGCGTTGAGTGGGCTGGCCATCGGCCAGAGGGGTCCAGATATTGCGCAGCATGGCGCTCACCTCCTGCAATAATTGTAACACGCTTTACATTCTTTTGACAAGGGGGCGTGGTATGCTGAATGCAACAATCATCAAAGGAGGCACCCAACCATGGGAATGACCATGACGCAAAAGATCCTGGCCAGACACGCGGGTCTGGACCACGTGGTCCCGGGCCAGCTGGTGGAGGCAAAGCTGGATCTGGTGCTTGGAAACGATATTACTGCCCCGGTGGCCATTACGGAATTTGACAAGGCGGGGCTGACTCAGGTATTTGACAAGGATAAGATCGCTCTGGTGCTGGACCACTCCACCCCTTGTAAAGACATCAAATCCGCCCAGCTGTGCGCTCAAGCCCGGGCATTTGCCAAGCGTTTTTCCATCACCCACTTTTATGACGTGGGCTGTATGGGGGTAGAGCATGCCCTGCTGCCTGAGCAGGGGCTCACCGCCCCCGGTGAGTGCATGATCGGTGCTGACTCCCATACCTGTACATATGGCGCGGTGGGAATGTTCTCTACCGGCGTCGGTTCCACCGATATGGCGGCCGGTATGGCCACCGGCCTTGCCTGGTTCAAGGTACCTGCGGCGATCAAGGTCACTCTGACGGGCAAGCTGCAGCCCTGTGTAACCGGCAAGGATGTGATCCTCCACCTGATTGGTACCATCGGAGTGGATGGGGCACTGTATAAATCCCTGGAGTTTGCCGGAGAGGGCGTGGGAGAGCTGTCTATGGACGACCGATTCACCATTGCCAATATGGCCATTGAGGCGGGCGCGAAGAACGGCATCTTCCCGGTGGATGACAAGACCCGGGCCTATCTGGCCGGCCGTGTAAACCGTCCCTGGCAGGCGGTAGAGGCCGATCCGGACGCCGAGTACGAGCGGGAAGTGGTCATTGATCTCAATACGCTCCAACCCACGGTAGCCCTGCCCCATTTGCCCTCCAACACCCGCACTATTGACCAGGTGGAGGGGATGCACATCGATCAGGTGGTCATCGGGTCGTGCACCAACGGCCGCCTGGACGATCTGCGGCAGGCTGCCGCAGTGCTCAAGGGCCGGAAGGTGGCTGACGGCGTGCGCTGCATCGTCATTCCTGCTACCCAGCAGATCACCCTGGACGCCATGGCAGAGGGTCTGATTCAGACCTTTATCGAGGCCGGCTGCGCGGTGTCCACCCCCACCTGCGGCCCCTGTCTGGGCGGGCATATGGGGGTTTTGTCCGACCATGAGCGGGCCATCTCCACCACCAACCGCAACTTTGTGGGCCGCATGGGACCTGTGTCTTCCGAGATCATCCTAGCCAACCCGGCAGTGGCCGCCGCATCCGCCGTGGCGGGCTGCGTGGCCGATCCCCGGAAGCTGTAAGGGAGGTTTTAGGCATGAAAGTTTATAAATATGGCGACAACGTAGATACCGACGTGATCATCCCCGCACGGTACCTCAATGCCCCCGACGAGAAGTCCCTGGCCTCCCACTGTATGGAGGACATCGATGCCTCTTTTGCCTCCAGTGTGGAGCAGGGCGACATCATTGTGGCAGGGGCCAACTTTGGCTGCGGTTCCTCCCGGGAGCATGCTCCTTTGGCTATCAAGGCCTGCGGAGTTAAGTGCGTCATCGCCCCCTCCTTTGCCCGTATTTTCTACCGCAACGCCATCAACATCGGGCTGCCTATCCTGGAGAGCCCCGAGGCCGCCGCTGAGATCCAGGCGGGGGATACCGTGAGTGTAGACTTTGCCACCGGCACCATTACCGATGAGACGCAGGGTAAGACGTGGCAGGCGGCGCCCTTCCCGGCGTTTGTGGAGCGGATCATCGAGGCTGGGGGACTGCTCAATTCTCTGAAAGCGCGAGGTGTGGCGAAATGAATTATAAAATCGCACTTATCCGGGGGGACGGCATTGGCCCCGAGGTTGTGGGAGAGGCTGTCAAGGTCCTGGAGGCCGTGGGCAAAAAATTCGGCCATACCTTTACTTATGAAGAAGTGCTGCTGGGCGGCTGTGCTACCGACGCGGTAGGGAAGAGCTATCCGGACGGTACGGCGGAGAAGTGCAAGGCCTGTGACGCGGTGTTGCTGGGTGCCGTAGGCGGGCCCAAGTGGGGTGCAGACAAGCCCGCTGAGCAGCGGCCCGAGACTGCCCTGCTGGCCATCCGTAAGGACCTGGGGCTGTATGCCAACCTGCGTCCGGCCACGCTTCGGCCGGCCATGGCAGATGCCTGCCCTCTGAAGAAGGAGACGGCGGAAAAGGGCATTGATTTGATGATGGTGCGGGAACTTACCGGCGGCATTTATTTCGGCCAGCGCGAGAAATATGAGACCCAGGATCGGGGTATGGAAGCTGCAGACCGAATGGCTTACTCTGAGAAGGAGATCGAGCGTATCGGCCGGCGGGCCTTTGAGCTGGCCCGGCTGCGCCGGAGAAAGGTTTCCAGCGTAGACAAAGCCAATGTGTTGGAGACTTCCCGCCTGTGGCGCAGTGTGATGCATCGCTTGGCGGAGGAGTATCCCGACGTACAGTATGAGGACGTGCTGGTGGACAATTGTGCCATGCAGTTGGTCCGCGATCCCGGGCAGTTTGATGTGGTGGTCACAGAGAACATGTTCGGCGATATCCTCTCCGATGAGGCCAGCATGGTTACCGGTTCCATCGGCCTGTTGCCCTCTGCCTCCATTGGGGACAGCGCTCCCGGTCTCTATGAGCCTATCCACGGTTCTGCACCCGATATCGCCGGACAGGATAAGGCCAATCCCATTGCTACCATCCTTTCGGTGGCTATGATGTTCCGCTACTCGTTCCACCTGGCAGCCGAGGCCAACGCAGTGGAGCGTGCGGTGGATGCAGTATTGGCTGACGGTTGGCGTACAGCTGACATCGCCGAGCCCGGGGTAGCTCCCATCGGGACCCGGCAGATGGGTGATCTGATCTGCCGAAATATTTGAATCATTCACTTATAAAACAGGGGCGGCATTCGGGCCGCCCCTGTTGATTTTGTCCTCAGTCGTTGACATCAAAGTAACTTTCGAGTAAACTGATGAGACAGAAAAACAACGTGCTCTGGAACGAGTGTGATGAATTGATGAGGAAGCAGAAGGTATCCACCGCGGTGATCCGTCGCCTGCCGCGGTATTACCGGCATTTGAATGATCTGTATCGGGCGGGAGTGGAGCGTATCTCTTCCAATGCCCTCGGAAAGTCTATGGGATTGACGGCCTCGCAGATCCGGCAGGATCTCTCCTGCTTTGGCGAGTTTGGACAGCAGGGGTATGGTTACAATGTGGAGAGCTTGCGCAGCGAGGTGTCCGATATTCTGGGGATGAACCGGGGCCATACCGCCGTGGTGCTTGGGGCGGGCAACTTGGGTCGGGCACTGATCGAGAATTTTCATTTTGAGCGCTCCGGCGTGATTCTGGCGGCCGCGTTTGACATTGACCGCAGCATCGTGGGGCGGGAGCTTTCCGGTGTACAGGTTTACCATGCCGATCAGCTGGAGGAATATTTGAGTTTGCATCCGGCCAGCATTGGGGTGCTTACCGTGCCGGGCAGTGCGGCGCCCCGCATTGCCGAACGTCTGGTAGGAGCCGGGGTAAGAGGGCTATGGAATTTTACCAATATTGAACTTAATGTCAAAGCACCTGGCCTAGTAGTAGAGGATGTGCATTTTGCAGACAGCCTTTTGGCACTGAGCTACATGATATCGGAGGAGCCATGAAAAAAGCAGCGGCCGCCCTTCTAGCGGCATTGATCCTGGGGAGTACGGTGGCGGTATATGCATCCGGAAGTGTGGAGGAGTCACTGATTTCCCGAAGCTATTTAAATGACACTTATTTGCCCGCTGTACAGCAGCAGGCAGAGCAGCGGGTAGAGCAGCAGACCGGACAGAGTTATCAGGAAGCGTTGGATGCACTCAATGTAGAGCAGTGCGGCTATCTGGTGCAGGCTGGCAGCACGCTGGAATATGCGCAGAGTATGACGGATCTGCGGGTTAAAAAAGGTGATGTGATTGGTCTGAGCACTGGCTCAGGGGCCATGACCCTGGCGGGGAGTGCTGTGCTTTCCAGCGGGGCCGGAGTGGATGTGACAGCGGGACAACAGGTTTCCAATGGTACGGCATTGACAGCCCGTCATCGCTGCCTGGCGGGAGAGGGGGAGCCTGTGACGCTGCTGGTTACCTCAGATACAGCGGTGGTAAGTGTAGAGGGAGCCTATACGATCCTGTCCGGTTCCGGTGTGGACTACAATGCCCTGGCAGACGCACTCAGCGCCATGGGCCTGTTCCGCGGAACCGGAACGGCATACGGAAAGGGATATGATCTGGAAATCCCGCCCACCCGCAGTGTAGGACTGGTGATGTTTCTGCGCCTGATCGGGGAGGAGCAGGCTGCCCTCTCCAGCACAGCAGCCAATCCGTTTGTAGATACGCCGGACTGGTGTGACCGCTATGTGGCCTATGCCTACTCCAAGGGCTACACCAAGGGTGTGGGTACCAGTGCAGCGGGTCAAATGTATTTTGGACCGAATACAGAGATCTCAGCGGGGGAGTATGTGACCTTCCTGCTGCGGGCGCTGGGATATAGCGACAGCGGCACATCGCCCGATTTCTCCTGGGACAACGCCGTGGAGAAGAGCGTACAGTTTGGGGTGTTCAATGAAGCAGAACAGGCCATGCTGGAGGAAGACACTTTCCTGCGGGCACAGGTGGCTTACCTGTCGTACTTTGCTCTGTCCGCTCCCCTTAAAAGTGGCAGTGGAACGCTCCTGGATCAAGTGGCAGCAGGTGGCTTGGACAAGGCATCTGCTCAGGCTGTGATGAGTGCCGTTACTGTATCACGTATCCAGTGAAACTAAAGAAAGTCCCAGCCGCCTTCCGGCGGCTGGGACTTTCTCTATGCTGAAAATAGAAAATCTGTTCGGGACCTTTTTTGGTGTAGTTGTATATTGACAACTGTTAGCAATGCAACTAAAATAAAGAGTACAGAAAGAAAGGAGAGATTAAATGTGCCAGAGGCGCCACGTTGGATATGAAATTAAGGCATTATCCAATCTGTTGCGGCGTAAGGTACTGGAGTTGACTGCACAGCCGGAGTACGATGAGTTTACGGAGATGCAAGGGAAATTGTTGGAATTTCTCTGTCGGAACAAGGACCAGGAGATTTGTCAAAAAGACATTGAAGAGGCCTTTTATATCCGCCGTTCCACGGCTTCGCGGGTATTGAAGCGGATGGAAGAAGAAGGATTTATTGTTCGATGCTCCGTAACCCGGGATGCCAGGCTCAAGCGGGTTATACCGACCGCAAAAGCAGAAGCACTCCACCAACAGATTGAGGCACGCATCCAGAAAATAGAAGAGGTGTTGACCCGAGGGCTGACCCAATCGGAAGTGGATCAGTTTATGGCAACTGTGGAGAAATTAAAGGGCAACCTCATGTGAGCCGTCCCTGTGGGGAACGGCTTCTTATTTTCTATCTATTCTGAATTTTAGGAGGGAACTGTATGAAGAAAAAAAGGGGACTGACCAGTTGTATCCAAGAATTCAAACGAGATACGATTTTGACGCCTATCTTCGTTATTGGTGAAGTGGCGTTTGATGTACTCATCCCCATGATGACCGGCAAATTGTTGGATGAGGGCGTCAAGGCAGGCAGCATGTCTCATATTCTGCAATACGGTGCCACAGTGGTGGCCATGGCCTTGATTGCGCTGCTGCTGGGGGCCCTGTCGGGCCGGTTTGCCGCCCGGGCATCTACCGGATTTTCCCGCAATCTGCGCCGTGAGATGTACCGGAATGTTCAGAAATTTTCCTTTTCCAACATTGATAAATTTTCCACCGGCGGTATTATTACCCGTCTGACCACCGATGTGACCAATGTACAGATGGCATTTATGATGATCATTCGTATTGCGGTGCGCTGCCCCATCATGCTCATCTGCGCCTGGGGCTTGACCTATACGATTAATCCCAAGCTGGCACTTATCTTCCTGGTGGTAGTGCCCGTTCTGGCCGTGGGTATTCTGATTATCATGAAATCGGCTCACCCTCTTTTTGAACGGGTGTTCAAAAAGTACGACTGGCTGAACAATGTGGTGCAGGAGAACCTACTGGGTATCCGGGTTGTCAAGTCCTTTGTCCGTGAGGACTATGAGAAGGAGAAATTCGGAAAGGTTTCCAATGAGATCTATAAGGATTTCTCCAAAGCGGAGAAAATTATTGCCTTTAACATGCCCTTAATGCAGGTGTGCGTCTATGCCTGCATGCTGACTGTCTCCTGGATTGGTGCGAACCTGGTAGTGGGTGGCGACCTGACCACCGGTCAGTTGACCAGCATGTTCAGCTACATCATGATGATTCTGATGAGTCTGATGATGTGTTCCATGGTACTGGTGCAGATCATCCTGGCCCGGGCTTCTGCCGAGCGAATCAAAGAACTGCTCAATGAGGAGAGCGATCTGAAAAACGGACCCAACCCGGTACTGGAGATGAAGGACGGCTCCGTTGTTTTTGAGAACGTTAGCTTCAGCTATGCCAAAGACCCGGAGAAGGAATGCCTGAAGGATGTGAATCTCACCATCAAATCCGGCGAGACCGTAGGCATCCTGGGTGGTACCGGTACCTCCAAGACCACCCTTGTCCAGCTGATTCCGCGTCTGTACGATGCCACTGAAGGGCGTGTGCTGGTAGGTGGCGTAGACGTGCGGGACTATGATATGGAAGCCCTGCGGGAGCAGGTGGCTATGGTTTTGCAGAAGAATGTGCTGTTTTCCGGAACCATTAAGGAGAATCTGCGCTGGGGCAACAAGGAAGCCACCGATGAGGAAATGATCCGGGTGTGCAAGTTGGCTCAGGCCGATCCCTTCATCCAGGAGTTCCCCGACAAATATGATACCTACATTGAGCAGGGCGGTTCCAACGTATCTGGCGGCCAGAAGCAGCGCCTGTGTATTGCCCGGGCCTTGCTGAAGAAGCCCAAGATCCTGATCCTGGACGATTCTACCTCCGCAGTGGACACCAAGACTGATGCCCTGATCCGTAAGGCCTTCCGGGAGGAAATTCCGGAGACCACCAAATTTATTATTGCTCAGCGCATTTCCTCGATTGAGGATGCGGACAAGATACTGGTGATGGATGGCGGAAAGATTGCTGCCATGGGTACTCACGAGGAATTGCTCCAGAGCTGTGATATTTACCGTGAGATTTATGAGTCCCAGACGAAGGGAGGAAGCGACGATGAATAAGATGCCAACAGACAAGAAGACGGTGAAAAAGACCCATACCGTGCGCAGGCTGATGAGTTATGTAGGCCGGGGCTATGGTATTCGCTTTATTCTGGTGCTGCTGTGCATTCTGGTAAGTGCCATTGCCTCCGTTTCCGGATCCCTGTTCCTGGGTTCTCTGATCGACGACTACATCACGCCTCTAATGGCCATGGACAATCCGGTATTTGACGGGCTGCTTCATGCTTTGATCATGATGGGCTGTCTGTACCTTACTGGTGCCTTGTGTGCTCTGGCCTATAACCGCCTGATGGTGACCATTTCCCAGGGTGTACAGAAGAAAATCCGTGATGATTTGTTTGGCCACATGCAGTCACTGCCGATCAAGTATTTTGATACCCATGCCCACGGCGACGTGATGAGCGTGTATACCAACGATGTGGATACCCTGCGTCAGATGTTCTCTCAGAGTATCCCACAGGTAATCAACTCTCTGATGATGATCGTGGTGGCCTTCATCGGCATGCTGACCACGGACCTGCTGCTCACTGGTGTGGTCATCCTGTGCATCATTGTTATGCTGTGTGTTACCCGGTTCCTGGCCGGGCGCAGTGGTCGTTACTTTGTCCGTCAGCAGGTAAAACTGGGTGACCTGAACGGCTATATCGAGGAGATGATCAACGGCCAGAAGGTGGTCAAAGTCTTCTGCCATGAGCAAGAGGCACAGGAGGGATTTGACCGTGTAAACGACGCTTTGTTTGAGAGCGCCGATAAGGCCAATAAATATGCCAATATTCTTATGCCCATTCTGATCAATATTGGCAACATCCAGTATGTGATCATTGCCATGGCTGGCGGTGCCCTTGCACTCAGCGGTGTGGGGCCTGGCATCACCCTGGGCGTCATCGCAACCTTCCTTCAGCTGTCCAAGAGCCTGTCCAACCCCATCAGCCAAATCTCTCAGCAACTTAACTCTGTTGTTATGGCCCTGGCCGGTGCCCAGCGTATTTTTGATCTGATGGATGAGCCCCCGGAGGAAGACCATGGTAAAGTGACGCTGGTGAACGTATCCTTTGATAAGGACGGCAATCTGTTGGAGAGCAGCCAGCGCACCAATATCTGGGCTTGGAAAGTGCCTCAGGAGGACGGCAGCTTTGCCTATGTCCGCCTGACCGGCGATGTGCGTTTTGATGATGTGGACTTTGCCTACGAGGAGGGTAAGACCATCCTCCATGATATCACCTTGTTTGCCAAACCGGGCCAGAAGCTGGCTTTCGTAGGAGCTACCGGTGCAGGAAAGACCACCATCACCAATCTTATCAACCGCTTCTATGATATCGCCGATGGTAAGATTCACTACGACGGCATTTCCATCAACGATATCCACAAGCCGGATCTGCGACGCTCTCTTGGCATTGTGCTTCAGGATACCAACCTCTTTACCGGTACCGTCCGGGAGAACATCCGTTACGGCAATCTGGATGCCACTGATGAAGAGGTAGAGGCTGCTGCTGTGCTGGCCAACGCCGACGATTTCATCCGCCGTCTGCCTCAGGGCTACGATACCATGCTCACCGGCAACGGCGCCAACCTGTCCCAGGGCCAGCGCCAGCTTATCGCCATTGCCCGTGCGGCTGTGGCCGATCCACCGGTGATGATTCTGGACGAGGCTACTTCCTCCATTGATACCCGGACCGAGGCCATTGTGCAGCAAGGTATGGATGCCCTGATGTGCGGGCGCACCGTATTCGTCATTGCCCACCGGCTTTCTACCGTGCGCAACTCTGATGCCATCATGGTTCTGGACCACGGCCGCATTGTGGAGCGGGGCAGCCATGAGGATCTGATCTCCCAGCACGGGTTGTACTATCAACTGTATACCGGTGCCTTTGAACTGGAGTAAAAAAATCCGTTTTATCCACGCACCCATACCGGCTCCTGGCATAGTATGAAGTGAGACCGGCGCGGCGGCCCCGCCGCATCGCTCCCGGTTTCCATCTTCGATCAGGAGGTATTTTGGAATGGGTTGTTGTAATAGCGGTAGCGGGTTTGGTGGCGGTGGCTGCCTGTGGATCATCCTGATTATCATTCTGCTGTGCTGCTGCTGCGGCGGCAATATGGGCGGAAATGGCTGCGGCTGCAACAATGGCTGCGGAAACAGCTGCTGCTGATCCATAAGAAAATAGAGCGGGTCCCCATTCGGGGGCCCGCTCTTGCTTTTTGTACTCAGGAAAATTCCGCTGGTGTATCGTCCGCTTCCGGTTGTTTTGAGGTCAGGGGGAAGGCGACCGTTGCGGTAAACAGATCGGCTTGGGTCTGCACCTGAAAACGGCCGCCGCAGGCCTCGGTAAAGGTTCGGGCGATGGACAGACCCAGTCCGCTGCCTCCGTCGGTGCGGCTGGCGTCACCACGGACGAAGCGTTCCGTCAGGTCCACGCCGCCGGGCAGTTCGTCCCGGGAGGTGTTTTGAAGGATTGCTTGTGCCTGAGTGTCCTCCACTATCAGCTGGAGGTAAATCCGGGAGCCCTCCAGCGAGTACTTCAGGGCATTGCCAATAAGATTCTGAAACACCCGGTAGAGGCGGTCGCCGTCGGCCTCGATCCAAACAGGCTCTTCAGGGAGGGTGACGCGCAGGAGGAAGGAGCTGGCCTCGATGGCTTCGTTCATATCGGCCAGTGTCTGGCGCAGGAGCTTGGCAAAATCAATGGGCCGGCAGTGGGTGGGCAGGTTGCCGGTGGCCGCCTTGCTTACCTCAAATACATCCTGCACCATGGTCTGCAGCCGCCTTGCCTTGTCGGAGAGGATGCGGATATAGTCGTTCACATGTTCCGGCAGCCCCGGTTCTTGCTGGAGAAGTTCGGTATAGCTGATGATGGAGGTCAGAGGTGTTTTCAGGTCGTGTGATACATTGGCGATGAGTTCTACCTTCATCCGTTCGCTCTTCATTTGACCAGCCAGGGCGGTGCGCAATCCATCTTCCATGTGGGCAAGGCTCTGGGCCGCGTCCAGTAGATCAGAATCCTCCGGGAGAGGCAGCGTGTCCACAGGCTGTCCTTCTCCGGCAGCTTTGATGTGGGCCAGCAGCCGGTCCATGTCCGCTGTGGCGGTGCGGTTTCGTTTCATCAGCCAGAGTTGAGCGGCAATCAGACCAACCCCGGCCAGACAGAGGACCGCCAGCAGCAGCGGACCAAGGCCAGAGTAGAAGCGGTAGTCGTACAACCAGGGGACCCATATAGCACAGAACAGGAAAAAGGGAATACACAGCAAAAACTGGAGCACAGAGCGCCGGTCCATCCGCTGCTGTACCGGCCAGCGCAGTTCCTGACGGCGCAGCAGCCGGGCACAGGCAGCACAAAAGCTGTGGATGCGCAGCTGCCCGAAATTGTACCGCAGGTCGTTGAGATAGAAGTAACACCACCATATGACCGCGGGCACCGACAAATAGCTCAGGGGACTGTTGTGCAAATAACCCTGTATCAACAGATTGATACTGACCACGATGGCGTAGGCTCCCAGAAAACATAGGGGGATAAGCAGCAATACCTTGATTTCCAGCCAAATGTGCCCGGTAAACCAAGCGATGGCACGGTCGGCATGTACCTTGTGCCTGTGCCAGAAAATGGACAGGATAATCAGTGCCACTCCGGCTATAGGCGGCACAATCAGCAGCCAGATGAGGATCGCGCGGACCGTGCGCATGTCCTGTACAAGGGAATAAAGACCGTAGCTGGTGTTGTACTGCACAGGGGTTTGTGCTGCTGCCATGCAGACTGTGATGTCAGCGTAGGACGGATCATAAGGTGTATTTCCCGTGGTGTAACCGGGGACGAACCAGTCTTCCTCTGTACTGCGGAACATGCCGTCTCCATAGACGTCTATCTCCTGGCCGTCTTTATGGATGGTGACTTTGCTTCCGTCAAAATAGAGCAGAAAATTATAGCCATCCGGCGCCTGGGTGGAGGTGAGGGCGTTGGTATTGGAAAGAAGGGTCTGGCCATCCTTTTTCACCCAGAAGAGAAGGTTGTAGTCCTCTGTATCGACCGGCAATCCGGCGCTGTCCTCCGGTGCCGCTGCATAGTCCAGCAAGGAGTAGAGGCGGCTGCTTATGGCGCTGCGGAAGAAAGTGGTTTGCTGATAGTCCGATTGGAGTGCGTCAGCAAAATACTGAGCATAGTGGCTGTCCCGGTAGGTGACGAACAGCAAAAAATAGGCTGCTGCGGAGAAGACCAGCAGGCTGATCCCCAGCACAAAGGCCAGAAAGGCCAGGGCAGGTTTAATGCTTCTCGATTTTGTATCCAATGCCCCACACCACCTTCAAATATTCCGGTTCTTTTGGATTGAGTTCTATTTTTTCGCGAATGCGGCGGATATGCACCATGACTGTGTTCTCCGTGGCATAGGCCTCTTCGTTCCACACCCGGCGATAGATCTCCTCGGCGGGAAAGACTCGCCCCAGGTTGCGCATAAGCAGATCCACGATCTTCAGCTCCGTGGCGGTAAGCCGTACCGGCTCTCCATCCACCAGCAGGGTGTGTTCTTCCGGCCGGTAGCGCAGCCGCCCGTTGATGATTTCACGCCCCTGAGCGGCGGCATTCACGTCCCCCAACTGAGTGTACCGGCGCAATTGGCTGCGGACCCGTGCCACCAGCTCCTGGGGGTGGAACGGTTTGGCCACATAGTCGTCCGCCCCCATGGAAAGCCCCAGGATCTTATCGGAATCCTCGCTTTTGGCCGATAGGACGATGATGGGCAGATTGCGCTGTTCCCGGATGCGCAGCACGGCGGACAGTCCGTCCAGTTTGGGCATCATCACGTCGATGAGGATCAGCCGCAGGGATGGTTCCAGAGCCAAATCCAGCGCCTGCATGCCGTTGTATGCCTTCAGTACCCGGTAGCCCTCTTTTTCCAGCAGGATGGCGATGGCATTGACGATCTCCGGATCGTCATCCACCACCAGAATACACTCGTTCATGACAGCTCCCTCCTTATGTCATGTCTATAGTAACCGTTCCATCTGACGAACCGGCAGATAAAATTCTGACAAATCTCTTACAATATAGCATGTCCTGCCAACGGAGGGCAAGAAAAAGCGGCGCGCCGGAGGGCGCGCCGCTTGGCCTATGCGGTTCAGTTGTTGGAAGTTCGCTCGGCTGCCTCCACGACATGGCGGGCCAGCACCGAGGTGGTGACGGCCCCAACACCTCCGGGAACCGGAGTGATGGCGTCTACCAGGGCTGAGGCTGCGGCAAAATCCACGTCGCCCACCAGGTTTCCATCCGCGTCCACGTTGATGCCCACGTCGATGACTACCTGACCGGGGGCAAGACAGTCGGCGCCAATAGCGCCTGCCCGGCCCACTGCGGCCACCAGCACATCTGCCCGGCGGCACTCGGCGGCCAGGTCGGCGGTACGGGTGTGGCAGAGGGTGACCGTGGCGTTTTCATGCAGCAGCAGCATGGCTGCCGGACGACCGATGACCAAACTGCGGCCTACCACCACCGCACGTTTGCCCGTCAGGTCATAGCCGTAGTGGCGCAACAGTTCCAGGCAGGCCTGGGCAGTACATGGGGGAAAACCCTGCCCGCGGCCCGTAAATACCCCGGCCAAAGAGCCGGCGGTAATACCGTCCACATCTTTGGCGGGGGAGAGGGCAGCGCATACCGCCTCCTCATCCATGTGGCGGGGGAGGGGACGGAACAGGAGACAACCGTGGATTCCGGGGTCCGTATTGACCTGCTGAATCACCTTTAACAAGTCCTGCTGAGAGGAATCTTCTGGCAGGATAAATTGCTTTACAGCAATGCCGATGGCCTGACATCGCTTCAGTGCGCCCCGCTCATAGGAGAGGTCCTCCGGCCGCTGACCTACCCGAACAATGGCCAGAGTGGGGGTGACGCCGCGGGCGATTAGCTGTTCGGTCCGGGCAGTCAGCTGCCCGGTGAGGGCGGCGGCGACCGGCGCGCCCTTCCAGAGCTCTGCCATCAGCAATACCCCCCCATTACCGTCTCATAGACCTGTTCGGCGATCTGTCGGTGCTCTTCCACCAGCGCGTCTACCACGGCGTTCATGGCCTGGGCGTAGTCTAGGTCGGTCATGCTTTTGGTGTTGACCTTTACGTTCAGGGCCGCGCCGTACAGTGCACTCCAGCAGAAAACCACGCCGGTGCCCACGTCCGAGCGCATCAGTACGCTGCCCTTTTCCAGCATATCTCTGTGAAGCTTAATTGCTTCACAGCTTAGACGAAGAATTTCCATGGGAGTAGCCGCCGCTTGTTTCAGGCAGACCTCCAGCCGCTCCGTCCGATCCGGCTCGTCCTTGGGGATGGAGTAGGCTTTGGAGAGGGGTTCAAAGGCAGCGGCATCCTCATCCACCAGCGCCAGAAGTCTGGTGCGGATAGCCTCGGCCCGGTCCATCAGTGCCCGGACATCAGGTTCGACTGCCGCATATTTCGGCTTGCCCAGGGTGTAATTGCCTACCATGGTGCATAGGGCGGTGCCCAAAGCGCCCACCAGGGCGGAGGCACCGCCGCCGCCGGGGACGGGGGCCTTAGCGGCCAACGCGTCGAGAAACGCGCCGCAGCTTTGCTGTGCGGTATCCATTGGCAGACCTCCTTTAAAACAGGCCGGAGATCTTCCCGTTAGCATCCACATCTACCTTCTCGGCAGCGGGGACCTTGGGAAGGCCGGGCATGGTCATAATATCCCCGGTGAGGGCCACCAGGAAGCCCGCGCCGGCGCTGACCTTCAAGTTGCGTACCGTCACGGTAAAGCCCTCCGGAGCGCCCAGCAGAGTGGCGTCGTCAGAGAAAGAATACTGGGTCTTGGCCATGCAGATGGGCAGGCCGCCAAAGCCAAGGGCGGTCAGTTCCGCCGCCTGCTTTTTGGCAGCGTTGGTGAGTACCACGCCATCGCCGTGATAGACGTTTCGGACGATGGCATTGAGCTTATCTTCGATGGACTGCTCCAGATCGTAAGCAAAGGAGAAGTGGTTGGGCTCCTCGCACAGACGGATGACCTCGCGGGCCAGCGCCATGCCGCCCTCGCCGCCCTTGGCCCACACTTCGCTGAGGGCCACATTGACCCCAAGGGCCCGGCATTTGTCTTCTACCAGTTTCAGCTCGGCCTCGGTGTCGGTGGGGAAGCGGTTGATGGCCACCACACAGGGCAGACCATAGACCGTGGTGATGTTCTCCACATGGCGC
Source organism: Flavonifractor hominis (assembly GCF_040095835.1). Classification (NCBI taxonomy): domain Bacteria; kingdom Bacillati; phylum Bacillota; class Clostridia; order Eubacteriales; family Oscillospiraceae; genus Flavonifractor; species Flavonifractor hominis. The sequence goes on from NZ_JBBMFT010000001.1 coordinate 143,801, forward strand.
AGCAGGTTGGGCAGGCCCTTTTCCAGAGCCTCCAGATTTTCATTGCCCAGCTCCGCCTTGGCCACGCCGCCGTGGTGCTTGAGAGCGCGGACGGTGGCTACGACTACCACCGCGGAGGGATGCAGATCCGCCAGACGGCACTTGATGTCCAGGAATTTCTCGGCACCCAGATCCGCGCCGAAGCCGGCCTCGGTAATGGCATAGTCGCCCATCTTCAGGGCCACCCGGGTAGCCATCACGGAGTTGCAGCCGTGGGCAATGTTGGCGAAAGGACCGCCGTGGATAAAGGCAGGAGTGCCCTCCAGCGTCTGGACCAGGTTGGGCTTGATGGCGTCCTTAAGTAGGGCGGCCATGGCGCCCTCGGCCTTCAGGTCGTGGGCGGTAATGGGGGCACCGGAGCGGTTGTAGGCCACTACCATACGGCCCAGCCGGGCCTTCAGATCGGCCAGACCGTCGGCCAGGCAGAGTACGGCCATAATCTCGCTGGCCACTGTGATGTCAAAGCCGTCCTCCCGAGGCACGCCGTTGACCTTGCCGCCCAGGCCGCACACGATGTTGCGCAGCTGACGGTCGTTCATGTCCACGCAGCGCTTCCAGGTGATGCGCCGCACGTCGATGTCCAGGGTGTTGCCCTGCTGGATGTGGTTGTCCAGCATGGCGGCCAGCAGGTTGTTGGCCGCGCCGATGGCGTGAAAGTCGCCGGTGAAGTGAAGGTTGATGTCCTCCATGGGGACTACCTGAGCGTAACCGCCGCCGGCTGCGCCGCCCTTGACGCCGAACACGGGACCCAGGCTGGGTTCCCGCAGGGCCACGACGGTGTTTTTGCCGAGACGGCGCATGCCGTCGGCCAGACCAACGGTGGTGGTGGTCTTGCCCTCGCCGGCGGGAGTGGGATTGATGGCGGTGACCAGGATCAATTTTCCGTCCGGCCGCCCGGCGCGGTCGGCCAGCAGCCGCAGGTCGATTTTGGCCTTATAGCGTCCATAGTACTCCAGATAGGATTCGTCCACGCCGGCAACAGCGGCGATCTCCTGGATGGGCTTCATCTGACAAGCCTGGGCGATCTCAATATCCGACTTCACTTCCATGATGACACTCCTTTGCTTTCATAAAAACACAGGGAAGATGACGGTTTCTCCGGCATCTCCCCCCGTTCAAAAAACTTATTTTTATGGTAACATCCTTTGTTTTCCTTGTCAACCAGACGAAAAAAGAGGTGGAAACAAAAAGAATCAGTTTCCAGATGGCTCAGAGCAGCCCGCGGATCATTGGGGCCAGGGCCTCCGCCACGGCCTGGTGTCCATCGGAAGCCATGTGTAGCTGATCGGCACCGGGGCCAGCTACGGCGGCGGCATCCAGAAACGCACAGCCGCAGCTTTCCGCCAGAGCGCGATAACGGGGACCCAATTCCATGGACATGGCTCTGGAAGCATCGTCAAACATGGTGAAACTGCTGTGAGCGATCTCTGTACCGATATGGATGGGGGCAAGCAGCAGAATCTGAGGGGCAGACATGACGGGGCCGTAATCAAAGCGCCGCACGGTGTCGATCAGCCGTGCCATGCCCAGAGTGCTGGTGGCGGCATTGGCGGGCAGGTGGCTTTTGCAGTCGTTGGTGCCCAGGGCAAGGATCACCAGGTCCAATGGTTTGTGGCTTTGGAGGGCTACCGGCAGGAAACGCAGACCATTCCGGTTGTCCTCCAGCGGGTCGTCCCATACTGTATTGCGTCCGCCCATGCCCTCTTCAATGACACGGTAATCCTCCCCCAGCAGGTGTTGAAGGCGGCCGGTCCAGCGCACCTGGTAGGGATGGCGCTGGCCGGGATGATCCGGGTCGGAGCCAAAGGTATTGGAATCTCCGTAACAGAGAATGTGTTTAAGCGGCTTGTGTTCCATGTCCGTTTCGTTCCTTTCTGGTGCGGTGATGTGCGTCTAAAAAACGATATTTTTAGTATACCATGATGCAGGCGGTAATGAAATAAAAAAGCCGGAGTAAGCAAAAACGCTTACTCCGACTGGTACGGCTGAAGGGATTCGAACCCCCGACCTTTTGGTTCGTAGCCAAACACTCTATCCAACTGAGCTACAGCCGCATGTCTCACGACAGCTTAATAATAATAGCACAGCTTGAAATAAAATGCAAGAGAAATTTTTAAAAACTAAAAAACGCGCCTCTGAATATCAGAAGCGCGGAATTTTTGGTCTGTCCCTCCCGCAGGGAGCGGCTGCCGCCCTGCAGGAGGAACAGTGCAAATGTGCTCATAGAAGAGAGAAGAGAGAGAAGAAAACGGAGGTCATATCCAATCAATTTGACTGTGTTTATCATACCAGACTTTGGACGGAAGTGATGAACCGTTTTCAAACTTACTGTGAACGAATTATGAACGCTAAAAGCGACACAATTAGAGCGTGCGTATGTGGTACAGGGCGTTCAGAACCCGCCAGTTTTGTGGGAAAGGCCGCATCAAATTCCAGTATCCCGGGCCGATAAGACCGTATTCACCAATTAGGGCCAGTTTGGCCTGAATGCTGCGGGCATCTTCAAACCAGACCTCGTGTTCCACTCCGGAGGCGTCCCGATAGCGGTACCAGGGGGCCTGTGCATAGGTGCTGTACTGGATCTGGGCGCCATATTGCACGGCCCGCTCCACTGCCTGCTGGGGCGAGATCGATTGGGCCTTGCTCTTACCCTGAATAAAAGGAAGGGGCCAGTCGTAACCATAAGCAGGCACGCCAAGCCAGATCTTGCTGGCAGGAATCTCTGACAGGGCATATTCTACCACTTGGCGGACATTGGGCAGGGGAGCCACCGCCATGGGAGGGCCATAGGTGTAGCCCCATTCATAGGTCATGAGCAGGACCTGGTCCACTGCTGCGCCGATGGCGCGAAAATCATGTCCTTCGTAAAGTGTGCCGCGCTGATCGGCAGAAATTTTGGGTGCAAGCGCTGCGATGACCGGATATCCCAGCGGGTTCAGACGGTCAGATAGTTGACGCAAGAAATCGGCATAGGCTCCGGCATCCTCCGCGTAGACATACTCAAAGTCCACGTCCAGTCCGCGGTATCCCTTTTCACGGATTGTGTTTACAACCTGATCAATCAGAGTGGAACGTGCAGCGGTGTCGGTGAATATGGCGTGTGCCAATGCATTGGAGAAGCCACCTTCCTCGGTTAGGGTGGACAGATGCATCAGCGGTGCCACGTCACCTTGCATGGCCGCGGTAATCAGAGCCCGGTCGTCCAGCTCTACTAGGTTCCCGTCCGGTGTAAAGCCATAGGTAAAGGGTGTCAGCCCGGACAGATAGGGGAGGACAGAGCGCAGCAGAGCAGGGTTGATGTAGGGATAGGCGTATCCGTTGACGGACAGGGTTTCCTCCGGAACGCTGTCATAGGTGATCACCAAGGTCTGTCCGGGATAGAGTGCGGGATCTCCACCCAGGATCGGATTGTTGCGGTAGAGCTGGCGCAGGGAGATCCCATAGCGCCGGGCAATACCGGAGGCAGTCTCGCCGGCGCGGACCGTGTGAGTCTGGCGTGGAAACTGGACGACCAACGCCTGCCCCACAGCAAGGCGGGCGGCGTGTTCCAGGTCATTGTCCAGAATAATTTGGGACATGGGAACGCCATACTCCAGGGCGATGCGGTAAACGCTGTCTCCGGGCTGTACAATATGGATCAGCATGGCAGAGCCTCAAATTAGGGTTACGAAATCGGCGCTGGCCCAGCCTACGATGCCGTCAAAGCGCACCACATACCAGTTTTCCCACTGATTGAGTACAGTCAGCCGGGCCCCGTCATAGGCCCGGGCCAAAACGGCCGAGGATGTGTTGGGCTTATCCCGTATGTTCAGATAGCCCCAGGAGACATCTACTACGGCTGGGCGTGGGGATTGGGGCAGCAGGAAGGGGAGACCGAAGAACTCCGTCAGGGAAAGCACCAGATTCCGGGCGATGGCATCCAGGTTATTTTGTACCCAGGCAGCGTCGTCTGGGTTGTCATGATAGCCCAGTTCCAGGAATACCGAGGGGGCCCGTACCCGACGGACCTCGCCGATAGAGGTAGTGGGTTCGGCACGTACCAGATTGGGAAGAGGATAAACGGTTTTCAAACCGTTGGCAATCAGCTCAGCCGCCTCTCGACCCTGCGCAGAACCGGGGTAGAAAAAGACCAATACGCCGCGCACCTGCCCATACCGGTCCTCTGGGGCCGCATTGGAGTGGAGGGCCAGATGCAGATCGTAATTGCCGGCGTTGGAGGCCCGGATGGACGAGGCAGCCGTCATATCCGGAGTATTTCGGCTGTAGCGAATGCCGGAGGCGGTGAGGTAGGGCTCCATAGCGTCTGCCAGCCGGTTCATCCAAGCCTCTTCCGTGCCGCCATTGACATAAAAATTATTTTCCTGCGTGGAAGGGGAAAGATAAATGATGGGCATGGGAATACCTCCTTTTATCCCATCGTATGCGCAAAAGCGGCGGTGTGATAACCGGAGTAAAAAAGACTTGACGAATGGTAGGAATTCTGTTATCCTAACCATAGAAATGTAACTAGAAAAAATACAGTTAGAGAAGACAAATAAAAGCGAAAGGATGTTGTACCATGGCAGCGATGGAATTGACGAAGGAACACTTTGAGGCATTGGTGCTGGAGGCTGACAGGCCGGTTTTGGTGGATTTTTGGGCGCCTTGGTGCGGCTATTGCCGGCGGATCGGGCCGGCCCTGGACCAGATCGCGGCGCAGTATGCGGACAAGCTGACCGTGTATAAGGTCAACGTGGATGAACAGCCCGAGCTGGAAGAGCGCTTTGCGGTGGAGACCATTCCTACACTGCTGCTTTTCCAGGGGGGCAAGGCGGGCCAGCCGTTGGTTGCGCCTGGATCTAAGGCTCAGATTGTAGAGTGGCTGGGTACCCAGCAAGTGCAGTAAGGAAACGGAGGGAGCGGAATGGACCAGAAACGTTATGACGTAGTGGTGATCGGCGGCGGACCCGGCGGGTATACGGCGGGACTGTACTGCGCCCGCTCCGGCCGGAGTGTGGCGGTGTTGGAAAAGCTTTCGCCAGGCGGCCAGATGGCCACTACCGGTATCGTGGAGAATTACCCTGGCTTTGAGGACGGGGTAGACGGCTTTGAGCTGGGGGAGAAGATGGAGCGCCAGGCCAGCCGTTTTGGGGTAGAGACTGTGTATGCTGAGGTGACGGCGGTGGATCTGACGGCCAGTCCCAAGCGCATCGACAGCAGCGAGGGCACCTTTTGGGCCGATGCCGTGGTGCTGGCCACCGGGGCCTATCCCAGGGAACTGGGGCTGCCCGGCGAGCGGGAGCTGAGGGGCCGTGGAGTGGCATACTGTGCCACCTGTGACGGGATGTTTTTCCGGGACAAGACTGTGGCGGTCAACGGCGGCGGCAACACGGCGGTAGAGGAGGCGCTCTACCTTGCCAAGCTCTGCAAAAAGGTCTACCTCATCCACCGGCGGGACAGTCTGCGGGCCTCCGCCGTTTACCGCGGGGCTCTGGACGAGGCTGGGGTAGAGATCCTCTGGAACAGCAGGGTGACGGCTCTGCGCCGGGATGGGCGCCTTACCGGTGTGGAACTGGAGGATGTGGTGAGCGGCCAGCGGCGGGAACTGGCGTGCGACGGCCTTTTTGTGGCGGTAGGGCGTGTGCCCGACACCGCTCTCTTTGCCGGTCAGGCTGAGCTGGACGGGTCCGGCTACCTGGTGGCTGACGAGACCACACGGACCAGCCTGCCCGGTGTCTTCGCGGTGGGAGATGTCCGCACCAAGGCGGTGCGGCAGATCATCACGGCGGCGGCTGATGGGGCGGTGGCCGCCCACTTTGTGGAGGAGTATCTCCTGAATCTGGAGCACGGGAAGGCGGGAAACGCCTCGTGAACGGCCTGTTCTGTGTGGCGGTGCATGCCCTGGTTTATCTGCACCGCCGGGGTTGTCAACTCTCCAGTGAGGAGTTGGCGGAGAACATCTGCACCAATCCTGCCCGGGTGCGCAAGGTAATGTCCGCTCTCAAGCGGGCGGGGCTGGTGGAGACACGAACTGGAATCGCAGGCGGCTATCTTTTCTGCGGTGATCCCTCAGCCCTGAAGCTGGAGCAGGTGGCCCGTGCGCTGGATGTGCGCTTTGTCGAGCCGGCCTGGCACAGCGGCGGTGTGGATCGTCCCTGCCTGGTGGCCTCCGGTATGGCCGGGGTGATGGACGAGGTAATGGACGATCTGGACGCGCGCTGCCACGCCCGCCTGGCGCAGCTGAGCCTTGCGGATATCGAAGAGAGATTATTGGAAGGACGGAAGTGACCGATGGGATTTCAACTGGAGACCAGTGTGCCGGTATTGACTGTATTTTTACAGGGAATTCTTAGCTTTTTCTCTCCCTGCGTACTGCCTCTGGTGCCTCTTTATGTCAGCTATCTGGCCGGCGGAGCGCGGAAGGTGGAGGCGGATGGGACCATCCGCTATCCCAGAGGAAAGGTACTGGTCAACACCCTGTTTTTCATTGTGGGCGTGAGCTTTGCCTTTTTCCTGCTGGGCTTTGGCTTTACCGCGTTGGGGCGGTTCTTCAGCTCGTACCAGACCTGGTTTGCCCGTATCAGCGGCATCATCATGATCCTGTTTGGCCTCTATCAGTTTGGAGCCTTTGGCCGCTCCAGTGCGCTGGAGCGGGAGCACAGGCTCCCCTTCCGGTTGGACCGCTGGGCGATGAATCCGCTGGTAGCACTGGTGCTGGGCTTTACCTTTAGCTTCGCCTGGACGCCCTGCGTGGGGCCGACTCTGGGCAGTGTGTTGCTCATGGCCTCCTCGGCCAGCAGCGCTGGGAAGGGCTTTTTGCTTATCGGTGTATACACCCTGGGCTTTGTCATTCCCTTCCTGGCGGTGGGATTGTTCACCGGGACGGTGCTGGACTTTTTCAAGCGGCATCAAAAGGTGGTGCGCTACACCGTGAAGGTAGGGGCGGCCCTGCTGATCCTGATGGGACTGATGACGCTGACCGGATTTATGAACGGCATCACCGGTTATCTTTCCAGCGCTGCCGGCAGCGGAGCGGCTGAGGGTCCGGCAGCTCAGCCGAGTACAGCGCCGGTCAGTGAGAGTGCCACTCCCACGCCGGAGAGTACTCCGGCAGAGGAGGAACGCCCAGTTGTCCCCGCCCCGGACTTTACCCTGACGGACCAGTATGGGGAGGAGCACACGCTGTCCGACTACGCGGGCAAGACGGTTTTTCTCAATTTCTGGGCTACCTGGTGCGGACCGTGCCAGAGCGAGATGCCGGAGATCCAGGCGCTCTATGAGGCGTACGGGAGCAATGAAGGGGACCTGATCGTGCTGGGGGTGGCCAACCCAAAGACCGACGAGAATCCTTACAACCAGGATGTGACCCAGGCGGAAGTGGAGCAGTTCCTTTCGGATAATGGATACACCTTCCCGGTTGTGATGGATCTGACGGGGGATGTGTTCTATTCCTATGGTATCCAGGCATTCCCCACCACGTTTATGATCGATACCTCCGGCAATGTGTACGGGTACGTGCCCGGCGCGTTGAGCGGCGATATCATGGAGAGCATTGTCCGGCAGACCATGGAGTCCACCGGAGAATAAAACGGCGACCCGCCATTCGGAAACATCCGAATGGCGGGTCGTTCACGATTTGGTATAAAAGTCGCACCAGGGGCGCAGGGTACAGTTTGCGCAGTCGGGCTTGCGGGCCATACATACCGCCCGGCCGTGGAGCACCATCCGGTGGCAGAAGTCGTTGGACTCCTCCGGAGGAAGGACCTGGCGCAGCTGCTGCTCCACCTTGACGGGGTCCTTGGTGCCGTCAGTCAGGCCCAGGCGGCCGGTAATGCGGATGCAGTGGGTGTCGGCCACCACCACGCCGGGGGTGTGGTACACGTCGCCCAAGATCAGGTTGGCAGTCTTTCGGCCCACGCCGGGCAGCTTCAGTAGTTCTTCCATGGTGTCGGGTACCCGACCGCCGTACTCCTCCAGCATCATGCGGGAGGCGGCCACAATGTCCCGGGCTTTGGCCCGGAAAAAGCCGGTGGAGTGGATGTACTGCTCCACTTCGCTCACATCGGCCTCGGCCAGGGATTCCAGGGTGGGGAAGCGGGCGAACAGGGCAGGCGTGACCATATTGACCCGCTCGTCGGTGCACTGGGCGGCCAGACGGACGGCAAAGAGCAGCTCATAGGGCTTGGGATATTGTAGGGAACAGAGCCCATCGGGGTAGAGCCGCTTGAGCTCCTCCACGATGGAGCACACGTCCTCGTGCTGTTTCATGCAATCACCTCTCAGACAATATAGCATATCTTCCGACAAAAAACGAGAGGGTTTTTCCGGCGTTGGTGATTGTATTTTCCTGTGAGATTTTGTATAATGAAGCAACGCGCAACATCAAGAAAGGTGGCGACAGGATTTGGTCAAGGAAATCATGGACTTTCTCACCGCGCAGGACCCGGAAGTAGGTCAGGCGGTCCGGGCGGAGTACGACCGGCAGCGGCGCAACATCGAGCTCATCGCGTCGGAGAACTTCGTCAGCCAGGCGGTGCTGGCCGCGGCTGGCACGGTGCTTACCAATAAATACGCCGAGGGCTATCCCGGCAAGCGGTACTACGGCGGCTGTCAGTGCGTGGATGTGGTGGAAGAGATCGCCCGTACGCGGGCCTGCCAGCTCTTCGGGGCCGAGCACGCCAATGTACAGCCCCACAGCGGCGCCAACGCCAACTTTGCGGTGTATCAGGCCCTGTGTGAGCACGGGGATACCGTGCTGGGCATGGATCTGGCCAACGGCGGCCACCTGACCCACGGCTCTCCGGTGAATTTTTCGGGCAAGAACTACCACATGGTGGCCTACGGCGTCAATGACCAGGGCTACATCGATTATGATCAGGTCCGTGATCTGGCCAAAAAGCACAAGCCCAAGATGATCCTGGCCGGGGCCTCGGCCTATCCACGGATCATCGATTTCAAGACCTTTGGTGAGATTGCTCATGAGGTGGGGGCCTACCTGTTTGTGGATATGGCCCACATCGCCGGCCTGGTGGCCGCAGGTTTGCATCCCTCGCCGGTGCCCTATGCCGACGTGGTGACCACCACCACTCATAAGACTCTCCGGGGCCCCCGTGGCGGTATGATCCTGTGCCGGGAAGAGCTGGCCAAGAAGATCGACTCGGCCATTTTCCCGGGCAGCCAGGGCGGACCGCTGGAGCATATCATTGCCGCCAAGGCTGTGGCTTTGGGTGAGGCACTCAAGCCAGAGTTCAAGACGTATCAAGAGCAGATCATCAAGAATGCCGCCGCCTTGGCCAAAGCCCTGATGGCGGAGGGATTCGACCTGGTCAGCGGCGGCACGGACAACCACCTGATGCTGGTGGATCTGCGTCCGGCCCATCTCACGGGTAAGGAGATGGAGAAGCGGCTGGACGAGGTCAACATCACCGTCAACAAAAACGCCATCCCCAACGACCCGGAGAAGCCCTTTGTCACCAGCGGTATCCGGGTGGGTACTCCCGCCGCCACCAGCCGTGGATTCCGGGAGGAGGATATGACGGTCATTGCCCGGCTCATGTGGCAGACTGCCACGGAGTTTGAAGCCAAGGCCGATGAGATCCGTGCCCAGGTGGCCCAGCTCACCGCCAAGTACCCCCTGTATGAGTAATGCAGACGGGCCGCCGCATGCAGCGGCGGCCCGTTTTTTCTTTGAAAAATTTAGGGGAAATCTGTAACCATTTGCCGTGTTCAAACGTATAAAAAGAAAACGAGAAAAGGGAGGCCCTGTGTATGAAACGGATACTGTCGACCCTATTGTCCCTGTCTTTACTGGCGGGGAGCTGCCTGACTCCGGCGCTGGCGGCGGAGAATGTCCCCTCTGCCTGGGCAAAAGCGGAAATAGACCGCGCAGTAGAGATGGGGCTGGTGCCCGAGCTGGTCCAGGGGAACTGGCAGCAGCCCATCACCCGTGGGGAATTTGCCTGCCTGGCGATCCGGTATCTGGCCATGGAGTATGGCTATACCGACGAGGACTTTGTGAATGCCTACATGAACTACTGTCCCGATCGCAACGGTGAATTCTGGGGCGAGGAGGACTTTGGCGACGGGCTGAGCTGGTGGCAGCGCTTTTCCGACAACGAGGGATCCTTTTATCTGACTGATCTGCCACAAGGGGAGCAGAGAGGCTACATCAACGCGGCCTACTTCATCGGTATCGTCAACGGCAAGGGGGATGGCTCCGTTTATGACCCGGATGGCGCCATCACCCGGCAGGAGGCGGCCTGTATGCTGGCCCGCAGCTATGAACAGCTGGATCCAGAGGATCACCGGGTGGCACTCTACAGTGACTATACCGATTATGATACCATGGCCGACTGGGCTAAGGACGACATTGCTGCCATGGTAGGACTGGATGTGATGGGGAGTACCTCCAACACAGAAATGGTATTTGATCCCCTTGGTACCTACAGCCGGGAGCAGGCGGTGGTCACCTTCCTGCGCCTTTACGAGGACGCCCCAGTGAGCCGGAGCAAGGAGAATGTGGCCAAGCTGGAAGATGCCGCCTACGAGCGGGCGGTATGGAACGCGCTGCATAAGCTGGGGATCACCGACTCCCAGGTGCAGTTCCGGGCGGATACCCAGTATGGTACTGTTCTGGCCCTGAACTACAGCGGGATGATGCAGTTTTATGAGACGCTATTGTTCATCCGGCGGGACGGGCGTACCGTCACCCTGTCCGGCCAATCCGCAGGGGCAGATTGGGCGGTGAGCGAGGATGAGTCGACCCTGACCTATACTGTTGACGGCAAGCAGTACCAGGCGGATCTCACCACTGGCCAGGTCACAGAGCGGACCTGACTCTTTACGGACAATCGAACGTGTGTTAGAATGGAGCGGAAGTAATTCCGCTCCATTCTTTGCAACAGGGAGGTTGTTCCCATGACATACCGGCCTTTGGCGGATGAGATCCGGCCCCAGACTCTGGATGAGGTGGTGGGCCAGCGCCATATTTTGGGCGAAAACGGCCTGCTGCGCCGTATCATCAAGGGGGGGAATATCCCCAATCTGATTTTCTACGGCCCGTCGGGCACCGGTAAGACCACCGTGGCCAACCTGATCGCCCGTCGTACCAACCGGCCGCTCCACCGGCTCAACGCCACCACGGCCTCCATTGCGGATATCAAGGCTATCATCGGGGACATCGGTACTATGCTGGCCCCCGACGGGGTGTTGCTCTACCTGGATGAGATCCAGTATTTCAATAAAAAGCAGCAGCAGTCTCTGCTGGAGTTTATAGAGAACGGGAAGATCACCCTCATTGCCTCCACCACGGAGAACCCCTATTTTTATGTCTATAATGCGGTGCTCAGCCGCTCCACCGTTTTTGAGTTCAAGCCCATCGAAGCCGCTGATGTGTTGCCAGCCGTGGACCGGGGCATCCGCCTCATGGCCCAGCGGCTGGAGGGGGAGGCGGTCTGTGAGGACGGAGTACGGGAGCACATCGCCTCTGCCTGCGGCGGAGATGTGCGCAAGGCCATGAATGCCATTGAGCTGCTGATGAACTCCGCCCGGCGGCAGGATGGAAAACTTCTGGTCACGCTGGAGGATGCTCGGATGATCGCCCAGCGCTCGGCTATGCGGTACGACCGGGAGGGGGATGACCACTACGACATTCTCTCCGCTCTGCAGAAGTCCATCCGGGGCTCTGACCCGGACGCCGCCTGCCACTATCTGGCCCGTCTGCTGGAGGCGGGAGACCTGGTGTCCGCCTGCCGGCGACTGATGGTCATCGCCTGTGAGGATGTGGGTCTGGCCTATCCTCAGGTCATTCCCATTGTCAAGGCCTGTGTAGACGCGGCCAATATGCTGGGTCTGCCTGAGGCCCGAATTCCTCTGGCCGACGCGGCTCTCGTCATGGCCACTGCGCCCAAGTCCAACTCGGGAGAGAGCGCCATCGACGCGGCGCTGGCTGATCTGCGGCGGGGCAGGACGGGGGACTACCCCCGGCACCTGCAGAATATACACGCCGATTCTGCCGGCCAGGAGCGGGAGCAGGGATATCTCTATCCCCACGCCTTTCCACACCACTGGGTCCGCCAGCAGTATCTGCCCGATACGCTGGTGGGAACCCGCTACTATGAGTACGGCGATAATAAGACCGAACAGGCTGCCCGGCGCTACTGGCAGGAGATCAAAGGGGAGTGAGTCAGCCGGCAAAGATGGTCTCCGCCCCAACCTTGGTGCAGCCGGGCGGGGCGTATTTCCATTTGTCCAACCGGCCGCGGGTAATGAAATAGTGCAGCGGCGGCGGCGCCTCCGGGGGTAAGGTGTCGATGACCAGCAGCTTGATCTTCATCCGTTCCGGCAGGATAGCCTTGATGTAGACCGAGACCCGCTCACCCTCTTCCAGACCGGGGCGCAGTTCGGCCAGACCGGACAGGTTGGGGGTCAGCTCGATGAACACACCGTACTCCTTTCGACCACGTACTATACCGGGCACCGTCATCCCCGGCTGGAAGCGGGCGGCGTTTTCTGCCCAGGTGCCCAAAAGTTCCTTATGGGTGAGGTAGACCCGGCTCAAGGCCGGGTCTATATCCAGGACGGCGGCATAGATCTCCTGCCCCACCCGAAAGCGTTCACTGGGAGAGGAGATACGGGAGACGGAGATGCTCTCCATACCGATAAGAGAACACACACCGCAGCCGATGTCTACAAAAGCTCCAAAAGGTTCCAGATGGGTGACCGTGGCCGGAATGACCTGTCCCGGTTGAGCGTGTTCCATCAGGTAGGTCAGGGCGGACTGCTGAGCACGGCGGCGGGAGAGGCGGGGACACAGGACACCGTCCCGCTCTTCCAGCGCATCAATCTGTACACAGACCGGTTTGCCTACCCGGGAGAGAATCGCGATGTCCCGGGTAGTGCCTTCCGCAATGCCGAGAGCGGTTTCCTCCCGGGGGATCCAGCCGACAAATGGACCCAGCTGGACCAGCAGGTTGTGCTCGGCGTCGCACAGCTGAGCGACACCCTCCAAAAGCTCTTCCCGCTCCATGGCTCGCCGCAGGGTGGCGGCAGAGGCACAGGCGGCCCGGTTTTCCGGTGTATGAAGCAGACGCCCTTCGGGCAGAAAGCGGCTCATCAATATGACCAATCCTTTCTTTCTTCCATACGCTCTTTTTCGGGATGCAACACTATATGCGCCATCCAAGGCTGAATTGACAGCGGAGAGAGGGGAACTTATAATAGAAGTTACCCAGCGAACAGGAGGAGAAGCGGAATGGATGTCCATGTGGGCGACGTATTGGAGCTGAAAAAGGAACACCCTTGCGGAAGCCGGAACTGGCTGGTACTGCGGGTAGGTATGGACTTCCGGCTGCGCTGCCAGGGCTGTGGGCATGAGCTGATGCTTCCTCGCAGCAAGGCGGAAAAGAGCATCCGGAAGATCTTGCGTTCCCAGGGTTCTACGGAATAAGAAGCGTCCCGGCCAGAGGCCGGGACGCTTTCTTTTTTTGGTGGCCGCAATGTGACCTTTTTTGTGGACAGGGGGTTTTATAATAAGCTGCGGTGCCGAAAGGGGGGCGGAACATGACAGTAGTGTATTTGGACGCATTGTTTCTGCTCAACTTCGTGGTTGATTACCTGCTGTTGCTGGCCTCCGGCCGCCTGGCGGGGGAGGTACTGCACCGCGGTCGCCTGGCGCTTGGGGCGGCAGTGGGTGCGGGATATGCTGCAGCGATATTCCTGCCTGGAATGGGGTTTTTGCTGCACCCGCTGTGCAAGGTCGGAGCCGCTCTATTGGCTCTGCTGGCGGGATATGGGCACAGCCGCCGCTTGCTGCGGGTTACGCTGGTCTTTTTTGCGGTGAGCGCCGCCTTCGGGGGTGGCATTTTTGCGCTGGAGCTGTTTGGAAATCGTGGCTTGACTTTGAAGAACGGGATCTTCTATTCGGCCATGGATCTTCGGCTCATTCTGGTGTCGGCAGCGGGGTGTTATGTGCTTATCACCCTGCTCTTTCAGCGTTCAGCCCGCCACAGCGCAGCCCGGCGGGAGCTGGTGCCAGCAGTACTTACATTGCAAGGGCGGCGGGTGGTGCTGACAGCTTTGGTGGACACGGGCAATACTTTGACGGATCCGGCTACCGGCCGTCCAGTAATGGTGGCGGAAGGAGAGAAGGTAGCCGCCCTCTTTCCGCCAAAACGGGCTCCAGCACCAGAGGAGCTGAGAGACCCGGTGGCAGTCATGGAGCGCCTGAGTGAAGAGGGGTGGCAGGGGCGCTGCCGTCTGCTTCCTTACCAAGCGGTAGGAGTGGAGTGTGGGATGCTGTTGGCACTGCGGCTGGACGGGGCTAAGATCGGCGGTGAGGATTACGGAGCGCTGCTGCTGGCCCTTTCACCAACCCCTTTGACCGACGGGGGAGGATACTGTGCACTGATCGGTACATAAAAAGGAGGGGCGGAATGAAACAATGGAAGCTGCGCCTGTATGTGCGCGTGCAGAGGCTGCTGGCTGGATTGGGGCTTCAGCTGCCGGGAAAAATCATGTACATTGGCGGGAGCGACACATTGCCTCCGCCGCTGTCCAGAGATGAGGAATCAGAGCTTATCTCAAAGCTGGAGCAGGGAGATGAGGCGGTCAAATCCAAGCTCATCGAGCGCAATCTGCGCCTGGTAGTATATATCGCCCGCCGCTTTGAGAACACTGGGGTGGGGATTGAGGATCTGATCAGCATCGGTACCATTGGACTGATCAAGGCCATCAACACGTATCAGCCGGCCAAAAACATCAAGCTGGCTACCTATGCATCCAGGTGTATTGAAAATGAGATCCTGATGCACCTGCGCAAAACGGCCAATCTCAAAAGTGAGGTGTCCTTTGATGAGCCGCTGAACACGGACTGGGATGGCAACGAGCTGCTGTTGTCCGATATCCTGGGTACGGAGAGCGATCTGGTGATGAAGCCCATCGAGGCAGACGTGGATCGCAAGCTGCTCTTTGACGCGCTGGAAAAACTGGACGACCGGGAGCGCCAGATTATTACCATGCGCTTTGGGCTGGACGGACAACAGGAGCGGACCCAGAAGGAGGTGGCCGACCGGCTGGGTATCTCCCAGTCCTACATCTCACGGCTGGAAAAGCGCATCATCTCTCGATTGAAAAGGGAGATTTTAAAGTTGCTGTAGGGGGCGAAGGAAAGGTCTTGACAGAAAAAGATTACTGGTGTAAACTTTTGATAGACTACAACAGTAAACTTTCTGGAGGGACTGATATGTGCAGCAGTGCAGAAAAGATCCAGGATGCGGAGCTGGAAGTGATGCAGGTCTTATGGCAGTCGCCTCAGCCGGTGGCTCTGGCGGAGCTCCGCCGGACTTTGTCAGCCAGGTGCGGTTGGGAGGATTCCACCGTCAAGACTTTGCTGCGCCGTTTGTGTGAGAAAGGTGCGGTCAGACTGGAGCGCCGGGGGATGTACCGGGCGGTCCTTACCCGGGCAGAATATGACCGGTGGTCTACCCGGCATTATATTGGAAAGGTATTTGAAGGAAGTGCCAAAAAGCTGGTGGCCGCTCTGTTGTCCGACGGCCAGTTGAGCGAGGCGGACATCGCTGAGCTGTCCGCCCTGTTTCATGGGGAGGAGCCAAAATGAAGGGGGTTCTGCTCACCATACTTTCCCTTTCCTTGTCCGGCTCGCTGCTGTGTGCACTCCTGTTGGCTTTGCGCCCGCTGATTCGTCACCGCTTGCCCAAGGCCGTTTCCTATTACGCCTGGCTGCTGGTTCTGTTCCGCCTCCTGGTGCCTGTGGGCTATGGAGTGTCTCTGCCTGAACCGCCCCAACCCGTGCTGGACACAATGCAGCAGCAAGATGCTCTTTTGCACCAAGCAGATCCGATGGAACAGGAACACAGCCCTGCCGGAGCGGCTGTGCCGGAGGAGCATCCTGCGGAGACGGACCAGAAAACAGAGGAGCTGGAGCCGGTGTTCTCCCTTTTCGATGCTCTGTTTTTCCTGTGGCTGGTGGGGACGGTGGTCAGCCTGGGTTGGCACATTGCCGCTTATGTTGCCTTTTCCGGCAGACTGAAACGGTCGCTTGCTCCGCCACGGGCAGAGGAATTGGCCCTGTTTGAGTGCTTGAAGGGGAAAACGCGGGTGCGTTTGGTATGCAGTAGCCAGGTAGATACCCCCATGCTGATGGGGCTGCTGCATCCGGTGATCGTTCTGCCCCAGAACAGTCCGACGCTCAGTGAGGCGGAATGGTCCGCTGCTCTGCGCCATGAGCTGACTCACTGTAAGCGGGGTGACCTCTTCTATAAATGGTTGATAGTATTGGCGACCGCTCTCCACTGGTTTAATCCACTGGTCCATTGGATGGGGCAGCAGATCGCTCTGGACTGTGAGCTCTCCTGCGACGAAGCGGTGCTCTCCGCTTTGACGCCGGAGGAGCGGATGGGCTATGGAGAGTTGTTGCTTGCCCTGGCCGCCCGGCGCAGACTTCCCACCGGTGTGACGGCCACCACCCTGTGTGAGGAGAAGCGGCAGCTGAAGGCCCGACTTCAGGGGATTTTAGGCTACCGGAAACCCACACGGGCTGCACTTTGTCTGACCCTGATCCTGGTGCTGGGGTTGACCTGCTGTGCCTGCGGGGTGCTGGATCTGACGGGGCAGACTGCTTCCTCAACGCTTCCCACGTCTGCTGGTGAAGCAGGGGAAGAGGATCCCTATGAGGCGATCCTGGCCCGGTATGAGGAGGCTCTCGCTCTCCGGCAGCCGGATGACTACCCTGACCTGCCCAATGCCATGACCAATCCTTACTGGGCCTGGGGAGACACCGACAGCTTACTGGACCGGACAGGGTATGCGCAGATGGATCTGAACGGGGATGGTGTGGAGGAACTGCTCCTGGGATGGACTGGGGGCGAGTTCTGGAATCTGGATGAGGGATACGTGTTTGCTGTCTATACTCTGGTAGACGGTCAGCCTGTCCTGGCGGTGGAGGGGTGGGAACGGAGCCTCTACGTAGTGGGTACCGACGGATTCCTTTACCATCAGGGCTCCAGCGGCGCGGGAAGAACCGAGTGGTATAAGTACCGGTTCGATCCAAAGATGGAGGGATATCTGGAGACGGTGGAGCAGGTTTCCGAGCCCGAAGATGGCCAAGACGCTGTGACTGTGGGGGAAGGGTGGATGGCCTCCGGGATGTCCATCCCCTATACTCCTTTTGCGCTGCCGACTGAGGAGGAAAGCTCCTATCAGGACGAGGAGGAAAGCTCCTATCAGGACGTTCTGGTGGGCAATGCCACATTTCTGTATTGGGCGGAGGACGCGGAAGAACCGGTGTCCAAATCCATCGCGGAGGTTCCGGCTTTATTTAGCCCGGACAGCCCTTATGCAGAGATTTACCAGTTTGCAGTTCTTGATCTGAACGCGGACGGAACGGAAGAGGTGGTCCTCTGGATCACCGATGTGGGCAACGATATGGGAGGCTATTTGATTCTCCATAAGAAAGACGGTATGGTCTATGGCTTTCCCAGCCACTGGCGTACCTTCTGGGATCTGAAGACCGACGGCACATTTACTTATTCGTATTCAGCCGGTTTCGAGGATGGTGTGGCGGCCATCCGCTTTACGGAAACGGGCTATGAGATGGACCGACTTATCCGCGGCATGGGGGAACAGTATGTGTTCCACACGTTTGAGGTGAATCATCAGCCTGTCTCTCAGGCGGAGTACGAGGCTGCCTGGGAGGCTCAGGACCGGAAACCGGACGCACCGTGGTATGAACTGACGTTAGACAACATAAAAAAATTTATCTGAAGCAAAGATGGTTGACCAATCGCTCTGCGCCAAGGAATACGGAGTGAACCCATTCCAGGAGAAACAACAATACGATGTAAAGAAGCTAACCGCAAGTCCTCGTAAGGACTTGCGGTTAGCTCAGCTCAAAGTTCGGATGAATGACCACTGAGGCAGCGAAACCCTACAGGCGGTTCCCAACTCAGAAGAGCCGTGAGTAGATAAAAGTTTCAAACAGCCATTGACAAATAGAGGCCTGCTGCATATACTAATCATATCAAAAGTTTTTGATTTGATATGAGGTGAACAGATGGGATCCCACCAGGAGGACGCCAAGGTGTTCAAGGCATTGTGTGACCCGAAGCGCCTTGCCATTTTAGAGCAATTGCGCAGCGGTGAGAAATGCGCTTGCGTCTTACAGGAACCGATGGATTTGACGCAATCCGGGTTGTCCTACCACATGAAAATCTTGTGCGATTCTGGTATTGTAACCAGTCGGCAGGAAGGAAAATGGACACATTACCGCTTGAACCCATCTGGCGGAGCGTGGGCGCTGGAACGGTTGCGGGCCATTCTTACGCCCAATACAGAACAAGAGGATCACTGCCCATCCTGCGGCAGAAAAACGCCATCATAATATCGATGGCGTTTCTCTTGAATTAAAACATCAAAAATTTTTGATATGTTATCTGCTTTATGAAAAGTGAGGTTTCTGTCATGGGCGTATGGCAATTCGTTCAAAATGAGATTTTAGGAATGAAATGGTTAAATGGGTTAATTGGCAATGGCCTATCTATGCTAGGAGTGGATATAGGTGGACAGCTTGGCGGCAGCGTTCAGTTTTTCCTCTATGATGTGATCAAGATTACCGTTCTCCTGTGTTTTCTGATTTTTGTCATTTCCTATATCCAAAGCTACTTCCCTCCGGAGCGCAGCAAGAAGATTTTAGGTCGTTTTCATGGAATCGGTGCAAACATCATCTCTGCCTTGCTTGGTACAGTGACTCCATTTTGCTCCTGTTCCTCTATCCCGCTGTTTATCGGCTTTACCAGTGCGGGACTTCCTTTGGGCGTGACATTCTCTTTCTTGATCTCCTCTCCAATGGTGGATTTGGGCAGTCTGATATTGTTGATGAGCATCTTTGGAGCGAAGGTAGCGGTGATCTATGTGCTGCTCGGATTGGTGATTGCCGTTGTGGGCGGCACAATCATTGAAAAGATGCACATGGAGAAGTATGTGGAGAGCTTTATTCTTTCCGCCGGGAGCGTAGATATTGAGTCTCCTACTTTGACAAAAGTGGAGCGTGTGAAGTATGCAAAAGAACAGGTTTCCTCCACCTTCAAAAAGGTATTTCCCTATATTTTAGTGGGTGTTGGGATCGGTGCGGTGATTCATAACTGGATACCGGAAAGCTGGATTGAGACTGTTTTGGGCAGCCACAATCCCTTTGGGGTGCTCCTGGCGACACTGGTGGGTGTTCCTATGTATGCGGATATATTCGGTACAATCCCGGTGGCGGAGGCTCTGCTTGCAAAAGGCGCACAGATTGGTACGATCCTGGCCTTTATGATGGCGGTTACAACGCTGAGTTTGCCATCTATGATCATGCTGCGCAAGGCCGTCAAGCCGAAACTGCTGGCTTTATTTATTGGTGTGTGCACAGTTGGCATTATTGTTGTCGGCTACTTGTTTAATATATTCCAGTACGTTTTCATTTAATTTAGGAGGTATGAAATATGGGGCTTTTTAGCAGAAACAAGGGAGAAAAAAAGTATTCTTGCTGCTGCAGCGGCAGCTGCACACCTGAGGCAATGGTCCGGGCGGAGGCTGACAAGATCTCCAACGGCGTCAAAGTGCTTGGTTCCGGCTGCGCCAAATGTAATGCCTTGGAGCAGGCTACCCGTGAGGCGCTGGCAGAGCTGGGCATGGAGATTGCGATTGACCATGTGACAGATTTCACGCAGATTGCCGCTTATGGGGTGATGACGACTCCGGCGTTGGTAGTAGATGGAAAAGTAGTATCCTATGGTAAAGTTCTGAAAAAGGACGAGGCCAAGGCGCTGATCCAGAAGGTTCGGGGGTAACCCATGTGTCAAAAGCCAAAAGTAGCCTTCGTGTGTGTCCATAATTCCTGCCGCAGTCAGATAGCAGAAGCGCTTGGCAAACTGTTGGCGGCCGATTCGTTTGACAGCTGTTCCGCAGGGACGCAGACCAAGCCGAAGATCAACCAGGATGCAGTACGACTGATGAAACAGCTCTATAGTATAGATATGGAGCAGGGGCAGTACAGTAAACTGTTGTCTGAGATTCCCCCAGCTGACATTGTGATCACTATGGGGTGCAATGTATCCTGTCCGTCGTTGCCTTGCCAATACCGGGAGGACTGGGGACTGGATGATCCAACCGGAAAGGATGATGATTGTTTTTTAGAAGTGATCCACAGCATTGAGAAAAAAGTTTTGGAACTGAAAAGCAGAGTAGATGATGGATTGTTATAGTTTTTCAAAACGATATGATCCCAGAGGAATACCCTATAGACAGCAGCTTTCAGTTAACACAGAAACTGGCGTACAAACTAGATCATGTTAAAATGTACAGGCACCCATCTTCAGCGGAAGAAGCGGAGATGGATGCCTGATTTTTATCCCACCTTTGAGGAGCCCATGAGTGAAAAAGGGAGGCTGTGCCGAAACACAGCCTCCTTCCACAGGAACAAATATTAAGGATATACGGACAGGTTCCGATATTGTCCCGATGGAACGCTAGAGAAAGACGGTCATTTTTGCGTGGATGGTGTTTTATAGGCCCAGGGTGTCAGTCAGTTCGCTTTTCATCTGGTCCATTCGCCGTACCGCCCGGCGGGCCATGCGGCGCACATCGGGACTTTGCATGCTTTTGGCTGTGACGGCCATGCCAATGGCTGCACCGGCCAGTACACCCAGTCCCATACCTTCCAGAAATGCGTGTTTGGTCATATTTGCGTTACTCCCTTCTGTGCTCGGTGTCCGCTTTTATTATTGCCGGAAAAGCGGAAAAATGCGTTGCTAAAATATGCGATTCAAGTTATAATGAAAAAGGATATGGAAACTTGTTTTGAGGAGGGGACGGGGGAGGCCTGGACCCTTTTTCTATGCGCGGAAGGAGTGATTGCGAGTGAAATTGCTCATACGCCAGGGCCGTTTGGTGGACCCGGTGGGCGGTATCGGCGGCGTCATGGACATTTTGATGGAAGACGGCAAAGTGGCCGTTATTGGCAGCAATATTTTCGAGCCGGAGGCTCAGGTGATTGATGCCCGCGGGCTGACGGTCTGCGCCGGCCTGGTAGATATGCATGTGCACCTGCGCGAACCGGGATTTGAGTATAAGGAAACCATTGAAACTGGTACTCTGGCGGCAGCTCACGGAGGATTTACCTCTATTGCCTGTATGCCGAATACCAGGCCTACTGTGGACTGTCAGGAGCAGGTAGACTACGTCAAGCGGCGAGCTGCCGAGGCCTGCGGTGTGCACGTGTGGCCCATTGGTGCGGTGACGAGAGGGCAGAAAGGGCAGGAACTCACGGATTTTGAAGCTCTGAAAGAGGCAGGTGTGGTGGCGCTATCGGATGACGGCGTACCGGTGCAGAGCGCTAATCTCATGCGGGACGGACTTATCCTGGCTCACCGGCAGAATCTGACCATTCTGTCCCACTGTGAGGATGCCGACATGGTTAAGAATTATGCCGTCAACGAAGGGCGTATCTCCCGCCAGCTGCGGCTGGACGGACGGCCCGCCATTGCCGAGGAACTGATGGTGGCCCGGGATGCTATGCTGGCGGAGGAGACCGGCGCGGCGGTGCATATCTGCCACATCTCCACAGCCAAGTCGGTAGCTATCGTCCGGCGGTATAAGCGCAAGGGTGTTCAGATTACCTGTGAAACCTGCCCCCAGTATTTCAGCCTGACGGAGGATGAGATCCTCTCGCAGGGCACCATGGCCCGGGTCAATCCGCCTCTGCGTACCAAGGCGGATGTGGAGGCCATCATCGAGGGACTGAAGGACGGCACCATCGATGCCATTGCCACCGACCATGCGCCCCATTCCGCTGAGGAGAAGGCCCGGCCGCTGACCGAGGCCCCCAGCGGCATGGTGGGACTGGAGACCGCCCTGGCGGTGACGTTGACCTACCTTTACCACACCAAGGAGTTGGGACTGTCCGACATCCTGCGCAAGATGACCATCAACCCGGCCTGTATCCTGCGTCTGCCCACCAAGGGCCGGTTGGCCATCGGGTCGGATGCTGACGTAGTCATTTTTGACCCGGACGAGGAGTGGACGGTGGACCCGGAGCGGTTTGCCTCCAAGGGCCGCAATACCCCCTTTGCGGGGAAGAAGCTGAAAGGCAAGATCAAATATACCGTGGTAGGCGGAAACATCGTCTACCAGGAAGGAGTTTAAGAGCCATGTCCTTTGATGTACTGCAGGAGAAAATCATCGCCAAGAAAAACCCCACGGTGGCTGGGCTGGATGCCAAGCCGGAATATGTACCTGAACATATCCGCAAGGTGTCCTATGAGAAATACGGTCAGACCCTGCTGGGTGCGGCCGACGCTATCTGGGAGTTCAATAAAGGCCTGATCGACGCGCTGTACGATGTGGTCCCCGCTGTGAAACCTCAGGCGGCCTATTATGAGCGCCTGGGCTGGGCTGGTATGGCCCTGATGGAAAAAACCATCCGCTATGCCCATGAGAAGGGGCTGTATGTCATCGCCGACATCAAGCGGGGCGACATCGGCTCCACCGCTGAGGCGTATTCCGATGCCTGGCTGGGTGCCACCAAGGTGGGGGATGTTCTGTGCGAGGGCTTCAACGCTGATTGTGTCACTCTCAACGGTTATATGGGCTCCGACAGCGTCAATCCCTTCCTCAAGACCTGCAAGGAGCGGGACAAGAGCGTTTTTGTGCTGGTCAAGACCTCCAATCCCGGTTCCGGCGAGCTGCAGAACGTGCCTGCGGGTGCAGATGATACAGTCTATGGCCTGATGGCTGAGCTCATTGAGAAGTGGGGTGCGGGTACCGAGGGCAAGTATGGCTATACCATGGCCGGCGCTGTGGCGGGGGCCACCCATCCCGACGAGCTCAAGCAGATCCGCGCCCGTATGCCCCACACTTTCCTGCTGGTGCCCGGTTACGGCGCCCAGGGCGGCACCGCTGAGGATGTGCAGTATGCCTTCCAGGCTAACGGCCACGGTGCCATCGTCAACTCCTCCCGGGGTATTATGTGTGCCTGGCAGAAGACTGGCAAGGACGGCCTGGATTATCAGCAGGCGGCCCGGAACGCGGCCATTGCCATGCGGGATGACATCGCGCGCTTTACCACCATCGCGTAAGCAGACGCTATCTTGAGAGACGAGAGGGGAATATCAACCCATGCCGATCGAACGGATCTGTACGGTCGCAGAGGCCGTAAAACTGAATGAGTACGCCTATTCCTTCACCCTGGAGGTGGGGGATATGTCCCCTGCGGGGCCGGGGGAATTTGTCCATATCAAGTGCGGCGACAGCCTGCTGCTCCGCCGTCCCATCTCCATCTGCTCCTGGCAGGATGGGCTGCTGCGCATTGTGTTTGAGGTGCGCGGCGAGGGGACTGACTGGCTGGCTCACCGGAAGGCAGGGGACCAGCTGAGTGTACTGGGTACCCTGGGCAAAGGGTTCCAGATGGAGCGACAGGACAAGTGTCTGCTGGTAGGCGGCGGCATCGGAGTGCCGCCCATGCTGGGCTGTGCGAGATGGACCGACGGGAAGAGCACTGCCATCCTGGGCTTCCGCTCGGCTGACCGGGCCATGCTGCAGGAGGAGTTTGTGGCTGCCTGCGCCAATGTGCAGGTAGCTACAGATGACGGCAGCCTGGGCTACCACGGCTATGTGGATGCACTGGTGCGGGAAACACTTGAAAAGGAAAAAGACTTTACGGTCGTGGCGGCCTGTGGCCCCAAGCCGATGCTGCGCAATGTGGCCCGGGTGGCGGCCGAGTTTGGTGTGCCCTGCCAGGTGTCGCTGGAGGAGCGGATGGCCTGCGGCGTGGGCGCCTGCCTGGGCTGTGCGGTACAGATGGCTGACGGCACCATGAAGCACGTGTGTAAGGACGGCCCAGTCTTTGATGCCAGGGAGGTGGATTGGAATGTCTAAGGTAGATCAGTCCGTCGTACTGGCGGGTGTGAAGATGAAAAACCCTGTAGTGGTGGCCTCCGGTACCTTTGGCTTTGGCCGGGAGTACGGGCAGTTTTATAATCTGAATGAGCTGGGTGGTATTTGCTGTAAGGGACTTACACTTCACAGAAGAGAAGGCAATCCGTCTCCCCGTATTGCCGAGACCCCCATGGGGATCCTCAACTCGGTGGGACTCCAGAACCCCGGTGTGGACGCCTTTATTGCCGAGGAACTGCCGGAGCTGCGTACCCACGACCTGGCCATAATTGCCAACATCTCGGGCAATACGCCGGAGGAATACGGCATTATGTGTGAAAAGCTTTCTGCGGCTGGTGTGGATATGATCGAGGTCAACATTTCCTGCCCCAATGTAAAGGCTGGTGGGTTGGCTTACGGCACCAAGCCGGAGTTGGCCGCAGAGGTCACTCGGATGGCGAAGGCGCACTCTACCGTCCCTGTAATGGTAAAGCTTTCCCCCAACGTCACAGATATTACTGAGATTGCCCGGGCGGTGGCCGACGCAGGAGCGGACGCCCTGTCCCTCATCAACACCCTGCGGGGTATGCGCATTGATGTAAACACCCACCGGCCTATTTTGAAGATGAACACCGGCGGCTTGTCCGGCCCGGCTGTGCTGCCTGTGGCGGTGCGTATGGTATGGGAGGTGGCAAACGCCGTGGACCTGCCCATTCTGGGCATGGGCGGCGTGGCCAAGGGCGCAGATGCGGCCCAGCTGATGCTGGCCGGTGCCAGTGCCGTGGCGGTGGGGACCGCCTGCTTTGCTGACCCCTATGCTCCCGTCAAGGTGCGGGATGAACTGGCCGCACTGGCTGAGATGCAAGGTATAAGCAAGGTATCTGACTTTACAGGAGCGGTCAAGCCCTGGTGAGTGAGAACAGAGATAGAAGCCAGGCCGGGAAGAGCCCTCAGGGCCTGAACGGGCGGCGGGTAAGAGCAATGGGGTGGTCCTTATGACGAGAGTGTATTTGATCCGCCATGCGGAAGCGGAGGGAAACCTGTACCGCCGGGTCCACGGCTGGTATAACAGCTTGATCACGGACAACGGATATCGGCAGATTGCTGCTCTGCGGGGGAGGTTTGCAGATGTGCCGATCGATGCGGTATATTCCAGTGACCTCTTCCGTACTAAAACCACGGCGGGAGCCATTTACCTCACCCACGGACTTGAGCTGCGCACCCTTCCGGAACTGCGGGAGATCGGCGTAGGGGAGTGGGAGGACCGAACCTGGGGTGAGTTGGAGCGGACAGATGCTGTGCGCCTGATCCGCTTCAACCACAGCGCCCCTGACTTTCAGGTCCGCGGAGGCGAGACCTTTGACCAGGTGCAGCAGCGGATGAAGCGGGCGGTCCTCTCTTTGGCGGCCGCCCACCCGGGACAGACCATCGCCCTGTTTTCCCATGGCACGGCGATTCGTTGTCTGCAAGGGGCGGTGCGGGGACTTGGGCCAGGCGAGATGGATGAGCTGGGCCACAGCGATAATACTGCTGTTACCTGCCTGGAGGTAGAGGGTGAGTACATCCGCATTGTCTTTGAAAATGATAACTCCCACCTGCCGGAGGAGATTTCCACGCTGGCCCGCCAGAAATGGTGGAAGCAGGAGGGGGGCAGGAGCGCTGATGCCAACCTCTGGTTCCGGCCTCTGGACCTGGAATCTCAGGCAGAGCTCTATAGTGCCGCTCGACATGACGCATGGGTGGATATCTGTGGTCCGGATGTCCCCTTCGACCGGGATGGCTTCTTAAAAGATGCCATGCGCTGCTGGAAGCAGGACCCGGGCAAGGCGATCTGCTGCGCCATGCGGGGAGATGAGATTGCCGGTGTGCTCCAGTTGGACCTGGAGCGGGACCGGGATGAGGGAGCGGGTTATATTCCGTTCCTGTACATCTTGCCCCAGTTCCGTCGGCAGGGGCTGGGGGTGCAGCTGATTGGACAGGCGGTGTCTACGTTCCGGCCATTGGGGCGCACCACGCTGCGCCTGTGCTGTGCTCCGGACAACGGACGGGCCCAGCGCTTTTACCAGCGCTACGGCTTCCGTAAGAACGGGCAGATGCCCGGCAGCCGCCAGCCGCTGGACCGTCTGGAAAAATACATTGGATATGAACCAAAGGAACCGTAATACGAGTATGAATGAATTTCTGCCTGTTTCAAAAGCGGATATGCAGCAGCGGGGCTGGGATGGCTATGATTTTCTGGTCATTACCGGCGACGCCTACGTCGATCACCCTTCCTTCGGCCCTGCGATCATTTCCAGGGTGCTGGAAGCAGAGGGATATCGTGTAGCCATCCTAGCACAGCCGGACTGGCGCAGGGCGGAGGCCTTTACCGCATTGGGCCGTCCGCGCCTAGGGGTGCTTATTTCAGGGGGCAACATTGACTCCATGGTGGCTCACTATACGGCCGCCAAAAAGCGCCGGCATGATGACGCTTATTCTCCCGGGAACCGGGCCGGCCTGCGTCCGGACCGGGCTACCATTGTCTATGCCAACAAGGTACGGGAGGCGTTTGGCGATATCCCGGTGGTAATCGGTGGACTGGAGGCCAGCCTGCGGCGTTTTGCCCACTACGACTATTGGGAGGATAAGGTCCGCCGGTCTATCCTCTTTGACAGCCAGGCCGACCTGCTGGTCTACGGTATGGGGGAAACGGCTACCCGGGAAATTGCCGGGCGTCTGGCCTCGGGTACCCCTGTAGGCGAGATTACCGATGTGCGGGGGACCTGCTTTGCGGCAAAGGATCCGTCCCTGTGTGCCTACCCCAAAGTGGAGTGTCCCTCCTATGAGCAGGTGTGCACGGATAAACGGGCCTATGCAAAGGCCAACCAGATCCAGTATGAGGAACATGACCCCATTCGGGGCAAGGCGATCCTCCAGCGCCACGGGGACCGGTTGCTCATTGTCAATCCGCCCGCCATGCCGCTGACCACGCAGGAGCTGGATTTTGTGGCTGAGCTGCCCTATGTGCGGGAGCCCCACCCTATGTATGATTCCATGGGCGGTGTGCCGGCTATTGAGGAAGTGCGCTTTTCCGTCACCCACAACCGAGGGTGCTTCGGAGCGTGCAATTTCTGCTCGCTGGCGTTCCATCAGGGGCGCATCATCAGCTCCCGCAGCCACGAGAGTGTGATCCGGGAGGTAACGGCCCTGACCAAGCATCCGGGCTTCAAGGGGTACATTCACGATGTGGGCGGTCCTACCGCCAATTTCCGCCGGCCGGCCTGTAAAAAGCAGATGAAGGCGGGGGTGTGCCGCAATCGGGCCTGCCTGGCGCCTACGCCCTGTCCCAATCTGGATGCCGACCATACAGATTATCTGATGCTCCTGCGGAAGGTGCGGCAGGTGCCGGGTGTGAAGAAGGTATTCATCCGTTCGGGAATCCGCTTTGACTTCTTGCAGAAGGATACCAATGGGGAGTTTTTTGCCGAGCTGGTGAAGTATCATGTCTCCGGCCAGCTCAAGGTAGCTCCTGAGCACTGCGTCAACGGAGTGCTGAACTACATGGGCAAACCTCATATCGAGGTCTATGAGCGCTTTAAGCAGAAATATGAGCGGCTGAACCAGAAGTACGGCAAGGAGCAATACCTGGTGCCCTATCTCATGTCCTCACACCCCGGCTGCACCATGGCCGACGCAGTGCATTTGGCCGAATGGCTCAACCGCACCGGCCGCCAGCCGGAGCAGGTACAGGATTTCTATCCGACACCTGGAACTCTGTCTACCTGCATGTACTATACGGGCATCGATCCGCGGACGATGAAACCGGTTTATGTACCCCGTGATCCACATGAAAAGGCCATGCAGCGTGCCCTCATGCAGTGGAAGCGTCCGGAAAAACGCGCTTTGGTGCGTGAGGCGCTCCGTGTGGCCCATCGGGAGGACCTGATTGGTTATGGCAAGGAATGCCTGCTGCGTCCCTCGACGGGTGGGCCGGCCAGGCAGCAGGGGAAGGGGAAAACGCCCCCGGGACGCAAGTCGGCAGGCTTACCTCAAGCGGGGCATACCCGACAGAAACCTGTCAAAAAAGCCGGTTGGGCAGTGGCCAAGCCAAAGAAGAACGCAAGACCCAAAAAGAAGAAATAAAAAATGGAGCCCCGGCTTGATGCCGGGGCTCCATTTTTTATTGAGCATGCAGATGATTTTGCAGGGTGGCGGCAAGCCGGGCAAATTCCGGAATTCCAAGCCGCTCTCCGCGTACATCGGCAGGTAAGCCGCAATCCTCCAGTATACTCCGCAGCACATCTTTGTCCAAGCGGCTGCCGAAGGCGGCGGACAGGCCGTTAAGCAGAGTCTTACGGCGCTGGGCAAACGAGGCTTTTACCACCTGGAAGAAAAAGGACTCCTCGACCAGGTCCTGAGGGGGCTCCGGGCGGGGGACCAGGCGAATGACAGCGGAGGTCACCTTGGGAGCAGGGAGGAAGCACTCAGGCGGCACTTCGAATAGAAACTCCGGCTGGGTGTGATACTGGCAGAAGAGAGAGAAGGCGCCATAGTCGGATGTACCCGGGGCAGCGCAGATGCGCAGGGCGACTTCCCGCTGGATCATGACTGTGATCGAGGCAAAGCAATTTGCTTCGATCAGGGCGGTGATCACCGGAGTGGTGATGTTATAGGGCAGATTGGCACAGGCGATGGGAGTCAGGCCGGGAAACTGCTCATTTACCAGGGCGGCCAGATCCAGTTTCATGGCATCTCCCGGGATGACCGAGACGTTGTCATAGGGGGCGAGGGTCTCCGCCAAGATGGGCAGCAGGGCCTTGTCCAGCTCAATCGCAGCCACCCGGCCCGCTCTCTGAGCCAGTTGAACGGTTAGCGGGCCAATCCCCGGGCCGATTTCCAACACGCCGCAGTGCGCCTCGGCACCGGAAGCCTCTGCGATATCCCGAGGGACCCATCCTTCAATCAAAAAATTCTGCCCCATGCTCTTGGAAAAGCGGAAGCCGTGGCGGCCCAACAAGGCCTTGATATCTTTTTCGTTACATAGATCCATTGGTTGATCTCCTTTTCAGCCGGGCCATCAAATACTCGTCGGCGTAGGTACCATTTCGGATGGTGGCCATACGCTTGAGCCCTTCCTTTTCAAAGCCCAGCTTTTCGTAGAGCCGGATGGCACGTTCGTTGTCAGCAAAGACCTCCAGCTCTACCCGCACCAGCATCAGCCAGTTGTCCGCCAGATCCAGCAGGGTGGTGAGCAGGGCAGTCCCAACTCCCATATTCTGATAGTCGGTATGGACAAAAATCCCCACACTGCCCACATGGCGCATTCTCGGACTGGCCTGAACCTGGAGAGCGGCTGCGCCGATGATGGTGCCGTCTTGCAGTACAGCGACAAAGTTATGATTGTCAGGGCCCATAGTTTTAAAGCGGTCGATATTGCGTTGGACGGACTCAGAAGGGAGGCCCAGGGTCGTTTCAAATACCCCTGGCATACGCCGCAGGTCAGTGAAGCCCTCCATGTCTTCCAGACGGGTGGGGCGAATGATATAGTCCATGGCAGTAACCTCCCAGCAGGATGATTCTGTCACTATACCACAAATCCCCATAAAAAACAACCGCCCGGAGGGTGTCTCACTCCGGGCGGAAGAGGTTGGGCTCAATAGGCGGCCACTACGCCGCCGTCATTGGCATAAACGGTGCTGATTCCACCGGTGTCACTGATGAGAATGTCGGAGAAACCGCACTGCTTCATGGCCAGTTCCTTGAGGTAAAAGGCACGTTCCAGGCAGTTGCAGTGGACGATGGACAGGGTACGTCCCACATGCTTGGCATCTTCCGCCATCAGGGCGACCATTTTGCCCAGAGCCTGCTTGACCGACATGGCCTGTCCTTTTTTGCAGATCTCGCCCTCCGGTGTGGAGCCCATAAGCAGTTTAATGCGCAGTGTGCTGGTGACCAGAGACTGCACACGGGTCAGCCGGCCGTTTTTACGCAGATTGTCCAGATTTTCCAGCACGAAGTAGGTCTTCATTTCGTTGATATAGCGGGACACTTGGCTGACCACCGTAGTGAAATCCATGCCGGACTGGGCCAGCTCCTTGATCTTCAATGCAACCAGAACCTCTCCAGCGGAGGCCGAGCAGGAGTTGAAGATGTGCACATTGGCACTGGGGTGTTCCTCCAGCCAAAGGCTGCGGGCCTGAGCCGCTGCGTTGTGGGACCCGGAGAGTAACGCAGACAAAGTGACCACATAGATGTCATCCACCGTATCGTCAAAGGCATCCAGGTACTGGGCGGGGGAGGGGCAGGAGGTGTGGGGTGCTACAGGGGATTCGCGCATACGCCACAAGAGCTCACTTTGATCAAAAGAGGCATCATCTACAAAAACATGCTCGCCAACATGGATGGTAAGCGGGACGCTCTGGAAACACTCCTCCTGGAGCTGAGCCGGGGTGAGGTCGCAGCAGCTGTCGACAATAATCTTGAAACTCATGGTAAAAATCCTCTTATATAATGATGGATATTACATCTGGATATGTTGTCATTGTAGCATTGATAGGGGAGAAAGTAAAGGGGAAAGATGTAAACATTTCCGAAAGAACGCTTATTCTGACTCCATTTCCAATTCCATCAGCAGCTTTTGATCTTCTTTGGAGGAGAGATCCAGCTGTGCATAGAGGTCCGGTCTGCGCTGACGGGTGCGGAGGATGGATTGCTTCCGGCGCCAACGGGCAATGTTCTTGTGGTCGCCAGAGCGGAGAATGGGGGGCACCTTACGGCCGTGCCACTCCTCCGGACGGGAGTACTGAGGGTATTCCAGCAGGCCGTTCCAGTGACTTTCATTTTCAAAACACTCCGGATCGGACAGCACGCCGGGGACCAGGCGGGATACCGCGTCGGCTACTACCATGGCTGCCAATTCGCCGCCGGTGAGCACAAAGTCACCAATGGAAATTTCCTCGTCCACACACTCCTCGATAAAGCGCTCGTCAATTCCCTCATAATGGCCGCACACCAGGATCAGATGGTCATAGTCATCCCGCAGACGGCGGGCATCAGCTTCTTTAAAGGTAGTGCCGGCGGGGGACATATAAATGGTATGACCGGGACCATACGTATCGGTGATATGCTTCCAGCACTGGTAAAGGGGATCGGCCTGCATGACCGCACCTCGTCCACCGCCGTAGGGGTAGTCATCCACCTGCTTTTGCTTGTTGAGGGTGTAGTCCCGAATCTGATGGGCCTCAATGCGGATGATGTCACGCTCCTGGGCCCGGCCCAGGATAGACTCGTTCATCATATCGCCCACGGTCAGATCGAACAGGGTCATGATATCGATTCTATACATCAGTACGCATCCCCTCGATGAGCCGGACCTTGATGTAGCCCGCCTCCACATTGGTCTCCGCCAAAAATTCATCTACGGCGGGGATCATATACTCGTGTTCTCCCCGGACCACGTAGACTTCGTGGGCGGGCGGGGTGAGCACATCGGCTACCGTGCCAAGCTTCTCACCAGTGGCGGCGTCAATGACCTCCAATCCCAGAAGATCAGCGATGAAATGCCGGCCCTCCGGCAAAACTACGCCGCTGCGGTCGATGGAGATGGTTTTGCCCTTGAGTGCCATGGCGGCATTCACACTGTCCACACCCTCCAGCATAGCCAGTACGTTGCCCTTGTGCACGCGCATGGAGCGGACCCGAATTGGCTGCCCGTCCAGATAGAAGGTGTCAAACTGGCAGAGGAACTCCGGCGTATCGCACCAGGGGACGATTTTCACCTCACCCTGGATGCCGTGGGTGTTGACGATCTGACCGGCCTCTAAAAATGGATGTTTCATCGGTATCACCCCAACATTGAACTGGATTTATGCCTGTATCAGGCGGAAAAAGCCGGCCGACCAGACGGTCGGCCGGCTTCTCACATCTAGGGGAGATGAGGCCACCCCTGGACTTTAGTCGACGATTTCAACGGAAACCTTGGTGCCCTGGCGCTGGGCCACGGAGCGCATCAGCGTACGAATCTCCTTGGCAATACGGCCCTGACGGCCGATCACCTTGCCCATATCCTCCGGAGCGACCCGGAGTTCCAGGACGGTCTCGCCATCACCCGTATGCTCGGTGACACATACCGCATCGGGATGGTCTACCAAGTTTTGGGCAATGTAAGTGAGCAGCTCCTTCATGTCAGCTGTGCCCTCCATTAGATGGCGCCGGCTTTTTTCAGCAGGGCCTTCACGGTCTCAGTGGGCTGAGCGCCGGTCTTGATCCAGGCCTGAGCGCGCTCGGCGTCTACCTTGATCTCGGCGGGCTGGGTCAGAGGATTGTAAGTGCCGATCTCCTCGATGAAACGGCCATCGCGGGGATAACGGGAGTCAGCAACCACGATACGATAAAAGGGAGCCTTCTTGGCGCCCATCCGACGCAGTCTGATTTTAACCATTGTATATTCACCTCCACATGATAGTAACATCGATCTATGGAAACGCGTACGATGCGCGCTTACCAACGGTTTAGAAGGGAAGTCCCGGCATTTTACCGAACTTGCCCATTTTCCCCAGCTTACCCATACGCTTCATCTGTTTGCCGGAGAATTGCTTGCTCATCTGTTGCATCAACTCAAATTGTTTGAGCAAGCGGTTGATATCTACCACTTGGGTCCCGGAGCCAGCGGCAATCCGCTTTTTCCGGCTGTTGTTCAGCAGGGAGGGATCCTCCCGCTCCGCCGGTGTCATGGACAGAATAATTGCCTCGGTACGGGACAGGGCATTTTCATCCACATTGGCC
Organism: Flavonifractor hominis; assembly: GCF_040095835.1. Taxonomy (NCBI): domain Bacteria; kingdom Bacillati; phylum Bacillota; class Clostridia; order Eubacteriales; family Oscillospiraceae; genus Flavonifractor; species Flavonifractor hominis. Next base: position 176,507 of record NZ_JBBMFT010000001.1, read on the forward strand.
CCTTCCAGCGCCTTGGCATTTACCCCCGGGAGCATCCCGGCGATATCGGAAAGGGAACCCATGCTCTTGATCTGGACCAGCTGGTCGTAAAAATCAGCCAGCGTAAACTTGTTCTTACGCAGCTTCTGCTCCAGTTCGGCGGCCTTTTTGGCATCGAAACTCTGCTGCGCCTTTTCAATGAGAGAGAGCACGTCGCCCATACCCAGAATACGGGAGGCCATACGATCGGGGTAGAAGATATCCACCTGATCCAGTTTCTCACCCTGACCGACAAACTTGATAGGCTTACCGGTGACCGCCTTGATGGAGAGTGCTGCGCCGCCCCGGGCGTCGCCGTCCAGCTTGGTGAGCATGACACCGGTAATATCCAGGGCTTCATCAAAGGCCTTAGCGGCATTTACCGCGTCCTGACCAATCATGGCGTCCACGATGAGCAGAATCTCGGTGGGATCAATGGCGGCTTTCATTTCCTTGAGCTGTTCCATCAGCTCTTCATCGACGTGGAGCCGACCAGCGGTATCGATGAACACGATGTCGTTGCCGTGCTTTTTGGCATGTTCAATGCCTGCTTTGGCAATATCGATGGGATCAATCTGCCCCATCTGGAACACGGGCACATCCACCTGCTGTCCCACTACCTCCAACTGGGTGATGGCGGCGGGGCGGAAGGTATCGCAGGCCACCAGAAGGGGACGCTTGCCCTGCTTTTTCATAAAGCCGGCCAGTTTAGCACCGTTGGTGGTCTTACCTGCGCCGTTGAGGCCCACCAGCATCACTACCGTGGGGGGCTTAGGGGAGATGGTAAGCTTGGTGCTCTCGCCGCCCATCAGGTTGGTGAGCTCCTCATTGACGATCTTGACGATCATCTGGGCGGGTGTGAGGCTCTCCAGAACATCGCTGCCCACAGCCCGCTCCGTAACTGAGGCGACGAACTGCTTGACCACCTTGAAGTTTACGTCGGCCTCCAGCAGGGCCATACGAATTTCCTTCATGGCCTCCTTGACGTCAGCCTCGGAAATGCGGCCCTTGCCGCGCAGCTTTTTAAACGCTGCGGAAAGCTTTTCGGTCAGTCCTTCAAATGCCATGCCTTACTCCTGTTTCAGCTGGGACAACACACGCTTCACCTGGTTGCAGAGTTCTTCCACCGTGTCGTCCTGATAACGCTCGTCGTTGCGCTGGGCGATGGTGTCCACTGCTCGTTCGATCTGGCTGAACTGCTCCTGCATCTTGTGGAAACGGCGGATGATGCCGGTTTTGTCTTCCAGCTCTGTGAGGATGGCCTCGGCCCGGACGATCACGTCTCGGACACCCTGACGGGTGATACCATAGTTCTCTGCAATTTCCGCCAGGGAGAGGTCTTCGTTGTAATAGAGGTCGTAGAATTCCTTTTGGCGGTCAGTGAGCATGTCGCCGTAAAAGTCATAGAGCAGCGCCATGCGGTAGGCTTGGTTCTTCACGTTACCGCCTCCTTCCGGATCTCTGTAAAGTTAGTAAAGCTTCGGAGCTTTACAACAGAAGAGATAATACTATAATTTGGCCGGTTTGTCAAGAGAAAGATTGCACATTTCCTGTAGGTTATAGACGGGTATGGAAGTGAGGTCATCTTTTTTTCGTTTGCTAGTGTCAAACGGGCCAAAACGTTGTATAATAGCTGATACTGACGATCTCGTCATCTCCCATAGGAAAGGAAGGAAGCCCAGTGATCGAAGTTTCCATCATCGAGCTGCTGCCTGGCGTGCGTCTGACAGCGGTGCAGACGAAGAAATTCAAATCCAGTGTATTGGGAGCGCAATTTCTTCTGCCTTTGTCGGAAGAGACTGCCGCTCTGAATGCGCTGGTTCCCATGGTGCTCCGCCGCGGCACGCGGAAGCATCCGGATATGCAGTCCATCTCTGCAGTGCTGGATGAGCTGTATGGCGGCTCTCTGGAGCCCACAGTGCGTAAAAAAGGTGAGACCCAGTGTGTGGGGTTTGTAGGAAGTTTTTTGGACGACGCCTATACACTGAAGGGCGAATCCATTCTGGAGCCGGCGGCCGAGTTGCTGGGAGAGCTGCTGCTGCAGCCCTATACCCAGAGCGGAGTATTTTGCCCGGATTATACCCGGCAGGAGCAGGCAAACCTGATCGACCGGATTCGAGCCCAAGTCAACGATAAGCGGCAGTATGCCCAGATGCGGGTCGTGGCTGAGATGTGCGCCGGAGAGCCCTTTGGCGTGGACAAGCTGGGGAGTGAGGCGGCGGCTGCCGCCATCACGCCGGCGGAGCTCTGGGCCCGGTATCAGTCCATGCTGGGCACTGCTCCCATTGAGTTTTACTACTGCGGATCGGCGGAGCTGGAGCGGGTACGAACGGCGGTAGAGGCCATTGCCCGTGCACTGCCCCGGAGTGGAGAGCGCGTGGCGCCGGCCCGGCCGGCCAAACGGGCCGCTCCGGAGCAGCCCCGCTTGGTGGAAGAGGCGCTGGATGTGACCCAGGGCAAGTTGTCCATGGGGTTCCGTACGGGTGTGGACGCTTGGGATGCTGACTACCCGGCTATGATGCTGGTAAACGCCATCTACGGTGGTACCACCACTTCCAAGCTGTTTCTCAATGTGCGGGAAAAGCTCTCCCTGTGCTATTATGCCAGTTCGGGGCTGATGAAATATAAGGATGTGATGCTGGTCTCCTCCGGTGTGGAGTTTGGCAAGGTGGGACAAGCCAAGGAGGAGATCCTGGCCCAGCTGCGCAACTGTCAGCAGGGCCAGTTCAGCGATGAGGAGCTGGAGTGGGCCCGGCGTTCAGTCGTGAGCGCGCTGCGCACCGCTCTGGATGCTCAGAGCCGGCTGGAGGACTACTGGTTGGGCCAGGCGGCCGCCGGCTTGACCGAGGCTCCTGACGAGTTGGCCGGACGAGTGGAGCAGGTGACCCGGGAGCAGGTACAGGCAGCCGCCGGCAAACTGAAACTGGACACGGTCTATTTCCTGAAAGGTAAGGAGTGAATCCATGATTAGCAAGGAGTACCCCCGTATTGGGGAGACACTGTATCATGCTCAGCTGGAGAATGGACTGCATATCTATGTGGACCGCCGGCCTGAGTTTCAGAAGAGTTATGCCTTTTTTGCCACTAATTATGGCGGCATGGATATGAAGTTCCGCCTGGACGGGCAGTGGCAGGACACCCCGGCGGGGGTGGCGCATTTTCTGGAGCACAAGATGTTCGACACCGAGGACGGCAACGCTCTGCAGGATCTGGCCGCCAATGGCGCTTCGCCCAATGCGTTTACCAGCTCCGCCATCACGGGATATTTCTTTGAGAGCACGGAGAAATTTTATGACAATTTGAAAATTCTGCTCTCCTTTGTATCCGTGCCCTACTTTACGCAGGAGAGTGTGGACAAGGAGCAGGGCATCATCGGTCAGGAAATCCGCATGGTGGAGGACGACCCGGATAACCAGGTGTTCTATGCCCTGATGGAGTGCCTGTATGACCACCATCCCATCCAGGTGCCCATCGCCGGTACGCAGCAGTCCATTGCCTGTATCACAGCGGATACCCTCTACGCCTGTCACAAGGCATTTTATACTCCTTCCAACATGGTGCTCACCGTGGCGGGGGATGTGGACCCGGAGATGGTCTGCCGTATTGCCCGGGAAATTTTGCCTGCTGAGTCCGGCGGCAGCATTGAGCGGGACTATGGCGGGGAGGAGAACGACAAGGCCTCTGTCTCTGTCAAGGAATTGAAGATGGAGGTATCCACCCCCATTTTCCAGTTGGGATTCAAGGCTGATCCGGCTCCTGCGGGGGAGGAGCGGCTGCGTCGGCAGCTCATGGGAGAGCTGGCTTGTGAGGCGCTGCTGGGCAATTCCAGCCCGCTGTATGCCAGCCTGTATGAGAAGGGGCTCATCAACGCCAACTTTGCCTATGGTTTTGAGATCTATCCCGGCTGCGCCCTGATGGCCGCCGGCGGTGAGAGCCGGGACCCGGTCCAGGTGCGGGACGCGGTGCTGGCCGAAGGGGAGCGCATCGCCCGAGAGGGCATCGATGAGGCGTTGTTTGCCCGACTCAAAAAGGGACTGTACGGAGCCAGGGTGCGGGCTATGAACTCGTTTGAGAATGTATGTATCGAACTGGCGCAGGCCCATTTTGCCGGGGTGGAGTATTTCCGCTTCCCGGAGGTCTTTGACCAGATCCAGAAATCCGATGTGGAGGACTGCATCTGCCGGTGGGTAACCGGGGCACGCTGCGGCCTGGCTGTGGTCCGGCCGGGGGAGAGCGTATGATGGGTACAGTTTCCTTCCCAGGGCTTGGACTGGAATTTCAGCTGAACCGGGTGGCTTTTCATGTTGGAAGCTGGCCGGTGTACTGGTACGGCATCATTATTGCCGCGGGATTTCTGCTGGCTGTGCTGTATTGCACCCGCGTGGCGGGGCAGTACGGCATCCGGCAGGACGACATCATCGACATGCTCTTCTTTGCCGTGCCCCTGTCCATCGTCGGGGCGCGGCTGTACTACATCGTGTTTTACCTGGACCTGTTTCGCAAGGAAGATGGGTCGCTGGATTTTGGGGCGATGGTCCGTATCTGGGACGGCGGGCTGGCGATCTACGGCGGCGTCATCATGGCGGTCATTGTTTTGCTGGTGTTCTGTAAGGTGCGCCGCATCAAGTTCCTGGCCTTTGCCGATCTGGGCGTGTTTGGCATGCTCATCGGGCAGATGGTGGGGCGCTGGGGCAACTTTGTGAACATTGAAGCCTACGGCGGGCCCACGGACCTGCCCTGGCGGATGGGCATCTATGCCTATGTGGATGGTGTCCGCCAGTACATGGAGGTACACCCTACCTTCCTCTATGAATCTTTGTGGAACTTGGTGGGCTTTTTGCTGCTGATCCAGGTGGCCAAGCGCTGGCGCAAGTTTGACGGGCAGATGTTTTTGAGCTATTTTGCCTGGTACGGTGTGGGCCGGGGCTTTATTGAGGGGCTGCGCACCGATAGCTTGTATTTTTTCAATACCCCCATCCGGGTCAGCCAAGTGTTTGGCTTTGCTACCGCGGCGGTGGCCATCGTGCTGCTGGTGATCAATCTGGTATTTCTCAAGCATGATCCGGCCAAACTGTGGGTCAATCAAGTAAAGAAAGAGGCCCGTCGGGTGGCTCTGGTATATCGGGAGGGAAGTCCGGACGTCCAGAAGTGGTACAGAACACAGAAAAAGAACCTGGAACAGGAATTTGCTAAGGTAGAGGAGTATGCGCTGCCTGCCAATGCCACAGATGCGGATATGGCTGAGCTGTACGAGGCACTGAAGAGCCGGGACGACCTGAGCGAGATCCGACAACCGAAGACATGAAAACGTTCAAAACGGTCTGCCGATGGCAGGCCGTTTTTTTATGCCCGGATAGCTGGCATAAAACGGGACGGGCCTTCATAGGATGTGCCAGGTACAAAAGAAGGGAAGGAAACGTGGGATGAGACATAGTTCATTCATGCAGTTCTGCCAGGCGGCCATGCTGCTGCCTCCGACGCTGAGAGATGAGGTAGATGTGTTGCCCGAGGAATGGAAGGGACAGGCGGAAGAAATCCGCCTGCGGGCGGGATACCCTGTGGCGCTCGTTCTTCCAGAAGGGGAGCGGGAGGTGGGAAAGCACCCGGTAAGTTCGGCCGATCTGGAATTGGTACTGGAGATTGCCACCCGGGGTTCCGTCCACTCAGCCATGGAGCAGGTGCGCAACGGATTTTTCACTGTGCCGGGCGGGCACCGGATCGGCATCTGCGGCAGCGGGGTATGCCGATCCGGTGAGGTATGGAATCTGCGGCAGATCTCCTCACTGGCCATACGTGTGGCACGGCAGGTCAGCGGTGTGTCTGCGGCGGTTTTGGACAGGCTCTGGCAGGACGGTGTGTTGCAGAGCACCTGTATTATCTCACCCCCGGGCTGGGGTAAGACCACACTGCTGCGGGATCTGATCCGGGCGGTCTCTGACGGAGAGGGGCATCCACCCCGCCGGGTTGGAGTGGCTGATGAACGGGGGGAACTGGCCGGCATGTACGGTGGCCAGCCACAGTTCCAGCTGGGCCGTCAGACCGATGTGCTGGACGGTTGTCCCAAGGGAGCGGGTTTGCTGATGCTGCTGCGGGGGATGAATCCACAGGTTTTGGCTATGGACGAGATTACGGCACCGGAGGATGTAGCCGCACTGGAGATGGCAGCCAATTGTGGGGTGTCATTGCTGGCCACCGCCCATGCACGCACGCAGACGGAACTGGAGATCAGGCCCCTTTACCGGCGCCTTCTGGAGCAGAACCTTTTCCGGCGCCTGGTGCTGATTGAACGTGGAACAGAAGGGCGCTGCTACCGGGTGGTGGAGTTATGATAAGACTGTTGGGAGCGCTGATGCTGGCCGGTGGGGTGGCCTCCATCGGTTTTTTCGCCGCGGGAGAACTGAACCGGAGAACCAGGGCTCTGCGGGCCATATGCGTGGCATTGGAGCGGATGGAGCAGGAGATAGCCTTTCGTCTGACTCCATTGCCCGACTTGTTCCGACTGCTGAGCATCCAGAGCGAGCCTCCTGCCCGGGAGTTGTTTGCCCGTTGCCTGGAGGGGCTGGAACGGCTGGGAGAGGTTCCGTTTTCTCAGATATGGAGCGAAGAACTGGAAAGACTGATGCCATATTTGAGGGAGGGGGAACGCGGTGCTTTGGAAGAGCTGGGCAGCGTACTGGGCCGGTACGATGGAGAGGCCCAGCGCGCCGCGCTCTCCCGGGTGCGGACGGAACTGGCACATGGGCTGGAGACGGCTCAGGAGGAACAAAAACAGCAGGGGCGGATCTATCGGGTCCTTGGGATCACCGCAGGGGCGTTTTTCGTCATCCTGCTGCTGTAGGAGGAACGGACATGGATGTGGATCTGATCTTTAAAATCGCCGCCATCGGCATATTGGTATCGGTGCTCAATCAGGTGCTCTCCCGCTCGGGGCGGGATGAGCAGGCTACCATGACCACCCTGGCCGGGCTGGTAGTAGTACTTATGATGGTAGTGCAGCAGATCAGCAACCTGTTTGAGCTGGTCAAAGAACTCTTTGGATTATGAGCCATGGACAGCGTGCTGAAAGTTGTGGCCGTGGCGGTGACCGCCGCTGTCTGTGCGGTAGTGGTCAAGCAGGATGCCAAAGGTATCGGGATGGTTTTGGCCATGGCGGCGGGGGCACTGGTGCTGGGGTTGTCACTGGGGGCGGTGGAGAGCGTACGTGCGCTCATGGACGACCTTACTGCCATGGCGGGACTTGCCCCGGCAATCGTGGACCCGGTGGTCAAAACCGTGGGGATTGCCATCCTCACCCGTATTGCTGCGGAGGTGTGCCGGGACGCGGGAGAAGGGGGGCTGGCTGCTTTTACGGAGACGGCCGGGGCGGCCATGGCGCTGCTGGTGACTCTGCCGCTGCTGCGTTCTGTGCTGGACACCCTAACCGGCCTTCTATAATAAAAGGAGATACCAATGATGCGACGCTATTTCATTGCCTGCCTGACGGTAGTGTGCCTGTTGGCTGGGGCTGGGTGGGCTGCGGCGGCCGAGCCGACGGAGAACGACGGTGTGCTCTCAGCCCAGTCGGAGGCACTGGATCTGGACAAGCTCCAGGATGCCGGAGCGGAATACCTGCCGGATGTGGATCTGGAACAGGGGATACAGCTGGACGAGGGGATCCAGTCGATCCTGGATGCGGGCAGCCGACAGCTCTTTAGCGTACTGCGCAAGGCTCTGCGCAGCGGGGCACTGCTGCTGGCGGTTGTGCTCTTCTGTGGACTGACAGAGGGGCTTTACAGCGGTATGGGTGTGGCACGGAGTATGGACGTCACGGCTATCGTGGGCGCGCTGGCCATCACCGCGGTGGCGGTGAGCGACGCTCATGCGCTTATCGGTATGGGAAAGGAGACGTTGGAAAACCTGGAGCTGTTCTCCAAAGTGCTGCTGCCAACCGTCACGGCGGCCGCCGCCGCTGCAGGTTCGCCCAGTGGAGCAGTGGCCCGTCAGCTGGCCACCATGCTGTTCTCCGATGTGCTGATCACGCTTGTCAATCGCTTATTGCTGCCGCTGGTCTATACCTATATCGCTGCCTGCGTGGCCTACGCAGCTATCGGCAACGATGGACTGAAACGGATTGCCGGGACACTCAAGTGGGTTGTGACCTCTATCCTGACGGGAGTTCTCATCTTATTTGTGAGTTACCTGACGGTCAGCGGGGTCATTGCGGGCAGTGCGGACGCCGTCACAGTCAAGGCGGCCAAGTTTACCATGTCCAGCCTGGTCCCGGTGGTCGGCGGGATTCTCTCTGATGCAGCGGAAACCGTGCTGGCTGGAGCGGGGATCCTTAGAAATGCAGTAGGAGTGTTCGGAATGCTGGTGATTCTGGGTATGTGTGTGGTACCCTTCCTGCAGCTGGGAATCCATTACCTGACCTATAAGTTGACGGCAGCCCTGAGTGCTACGGTCTCCGGTGGCCGGGTAGCAGGACTTATCGACCAGATCAGCGGGGCTTTCGGATTGGTATTGGGTATGACAGGGGCGTGTGCATTGCTGCTGCTCATCTCCCTGGTGGCTGCCATCACGGCGGTAGTGAGGTAAAGGGAAATGCTGGATGTCATACGAACCTGGCTTATCGGTGTTACCTGTGCTGCATTGGTGGCTGCACTGGCTGAGGGACTTACACCTGACGGTACGGTACGGAAGATCGGACGGTTGGCCAGCGGCCTGGTTCTGCTGGCGGCGATGCTCCAACCGCTTCTGCGGTTAAATACCACGGCCCTCACGCAGGCATTGACGGAGTACAAGCTGGATCTGAGCGCTTACAGCACGGACTTGGAGGAGGAAAATCAGGAATTGATGAAGGGCATCATAGAAGAACAGGCTGGCGCATATATTCTGGACAAGGCGACCGCGCTGGGAATTACCTGTCAGGTCCGGGTGGAAGCGCAGGAGGAGGAAGAGTGGCCCATACCGCATAGTGTGTTCATCTCCGGGGTGCTGACTCAGGAACAGCAGCAGGCGCTGACCCAGGTCATTGAGAGGGAATTTGCCATTCCGGCAGCGCGGCAGTATTACGAAAGCGGGGCGGACGAAGCGTGAAACAGGATGTATGGAGTGTATGGGGCGGGCGGCTGCGGAGCCTGTTGGACCGGTACAAATTCGTACTGCTGGTCATTCTGGTGGGGACGATCTTGCTTTTACTGCCTTCCACGCATACCGGAGGGACGGCCCAGGTACGGGCAGAGCCGGCAGATGAGCAAAACAATCTCTTTTCTGTGGAGACCCTGGAACGGCGGCTGGAAGAAGCACTCTCCCAGATCGACGGTGCGGGGGAGGTGGAGGTGGTTCTGACACTCAAAAGCAGCGCACGTCAGATCCTGGCTCAGGATAGCCGCAGCAGCAGCCGGGAAACGGGGGATGCAGAGACCCAGATTGATACCGTTGTAGTCTCCCAGGGGTCGGGTGAGGAGCAGACTGTGGCGCTCCAGCAGGTTTCGCCCGAATATCAGGGGGCTCTCGTGGTATGCTCAGGGGGTGGGGACCCGTCTGTACGACTGCGGATCGTGGAATCCGTGTCCGCTTTGACCGGCCTGGGGGCCGACCGGATATCAGTTTGTAAAGGAAAGTGAGGAAATGAAGATGAAACTCTGGAAGCGAAACGCAGTGGTAGCGGCAATTGTGCTCTTTGTGTGTATGGCGGTTTATCTGAACTGGTCCTACCAGAATGGAGAGACAGCCGATGCGGGCAAGACGCTGGGGCAGGCCGAGATGGTCTCCGGACAGACGGGAGATCCACTGGTGGATACCGCTGCGGCCTCCGCAACACCTGCGGCTACTGGTTCTCCGGCTCCCGAGGCACAACAGGAGAGCGGGTACTTTGCCACGGCCCGGCTGAATCGTCAGCAGGCTCGGGACAGTGCGCTGTCTATCCTTCAGGATGCCTCCTCCGGCGAAAATGTGGATGACGCCATGAAGGAGGAGAATAATCAGGCCATCCAGACCTTGGCCAACTACACCGTTTCCGAAGCTCAGATCGAAAACCTGGTTACAGCCAAGGGATACGCCGACTGTGTGGCGTTTATCGGGGAGGAGAGCGTCAGTGTCGTAGTGGCTGCCACGGAGGGCGGGCTTACCGATGCGGATATCGCCAAGATCACAGAGATTGTCACCGATGAGACAGGCTATGCTGCCAGTCAGGTCAAGATTATAGAAGCCGAGGCGTAGTGCGCCGGACCGGGTGAAAAATCAGTTGTAATTTCTCTTATTTGTGGTACAATGAACATACAGTACACACAAAAGGAGCGTGACCAGAATGGCTGATGGAAAGGAGTATGTCTCCCGCCCGGATGAGCTGGGAAACATCCATATATCCGAGGAAGTCCTAGCGGTGATTGCCGCGGCCGCCGCCATGGAGGTGGAGGGTGTGGGCAGCCTCTCTGCCAATCTTGGCAGTGATATTGCCGAACTGCTGGGCGGCAAGAAGAACTTGTCCAAAGGTATCCACATTACGGTGGAGGAAGAGAGCGTTCGGGTCGACCTGTCCCTGTTTATCAAGTATGGGTATACCATTATTGATGTAGCCAAACAGGTTCAGAACGCTGTATATAATGCCATTGAAAACACCAGCGGCCTGACGGTGGAATGCATCAACGTCCACGTGGCTGGCGTCTCATTTGAGCGGGAAGCCAAAAAGCAGGCGTAAACAGTCGGACACCGGGGAACAGGGGGGAAGTGCCCTTTTGTTCCCCGGTGTTTTGTTGTGCGTAGGAAAACACAAGCGACTTTTTCCGCCTGTATGTAATTTGCTCTTTTCTTTTTCTACAGGTGTGTTGTATAATATCATTACTTATGGATATTACGATGCGGGTTCGGCCCGCTATGGAGGAAATGGAATGACCAGAACTGCTGCCCGTGAAATCGCGGTCCACTTTGCCTTTGAGCTGGGATTTACCGGCCAGACGGCGGACGAGCTGCTGGAAGAAGCCCTGAATCGCAAGACATTTGCGCAGATTGGCGAGGAGGAGCCACTGTATACGGAATTTCCCAATGAGACGCAGCGGGAGTATATTGTCAAGCTGGTGAAGGGTGTGTATGAGCACAGCCCTGAGCTGGATGAATATATCTCGAAGTATGCCATCGGCTGGAAGTTTTCCAGACTCAACCGGGTAGCCATTGCCATTATGCGGGTTGCCATGTATGAGATCCTGTATATGCAGGACATCCCCAATGCTGCCGCCATCAATGAGGCGGTAGAGATGACCAAGCACTATGAGGAACCGGAAGTGGTTTCCTTTGTTAATGGTATTCTGGGTTCTTTTGTGCGCAATGAATGTCCCCCGGATCCTGTGAGTCTCCCCCGCCAGGGGGAGCCGGAGGCGTAATATGCGCGCCCTTGGCATTGATACCAGCAATTATACAACCTCTGCAGCCGTATTTGACGGAGACGGAGGCTATCATGCCAGCCGTCTTCTGGATGTGCGTCCCGGGGAGTTGGGACTACGGCAGAGTGACGCACTTTTTCAGCATGTCAAGCGTCTGCCCGGGCAGATCGCCCAACTAAAAGAGGCTGGATGGCTGACCGGGCTGTCCGCCGTGGGGGCCAGCACCCGCCCCAGGGAGGTGGAGGGCTCTTATATGCCCTGCTTTCTAGCGGGAGAGGGGCAGGCTCGCGTTTTGGCAGACGGGCTGGATGTGCCTTTTTATGCCTTTTCCCATCAGCAGGGGCATATTGCCGCTGCGGCCTGGTCAGCCGGACATATGGATTGGCTGGACCGGCCCTTTCTGGCCTGGCATCTCTCCGGTGGTACTACGGAACTTCTGTATGTACGGCCGGATGGAGTGAATGTCCGGGCCGAGCGGGTGGGAGGAACCAGTGATATTTCTGCCGGTCAGCTTATTGACCGGACAGGTGTACTGCTTGGGCTGCCCTTTCCGGCCGGAAAGGCGCTGGATGCTTTAGCTGCTGAAGCGCAGCTCCGGGCTGGCTTCCCTGTGAAGCGTAATGATCTGACGTTCTCTCTGTCGGGAATGGAGAATCAGGTAAAAGCCATGGCCGAACGTGGAGAGCTACCTGCCCAGATTGCCCGTTTTACACTGGAGACGGTAGCGTCAATTGTGCGGCGTACCACAGACGCCGCTCGGGAGCGCTGGCCTGGACTGCCGGTGCTGTGCTCCGGAGGCGTGGCCTCCAATCGCCTGCTGCGCACGGTCATGGCGGATGCCGCCTTTGCCCAGCCCCAATATTCCACGGACAATGCCATGGGTGTGGCGATCCTGGCTTGGCGGGCCTGGAGAGAGGGAGCGGTAAAATGAATCAGGCGCCTGTCTACAGCGTCACACAGGTCAACCAGTATATTAAGAGCTTGTTGGATTGTGACGGCGCACTGTCCGGCCTGTATGTGTGTGGGGAGATTTCCAATTACAAAACCTATCCCTCCGGTCATCACTATTTTTCACTTAAAGATCCGGAGGGGGCGATTCGCTGCGTCATGTTCCGTCGGGAGGCTGCCGGACTGCGTTTTCGGCCGGAGAACGGGATGAAGGTCATTGCCTTTGGACGGGTCACCGTTTTTCCGAGGGATGGGCAGTATCAGCTCTATTGTACCCAGATCACCCCTGACGGTGTAGGTGATTTGCATCTGGCCTTTGAACAGCTGAAGACCCGGCTTTACCAGCAGGGGCTGTTTGATCAGGCCCATAAAAAGCCCATTCCCAAGATGCCCGGGAGGATTGCACTTATTACGTCCTCGGCCGGTGCGGCGGTGCGGGATATGATCCGTATCCTGGGTGCCCGGTGGCCCATGGCACAGGTGCTCGTCCTTCCGGTACGAGTACAGGGGCAGGAAGCCCCTGGAGAAATCTGTGCGGCGATCGCGTGGGCCAATCGGTATCGGGTGGCCGACCTCATCATTACCGGCCGGGGCGGCGGCTCCATGGAGGATCTTTGGGCTTTTAACGATGAGGCGGTGGCTCGGAGCATCTATGCCTCTGAATTGCCGGTCATCTCAGCGGTGGGGCATGAGCCGGATGTGACGATTTCTGACTTTGTGGCAGATCTCCGGGCGTCAACGCCGTCCAATGCGGCTGAGCTGGCCGTACCGGATCAGGAAGAGGTGCGTGCCTGGCTGAGCCAGATGGGAGCGCGTATGTCCCAGGCGGTGGAGCGGCGGTTGGACGGCGCCCGCAAGGAACTGGAACGGGCCGGACACTGTCGGGCATTGCAGGCTCCGATGAATTATATCAATGATCGACGAATGCTGCTGGACTTTCAGCGGGATCGCCTGGCTCACGGACTTAACCGGACTTTGAGCCGGGAGCGGGAACGCTTTGCACGCACGGCAGCTGCGCTGGATGCGCTTAGTCCGCTGAAAGTGCTGGGACGGGGTTATGCCATTGCGCAGAAGCCGACCGGCAAGGTAGTCCGCTCTGTGGTTGAGGTGCAGACAGGAGAGGAACTATGCCTGCGTTTGGCGGATGGGACGCTGAATTGCCAGGTAAAGTAGCGGAGCAAAACCGGAAAGGAACTTGGATTATGGCAGAAAAAAAGCTGAGCTTTGAACAGTCAATGGCCCGGCTGGAGGAGATTGTAAAACAGCTGGAGCAGGGCGACGCACCGCTGGAGGATGCGCTGGCCCTGTTTGAAGAGGGGACCAAACTGATGAAGAAATGCTCCGCGCAGCTGGACAAAGCCGAGCAGAAGGTATCCAAGCTGCTGGCCGGGCCAGATGGGGCACCGGTAGAGCAGCCGTTTGATGGGGAGGGATAGCGCGTGGACAGCAAGCAGTGCCTGCAGGCCCATCGGGACCTGATTGAGGCCTGGCTCCAGCATGCCTTCCAGGAGCGGGAGCCAAGAGGAAATCTTTATGATGCCATGTGCTACAGTTTGCTGGCAGGCGGGAAACGAATCCGTCCGGTTTTGCTGCTGGAGAGCTGTCGGCTGTGCGGCGGAGATCCGGAACAGGTTCTGCCCTTTGCCGGCGCCATCGAGATGATCCATACCTATTCGCTGATCCATGACGATCTGCCTTGCATGGACGATGACGATCTGCGCCGCGGCCGACCCACAAACCACAAAGTGTACGGTGAGGCGATGGCAGTTCTGGCCGGTGACAGCCTTTTGACAGCTGCTTTTGAATTTATGTTGGAGCAAAGGACCCAGATTCCGCCGGAGCGGACGTTGGAAGCGGCGGGTATCTTGGCTCGGGCTGCTGGTGCCCGCGGTATGGTGGGCGGTCAAGTATTGGATATGGACGGCGAGGGACGGACCTTGGGCATGAATGAGCTGGAGGAACTGCAGCGGCTCAAGACCGGCGCTCTGATTCAGGCGGCGGTGGAGATGGGATGTGTCCTCGCCGGTGGTACCGTGGAACAGCGGGCTGCTCTATGCCGTTATGCGGAACATTTGGGCCTGGCTTTCCAAATACAGGATGATGTACTGGACGTAGTAGGGAAAACAGAGACCCTTGGGAAAACCGTTGGCTCTGATGCCAAAAGTGAGAAAAATACCTTTGTAACGCTGAAAGGGGTAGAGGCCTGTGGCGAGCTGGTGTCGCGCCTGACAGCGGAAGCGGTGGATGCACTGGCTCCGTTTGGAGAAGGGGCTCAGGCACTCTGCTGGCTGGCGAACACATTGGCGACCCGCGAGAAATGAGGCTGAGAGCATGAAAAACGTAGTCGATTTCTTTACTGGAAATCTGATTTTAAATTTGTCTATTTTGGCTTGGGCGATCGCACAGGTACTGAAGTTTATTATTGTACTGATTACCCAGCACCGGCTGGACTGGCGGCATATTTTGTCCAGTGGCGGTATGCCCAGCTCTCACTCGGCGTTCGTATGTGCCTGTGCTACCGCTATGGGGTATATGTATGGATGGTCGTCGCCGGTTTTTACCATTTCGGCGGTTGTAGCCATCGTGGTGATGTACGATGCGGCCAATGTCCGTAAGGCCGCGGGAGAACAGGCCAAGATTCTGAACTATATTATGGAACACTGGACAGAGATGAAGCCAGCGCTTTTTGGAAAAGAGTTGAAGGAATTTTTGGGACACACGCCGTTCCAGGTCCTAATGGGCGGTCTGCTTGGAATTGCGGTGGGCCTGTTAGGAGCGTGGCTCTGGCAATAAGCGGACGAAAAGATTCGGGGACAGGAGGTGTTACCATTCTTAGTCTGGATGAGCTTTCCGATGATCTGAGTGCACTGAGCGATAGCGAGGCTGCGGAGGTATGCACTCTCTTACGGGCCAGACTGATCGATACCGTTTCCCGCACAGGGGGGCACCTTGCTTCCAGTCTTGGTGCGGTAGAGATCATTGTGGCTATTCACCGGGTATTTAATACCGGAGTGGACCGGCTGGTTTTTGATGTGGGACACCAGTGCTATGCCCATAAGATCCTGACAGGGCGCAACGCCGCAATGGAGACGCTGCGCTCTTTTGGCGGGATTGCAGGATTTCCCAAACCGTCGGAGAGCGCGTGTGACGCCTTTATCGCCGGGCATGCATCCAATTCTGTTTCGGTGGCAGTGGGAATGGCCCGTGCCAGAACATTGCAGAAGAAGAACTATCAGGTCCTGGCTTTGATCGGAGACGGCGCGCTTTCTGGCGGCCTGGCATATGAGGGATTGTCGGATGCCGGAAACAGTGGGGAACCGCTGATTGTTATTTTAAATGACAATGGCATGTCCATCACCAAAAGTGTGGGTGGTGTGGCGGAGCACTTGGCGCATCAGCGTCTCAAACCTCAGTATCTGCGTTTTAAAAAGGGGTACCGTAAGGCGATGAATGTATTGCCGCTGGGCGGGCATATTTATCGCGTGACCCATAAGATCAAAACGGCGGTCAAGGAGACTTTACTGCCATGCAGTTTATTTGAGGATATGGGCTTTACCTACCTGGGGCCGGTGGATGGACATGATGTAAAGGGATTGACCCGCCTGCTGCGTTATGCTAAGGATTTACAAGGCCCAGTCCTGCTCCATGTAAGGACTGTAAAGGGAAAAGGCTATATACATGCAGAGCGCAATCCGGACCGGTTTCATGGTGTAGGGCGCTTTTGCGTGGAGACCGGACAACCGATTCAGCCTCCGCAGCGCAATTTCTCCGCAGTGTTTGGTGAGACACTATGCATGCTGGCAGAGCAGGATGACCGTATTTGTGCCATTACGGCGGCAATGCAGGGCGGTACAGGTCTGGATAGATTTGCGCAGCGCTTCTCAGAGCGCTTTTTTGATGTTGGGATTGCCGAAGGACATGCTACGGCCATGGCCGCAGGCATGGCAAAACAAGGGATGCGTCCGGTGTTTGCGGTCTATTCTTCCTTCCTACAACGGGCTTATGATATGCTGATTCACGATGTTGCACTCCAGAAGCTACATGTAGTGCTGGCGGTGGATCGGGCAGGCCTGGTGGGAGAAGATGGTGAGACCCATCACGGAGTGTTTGATGCGGCATTTCTTGATACCGTACCTGGGATGACGGTTTTGTGCCCGAGCAGCTTTGCAGAGCTGCGCAGAATGATTCGACAGGCTTTTTATGAACTCGATGGACCGGTGGCTATCCGCTATGCCCGGGGTGGCGAGGGAGAATATCGGGAAGATTCCGGGCCGATGGGATCGGTGTGCCTGCGCAGTGGAGACGATTTGACACTGGTGAGTTATGGTATGATGATAAATCCTGTACTGGAATGTGCACGGCGGTTGGAAGAGGAAGGAATACAGAGCGATATTGTAAAGCTAAATACCATTACACCTTTAGAAATGGAGCCTATTCTTCGGTCGGTACGCAAAACCGGTCGACTGCTGGTGGCCGAAGATGTAATAGAGGCAAACTGTGTGGGACAGCGGATTGCAGCCGCCATATTGCAGGCGGGGATATCACTCCGGAGTATGGAATTGGTTAATCTTGGCCGCAGGTTTGTGACCCATGGTACAGTTCCGCAACTACAGAAACTCTGTGGGTTAGACGGCATGAGTCTGCGTGAGAAAGCAAAGGAGGTCTGCAGCCGTGGCGAGCGTTAAAAAACGGCTGGATATATTGCTGGTGGAGCGCGGCCTGGCAGAGAGCCGGCAACGTGCCCAGGCCATCATTATGAGCGGCCAGGTGTATGTCAAAGAGCAGAAAGTAGACAAGGCCGGAGCACAGATCGAGGAAGGGGCTCCCATTGAAGTGCGTGGGCAGACGCTACCCTATGTCAGTCGTGGTGGACTTAAACTGGAAAAAGCGCTTAAATGCTTTACGGGAATTGATCTTCACGGCGTTCACGCCATTGATGCAGGCGCCTCCACGGGTGGTTTTACCGACTGTATGCTACAAAATGGAGCGGAAAAGGTCTATGCCGTGGATGTAGGCTACGGACAATTGGCCTGGAGCCTGCGCAGTGATCCGCGGGTGGTCTGCATGGAGCGGACCAATGTGCGATATCTGACAGCGGAACAGATCCCGGAGCTGTTGGATTTTGGGACGGTAGACGTATCCTTTATCTCATTGAAATTGATTTTACCTGCTTTGAGGGGAATTTTGAAGCCGGATGGGCAGGTGGTTTGCCTGGTCAAGCCTCAGTTTGAGGCAGGCAAGGATAAGGTGGGAAAAAAGGGCGTGGTGCGTGATCCAGCCGTCCACTTGGAGGTATTGCAGCAATTTTTGGTCAATGCGCAGGAAGCTGACTTCACTGTAAAGGAAATGACCTTTTCACCAATTCGGGGACCAGAGGGAAATATTGAGTATCTGGGCCATCTGGTTGCGGGTAGAGGAGACATATGGGAAGGAGATTTGTCTGCTCTGGTAGAAGCATCTCACCATGAGCTGGAGGACAACAGATGAAAGTAGTACTCAGCCCCAATCCTTACCGGGACCGTGGTTTGAAAGCAGCTTTGGCGGCGGAGAAGATTTTGCGCAATGTAGGGGTAGAGACTGTCATGTGTCTTCCCTTTACAGTGGAGGGCGGAAATATAGAATTGCCCAAACACATTTCTTTTAAAAATACCCAGGAAGAGTTGAAGAGCGCAGATCTGTTGGTTTGTTTCGGCGGCGATGGTACAATTCTCCATGCGGCTAAAGACGCCAATGCCCATAAGGTGCCAATTTTAGGAGTAAATTTGGGCAGTGTTGGATTTATGGCCGAGTTGGAACAGAGCGAGTTGTCCATGCTTTCCAAGCTCGCGGCGGGGAAGTATACAGTGGAATCCCGCATGATGCTGGATGTTACAGTGCGCCGGGACGGGAAGAGCGTGTACAATGATATTGCGTTGAACGATGCGGCCCTGACAAAAGGTGCGGTGGCACGAGTAGTAGATCTGGAGGTCTGCGCAGATAAGGTGCTTATCACCCGGTTTTCGGCGGATGGAGTAGTGATAAGTACACCTACCGGCTCTACTGCTTATTCTATGTCGGCAGGTGGTCCCATTGTGGAGCCAACAGCGGAAAACATTATTGTAACACCTATTTGCCCCCATGCGCTTTCGGCCCGTTCGTTTGTGTTGGGCCATGAGCGAACGGTATCGGTCAAGATGGGGCGTATGGCCCGTAAAACTGCCTATCTTTCAGTAGATGGTGGCAAGGCGTTCCGGCTGAATGGCGGCGATCTGGTGGAACTGCGCATATCCAAATCCAGGACCAGGCTGGTGCGTGTGACCGGGCGGACGTTTTATGAAATACTCAACCAAAAGCTGGGAGGCGCATAAAGCATGAAAGCAAAACGGCAGCAGGAGATCCTGCGCATTATTGAAGAACAGGATGTAGATACCCAGGATCAGCTTCTGGAAGAGCTGAGAGCGCGGGGCGTGCAGTCCACGCAGGCCACAATTTCCCGGGATATAAAAGAATTGCACTTGGTGAAGGAATTGACCGGCTATGGTACCTATCGCTATGCTGTTTCGGAGAAAAAGGCTTCGTTGGATGTCTCTGGAAGACTGCGGACTATTTTTAAGGAGGGAGTGACCTCCTTTGATGTGGCGCAGAATATTGTGGTATTAAAAACGATGCCCGGACTGGCCTCGGCGGCCTGTGCAGCCATTGATGGCATGACGATTCCAGAGCTGGTGGGGAGTCTGGCAGGGGATGATACTGCTATCCTCATTATGCGGACCAACGAGGATGCGGTGGAGTTTTGCAACGAGATTCATTCTATGCTCAAGTAATATCTGCCGGGAAACAGGCTGCGGGTGGTAGCCGATGGGGAGATGAGGCGTATGCTCTCTTTGCTGCACATTGAAAATATCGCGGTGATTGAGTCGGCGGACATCCAGTTTGCCAGCGGGTTTAATGCGCTGACCGGTGAGACGGGTGCGGGTAAATCTATCGTAGTGGATGCTATTGGGGCGATCATTGGTGAACGAACCAGCCGTGATCTGATCCGTACAGGCGCACGCTCGGCATTGGTTAACGCTGTTTTTACCGGCTTACCGGAACTGTCTTGGTTTCAAGAGAACGGCTGTGGCCCGGATGAAGAAGGAAACTTGCTGCTCCAGCGGGAAATCCAGCCGGATGGTAAAAATGTCTGCCGGCTAAACGGTCGGCTCATTACAGTAGCGCAGTTACGTCAACTGGGTCGGCAACTGCTGAATATCCATGGTCAACACGATGGTCAACAGCTGCTGGATGAGCGCTGTCATTTGGAGTATCTGGACCGGTTTGGAGGAACACAGGAATTGGCCGCATCCTTCCGGCAGGTATATGAGCGTGTGCTCCAATTGCGACGGAGCATTGGTGCATTGCAGATGGATGAGGCGGAAAAAGCACGCCGCATTGACAGCCTTCAGTTTCAGATCCAAGAACTGGAGCGGGCAGAGCTCAAACCAGGAGAGGATGAGGCGCTTGCTGAGCGGCGGGACCTGCTGCGCAACGCTGGAAAGCTGATCGATGCGGTGGAAAACGCTCATTTGGCCCTGTCAGGAGACGATGAGCATCCAGGGGCTGCGGCACTGGTGGAGGAAGCTGAGCATGCCCTTACTTCCGCTTCCCGGGTGAGCGGTGCGGTGGACGGTCTGTTGGAGAAACTGGCGGAGCTGCGCTGTGCTGCAGATGACCTAGCTGAGCAGGTTCGGGACCTGCGGGAGAGTTTTGAGTTTGAGCCTGGGGAGCTGGATGAACTCGAAAGCCGCCTGGATGTGATCTATCGCCTGAAAAAGAAATATGGTGACTCAGTGGAAGATATGTTGGGTTACCTGGAGCGGTGCAAACAGGAATTGGATGAGATCCAGCTCTCCAGCGATACCATTGTCCGGCTGGAGAAAAAGTTGGCCGAAGTACTGGAAGAAGCGCGGAAACGGGGCAGCGCACTTACGGAGGCCCGGAAGACCGCCGGAAAGGCGCTGGAGAGGCGCATTCAAAGTGAACTGGCCCAGCTGGATATGCCGAAGGTCCGCTTTCGGGCGGAATTCCGTCCCAAAGCAGGGGAGTACGGTATGGATGAAACCGGTATGGATGAGGTACAGTTTCTTATGTCGGCCAATGTGGGCGAGGACCTCAAACCTATCCAGAAAATTGCCTCAGGCGGCGAACTGGCCCGTATCATGCTGGCGTTGAAAAACGTGCTGGCAGAGAACGATGATGTGGGCACACTGGTCTTTGATGAGGTGGATACTGGCGTATCCGGACGGGCTGCTCAAAAGGTAGCTGAGAAACTGGCCGATGTGGCGCGGACCAAACAGGTACTGTGTGTAACCCACCTGCCTCAGCTAGCTGCGATGGCCGATGTCCATTTCTCGGTGGAGAAGGGGGAGCGGGTAGGACGGACGTTCACCCAAGTGGAGCGGCTCAGCCGGGACCGCCGGCGAGAAGAGTTGGCACGTCTTACCTCGGGGGAACATATTACCGATGCCACGCTCCATGCCGCCGAGGAGTTACTGGAGAGCGCGGAAGCCTACAAGAAACTCCACAAAACTTAGATTTTGTTGAGTTGAAATCTTTCCTCTTGACAAATGGCAAAGGAGCGCTTATAATCCACATCAATATGGAACTGTGATGACGGGGAGAAGTACTGCTGCACATCCCGCCCAGAGAACCCCCGGTTTGGTGAAAGGGGGAGGGGATACGGTAGGAAATACACCCTGGAACAGCCGCCTGAACGGGAGCTTTGCCTAGTAGGGCTGTGTCGGGTGCGCCCGTTACTGCGCCGCCGTGTGTTGGCACGGCCTGAGGCTGCTTTTGTGAAAAAGCGGCGAACCAGAGGTGGTACCGCGTGATTTGACGCCCTCTGTCCGAAAGGACAGAGGGCGTTTTTGATGAAAAGGGGGGATTGGATGGTAAGGGAAATCTGCCTCCGCTGTGGTGGCGAGATGGCACATATGGGGCAGG
This sequence comes from Flavonifractor hominis, assembly GCF_040095835.1. NCBI lineage: Bacteria > Bacillati > Bacillota > Clostridia > Eubacteriales > Oscillospiraceae > Flavonifractor > Flavonifractor hominis. The sequence goes on from NZ_JBBMFT010000001.1 coordinate 197,791, forward strand.
ATAAGATTCAGCTGGGCAAGTATGGCATGCTGTTGGGAGCCTGGAGCAATCTGCTGTCCGGTGCGCTTACAGTAGATATTTATTGCTGCAAAAAATGCAAAAAGCTGGAGTTTTATGCCGTGGAGGGGCCAGAAGAGGAGGAGAATACCATGACAAAGGTAGAGTGCCCTTATTGCGGAACCTCCCACGAACTGGACGATGCAAAATGTCCCCATTGCGGGAACCGGTTATATTGAGAAAGGAAGAAGAAAAATGACCTGTTATGAAGAACTGAAGGCCCGGGGCCTGATTGCCCAGGTGACAAACGAGGAAGAGATCTCTAAAATGATCAACGAAGGGAAAGCGGTGTTTTATATTGGCTTTGACCCCACAGCTGACTCTCTTCATGTTGGCCATTTTATGGCGTTGTGTCTGATGAAACGACTGCAGATGGCAGGCAACCGCCCCATTGCTGTTATCGGCGGTGGTACCGGCATGGTGGGCGATCCCTCTGGCCGCTCTGACATGCGTACCATGATGACTCCTGAGACCATCCAGCATAACTGTGATTGTTTTAAAAAGCAGATGGAGCGCTTTATCGAGTTCGGTGAGGGCAAGGCGCAGATGGTCAACAACGCTGACTGGCTCATGAAGCTCAATTATATTGAGCTCCTGCGGGATGTGGGCGCCTGCTTCTCTGTAAACAATATGCTGCGGGCTGAGTGCTATAAGCAGCGTATGGAGAAGGGACTCTCCTTCCTGGAGTTTAACTACATGATCATGCAGTCTTATGACTTCTACTACCTGTTCCAGAACTATGGCTGCAATATGCAGTTTGGCGGTGACGATCAGTGGTCCAACATGCTGGGCGGTACTGAACTCATCCGGCGCAAGCTGGGCAAGGACGCCCACGCCATGACCATTACGCTGCTTTTGAATTCGGAAGGCAAGAAGATGGGCAAAACCCAGAAAGGTGCCGTATGGCTGGATCCCAACAAGACGACTCCTTACGAGTTTTATCAGTATTGGCGCAACATCGGTGATGCTGATGTGCTCAAGTGCCTGCGGATGCTCACGTTCCTGCCTCTGGAGCAGATCGATGAGATGGACAAGTGGGAGGGCGCCCAGCTCAATACTGCCAAGGAGATCCTGGCCTTTGAGCTGACTCAACTGGTCCATGGTACGGAAGAGGCTAAAAAGGCCCAGGAGGCTGCCAAGGCACTGTTTGTAGGCGGCGGCGATATGAGCAACGTGCCCTCTACCCAGCTGACCCAAGACGATCTGACCGATGGAGCGATCGGTATTCTGGATCTGATGCTCAAGTGCAGCCTGGTGCCCTCTAAAAAAGAGGCCCGCCGCCTGATCGAGCAGGGTGGCGTGGAGCTTGACGGCGAAAAAGTGACTGATGTGAACACTCCCGTGACTGAGATGCAGCTCTCCGGCGAAGGGGTTATGCTGAAGAAGGGAAAGAAAGTATTCCATCGTGCCGTGATTGCTTAAGAGAAAGAAACTGCGGTGCAGTCCGATGGGCTGTACCGCAGTTCTGCTTTTCGGTTGCGTAAGTGCTGGCTACGTGATACAATCAAACGTAGTGGAAGGGGTGGGTACAGTGGAAGAAAAAGACAATCAGGAACGCAAGAAATGGTATATTCTGGACGGGCGTTCCATTTCCATGCTGCTTGTGTTACTGCTGGCAATTTTGTTCTATGTAGGGTTGACGCATTTTGATATCATAAGCGTTCGTATTGCGATGTTTATGAAGGTGCTCTCTCCGTTTATTACCGGTTTTGCCATCGCGTATCTGCTCAATACGCCGGTAAGCTTTTTTGAACGAAAAGTTTACGATAAGCAAAGATATAAACGGGGATTGTCGATTCTGACAGTCTATCTGCTGGCTCTGGCTGTAGTAGTGATCCTGCTCAACCTGGTCATTCCTCAGGTCATGCAAAGTGTGATGGACTTGGCGGGGAATATGCAGACCTACTTGAATTCGCTGGATGCGCTGGTCCAGAATGCATCGACGCAGTTTGGCCTGGATACGGAGAGCGTCAATGAAGCGCTTGGTTCCTATCAGGACTTGGTAAAAACGGTGACCGAGGCGGTGTCCAAGTCTCTGCCTCAGCTTTTGGACTTCGGAGTTGCTGTGGGTAATGGCGTGATTACTGGCATTACTGCGTTGATCTCCTCGGTTTACATGCTGGCAGGGAAAGGACGACTTGTACCACAGCTGAAAAAGTTGATTTATGCCGTATTGCCAAAGCGGAGAGCGGACCGACTGCTGGACATCTGCAGCCATGCAAATGGGGTATTTATTGGTTTTATCAACGGAAAACTGATTGACTCGGCCATTATTGGAGTGCTCTGCTTTTTCCTGTGTCTGATCATCCGTATTCCATACCCCATGCTTATCAGCGTAGTGATTGGCGTGACCAATATTATTCCATTTTTTGGCCCTATTATCGGCGCGATTCCGTGTTTGATGATCCTGGTTATTGTAGATCCCTGGGCTGCACTTCGGTTTTTAATCCTAGTCCTGGCTCTGCAGCAGTTCGATGGAAATATCCTGGGGCCCAAGATTCTTGGAGACAGTACGGGACTTTCGGCGATCTGGGTACTGATTGCCATCGTCACTTGCGGAGGACTGTTTGGATTTCCCGGTATGGTACTGGGTGTACCTACCTTCGCGGTGCTCTACACCCTGGTTCGCGATTGGGTCAACAAACGTCTGCGGGAAAAGCGGATAGACGGAAACGGTCGGCCCATGGAGTATACAGATTTGACCGGGAAAAAAGACGAACTATAATGGATAAAAAAGCACCCGGAGATTGCTCCGGGTGCTTTTTGCAAGTAAGCCTGTAAGCCGGGTTCTGTCCTTTAAGACAGCCATCTATCTCGACGCACCGTTGCCGGTACGCTCCAGCCGCCTCCCTGGGACGGTCGGGCCGACCATGTGTCCCTCCACGGCGTTGCTCCGGATAGAGTTTACAGCGACGGACGCTTCCACGCCGTCGGGTGGGCTCTTATCTCCACCTTTCCACCCTTACCACTGTGACATAGCCACGGTGGCGGTATATCTCTGTTGCACTTTTCCTGGGGTCGCCCCCGGCGGGTGTTACCCGTTATCCTTGCCCTATGGAGCCCGGACTTTCCTCACGCATGGGCCTTTCGCCCCATACGCGCGGCTGTCCAGCTTGCTTGCGAATGACATTGTATCGTATTCTTCTCCGCTTGTCAAATCAAAGCAATGCCTTTCGATTGAAATTTTAAAGCCGATAGGATATAATACATAAGTTATACATTATATTAAAGGGAGGAACAACCTATGCGTTCCACCATACAGAATTATCTGGCCGAACTCAGGGGCAAAAGGGTAGCTGTGATCGGGATCGGCGTATCGAACACACCCCTGATCAAGATGCTCTTGCGAGCTGGCGTAAAGGTGACCGCCTGCGATAAACGTCAGCGGGCCGACTTTGGTGGTCAGGCGGAGGAATTGGAGAGCCTTGGGGCCGAGCTGCACCTTGGCCTGGACTACTTGGAAGGACTAGACCAGGAAATCATCTTCCGCACGCCCGGTCTGCGCCCAGATGTGCCTCAATTGCTGGCTGCGCAGGAGCGGGGAAGTGTTATCACTTCAGAAATGGAGGTCTTTTTCAAGGTCTGTCCCTGCAGGATCATTGCTGTGACCGGAAGTGACGGGAAGACTACCACTACGACGATTATTGCCGAATTGCTCAAAGCGGCTGGTTATAATGTTTATGTGGGCGGCAATATTGGCCGTCCGCTCCTGCCGGATGTCAGCGGGATGGAGAGCGGTGATATTGCAGTGCTGGAGCTCTCTTCCTTCCAGCTGATGACTATGGATAGAAGCCCGGATGTAGCGGTGGTCACCAACGTAGCGCCCAACCATCTAGATGTTCACAAGTCTATGGAGGAGTACATCGACGCCAAGAAGAATATTTTCCTGCATCAGACACCGAATGGCCGCCTTGTGCTGAACCAGGACAATGAGATTACCCGCGCTTTTGCCGCGCAGGCCAGGGGAAGTGTGACCATGTTCAGCCGTCGTGAGACGCTGGAGCATGGAATCTTCCTCCGAGATGGGGCGATTTTTGCGCGGCGGGATGGACAGGAGCGGCCGGTCCTTTATCTGGAGCATATTTTATTGCCGGGCGACCACAACGTGGAAAACTATATGGCGGCCATTGGTGCGGTGGATGGTCTGGTTCCAGACCAGGTCATTCGGGATTTTGCGGCTAAATTCACGGGTGTAGAGCATCGCATCGAGTTGGTACGGACCTTGAAGGGAGTAAAGTATTATAATGACTCCATTGCCTCCAGCCCTTCCCGTACCATTGCCGGGCTGCGTTCTTTCACCCAAAAGGTGATCCTCATTGCGGGCGGCTATGATAAACACATTCCGTTTGATGTGCTGGGGCCAGAGGTAGTGGAACATGTGAAAGCTCTGGTGTTGACCGGTGCAACGGCAGACAAGATCCGACAGGCGGTAGAAAAGGCACCGGGCTATGACGCGCAAGTACTTCCCATTCAGACCTATGATGATTTCGATCAGGCAGTATTGGCGGCTCATGCACTGGCACAGCCGGGAGACGTGGTACTGATGTCGCCGGCCTGTGCATCCTTTGACAAGTTTAGAAATTTTATGGAGCGGGGCGCAGCATTTAAAAAGATCATCTATGCCCTGGAATAGGAGGAATGCGGGTTGGATATGAGACATGCGCTGGAGAAACTGTGCGCCTGTACAGCGCCCTCTGGCTTTGAAAACGCCTCAGCCACCGTTGCACAGGAACTGCTGCGGCCATTGGTGGATGAGGTTTCGGTTGACCGTATGGGAAATGTCATCGGCATACGCCGCTGCGGAAAACCAGGGGCGAAACTGCTCCTGTTGGACGCTCATCTGGATGAGATCGGCCTTATGGTCACCGGTATTGAAGACGGATTTCTCCGCTTTTGCAGCATCGGTGGGGTAGACCCACGTATGCTGCCTGGGCGGGAGCTTACCATTTTAACGCAGCCGCCCCGATTCGGAGTGGTGGCCTGCCAGCCGCCCCATCTTCAGAACAGAGAGGTAGGGAACAAGTCCATTCCCATCAAAGAGCTGTTTGTGGATGTGGGACTGAGCCAGGAACAGGCCGAGCAGGCCATCCCCATTGGAACTCCTATGGTGTACCGGGGCAGCTGCTTTGCCCTTGGAGAGGACCAGATGTGCGGCAAGTCGATGGATGACAGGGCGTGCTTTGTAACATTGTTGCGGGCGGCAGAGTTGCTGCAAGGACAGGAGCTGGATGTGGATGTATGTATCCTGGGCTCCACACGGGAGGAGGTTTCCGGAGTAGGTGCCACTACTGCTACTTGGTCGGTACAGCCGGACTGGTGCATTGCCGTAGATGTGACACACGGACGCACCCCGGATGGTCCGGCGGATAAGACCTTCACCTTGGGCGGAGGTCCCGCCATTGGCGTGGGTCCCAATATGGCTCGATGGATGACCCGACGCCTCATGGATCAGGCCGAAGCACAGCAGATGCCCTATCAGCTGGAAGTCATGTCCGGCCATACGGGTACCAATGGCTGGGAAATGCAGATCAGCCGGGAAGGCGTAGCCACCGCGGTGCTCTCCCTGCCTTTGAAGTACATGCATAGTCCCATTGAGGTGCTATCCCTCAAGGATATGGAGGCTGTGGCGGCTCTGTTGGCTGCCTTTGCAAAGAACCTCGGAAAGGAGGCGGTCAGGCTGTGAAAGAATTGGTCAAACAGCTGTGCGCCTTGCCCGGTGTATCCAGCTGGGAGGATAAGGTGCGGGAGTTTCTCATACAGGCTGCACGCCCTTACGCAGATGAGCTCTGGGTGGACACCCTTGGCAACTTGATCGTCCGGAAAAAGGGAGAAAAGAATACGGGAGACAAGTTGCTGCTTTGTGCTCACATGGATGAGGTGGGCCTCATGGTTCGCACCATCACGGATGAGGGCTATCTGAAGATTGACGCAGTGGGCTCTGTAGACCGTCGGGTACTGATTGGCAAGCCTGTCTTGGTAGGCGAGAGGGCCGTACCTGGCGTGATTGGGTTAAAAGCTTATCACTTGGTAAGCCGGGAAGAGGAAGAAACTGTCCCCAAGCTGGATGAATTTTATATCGACATTGGAGCCAACAATAAAGCCGAGGCAGAGAAGATTGTTGCTTTGGGCGATGTAGCGGTTTTTGCTGGAGACTGTGTGGAGTTTGGTAACGATCTCCTCAAAGCCAAGGCCCTGGATGATCGTGTGGGCTGTGCAGTCCTGCTCACGCTGCTGAAAGAGCAGCTGCCTATGGACTGTACCTTTGTGTTCACTGTGCAGGAAGAGGTAGGGACCCGCGGGGCCTTTGGCGCGGCATTTTCCGTCACACCGGAAATTGCCTTGGTTGTGGAGGGAACTACGGCTGCTGATGTGGCGGGTATTCCTGAACACAAACGGGTGTGTGCACTGGGCAAGGGAGCGGTATTAGCGTTTATGGACAACGGTTCCATTGCTGACCGAGGGCTGTTTGAGCGACTGAGGGAGTTGGCTGACCGGGCTGGAATCCCATGGCAGAGTAAGGACTACATCTCTGGGAGCAACGACGCGGCAGCCTTTCAACGCACCAAGAGCGGTGTACGCACGGCTGTAGTGGCGGTTCCAGTCCGCTATGTACATGCTCCGGCCAGCGTTGCCTGTGTCCGCGATTTTGATGCAGTGCTTGAGTTGGTACGGGCGTTTATCGACGATCTGTCCAAGGAGGATTGAGCATATGGATATTTTGCAGACCTTGCAGGCGCTGAATGCCTGCCATGGCCCCTCAGGCTGTGAGCGACCTGTGGCGGACGTTATCCGCCAGCTGGCTGAACCCTATGTGGATGAGTGTACGATAGATACCTTGGGCAACTTGATCTGCCATAAAAAGGGGAATGGGCCCAAGGTAATGTTTGCGGCCCATATGGATTCCATTGGGTTTATTGTCACCCATATTGATGAGAAGGGATTTTTGCGCTTTGGACGCGTGGGCGGGCTGTCTGCCCATGAGGTGCTGGGTGCTCCCATCCGGTTTGCCAATGGCGTGAGAGGCGTGGTGGCTCTGGATGGAAAGGTGGAGGCCAAGGAGATGAAGCTGGACGACCTCTACCTGGATATCGGAGCCCGGGACCGGGAAGAGGCCCGGAGTCTGATCCAGGTAGGGGATACGGCGGTGTATGATACTCAGGCGTTCGTTTCTGGGGATCGGATTTTCTCTCCCTATCTGGACGACCGCATCGCCTGCGTGGTGCTTCTTATGGCCCTGGAGCAGATCCGAAACAACAGAAACGATCTGTATTTTGTCTTTACTGTACAGGAAGAGGTCGGGATCCGCGGTGCCCGGACGGCGGCCTATGGCGTGGACCCCGATTATGGTATTGCGATAGATGTGACAGATTCGGACGATATTCCCGGTGCCCCCCATGAGTGCAGCAGCGTGGCTGGCGGCGGTGCAGCGATCAAGGTGATGGATAGTTCTGTAATCTGCCATCCCTTGGTGGTGGCTCGACTGGAGCAATTGGCCCGGGAGAACGAGATTGCTTGGCAGAAAGATATTCTGAAGGCTGGCGGCACCGATGCCGGGGCGATTCACCAGACCCGGGCTGGGGTGTACACCGGTGGTATTTCCATCTCCAGCCGCTATATCCATACGCCTTTGGAGATGGCGGATCTGCGGGATGTGGAGGCCTGTGCTGCGTTGGCGGCTGCCTTTGCCCAGGCGGAACTGGACTGATATGGACTGTTTGCCGACCCCGGACATGTGCCTGCCCCGCATGCGAGGCGGCGTACTTCTGGACTGTATCAGCTCGGAAGCCCTGGTTGCGCTGCACCGGATGGAAGAAGAGGAGGGATTTGCCCGCTTTACCTGCCGTCCGGTGCAGCGGCGGACCGATCAGGAGCTTTTAGCGCTTTACCAACAGGCGCTTCAAGACCGAAATCGGTTGATCTGTGGCCTGTATCAGGCCAAGGGAGGCCCAGCTATAGGAAAGCTTACAGTGTCCGATTATAATCCTCGTAACCGCAGCGCAGAATTGGGTTATTTCCTGTTGCCTGCCTTTCGTGGCAATGGATGTATGGCTAAATCGCTTTACATGATTTGCGAACTGTTGCTTTTGAAACTTGGGCTGAATAAGGTATATGCTCAGACTGGCGCATTTAACCGGTCCTCGATTCGGCTGCTGGAAAAAATGGGGTTCCAGCGGGATGCTGTCCTGCGCCATCACCATGTATTGGAAGGGCAGGAGTGGGACGACTACATCTACAGCCTTTTGCGGGAGGAATTCCCGCGCAATATAGACAGAATGGAATGAATAAAGTAAAATGGCTTTACAAATAAGTGAGCGCGTGCTGGAGCTGGCCGCTCAGGCGCAGTCCAGCCTGCGGGAACAATTTGAGCGTGTTGACTCTATTGCAGAGGAAAACACCCGAAAGGTCTTGGCTGCCTTTCAAAAGCACCGGGTAGCTGAGGCACATTTTGCCGGGACAACTGGTTACGGCTATGATGACCTGGGACGGGATACACTGGACCAGATCTTTGCGGAACTCTTCGGCACGGAAGATGCGCTGGTGCGGGTCCAGTTTGTTAACGGGACTCACGCTATTTCCTGTGCTCTGTTCGGTGCACTGAAGCCGGGGGATATTTTGGTCTCCGCCGTGGGTGCTCCCTATGATACCATGCTGGGTGTCATAGGTGTGGTAGATAAAGGTCCAGGTTCCTTGAAAAGCTACGGCATTAAATATCGGCAAGTAGAATTGGTTAACAATGCTCCAGACCCGGTCGGGTTGGCAGCGGCAGTGAAAGATCCTCGCGTCAAGGCAGTACTTATCCAGCGGTCTAAAGGATATTCCACCCGTGCCTCTCTGTCAGTTGCCGAGATTGGCGCGCTGGCCAAGGTCGTCAAGGACAACAATCCACAGGCCGCTGTTCTGGTGGACAACTGCTATGGTGAATTTGTGGAGACCATTGAACCTACTCAGGTGGGAGCCGATTTGGTTGTGGGCTCTCTTATCAAGAACCCGGGCGGAGGCCTGGCCCCCACCGGCGGCTATATTGCCGGGCGGCATGATCTGGTGGAGGGGGCGGCCATGCGCCTGACTACCCCGGGAATCGGCAAGGAATGCGGTTCCACCTTTGGCAGTAACCGTAGTCTCTATCAGGGGCTTTTCCTGGCTCCGCACACCACGGCACAGGCAGTAAAAACGGCTATATTCGCTGCACGGATCATGGAGCTTTTGGGGTATCGGACCGAGCCCACGTCTGATACAGTGCGCCACGACATTATCCAGATGATCCACTTCGGCGCACCTGAGCCCCTGAAAAAATTCTGCAAAGGGATCCAGTTTGGTGCCCCTGTGGACTCTTTTGTTACTCCCGAGCCCTGGGATATGCCAGGCTATGACTGTCCGGTTATTATGGCTGCCGGCGCTTTTATCCAGGGAGCATCCATTGAGCTATCCTGCGATGCGCCTATGCGGGAGCCCTATACGGCCTATCTGCAGGGCGGCCTGACCTATGAAAGCGGTAAAGCTGGGGTCTTGTTGGCAGTGGAGGAGTTGCTCCGAGCCGAAGAATAACAGCGCATAAGAGCAAGCCTGGCGTGCATAGCCTCCCAGAAGGGAGGTGACGCTAGATGCATAGACCGCGCTATCGCCTATGGTTCCGCCCACCCCGGCGGACAAGGAAGCCGGGGCGGCGGGGCGGAGGCATACTGTTATCAGCTGTTTTTGGAATCGGCATGGCACTGTTGGTCATCGGACTGCTGGATTCTGCCCTGCGCCCGACAGTCGTTGCCCTGGCTCAATCCAGGGTGGAAAATACTGTGACTGGCATTATAAATCGGGCGGTGACGGATACACTGACGGCAGAGGCGATTTCTTACAGTGAGCTGGTGACATTGGAAAAAAATGAAGCGGGGCAGGTCACTGTTCTGACAACAGATTCTGCACGTTTGAATGTGCTCCGAACAGAAATATTGGAAGATATACTTTGTGAAGTGAAGTCACTTGACGGACAAGACCTTGGAATTCCGCTTGGTAGCCTGACTGGACTTTCATCCGCTTCAAATCTGGGACCCAACATTCCTGTGCGGGTGCTGACTGCTGCCACACCGTCAGCGGACTTCCGCAACGTATTTACCTCTGCAGGTATTAATCAGACGCTCCACCAGATCATGTTAGAGGTCCAGGTAGAAGTTACCCTTCTTATTCCGGGTGGCACGGTGGAGACTGTGGTAGAGGCTCAGGTATGTGCGGCAGAGACCCTTTTGGTTGGGAGTGTGCCGGAGACTTATCTAGAGTTGACGGAACAACAACCGTAAGAGATCTGTAAGAAAAACATAAGGGTTTGTCTAATCTTCCCTTGTTATAATAAGGAAAAGGGGGATTGGAATATGCTGCACACTTTACTACTGTTCTTTCAATATGAAGTACTCTATTATCTGCGAGAAATGTTGATAGTGGCTGTTCCGGCAGCGGTGATATTCCTTTGCTTTTGGCCCTACCGCCGGCGGGCACTGGAGGCCATGGGACTGCGCACAACACCATGGCGGGAAGTGGGACTGATCTTATTCATTATGTGCCTGTTCGGTGTGCTGGCTGTGACCTTATGGCCAGTCTATTGGGTGGAAGATTCCCCGGGCTTATGGGGAGACGTTACCCTGTTGGTGGATCGCCCCTCGCTGTGGAGCAATGTGAACCTGGTGCCATTTCGGATGTTTGGAGATTATTGGCAGGAGTTGACCCAGGGTGGTATATTTTTTACCATCCTCAATTTCCTGGGCAACTTGGCTGTGTTTGTACCACTGGGATTCTTCCCTGCGTTGCTGTTCCGAGGTGCCACTTGGCGGCGCTCTGTACTGGTGGGATTGGCCACTTCCACACTGGTAGAAATAGGACAGTATTTTCTGATGCGTACCACGGATATTGATGATATCATTCTTAATACCGTAGGGGCTCTGTGTGGGTTCTGGCTCTATCTGTTGTTGTCCCGCCTGTTGCCCCGATTTACTCAAAGATTCCAAGTGGAGGTCCACCATGGACGAGAGACAAGAGATCCAAAGCCTGCGTCAGGAGTTGGAACAGGCGAATTATGAATATTATGTACTGGATAATCCCAGCATGTCTGACTACGATTTTGACCATAAGCTCCGCCGTTTGGAAGAGCTTGAGGAAAAATATCCGGAGTTGCTGACCCCTGATTCTCCCACGCAGCGGGTAGGCGGGAAAGTCGCCGACGGATTTCAGGAAGTGCGCCACCAGGTTCCGCTGGAGAGCCTTCAGGATGTGTTCTCAGTTGACGAGTTGAAGGAATTTGACCAGCGGGTACGGGAGACGCTGACAGATGAAGTAGAGTACGATGTAGAACCCAAGGTAGACGGCTTGTCGGTGGCACTGGAGTACGTGGATGGACTATTTGTCCGCGGCGCCACCCGAGGGGATGGTCAAGTGGGTGAAGATGTAACAGAGAATCTTAAGACCATTCCTTCTATTCCGCTTCGTCTGCCGGAGGCGCTTCCAAGACTGATCGTCCGGGGAGAAGTCTTCATGCCCAAAAAAAGCTTTGAGCATCTCAACGCTGAACGGGAATTGCGCGGGGAAGCATTGTTTGCCAATCCGCGCAATGCGGCAGCAGGATCGCTTCGGCAGTTGGACCCCAAAATTGCAGCGTCCAGAAAACTGGACATTCGGGTATTCAATATTCAATGGGCAGAAGGAAGAACGTTTACTACCCACACAGAAACCCTGGAATACTTGCAGCAGCAACGCTTTAAAGTAATTCCACATGACAGCTGTAAAACCATTGACGAGGTTGCTGCCCACATCCGCGCCATGGGAGAAGGACGGGAACAGTATGCCTTTGATATTGATGGAGCGGTTGTAAAGGTAAACAACCTTGTAGATAGATCTTTGCTGGGAAGTACGGCGAAATTTCCGCGCTGGGCTGCGGCGTACAAGTATCCGCCGGAGCAAAAACCGTCCAAGGTGATAGATATCGTCGTTCAGGTAGGACGAACCGGTGTACTCACACCAAAAGCAGTGGTGGAGCCGGTACGTCTGGCTGGAACGACTGTCACAAACGCCACGCTTCATAACCAGGATTTTATTACCGAGAAAGACATTCGGATCGGTGACACCGTACTGGTACAGAAAGCGGGAGAGATCATTCCGGAGATTGTAGAAGTGCTTCGGGAAAAACGGCCAGAAGGAACGATGCCCTATCATTTGCCGGAACGTTGTCCGGTTTGCGGAGCGCCGGTAGCCCGAGATGAGGATGGTGCCCATATCCGCTGTACCGGTGCGGAGTGCCCAGCCCAGCGTTTGCGTCATCTTGTCCATTTTGCCAGCCGGGATGCCATGGATATTGAGGGACTTGGCCCTGCTGTAGTGGAGGGCTTGGTGGGAGCAGAACTGGTAAAGGGGCCGGGAGATCTCTACCATTTAACGGCAGAATCGGTTGCAGCGTTGGAGCGCATGGGTAAAAAGAGTGCAGAGAATCTGATAACGGCTATTGAGCGCTCTAAGACCGCTGGTCTTGGCAGGCTGCTGTTTGCCTTTGGTATTCGCCAGGTTGGACAGAAGGCGGGTAAAGTATTAGCTGCGCACTTTGGTACGCTGGATGCCCTAATGGCGGCTACGGAGGAGGAACTGACAGCTGTCCCGGATGTGGGTGCTATTACAGCCCGGAACCTGTTGGATTGGTTCTCCAATGAACAGAGCCGCCATCTGATTGAGACATTACGGGAGGCTGGGGTTTCGTTTGTGAGTAATGAGGCTCCGGTAGGGGACAGGCTGTCCGGCAAAACCTTTGTACTCACAGGTACGTTGGAACGCTTTACCCGTGATGAAGCCAGCGCTATGATCGAGGCGCAGGGAGGCAAAGTGTCTGGTTCTGTTTCCAAAAAGACTTCCTATCTTGTGGCGGGAGAAGCAGCTGGTTCCAAGCTGAAGAAGGCCACAGAACTTGGCATCCCTGTATTGAGCGAAGAGGAGTTCCTGAAGCTGTTTTCCAATGAGATGGATGAAGAAAAATAGAACACGAACAATAAAGGAGTTTTTCTGTGTTTGAAGTGATCAAAACAGAGGGGAGAGCCCGACGCGGTGTTTTTACCTGTGCACATGGAACGGTGCAGACACCGGTATTTATGAACGTGGGGACCCAGGCTGCCATTAAAGGGGCGGTGTCTGCCCTTGATTTGAAGGAAATCGGATGTCAGGTAGAGCTGTCCAACACCTATCACCTGCACTTGCGGCCGGGAGATCAGGTGGTTCGCCAAATGGGCGGCCTGCATCGCTTTATGCGGTGGGACGGTCCTATTCTGACAGATTCCGGTGGCTTCCAGGTATTTTCCTTGTCCGGCCTGCGCAAGATCAAAGAGGAAGGGGTTACCTTTGCGTCTCACATCGATGGCCGACGGGTTTTTATGGGGCCGGAAGAGTCCATGCAAATCCAGTCCAACCTGGGATCTGATATTGCCATGGCATTTGACGAATGCGTGGAAAATCCTGCCACTTATGAATACGCCAAAGCCTCCTGCGAGCGTACGTTGCGCTGGTTGGAGCGCTGTAAGGTGGAACACGACCGGCTCAACGCTTTGCCGGATACAGTGAATCCGGACCAGATGCTCTTTGGTATCAATCAGGGAGCGACCTTTGCTGATTTGCGGGTTTGGCATATGAAGGAAATCGCCAAGTTGGACTGTGATGGATATGCCATTGGCGGTTTGGCAGTTGGCGAGCCTACACAGATGATGTACGATATCATTGATGCGGTGGAGCCGTACATGCCCGCAGATAAGCCGCGGTATTTGATGGGAGTAGGAACACCCTCCAATATCATCGAAGCAGTGGCACGGGGTGTGGATTTCTTCGACTGTGTTATGCCAGCCCGCAATGCACGACATGCCAAGCTGTTTACCTGGTCCGGAACACGAAATATGCGCAATGAGAAATACAAGCTGGATGAGGCTCCTATCGACCCGGAATGTGATTGCCCGGTATGCCGTAACTTCTCACGTGGGTATCTGCGCCACCTGTTTGTTGCAGATGAAATGCTTGCCATGCGCCTTGCAGTGTTGCACAATCTGTATTTTTACAATCAGCTGACTCGGCGTATTCGGGAGGCTTTGGATGTGGGAGACTTCGCTTTGTTCCGTCAGGAATATTCGGAAAAGCTGGCTGCCCGGCTATGAAGATTTTGTAAATATAGCGGAAAAGGCTTGTCAAAATCTGCATTTGGTTTTATAATATTCCACTGATGATATTTTATCATCAAAGTATATATGGAGGGGATCATTTTGCTGACACAGGTTGCGGGTACCATGCTGACCCAAAGTAGTACTGCTGGCGGTGGAATAAGCATGATCGTAATGCTCGCGGTTATGGTCGCGATTTTCTACTTCCTGCTCATCCGGCCGGAGAACAAGAAGAAGAAAGCGGCAGCCAAGATGCGTTCCGAGCTGGCGGTGGGAGACGAGATCACCACGATCGGCGGCATTGTAGGCACGATCTGCGCGGTAAAGGAAGATACTATTGTGATCGAGACCAGCGCGGACCGGGTACGCATCGAGTTTACCAAGTGGGCAGTTTCCACCAAGGGGACCCAGTCCACTGAGTCGGTTTCGGATAGCAAGGACAAGAAGTAATATTGAACACCCTCCCAGCATAGGTTTCTGTAGAAACCAAAGGCAAGGGAGGGTGTTTTTATGCGAAAAAAGGAGGAAGAGCAGAGCGCAAAACTGATTCGCTGCGGGACGGGGCTCCTGCTGGGCGGCCTCCTGGCACTGGCAGTATGTTTTGCCTTTTTACTGGCAGCCTCAGCGGCGATTTCCGGAGGACTGCTGAGCGGTGAGCTCATGTACCAACTGGCTATTATAGGGTGTGTGCTGGGGGCTTTTGCGGGTGGGCTTCTGGCGGTTCACCGATGCGGATGCAGGGCGCTGGTAGTAGGGCTTGTCACTGGTGGAGTATTATTTTTACTGTTGCTTACCATCGGAGCGCTTTGTTTTGAAAATATGTCCATTGAATCTGGCGGTATTGGGCTGCTGTTTGGTTCGCTCTGCGGTGGTACGGCGGCTGGAGTATTGAGTGGTGGACATAGACCGCGCCGGAAAAAACGAAGAAAATAATTGAAATTATGAATGAGATGTGTTATAATCGCGACAAACCATAGTCATGGGAGGGAAAACAGAATGAAGCATGTGAAGACGCTCAACGGCGCAACTCTGAAGAACAGCGCCGCTCACGGCGGCTGCGGCGAGTGCCAGACCTCCTGCCAGTCCGCTTGTAAGACCTCTTGCACCGTGGCCAACCAGAAGTGCGAGAACAAGTAAGAACGAACGCAGCTGAGAAAAGGGTGGGGCATCCCACCCTTTTTCCATGCCGGAATGAAATGAGGAACGAAAATTTATGGTACATACCTTTCAGTGTCTCGGCGTAAACATTGCCGTAGATGTGAACAGTGGAGCTGTCCATGTACTGGACGAGCTGACTTATCATCTGCTGGAGCAGGTGCAGCCGCCTATGGCGGAGCATTGTCCTGCGGAGATCTGTGCCAAGCTGCCCCAATATGACCCGGCTGATCTGGAGGGGGCTTGGCAGGAATTGCGAGAGCTGGTCCGTGAGGGCCTTTTGTTTGAAGAGGACGACTACATTGACCGGGAGAAGGCTGCCTCCATGCAGCAGCAGGCATTGGTAAAGGCCTTATGTCTGCATGTCTCCCACGACTGTAACCTGCGGTGCAAGTACTGTTTTGCTTCCACTGGCGACTTTGGTACGGGTCACCGCATGACCATGAGCCAGGAGACGGCAAAGCGGGCCATCGATTTCGTGGTTGCCAAATCCGGTCACCGTCGCAATATTGAAGTGGACTTCTTTGGCGGAGAGCCTCTGATGGCCATGGATACCGTAAAGGCTACAGTGGAGTATGCGCGCTCGATTGAAAAAGAACATGGTAAGTCGTTCCGTTTTACCATGACTACCAACGGAGTGCTGCTTGATGATGAGAACATTGAGTACATTAACCGTGAGATGTCCAACGCAGTTTTGTCCATTGACGGACGCAAAGAAGTCAACGACGATTTGCGTCCTACGATTAACGGAAAAGGTTCTTACGATGTGATCGTGCCCAAGTTTAAAAAGCTGATTGAGGGCCGTGGTACCAAGGACTATTATCTGCGAGGAACATTTACCCGCTTCCACAAAGACTTTGCAGAGGACGTAAAGGCACTGGCTGCCATTGGACGCAATATCTCGGTGGAGCCTGTGGTGGGCAAGGAGGATGATCCCTATGCGCTTCAGGAGAGCGATCTGCCTGAATTGAAGGCGGAGTATGAGCGCCTGGCGGAGTATCTTCGGGACCACAGGGAGACAAATTTCTTCCACTTCAATGTAGACCTGGCTCAAGGTCCCTGCGTTATTAAGCGGCTGCGAGGCTGTGGTGCTGGGTGTGAGTATGTAGCTATCACACCGGAAGGGGACATCTATCCGTGCCATCAGTTTGTGGGTAATGAAGAGTACAAACTGGGTAGTGTCTATGATGGAACGTTTGACAGGGAACTTTCCAGCCAGTTTGCTGCTCTGAACATATATACCCGGGAGGAATGTCGGGACTGCTGGGCTCGCTTCTATTGTTCCGGTGGATGTTCTGCATCTAACCTGCTTGTCAATGGTGACATAAAGCATCCTCATAAGGTTGGGTGTGAGCTGGAGCGCAAGCGGCTGGAATGTGCCATTGCGCTGAAAGCCATTGCATCTGGGCTGGCAGAATGACCTATACAAACTGTAATTATACAATTTGTAATCGTTAGATAATCAAACAAAATTGTCATATAGACCTCGAAACTGATACTAAAAACACAAAATTAAGAACAAATAGAGCGCGCAAGGGAAGCGTGCTCTATTTGTTTATTTACTTAGTTTACATAATAATGTTTACATAATATATTGTCATAATATACAAAAATAAACTTTTTGTTTGAGTTTCCTTGCACAATGGTATTTCGTAAGCTATAGTTATAAGAAGAGGAGCCACTTTTATGCGTCTATTTGACCGGCTGCAGGCATACGTTTTCACCAAGGGAGGGAGTAAACGATGCGCAGAGCGGTAGCCGGAGTGTGGAATGTATCTGAGGGTAGTTATCTACCTGCGCTGGTGCTCGTCGCCGCCTGCTTTTTTGTGGGAGGGGTGACAGGCTGTCTTCTGGCTTCTTGTGTAGATGGCAGCGGCCGGGAGCAGTTGTCGGCTTATGTGGATAGTTTTTTACGCTCGGCCATAACGGATGGACTGGAATTGCCCAGTCTAGCGGCTCAGATTTGGGATATGATGCGATGGCCCTTGCTGGCGCTTCTGCTTGGCTTTACTGCACTTGGGTTGCTTGGGCTGCCGTTGCTGTTTGCTGTGAGAGGATTTTTGTTGGGGTTTTCGATTGCATCTTTTATCCAGCTGTTTGGAAGCTCCGGCTGTCTGCTGGCGTTTTTGCTGTTTGGTCTGAGCGGGGCGATTTCCGTGCCGGTGTTATTTGTACTTGGGGTACAAAGTTTCGCTGCTGCCAGAGGGCTGGCTGGATATACCGGACAGAACAACAGGGCGGCGCGTTTGCCGTATGGGCGGGCCTATCTTCGCCGGTGTGGACTTTGCGCTCTGGCACTGTGTGTGTGTGTGCTTCTGGAGCGGGTTGCAGTTCCGCCCTTGATTTCGGGATTGGCACAGACCTTTTTGTGCTGATAGAACAGAAGAATACGGGCAAGAAGGTGTGGGGTAGGATGGATTATCGCAGCGGTTATACAGAATATCTGAACTATGAAAAACGGGCCACGCCCAATACATTAAGTTCCTACTTGCGGGATGTGACCCAATACCTCCGCTGGCTGGAGGAGATTGGAATTGCTCCGGAGCAGGCTGAACAGGCGGATGTAGAGGCGTATATTCGGCACCTAACTTCTGTTGGAAAATCTGCGGCTACAGTGACACGGTCGCTGGCATCGCTCAAATCCTTTTATACCTATCTCATAAAAATCGGGATGGTTGACCTTAACCCGGCCAAAGGACTTGCACCGGCCAAGGTGGAGCGGAAGTTGCCCCAGATTCTGACGTCCAAGGAAGTAGAGCTGTTTTTGGAACAGCCTGATCCCACGGATGCCAAGGGGTGCCGGGATCGTGCCATGCTGGAATTGCTCTATGCTACCGGGATTCGAGTGTCGGAGCTTATCGGGTTGAATCTGGAGAATCTGAATCTATCTGCCAGCTTTATTCGATGTGCCAGCCGGGGAAAAGAACGTATTATCCCCTTATATCCGGCAGCGGTACGGGCAATGCAGGCATATCTGGAGCATGTAAGGCCTCAGATGGTAGAGCATGCGGATGAAAAAGCGCTTTTTGTAAATATGAGCGGAGAGCGGATGAGCCGACAGGGTTTTTGGAAGATTATAAAACATTACCAGGAGAAGGCTGGCATCCAAAAGGAGATCACACCACATACGCTGCGCCACTCCTTTGCAGCTCATCTGCTGGAAAATGGAGCAGATTTACATTCCATTCAGGAGATGTTGGGACACGCAGACATTTCTTCCACTCAAATCTATACTCAGGTAGTCAATCAGAAGTTAAAGAGTGTATATAATAAGGCCCATCCCAGGGCTTAAACAAATGTTCTATCCGACGGAGCCGGGCGGCACGCAATTCCAGGTTGCGCGCCGCCCGGCTCCGTGTTACAATAAATTCTGTATGGACACAGGAAGGGACTACAGAATTATGCTGATTTTAGGAATCGATCCCGGCTTTGCCATCGTTGGCTTTGGGTTAGTGGAAGCAGACCAAGGGCGTCAGCGTCTGATCCAGTGCGGTGCGATCACTACTCCAGCTGGAGAAGCTCTTCCTGCCAGGCTTCGTCAGATCGCAGATGATATGGACCTGCTTCTGACGCAGTTTCATCCACAAGCTATGGCCATTGAAGAGCTGTTTTTCAACAACAATATTACAACCGGCATTGGTGTGGCTCAGGCCAGGGGGGTGTTGCTTCTCTCAGCGGAGAGGCATAAAGTCCCTATTTATGAATACTCCCCCAGTCAGGTCAAACAAGCTGTGGTAGGTTATGGAAAAGCTGAAAAGCGTCAGGTTATGGACATGACAAAACGGCTTTTAAACCTGAAAGCAGTGCCAAAGCCGGATGATGCTGCCGATGCGGTAGCCATCGCCTTGTGCCATGCCCGCTCGTATACTTCCCGTCTTCAGAACCCCGATGCTGCCAAACCTGGCAGCGGCCGGTACGCTGTGCGAAATCGCTAGGAGTTTGGAAATTATGTTTTACTATGTAAAAGGGACAGTGGCCCATACTGCACCATATTTGGCGGTTATCGACTGTGGTGGGGTGGGTTATGCTTGCCGTACCACCAATAACACCCTTGCCCACCTGAAAAAAGGGGAAACTGCCAAGCTCTATACCCATTTGAACGTCCGGGAGGACGCTATGGAGCTCTATGGTTTTGCAACAGAAAATGAACTCAATTGTTTTCAGTTGCTGATTGGGGTGTCCGGAGTAGGCCCCAAAGCGGCGTTGTCCATTCTTTCTGCAGCCACACCAGAATCGCTGGCTATGAGCATCATCACTGGGGATGAGAAGGCCCTGACCGTAGCACAGGGTATCGGTAAGAAAATTGCCCAACGCATTATTCTGGAGCTGAAGGATAAACTGGCCAAGGGCCAGATCAGCCCGGGCGGAGAATCTTATGGCGGTACAGGCGTTACTGTTATTCCGGAGAATAAATCCTCCGAGGCCGCCGCTGCCCTGGCGGTGCTTGGGTATTCCCAGAACGAGATCGGTATGGCCCTCAAAGGAATTGATTTGGAGGCATTAAGTCTGGAGGAAGTGATCAAGCAGGCGCTGAAAAAGATGGTGAAGGGATAAATCTCGGTCTACCGAAAGGAGGAGCATGTATGGCCAAATTGGAACGGAATCTAACTGGTAATTTTGATGCATTACTGGATTATCTCCATGACGGCATTCTGAACGGAAGTGCTTCTGCCAGTTGGGAAGAGAGCAGTGACTACGAGGGTGCTAATTTCCGTTGTGCCGTCCGGGTGTACGAGCGGTACAGCGTCATGGGCGGCAATCGGGTGAGCCTGAACTTGACCCTGGTTGGGGAGGGGGACCGGCTTTTTCTCTCTGCTATCACCTCCGGTGGCAGCCAGGCCATGTTTTTCAAGATCAACACATTAGGGGAGGGGGCCTTCCTGGACCAAGTGGAGGAGCTTCTGGATCAGTGGAAAGGATAAAAACGTGCTATAATCTGTAAACTGCTTTGAGTGATACCTTTACCGGTATGGCGAACCGGTTCCGAAAAGGAAGTGAGACTTTGAGCATTGCATTTTCTGAAGAAGGGTTTGAGACGGAGGAACCTCTGGTAACCACATCCCTTACCAGGGATGATGAGAATGAGGGTTCCCTGCGCCCTAAGACCTTAAACGAATACATCGGCCAGCAGAAAGCTAAGGGAAACCTGGAAGTATTCATTCAGGCGGCCAAAATGCGTAATGAGCCCCTGGATCATGTTTTGCTTCATGGCCCGCCAGGTCTGGGTAAGACGACGCTCTCCAACATCATCGCCAATGAGATGGGGGTCAACATCCGCATAACCTCCGGTCCTGCGATTGAAAAGCCGGGAGATCTTGCGGCGCTTCTTACCAATCTGGCAGAAAACGATATTCTATTTGTGGATGAGATCCACCGACTCAATCGGTCGGTAGAGGAGATCCTATATCCGGCCATGGAGGACTTTGCCATCGATATTATCATTGGCAAGGGGCCTTCCGCCAACTCCATCCGACTGGATTTACCCAAGTTTACCCTTATTGGCGCCACTACCCGAGCGGGTCAGCTGTCAGCCCCTCTGCGGGATCGGTTCGGTGTAACCCTGCGGCTGGAACTCTATACTCCGGAGGAGTTGGCTCTCATTGTCACCCGTTCGGCTGGTATTTTGAACGTACCCATCGAAGCTGACGGTGCCATGGAGATTGCAAGGCGCAGCCGAGGCACCCCGCGCATTGCCAATCGGATGCTGCGCCGGGTCCGTGACTTTGCTCAGGTAAAGGCGGGAGGTGTCATTACCCGAGACGTAGCCGATGCTGCGCTTACTGCGCTGGAGGTAGACTACCTTGGTCTGGACGCAATCGACCGGCGGATGCTTTCTAGTATTATTGAGCATTACAGCGGAGGTCCAGTAGGGCTGGAGACGCTGGCCGCCACCATCAATGAGGAAGCGGTTACTCTGGAAGACGTGTATGAACCCTATCTGATGCAAATGGGATTTCTTACCCGGACCCCCAGAGGGCGGTGCGTTACCCGGCGAGCCTACGAACATTTGGGGCTGAGCGTCCCTGGCGGCATGGGCATGGACCAGCTGAGCTTATGAGTGCAGTATGTGCCGATGATATGGAAAACTCAGCCGGGAATGAAGGTGTGGTATCATAGACAAGGTATTGCGTGATGGAAAGGTCCTCCTGCGGCCGATGAAATGTTGTGACGTGTATGACCGGGTCTACTGGGAGAGTGAGGATACCGAGTGGAAGCTATGGGACGGACCCTGGGACTATGAGGGAAAGACGCAGGAGGAACTCGGAAAGCAGCTCGCGGAGAAAAAAGCGGTGTGGTTGAGCAGAATCGAGCGGTTACCCGAGCAGGATCCGGTGCTGAGCTTGGAAATCTGCGTGGATGATATGGAACAGACACATATCGGATGGCTGGGTGCCTACTATATCGACGACGCTTGTTGCATCACTGAGGCTGGGGAGCGTCTGGCGGTGGGTATCACAATAGTGCCTCAGACCGTCAGAAGGAAGGGCTATGCCCAGGCCGCGCTGACACTTTATATTCGGTATCTGTTCGCCTGTGGTGTGCCGGAGGTATACACACAGACTTGGTCTGGCAATGTCCGGATGATTCGTCTGGCAGAAAAACTGGGTTTTTCTGAGTACATGAGGAAAAAGGATCTACGCCTTGTGCGTGGACAGAGGTATGACGGGTTAACCTTCCGGTTGCTGCCAGAGCAAATGGACAGGATGATCTGAACGGGGAAGTTCCCTGTTGAGTGGGCATAAAGCAAACTTTTGATGATGTTGGAAGAAAGAGGTAATGTAAATATGGGCAAACTATTTGGGACTGATGGTATCCGCGGTGTAGTCAATGCCGGTCTGGACGCGGAGTTAGCTTTTAATGTGGGGTTGGCCGCTGCCTATGTGATGGCCCAGGAAAAAGGGGCCGGACAACCCCGATTTGCCATTGGAAAGGATACCCGCATCTCCTCCGATTTGTTGGAGGGCGCGCTTATCGCAGGTTTGTGCTCCGCTGGGGCTGACGTGCTCCACTTGGGTGTGATTCCTACCCCAGGTGTGGCTTGGGTGACGGTAGACAGCGGCTGCGATGCTGGTATCGTCATCTCCGCTTCCCACAATCCATTTGAACACAATGGAATTAAGATCTTCAACAACCAGGGTTTCAAGCTCTCTGATGAGCTGGAGGGTAAGATTGAGGACATCATCCTCAATAAAGTGCCCGTACCGCGCAAGACTGCCGGCGAGATTGGACGGGTGGTATACGCCGATCAGAAAGAGAGTCAGGACTATATTGACCATCTGGTGTCCACCATTGACTCTGACTTGTCTGGACTGAAGATTTTGGTAGACTGCGCCAATGGTGCGTCTTCTGCCACTGCGGGGCGACTGTTTGACCGCTTTGAAGATCTGCATGCCGATATTATCAATGCGGATCCAGATGGTGTGAACATTAACAACGGCTGTGGTTCCACCCATCTGGACAGCCTGAAATCTATGGTAACTGCAGGTAAGTACGATCTTGGTGTTGCATTTGATGGAGATGCGGACCGCTGCCTGATGGTGGATGAGACTGGCGAGGAGATCGATGGCGACCAGGTCATTGCCGCCTGTGGCCTGGAGTTGATGGGGAAGGGAAAACTGCCTGGCAATGCCATCGTAGGCACTGTCATGAGTAATCTGGGCCTGCATGTATTTTGCCGGGAGCACAACATGGAGCTGTTCTGCACCAGTGTGGGTGACCGCAATGTACTGGAGAAGATGGAGGAATACGGCTATGTGTTGGGTGGTGAGCAGTCCGGGCACACGATTTTCCGCAAATATGCTACCACTGGCGACGGCCAGCTGACTGCGCTGCAATTTTTGTCCCTGCTCCATCGTTCGGGTAAAAAAGCATCTCAGCTGGTAAAGGACTGTAAGCGGTATCCTCAGGTATTGATCAATGTTCCCGTGGCAGATAAAGCCAAAAAAGAGGCTATTATGACAGCTCAAGAGATCAAAGCTGCTGTGTCAGAGCAGGAGACGATTTTGGCTGGCACTGGCCGGGTCTTGGTGCGTCCTTCCGGTACGGAGGCGCTGATTCGGGTAATGGTGGAAGCCCAGTCAGAGGAACAGGCGCGCACAGTAGCGGAGCTTTTGGCAAATGTCATAAAAAATTATTGATATATCTGAAATTTTTGCATAAAAGCTTGACAAATCCAAATCCTTCTGCGTATAATGGGCAAGGAGAAAATGGCATGACAGCAGAGCAGATTCAACTGCAGCAACTGATGGATGAACAGCTCTGCCATGCGGTCGCATTGGGTGATCGTACGGCAGAAGAAGTTCTTGTGTTGCGTTATAACCGGACGGTTCGGATGTGCGCGCGTCCCTACTTTTTGGCAGGTGGGGATAGTGAGGATCTGATACAGGAAGGCATGGTTGGTCTGCTTGCCGCAATTCGGGAGTATGATCCGTCGAAAGCGGCGTCTTTCCGTACCTATGCGGAGGTTTGTATTAAAAACCGCCTGATTTCTGCCATCAAAGCAGCAGCGAGAGATAAGCACACACCGCTGAACAACTCAGTCTCGTTCGAAACCCCTCTTTTTAGCGGGAGCGGCGATTCGTATCCCTATAGCACCCCAGGCCAACAGACGGAGGATCCAGAGGAAATTCTGTTGAGCAGGGAGGCCTTCCGTGAGCGGATGGATGCGCTGAAGGGCCAATTGTCCGGTTTCGAAGCAAACGTACTTCGGTTGTATCTGAACGGTTTGTCCTACTCTGAAATTGCAGCCGAGGTAAATAAGTCCCCGAAATCGGTGGACAACGCTGTGCAGCGTATTCGACGTAAATTGGCACAGCATTTTTCAACTGGCGACTTCAGCAAGTGCTGAACGCAATATTATTGACCCAGCAGAAACGGTTATCCGGACCTGGGCAACAAAGCAAAGAGAGGGTATCATCATGTACGAAGACAAGACTCTGGTATGTAAGGAATGTGGCCAGGAGTTCGTGTTCACCGCTGGTGAGCAGGAGTTCTACGCTGAGCGTGGTTTCCAGAACGAGCCCCAGCGCTGCAAGGCTTGCCGTGACGCCCGCAAGGCCGCTTCCCGTGGCCCCCGCGAGTATTTCACCGCTACCTGTGCTGCCTGCGGCGGCGAGGCCAAGGTTCCTTTCGAGCCCAAGTCCGACCGTCCTGTTTATTGCAGCGACTGCTTTGCCCGTATGCGTGGCGAGCAGCACTAAGATCCGGTTTCAAAAGGGCGCCCTATCAAGGGCGCCCTTTTTTTTATGCGGTCAGTCATTGTTATTTTGTTGGTATAGACAGGCTTTTCATAGGACTTATTTTGTATATTTTACCAGAGTTCAACTTTGAAGTGAATAATTATTAAAAATCTATTGCAATTTTATTCATCTAGCTGTATGATAAGGCTACAAAGTCAAGCACCGGATGTGCTGAGATTGAGGAGCGGATGGACATGGACAAGAAGAACATCAAAAAGGTTGTACTGGCCTATTCTGGTGGACTGGATACTTCTATTATTATTCCCTGGCTGAAAGAGAACTATAACAACTGTGAAGTAATTGCAGTCTCTGGAAATGTGGGACAGGGAACAGAGTTGGATGGACTGGAGGAGAAAGCGATCCAGACGGGTGCCTCCAAGTTGTATATTGAAGATTTGACGGACGAATTTGTGGATGAGTTTATCATTCCGACGGTAAAGGCGGGCGCGTTGTACGAGGATTATATGCTTGGTACCAGTTTCGCGCGGCCGTTGATTGCCAAGCGTCTGGTGGAGATTGCCAAGGCGGAGGGAGCGGATGCTATCTGCCATGGCTGTACTGGCAAGGGAAATGATCAGGTACGGTTTGAATTGGCTATTAAAGCCTTTGCCCCTGATATGCCCATTATTGCACCCTGGAGAGAGTGGAGCATAAAATCCCGTGAAGAAGAGATTGCTTATGCCGAGGCTCACAATATTCCTCTGAAGATTACCCGTGAGACCAACTACTCCAAGGATAAAAACCTGTGGCATCTGAGCCATGAGGGGTTGGACCTGGAGGATCCCGGCAATGAACCTCAGTATGAGAAGGCAGGTTTCCTGGAGATGGGGGTCTCGCCCATGCAGGCGCCGGATCATCCGACCTATATAACGCTGGACTTTGAACAGGGCGTGCCTGTGGCGCTGGATGGGCAGAAGATGAGTGCCAAGGAAATCATTCTGAAGCTGAATGATCTGGGAGGAGCCAACGGTGTTGGTCTGTTGGATATTGTAGAGAACCGGCTGGTGGGGATGAAGTGCCGCGGTGTATATGAGACGCCCGGTGGTGCTATTTTGTATCACGCGTTGAAGGTGCTGGAAACCCTGTGTCTGGATAAGTATGCTGCTCATAAAAAACAGGAGCTGGCTATTACATTTGCCGATCTGGTCTACAATGGCCAGTGGTATACCCCTCTGCGTAAGGCACTGTCTGCCTTTGTAGATGTACTTATGGAACACTGCACGGGCAAGGTAAAGCTCAAACTATATAAGGGCAATATCATCAATGCCGGTGTGTGGAGTGACTGGTCGCTGTACGATCCGGAGATTGCCACATTCGATGAGGATGAGGTCTACAACCAGGCAGATTCCGCTGGATTCATCAGCCTGTTTGGATTGCCGATTAAGGTCCAGGCCAAGGTGGATGCCAAGAACACTGGAAAGCAGTAATCGTAGAGAAGAGGAGGGGGCGCCCGGCTGGTCCATGTGGCCGGCCGGGCGCACTGATATGAAGGAAAAATTATGGGCTGG
This sequence comes from Flavonifractor hominis, assembly GCF_040095835.1. NCBI lineage: Bacteria > Bacillati > Bacillota > Clostridia > Eubacteriales > Oscillospiraceae > Flavonifractor > Flavonifractor hominis. Next base: position 223,912 of record NZ_JBBMFT010000001.1, read on the forward strand.
ACGTTTTTCCAAAGCGTCCAATCAGATTGCGGATGATTTCAATTCATCCATCCATGTGGACAGCCGTATGTATCGGCAGGATATTACCGGTTCGCTGGCCCATGCTGCCATGCTGACGGCTCAGGGCATTCTGGCGCAGCAGGATTATGAGCAGATTGTCTCTGGTTTGGAGGGGATTTTACAGGATCTGGATAGCGGCGTCCTGACGATTGACCCCCAGGCGGAGGATATCCATATGTTTGTGGAGGCGGAGCTGACTCAACGGATTGGCGATGCCGGAAAGCGGCTGCACACTGCCCGCAGCCGAAACGATCAGGTTGCGCTGGATCTGAGACTTTATTTGCGGGATGCTGTAAGAGAGATCCGTATCCAACTGGATCATTTGATTGCCGCTGTTCTGGAACAGGCAAAAGCAAACACAGATGCCATTATGCCTGGCTACACTCATCTTCAGCGGGCCCAGCCGGTAACCTTTGCTCACCATCTTCTGGCCTATGCCATGATGTTTACCAGGGATGTGGCACGGCTCAGCGATGCAGTTAAGCGGATGAATCTCTGCCCGCTGGGCTCCTGTGCACTGGCTGGCACCACGTATGATACGGATCGGATGCTTACAGCCAAAACGCTTGGGTTTGATGGGATTACCCTTAATAGTATTGACGGTGTGTCTGATCGGGATTTTTGTGTGGAACTGCTCTCGGCGATGTCTGTGATCATGATGCACCTGTCCCGCTTTTCAGAGGAGATCGTGCTCTGGTCCTCCTGGGAGTTCAAGTTTGTGGAGCTGGACGATAGTTTTACCACCGGCTCCAGCATTATGCCGCAGAAAAAGAATCCGGATATGGCCGAGCTGGTTCGAGGTAAGACTGGGCGGGTATACGGCGATCTGATGGGTACCCTGACCATGCTCAAAGGGCTTCCGCTGGCCTACAACAAGGATATGCAGGAGGATAAAGAGGCGATCTTTGACGCTGTGGATACTGTGCACCACTGTCTGGAAGTGTTTGTGCCAATGGTGGAAAGCATGACGGCGCTGAAGGACAACATGTATGCCGCTGCGCAGAAGGGATTCATCAACGCCACAGACTTGGCGGACTATTTGGTTAAACAGGGGATGCCCTTCCGTTCTGCCTATAAGATTGTGGGCCAACTGGTGGCCAAGTGCATCAGAGAAGGCCGAGTTTTGGAGGATCTTCCACTGGAGGAATATCGTGCATTGTCGCCCTTGTTTGGGCCGGAACTGTACCAGACGATTGACCTGCATACCTGCGTGGAAAAGCGTATTTCTGCCGGTGGTACCGGTATGGCTTCCGTGCAGGTCCAGATAGACTATATTACACATTTTCTGGCACAGGAAGAATCGAAGGAGTGAACTATATGGACCTGAAGGGGAAACACATCCTGAGCGTATCAGACCTGACTGCGGAAGAGATCCATGGACTTCTGGACCTGTCAGCAAGACTAAAGGCGTGGAAGAAAGCTGGAATTCCGCATCGGCTCTGTGAGGGAAAGAATATTGTACTTCTCTTTGAAAAGACCAGCACCCGTACCCGCTGCGCCTTTGAGGTGGCCGGCTATGATCTGGGTATGGGGGTAACGTATCTGGATCCCGCTGGTTCCCAGATGGGAAACAAGGAGAGTATTGCTGATACGGCCCGTGTATTGGGCAGGATGTATGATGGGATTGAGTACCGGGGATTTGAGCAGAGCGTAGTGGAAGAGCTGGCTCATTATGCCGGCGTACCGGTGTGGAACGGACTGACTGACCAGTCCCATCCAACCCAGATTCTGGCAGATCTGCTCACGATCCAGGAACATTTTGGCCATTTGAAAGGGATTAAGTTTGTCTTTATGGGGGATGCCCATTTCAATATGGCAAATTCTCTGATGGTGGGCTGTGCCAAAATGGGGATGGAATTTACTGCGTGTGCCCCTAAAGCGTATTTCCCGGATCAGAAGTTGGTGGACCAGTGTGTTGCCATTGCCGGACAGACAGGGGCCAAGCTGCATTTTACAGAAAATGTAGCTGAGGCAGTCACTGGTGCAGATGTAATTTATACAGATATCTGGGTCTCTATGGGGGAGCCGGCTGAAGTATGGGAGGAGCGGATCCATGCACTGCTGCCCTATCAGGTGAATCAGACGGTTATGGATCTGGCTGGTCCGCAGGCGGTGTTTATGCATTGCCTCCCGTCTTTCCATGATCAGAAGACGACCATTGGAAAAAAGATTGGGGAGCAATATGGTCTGAACGGAATGGAAGTGACCGACGACGTATTTGAAAGTCCCGCTTCCATCGTTTTTGATGAGGCGGAAAACCGAATGCACACCATCAAGGCGGTCATGGCCGCCACGTTGGCAGGGGTGAACTGATTTTGTTTTTGGGTTCCGATACAAACAGCCGGTATAGGCGATTTACTGTATCCCAGCAGGCCTGATCCAGCACGCCACTCTCCGGTTGTCCGGCAGCCCGCTGGGCCCATCGGATGTTGTGACCGGTGGGTACATCGTAGTTGCCGGAGACTGGGCCTGGTTCTACATCGGTAAAAGACTTGGAAAGAGTCAGGAACATGGACTGAAGCAGTCTGAGATAGGTGCTGTCCTGCCCCGGAGAAATTGTTTTACCCGGCCCTGGATACCCTGCAAAGGGGAAAGAGGACTTTTGAAATGCGATTGACTGACGGTAAGCGGCCGCGATGGCATCCCAGGTGGTCTGATCAACCCGTCCGGTAACCGGAGGGAATAATTCCCGTTGAAAGAGCATGACGGCTTCCAGAGTCCGTTCTCCAAATATGCCGTCTGGAGTGAGTCTGGGAAGAAATTCGTATGTGAAGGAAAGGGCACGCAGCATGGTTTGAAGACTGCGTACAGGTTGCCCTAAATAATGGAATTGGCTTCGCATCAGATATCAGCTCCTCTCTCATCGACGGCTCCAAGTATTAACGGACTGCCTGGGTATTGGGTCAGGCTGGTGGCCAAACTCTCTGGGATCTCCGGGCGGAACTGTTCAGGAATGACGTTGGTATAGTTGGATAGAGTGTCGGTTATGCCAGCGTAGAGTGCGTAGAGGGCTTGCCATGTCTCCGCCCCCACGATGCCATCCTGCGTGATACCAGCCATTCGTTGCAATGCGATGACCGCATTTTCAGTGTTTGTGCCAAAGATACCATCTACTGTTACAGGCGGAATGGTATTATAAAACTCAGATACAACGGAGAGCAGGTATTGGATTACCTTTACCTGCTCTCCGCTGTCGCCTTTGGAGATAGTATCCGGAAAATCCAGTGGGATGCCGATGGAATAAAATGTTTGCCCTTCGCTGATGAGTTCCGCCAGGTCCAGAATGCCTACATAGAGGTAGACCATCTTATACCACGTGGCGTTTCCTACAATGCCGTCTGGGGTCAGACTAAAAATTTCTTGGAATCGTTTTACAGAAGCCTCGGTCTGTGAGCCAAAGTTACCATCCACTGGGCTGACTTTTGGGATAGCAGGATAGTCCCGGGAAATACGGTTGAGCATAGTTTGAATGCGTACCACCTCTTCGCCCCGCGCACCTCGTCGAATGGGGTAGCCCGGGTAAGAGTAGCGGATACCCATCACAGGAGCGTTTTGTACTAGCTCAATATTGTCACCGTAATAATAGCGTAGGATCTCCATGGCGTCTGCACCATTTTCTGCCAGAGCCTGACTGCCCCACTGGGACAGCCCGTCACAGGTGGTAGTTGTACCGTTACAAAATTTCGCGGCCAATGGCTCAACAAAGCCGACTCTGCGTATGTAGGAGTTGAAGATCTCATCCACCATCTGACTTATATTTTCAAAAATATTACGCCCATTTATAAATTTTTGATCATATGCTGTGCTGGCGGTGATATTAAACGGATAGCCACGACTTGGATAAAATTCGGTATAGACCCGGTTAAGGGCAAAGGATATGATTGCCAGGATATTTGCGCGGATCGCCTCGGGTTCCCAGGTGGGGTAGATTTCACTGGAGGCCACGTTTTTTACATAATCAGGGAAGGATACTGTTACATTTTCCGCGTTGGAATCAGGTGGCCCCAGGTGTACGGTAATGTATTGTGGAACATAAGGGGTAATGGGAGCGGTTGCCATAACGTACCCTCCTTTAGAGATCCTGAGGCGGAACATCCACGCGGTCCATTGTGGTGTTGGGATCCGCCTGTTCCGGCAGTGGGATGAGCTCTAATTCCTGAAGAGTCTCTGTGTTTGGAAACACCTGCACATTTTCAATCAGGCTGGTTTCGTAACCGGGTGCTTCCGTCCAAATATCACAGGACGTGAAACCAACGGGATTCCCGGGAGATTCACTGTCGGACGGATCAGGTGTACGTACCCGTACAGGGGATGTGCGCCCATTTTCATCGGAAATGCGGATGGCCAGCAGTGTGCTCCGACCATCGGCGGCTTTCTGTGTAATAGCTACTGTTGCGCCCTGAATAGGGACCTGTGCTCTGGATGTATAGACTCTGGTTACGATCGTTCCAATCGAAGCCAATTTGTGCACCTCCTTTTCTCTCTACTCTATGTCGGGTGAGCTCAGCTTGCCACACAGCTTGACTCAATTTGTGGTGTATGTGTATAATAAACCTAAGACAATCGGGGGAGGAAGAAATATGATTCTTGCGGTCGATATTGGCAATTCTACCACAACGGTGGGTTTGTTTGAACCGACAGGCAAATTGTCATTTCTCTCTTCAATGGAGACATCGCGAGGGAAGACCAGGGACCAGTGTGCCATTGATCTGCTTGGAGTGATGCGTCTTTATGGGGCGGATGTCCGGAGCGTGGATGGAGCTATTCTCTCCAGTGTAGTTCCGCCATTGACCGCGATCATGACGGATGCCATTGCACATTTTACCGGGAGACCGCCAATGGTGGTGGGACCGGGAATCAAGACCGGCCTAAATATCAAAGCAGAGATTCACAATCAGCTGGGGAGCGATATTGTTGCATCGTCTGTGGCAGCGATTGCCAAGTATAAAAGTCCGATAGTGACCATAGATATGGGGACGGCTACGACCCTGTCACTGATTGTTGGAAACGTCTATGAAGGATGCAGTATCATGCCAGGATTGACTCTGGCGCTGGAAGCGCTCTCCGAGCGGGCGGCAGCACTTCCGCCCATCTCACTGGAAAGTGCTGCGCCGGTTGGACTGATGGGTCACACCACAGAGGAGGCCATGCGTTCGGGGGTATTGTATGGACATGCCAGCATGATAGGAGGGATGGTGGACCGGATTGAGGCAGAACTGGGATGCCCGGTGACAGTGGTAGCCACAGGAGGGAATGCTCCACGCATTCTGCGTTACTGCAAACGTACCATCCATTATGATGCTGATCTTGTCATGAGCGGACTATATTTGCTATATGAGAAAAATACCAGAAAAAACCGTAAAGAGTGACCTGTCGATATACATGGCGGCACATGAGCCGTTCAAAAATTATTTTTAAAGGGTTTCTTTGAGCGCCTGTCATTTTTTGGACAGGCGCTTTTTGCATGGCAAATTTAAAACACATTCAATTTTATGCTTTTAGTCGCAAGAAACACTTGCCTTTTTGCAAGTTTATAGATATAATATGTCATGATTTTGACTTGCAAAGGGAGAGATTCCAGTGAAAGAGCTGTCTAGGATCGCAGAAGCCATCCAACCGTCCAGTACGATGGCCATCGACACCATGTTCAAGCAGATGAAGGCGGATGGAATCGATGTGATTGGCTTTGGTGCGGGTGAACCGGATTTTAATACCCCTGATGAAATTAAGGAGGCTGGAATTGCCGCCATCGAGCAGAATGTGACCCGTTATACAGCCGCTTCTGGTACGCTGGAGCTGAAACAAGCTGTCTGTGGACGAATGAAAGCGGACTGCGGGGTAGAGTATGAACCTGGCCAGGTAGTCATCAGCAGCGGTGCCAAACATCTGGTCTATCTGGCCCTGCGTGCACTGGTAAATCCGGGGGACGAAGTGGTCCTTCCTGGACCGTATTGGGTAAGTTATATTGAACTTATTAAGATGGTTGGTGGTATTCCTGTGGTGGTTACTGCCACAGAGGCGGAGCATTTTAAACTGACCCCGGAAAAGTTGGAGGGAGCGATTACTGAAAAGACCAAGGCCATTATCCTAAACAATCCATCCAATCCAACCGGCATGATGTATAACCGAGGTGAACTGGAGGCATTGGCCGCTGTATGTGCACGCTATGACCTCTATGTAATTGCGGATGAGATTTATTATGGTTTGGTGTATGATAAGGCTCAATTCACCAGTTTTGCCAGTCTCAACGAAGATGCCAAAAACCGCACGATTCTTATCAACGGTGTATCCAAATCCTATGCGATGACTGGCTGGCGTATAGGGTATGCTTGTGCTGATCTACGAATCGCTAAGATTATGGCCAACTACGTCAGTCATTCCACCGGATCGCCGGTTGCGATCTCTCAGCGGGCCGCTACGGTGGCACTCTCTGGCCCACAGGAAAAGATTGAAACCATGCGTCAGGCGTTTGAAGAGCGGCGAAATTACATCGTAGAGCGGATGAACACCATTCCTGGAGTTAGCTGCATCAAGCCGGAAGGTGCATTTTATGTCATGATGAACTTGGAGCAGCTTTTAGGGCGCACGATTCACGGTGTCACCATTACGGATGATCAGGTATTTGCCGATGCGTTTTTGAAGTATGGCCTGGTAGCAGTAGTGCCAGGTTCCGGTTTTGGCGCACCTAATTTCGTCCGTTGGTCTTACTCTACGTCCATGGAGAATATCAAAGAAGGACTGGATCGTTTGGAGAAATTTTTGGCGGAGTGACCAAGTAAAAAACAGGGGCGGAACTTGTGTCCGCCCCTGTTTTATGATATTCTAACGTGTAGATTCCAAATGAAAAGAGGTCTTCAAATGCACGAGCGTTACGAAAGTCCGCTGTCATCCCGTTATGCCAGCGCTGAGATGCAGTACATCTTTTCTCCGGATAAAAAGTTTTCTACCTGGCGCCGACTTTGGGTTGCTCTGGCCCGGGCTGAGATGGAACTTGGCCTGCCTGTTACACAGGAACAGGTAGACGAGTTGGCTGCTCATATTACAGACATCGACTATGCCAAAGCTGCAGATTATGAAAAAAAACTTCGCCATGATGTGATGGCGCACGTGCACACTTATGGCGATTTGTGCCCGAAAGCCATGCCTATTATTCATCTGGGTGCTACCAGCTGCTATGTAGGTGACAATACAGATATCATTCTGATGCGTGAAGCACTGCTGTTGGTTCGGGACAAGTTGGTACGGGTTCTGGAGCACTTGTCCAAGTTTGCCGAGAAATACAAAGCGTTGCCTACCCTTGGTTTTACCCACTTCCAGCCTGCCCAGTTGGTGACCGTGGGGAAACGTGCCACACTGTGGATGAATGAGCTGCTGATGGATCTGGAGGAAGTGGAGCATCGTATTGACTCTCTCAAGCTTTTGGGCAGTAAGGGTACCACAGGTACGCAGGCATCCTTCCTGGAACTGTTTGAGGGTGACCATGAGAAGTGTAGGGAGCTGGACCGGAAAGTGGCTGAGGAAATGGGATTTGATGCCACGGTGCCGGTTTCCGGGCAGACCTATTCCCGTAAAGTGGACTATTTTGTCTTGTCCACGCTCTCCGGCATTGCACAGTCAGCCAGCAAGTTTGCTACGGATATGCGCCTGCTTTGCCACCTGAAGGAAGTGGAGGAGCCTTTTGAAAAGAACCAGATCGGTTCTTCCGCTATGCCGTACAAGCGCAATCCTATGCGCTGTGAGCGGATTTGCGCGTTAGCCCGCTATGTTATGGTTGACGCAGTCAACCCGGCCGTTACATCTGCAAGTCAGTGGTTTGAGCGTACACTGGATGATTCTGCTAATAAGCGACTGTCTGTCCCGGAGGCGTTCCTGGCTGTAGATGCCATTCTGAATATCTATGCCAATGTGGCCAGCGGGTTGGTGGTCCATGAAAAGGTTATTGAGCGGCATGTTTTGGAAGAACTGCCCTTTATGGCCAGCGAGAATATTATGATGGATGCTGTGAAGAAGGGCGGCAATCGTCAAGACCTGCATGAGCGGATTCGGGTATTGTCCCAGGAGGCAGGCAGCAATGTGAAAGACAAAGGCCTGTCCAATAATCTGATTGACCTGATTGCGGCCGACCCCGCATTTTCTATGCTGAGTCGGGAGGAGATCACAGCCCATCTGGAGCCAAGTCGTTATATTGGCCGTTGTCCAGCTCAGGTGACGGATTTTCTGTGTCAAGATGTCCAACCTGTACTGGAGCGCTATGCAGATGCCCTGCGCGGCGAGGACACAGAATTGAGCGTATAATAGGGGGCCAATCATATGGAAAAAGTTGTACATCGAATTGGTGTCTTTACCAGCGGAGGCGACGCACCTGGCATGAATGCAGCCATACGTTCTGTTGTACGTACGTCTCTGCATATGGGAATTGAGTGTGTGGGCATCCGCCGTGGATATCATGGGTTGATTAACGGTGACTTCGTGCCGCTAGATTTTGACAGTGTCAGTGGACTTTCTCGCCGAGGCGGAACCATGCTTTATTCCGCACGGAGTGAGGATTTTAAGTCCAAACAGGGGCTGGAGCGTGCGGAGGCGACCTGTAAACTACTGGGCTTGGATGCCTTGGTGGGCATTGGCGGCGATGGGACGTTCCGTGGCCTGCTTACACTGGCTCAGAAGGGACTAAGTGTAATCGGAATTCCTGGTACGATTGACAATGATATTGCCTGCTCTACTTATACTATAGGCTTTGATACTGCCTGCAATACGGCGCTGGAGTCCATTGATAAACTTCGGGATACCATGCTTTCACATGAGCGCTGCTCGGTTGTCGAGGTCATGGGCCGCCACGCAGGCCACGTGGCTCTGAACGTGGGTGTTGCATGTGGTGCTACGGTGGTTCTGGTCCCGGAAAAGGAAGTAGATTATGAGGAAGACGTCATGGAGCCTATCCGTCGTGCTCGTCTTGCTGGTCGGACCCACTTTATGATCATTGTAGCAGAGGGCGTAGAGGGCGGTGCTTATGGAGTAGCACAGAAGATCCATGAAGCGACTGCGCTGGATACCCGCGTCACAGTTCTGGGGCATGTACAGCGCGGCGGTGCCCCCACAGTGCGGGATCGGATTGCTGCCACTTATATGGGGTATGAAGCAGTCCGCCTGCTGGCGGAAGGTAAGGATTGTCGTGTAGTTGCTATGCAGGGTGAGTCCTATGTGGATTATGATATTACGGAAGCCTTGGCTATGCAAAAGGGTCTGGACCAGCAAACATATACTGTCATGCGTGTTTTGACAGGAGTATAACAGAATACGTTATTGAACAAAAAGAAACCGGAGGTAATTATACCTCCGGTTTCTTTTTTTATTAGTCCTTGCAGGTTAGGACCTTTTTAAGCCGGACAAAGCGGGGGAGGGAGTTCTCTGTAGGACGCTCTGGTTCGCCCTGAATAAGAGGCAATGCGTAGTCAATAAACGGCTGTTCAACGCCATTTCCTGCGGCATTAATCCATTCACGGGGTACCTTTTTCTCGAAATTGGCTACGATGTCCAGTGGCTGCAGCACCGTCTTACACGTATAGCCATCTACTCCACGGGAACATTCAAATGCCACCATCTTATCGGTAGTCCCAGATACGGCTGCTTCTACCGCAGCTTTACCGGCCAGGAACGCTTCGTCAATATCCGTCTTGGAGGCAATGTGCGAGCCGCAGCGCTGAAGCAAAGAAAGCTCAATCCCGCGTACTTTCGCGCCCGTTTTCTGCTTTACAATATCAGCCAACATAGTAGCCAGTCCACCCAGTTGGGCATGACCAAATCCATCAGTCGAAGAGGTTTTGGCTTCTGATACAAAAGTGCCGTCTGCATAGTGGATACCTTCCGACACAGCAACGATACAGTTACCATTTTTCTTATAAGTATCCGTCACATCCTGAATGAACTGGTCCATATCGAAATCTGTCTCCGGCAGATAGACCAAATCTGGACCACAACCAGACAGTGAAGCCAGTGCGGCTGAGCCGGCCAGCCAACCGGCGTGACGGCCCATGATCTCTATAATCGTCACCATACCTGTATCGTACACATGGGCATCCTGCCAGATTTCCGCACAGGAGGTGGCGATATATTTAGCTGCAGAAGCAAAGCCTGGACAATGATCGGTCCCGTTAAGATCGTTATCAATCGTCTTGGGAACCCCGATAATCCGGCATTCATAACCAACGCCCTGCATGTATTTGGAGATTTTGTTGCAGGTATCCATGGAGTCATTACCGCCATTATAGAAGAAATAGCGCACATCATATTTCTTAAAAATCTCCAGGATACGCTTATAGTCGGTATCATCCACTTCTGGATCAGCCAATTTATAGCGGCAGGAACCCAGTGCGGAAGAGGGGGTATATTTCAGATATTCCAATTCTTCGGCGAATTCCTGATCCATATCATAGAGCTTGTCCTCCAGTACGCCCTTAATACCATGAGCCGCGCCTAACACGCGGGTAATGCATGGAGTATCCAGTGCAGTCCGGATGACACCAAGCGCGCTGGCATTGATAACAGCGGTAGGTCCGCCGGATTGTCCAATGATGCATGCGCCTTTTAGTTCACTCATAAGATAATGCCTCCTGTTGGATAATGTTGGATGCTTTTCGTAAATATCATACCACGTCCTCTTGCATTTAGCAATGAAAACTGGTAAAATTGTCGTGGAAACTGAAAAGGAGATGACTGCTATATGCCACTGGTTACCACAAAGGAAATGTTCCAGAAGGCCTACAACGGCGGTTATGCTATTGGCGCTTTCAATGTGAATAACATGGAGATTGTCCAAGGTATTACGGAAGCCGCAAAAGAGGTCAATGCTCCATTGATTCTCCAGGTCTCAAAAGGTGCGCGTGCTTATGCAAACCACACATATCTGATGAAGCTGGTGGAAGCGGCTGTGATCGAAACCGGCCTGCCCATCTGTCTGCATCTGGACCACGGTGATTCTTTCGAGCTTTGTAAATCCTGTATTGACGGCGGATTCACTTCTGTAATGATCGATGCATCTTCCAAGCCCTTTGCCGAGAACATTGAAATCACCAAGAAGGTGGTGGAGTATGCTCATGACCATGGTGTGGTAGTAGAGGCGGAGCTTGGTACGCTGGCTGGTGTGGAAGATGAAGTCAAAGTTTCTGCGGAAGACTCTTCCTATACCCGCCCAGAAGAAGTGGAGGAGTTTGTTACCAAGACGGGGTGTGATTCCTTGGCAATTGCCATCGGGACCAGCCATGGCGCCTACAAATTTAAACCTGGTACCAAACCTCAGCTGCGCTTTGATATTTTGGAGGAGGTCTCCAAACGGCTTCCTGGATTTCCTATCGTTCTGCACGGCTCTTCCAGTGTGCCGCAGGAATATGTAAAGATGATCAACGAGAACGGCGGCAATATGCCGGGCGCGATTGGCGTACCAGAAGATCAGTTGCGTCAGGCGGCCCGCATGGCAGTATGTAAGATCAATATCGATTCCGATCTGCGTCTGGCCATGACGGGTACTATCCGGAAATTCTTTGCGGAGCATCCGGATAAATTTGATCCCCGTGAGTACCTCAAGCCTGCTCGTGCCAACATCAAAGAGATGGTCAAACATAAGTTGATTGATGTGCTTGGCTGTGATGGCAAGGCCTGATTCAATTAAATATTCTCTGAAAGGGAGGAGAGGGGAGGCCCTCTCCTCCTTTTATGCATAGAATGATGGAGAAAGGGGGGAGAACAGTCATGTTGGAATGGCTGCCCTATAACCGTCAAGCGGCAGTAGCTTATGCGCATAAGTGGGCCTATGGCCGCAATCCCGATTTTTATGATTATGAAGCCATTGGAGGAGATTGTACTAATTTTGCATCCCAGTGTCTGTATGCAGGGACTGGGATAATGAACTTTGAACCGATTTTTGGATGGTATTATCTAGATCCCAATAATAAAGCGCCTGCGTGGACAGGAGTGGATTATTTTTACCGTTTCCTTACCAGAATGGAGCACAGTGAGGGACCATTTGGTGCTTCTGTGACAATCCGACAACTCCGCCCAGGGGATTTTGTACAACTGAGATTCCAGAAAGACGTGTTCAGCCATACGCCGGTTGTGGTATCAACTGGGCGTATACCGACCCTAGAAAATACACTGGTAGCAGCACATTCTTATGATGCAGATTGGCGGCCGCTAAGCAGTTATGTATTTGATGAAATCCGTTTTTTGCATATTCTTGGAGCATATCGCAAAAAGGTCTAGGTGTCTTCTGATTCTAAATTTGAGTGAGATTTTTTGCCTATAGGAGCTCTTCCTAAAGGATTTGCCTTAGCTGCTAGTCGGAGACTTTCGTTGTCTACATGAGTATAAATTTGGGTTGTATTGAGATTTTCATGTCCTAGAACTTCCTGAAGGGTTCGTACATCCACACCGTTTTGAAGCATTAGAGTTGCCGCAGTGTGTCGTAATTTATGGCTGGAGTATAGAGAAGCATCTAATCCAGCCTTCTTTAGACGCTGTTTTACCATATAGTGCACGGCATCTCGGGTCATTCTGGTATGACTACGGGTCAAAAAGAGTGCGTTTTTATCTGCTGCTGCCTGATGACTGCGTACATCCAGCCAATCATCCAATGCGGCGCGGCAGGCGTCATTTAAAAAGAGTATACGTTCTTTGTTTCCTTTGCCGAGTACACGGAGCTGTTCTTCTCGAATATCAGTAGTGTTTAGTGCAACTAACTCGGAAATCCGTAAACCGCAGTTGAGAAAAAGCATCAGAATACAGTAATCGCGGGCCCGGTTTGGTTCATCCACGGATTCTAGAAGCTGCAGACTTTCGTCCAGGCTCAGATAGCGGGGCAGCGACTTTTTCAGACGAGGTGAATCCAAATCCTGCATGGGATTTTCCGTGAGTAATTTGGCTTTGCTGGTGAGATACTTATAGAAAGAACGGATAGCGGCAATTTTACGTGCCCGAGCAGAGGCTTCCAGTCCGTAACGAGTAGAAGGACTATTGGCGTGTTTCGCGCGATCCCGACTCAGATAATTCATGTAGGAATACACGTCGCTGAGTGTTACAGAACGTGCTAGTTCCAGATCTACGTCATCAATTGAGATTTCATCCAGTTCTGTATCACGTGGGACTTTGCCTTTTTCCAGTTTAATAAACCGAAAGAAGTTTCGCAAGTCCAGATAATACTCATCGACTGTTTTCTTTGAATGACCTTGGATAGTTTCGTGATAGACCAGAAAATCCCGCAACACAGCGGGGGCGGTCAATCGATAGTCATTTTGGTTCAAGACCCTACCTCCAACTCAACAAAATTTTTATTTTGTTGAGTTGGAGGTGCACCCCCTTTCGTAAATGGAGTTGAAGTTTTTATGAGTCTGATTGCCTGTACCAGTAATTGCGTTTATCAGCAAGATGGATGCTGCACGTTAGAGCGCGCAGCATCCTGTGGTTTTCCGGATAAGCAATCTCCTTGTGTTAACTTTATCCCGAGAAGGTCGACCGATTCAAACAATGGTGGCCAGCGCCTCACGGATGTTATGTACTTGGATAAGTTGTAGACCATGTGGAGGATCAAGCTTTCCGCCTGTCCGTGCTGGAATCAAACACTTAGTAAAACCAAGTCTCCGTACTTCGCTGAGTCTTTGACTCAGTGCGTTGACGGAACGAAGTTCACCAGTCAAACCCACTTCACCGATAGCTGCCAGATTACCTGGTACAGGTTTATCTCGAAAACTAGAGGCCAGCGCAATGATCATTGCTAGGTCAGCAGCCGGTTCATCCAGAAACAGACCGCCAATTACATTGATATAAGCATCGCAGGAGCTGACCATCAACCCGCCGCGCTTTTCCAATACTGCGAGTAAAAGATTGGTTCGATTGAAATCAAAGCCATTTGCTGTTCGGCGTGGCACATTAAAGCTGGTGGGGGCCAACAAAGCTTGTACTTCTGCCAAAACCGGGCGGATACCCTCCATTACACAGGTAACACAGGTACCGGGTGTATCCTGTGGACGGCCGGACAGGAGCATTTCAGATGGATTGGGTACTTCACTCAGTCCACTATCCCCCATTTCAAATACACCAATCTCATTAGTAGCACCGAAACGGTTTTTGGCTGCACGGAGAATACGATAAGAGTTCTGTTGTTCTCCTTCAAAATAGAGCACACAGTCTACCATATGTTCCAATACCTTTGGTCCGGCAATGGAGCCTTCTTTATTGACATGGCCGATGACGAAAATCGTAATCCCCTGTCCCTTGGCCAGCTGCATAAGAGCCATGGTACAATCTTTGACCTGACCAATGCTGCCGGGTGCGGTGCTAAGATCACCATTGTAAAGTGTCTGTATCGAGTCTACGATCAGGATATCGGGATGGAGCTCATTGACGGACTCAATCACATCTTCTAGATTGGTTTCCGCCAATAGATACATACCATCACCGCGTACCTGCAAACGCTCTGCGCGCAGTTTGATCTGCCGTTCGGATTCCTCTCCAGAAACGTATAATACTTTTGCAAAACGGCACAGATGATCACAAATCTGAAGCATCAGTGTTGATTTTCCAATACCAGGAGCTCCGCCTACTAGTACCAGGGAACCTTTTACCGCTCCCCCGCCCAGGACTCGGTCCAGTTCGCTCATGCCGGTTTCAAACCGCAGCTCTTGTGTGGTTTCTACCTCCTGAATGGGACTGGGACGATTCCCATTTCCTTTTCTTATAATGCTACTGTTTGATAAATTTTGAATTCCCTTCTTTTTCGCTTCTGAGGGCTGCTCCACGATGGTATTCCATGCTTTACAGACCGGGCATTGACCGGCCCATTTTGGTAGTTCATTTCCGCATTCTGTACAATAAAAAAGAGTTTTGGATTTCAACGCTTGGGTCACTCCTTCTCATTTCTCTAATTTGCCTCTCCCCCTCCGTTGCTACAAAGATACTGTATCCATGATGCAGCCAGAGCAGATGCAAGTTTCTTTTGGTAGTCCTCTGTTTGTAGGAGCAGATCCTCTTCAGGGTTTGATAAGAAACCACACTCCACTAAAATAGCAGTACATGTGACGTGTTTCATCAAATAAACAGATTCAGGAATAGGCTTTGCCTGCCTGGTGTTTGACGGGTCTAGAGTCTTACACAGAATAGTCTGAGTAAGCGAGGCGAATGAATCACTGCCTTCTTTTTTTCCGTAAAAAACCTGAGCGCCATGATATTTACTCTCTGGGTATGTGTTTTGATGGATGCTGAGCAGTACGGCCTGTTCAATAGAATTGACCAGTTCTACACGATTGTGCAGATCAGATACCTTTTTTTCGTGCAGTGTATTGGCACTACTGTCATGGAGTGAGCGGTCATCCCAACGAAGTAAGACAGGTACTTCACCGTAAAAGCCGAGAAGCTGATCCAATTTCAAAGAAATAGCAAGATTAATACTACTTTCAGGGACTCCGGAATGTGACACGGCTCCCCCGTCTTCCCCACCGTGTCCGGCATCAATTACTAATGTATTGCCGCGGCTACGCACAGAAGAAAATACAGGTACTATTGTTTGAGGGGTACTAATCAGACAGCAGATAGTTCCGATTACAAAGATGGCCAACAAGACTATACCACCTGATTTTTGTACCATGAAAAGACACCTCCTTACCTGCACAGATTATGAGGTATCCCTATTGATTAGTATATCATATTTTTTGAGATAATGGTTGCCTTTTGTGTGTATACGGGTTACCATAAGGACTATCAGGATAAGGAGGCGAACCATAATGGTATTGGATAGGATTGAGCGAGCATCTCTCTACTATGGTCTTGGCCCACGCTTTCAAACAGCGTTGGAGTGGCTGGCACAAATTGACCCGGATACCCTAGTTCCTGGACAGCGGGTAAGTATTGATGGCGAAAATGTATACGCAACTCGCTTTGATGTGGAGACCAAGCCCGCATCTAATGCCCAGCTGGAAGGCCACCAGAACTATGCAGATATTCAGTTCCTGGTTTCCGGTGAAGAAGCTTTGGGGTATACCGCGGCAGACTCTGCTGTGGTCCCTGCTGCCGATTACGATGCCACGAAAGACATTCAGTTTTTCACTGCGCAATGGGATACGTTGACGATTTCTCCTGGTACCTTCTACATTGTATGGCCTCAGGATCTCCATGCGCCGCGCTTGGCCTATAACGGCGTAAAGCCGGTGCGTGTTATTGTAGCAAAAGTAAAATTGGATTGATTGACAAGCTAATTTTATCGTTTTCCACCATGTATTATCTTTTTCCCTATAATAGCCGCCCCATCGCCCTGTTCCGGGCCGATGCGGGCGGTTTCGCTTTTCTCCCCTCTGCATAGGATGGAATGAAGAGCGATCTCTTCATTCCATCCATCTATGCTAGGAGGAGATGTACTTGTATCCTGACACAGACCGTCCCAGCACTTGCGGTGATAACTGCGGTACATTGCCGGAATGTGCCCCACTAGCGGTTCCCTATGTTCCTTTTCAGCAAACTGGTTCCAAGCGCTATTCGCAACAGGATGCGCTGAGTAACGGCACGCTTTTTCCGGGGCTGAATCTTCCCTTCCGCATCAAGGATGAGACAGTCCAGGCACTCGGTGGAGAATTGGCAGAACTGCAGGCTCTTGAATTTGTCCTGCTGGAACTAGGGCTTTACCTGGACACACATCAGGAAGACAGCGAGGCATTTGAGTTATATAAGCAATATGCGTCCATGGAAAAGCAGGCGCGTGCCACCTATGAGGCAAACCATGGCCCAATTACGCAGTCTGCCACTGCGGCAGCAAAAACTTGGGCTGCCTGGCTAAGCGACCCATGGCCCTGGAATATCCAGAAAGAAGGTGGGCGTTAATGTTCCTTTATGAAAAAAAGCTGCAATATCCTGTAAGGATTACCCGTACCAATCCTAAACTGGCCTCTTTTATTATCAGTCAGTATGGTGGACCAGATGGTGAACTTGGAGCTTCTCTGCGTTATTTGAGTCAACGATATGCAATGCCTTATCCTGAACTTAAAGGCCTGTTAACTGATATTGGCACAGAAGAGCTGGGCCATCTGGAGATGATTGGTGCAATTGTGCATCAACTTACCCGCAACCTGACAGAAAAACAGATTTGCGACAGCGGTTTTGCTCCTTATTTTGTGGATCATACTACAGGAATTTATCCTACTGCAGCGTCTGGCGCGCCCTGGAATGCTGCCGGGATTGGAGTAAAGGGCGACGTAATTGCAGATTTGACGGAAGATATGGCAGCAGAGCAAAAAGCACGCGTGACATATGACAATATTTTGCGCTTAAGTGATGACCCGGATGTCACAGATGTTATTCGCTTTTTGCGAGAGCGTGAGATTGTCCATTTCCAGCGCTTTGGCGAAGCAAACCGTACAGGATACAAAACGGCATGCCGCAGGGAAACTTGCGGCATGCCGTTTTGTAAGGTTAAACAATTAGTTAGTAGTAGTATTCCAAGTGATAAAACGGGTCAGCATAGTGGCTACTTCGGCTCTGGTGCTGTTGCCGTTAGGCATCAAGTTCCCCTGAGTATCTCCGTTGAGAATTCCATGAGCAACAGCCCATGCCATGGCATCCTGAGCCCAGGCGGAGATCTGAGCACCATCCTGGAAGCGGGTCAATGCCTCTTGCTCTTCGGCAGTGGGTGCAGGACTGCCAACACTGCGATAGAGCATCACAGCAAGACTCTCCCGGGTTATAGGCGCATCCGGTGTAAACACACCAGTGCCTGTACCGCTGACGATTCCCTGCTCTGCAGCCCAAATGGTTGCCTGACTATACCAAATATCATCTGGAACGTCCTGGAAATGAGAGCCTTGAGAAACGACAGGACAACCCTCCATACGGTAAAGCACAGTGACAAGCATTGCACGGTCCATGGGCATATCAGGGGCAAAAGTATTCTTGCCAATACCAGAGAAAAGCTCACGGCTAGCCACAAACTGGACCGAGTCAGAATACCAATCTTCTGCCATAACATCAGAGAACTGTTTGCTGGCGTCCACGAGCTCAATATGCGCAGACTGTTCCAGCCGCACGGTAAACATGCCAGCCTGATAGAACGAATTCAAGACAGTGCGTTTGGTCCCATCCTCCATGACCTGTACGGCTACGGTTCCTGCACTTCCGGAATACGGAATGCGAATAACGGTATGGGAGATGCCATCCGGTACAGTTACATCAGCGCTTACGTGCCCATCCTTGGTTGTGGTGACTGTGGCATATGCACCGGTCGTTTCGTCTTTAATCGTGGATGTTGTATTATTTGAGGGAATTTCGGGAGAGATGGTACCTCCGCCGCCGGTGCTTCCGCCACCGGTGCTTCCGCCACCGGTGCTGCCGCCGCCGGTGCTTCCGCCACCGGTACTTCCGCCACCGGTGCTTCCGCCACCGGTGCTGCCACCGCCGGTGCTACCGCCGTCACCACCAGAAGGCGGTGTGGTTGGCTCCTGATCTGCCTTGGGAACCTGATTTATACGTTCCAGAGCAGTTTTTCGGGCCTGCTCTGCCTGATCTACCGAGGCAGCACTGCGGACTGCGGCCAGACCTTTGTTCAACTCTTGCTTCAAAGAGTCACGACCTGTGGCAGAGTACTCCTCTTTATCCAGTGCATCATATGCATTCTGGAGGGCCAAAATATCGCTCTTTTTCTGCCCTGCCAGTTCATAGCGCTCCTGCAGACCCTGAAGTACACTCGGGCTTATATAATCCGTTATGCTCGACTCCAAGGTGTTGTAATGGGAAATAGCATTCTGATAGTCGCTCAGATGCTCCTCTTGAACTTCTGTCATGGTGCGGGTGCTGAGGCCATCCAGTGCTGCGAGCCAATGCGCAGCCTGTTGCAGATTCATCAGCTCATCGCTAACGGACTGCAGCTCTACACTGGCCTGGCCTACGACCAGACTCTTGTCCTCCGGATTTTCCAGTGGGCAAAATGCTCCAAGCTGTTCCTGTTCCAGAGTTTTTAAAGCAGTCGTTGCCGCATCATTTGCCTGTTGGGCGTTGGCTTCGCTCAGATCCTTAGTATGCAGGAAAGACAACGCCTGAGCGTTTGACGATTCCCAAGCGGAGGTAACATCGCCTACACGCTGCTGTATCTTGGGAATTTCCTTCATTGCTTCAATTCCTGCATTCATAGCCGAGCTCATAGAACTGGTATTCTCAGCGGCTCGGATGTTCTTTGCAGCTTCAGCGTAAGCGTCAGCCAGTGCATTCCAGTCCTGAGTGGTGTATTCGGACGATTCATATCCACCAAAAGCAGTTTCCAACTCCTCCAGATAAGGCTTTTGAAGCTCACTGATAGGAGTTTTCCAGACAGCGTACAATGTAACGACACCATCGGCCTGCGCGGTAAGGCCCTGAACCTGTGCTTGGTCCAGATAACGAACGTACCCATTCTGGGTGGTTGCCCAACCGGCAAATTCTTTTCCGTCTTTGGTAAAATCGTTAGCGGGAAGATTCAAGTACTGTGTGTAGGTGGCTTCGATCGTTTTTACTTCTCCCTCTCCCCCGTTGGGATCGAGCTGTATAGTGTATCGGTTGGGAGCCCAGCGGGCATACAGTGTAATACGATCACCGTCGGTGGTTTTACCAGCCAGATTGCTGACTTCTTCCTCATCCTGATGGGTCAGGTAATCCTCATTGGGCAGGCTGCTCCACTGAACAAAGGTATAGCCATACCGACGAAACGTATTGGTGGGCAGCTGAACGGGGCTATCCCATGTAGCTGAGATGCCGGGCATGGAACCGGTACCCCCATTAGCAGAGAAATAGATTGTATAGCGGTTTGGAATGCGCTGGCTATATAGAGTTTGCCCTTGGGCTTCCATTGTTTCCGGGGCAGGCTCTGTAAAAGATGGATCCAGATACCAGGCAACCTGATCGTAGCCGTTAATGGGGTCTTGTTCGCCGTAGTCGTCCAGATAAATGGTCAGCCCGGGCTGTGTGGGAAGAAAAATCTTTTCCACAAAGTTATTTCTGGCAACAAAACCGCCGCCCTCCAGATTGGTATTCTGGCTCATATCCAGTTCCGTCAGCTTGTTATGATCAATATGCAGAAAGCGCAGCTGCTGCAAATGACGTACATCAATAGACGTCAAAGAGTTGCTGAACGTTTCGATAAACTCCAACTTACTATTGTCAGTGAGATCCAGCTCAGTAAGTAAATTGTTTCGACAATATAGAGACAACAGCTGTGTACATCCGGACAAATTCAGACTGGTAAGCTGATTCATTTCGCAGTTGAGAGCAATAAGTTTGTCATGGCCCGTAAGATCCAATTGCTTCATACGGTTATAACTACAGCTCAAATACATCAGTTCAGAATTCTTTGACAAATCCAGCTGAGCCAGCTGATTGTAGGAGCAGTACAGGCGGGTCAGGGACGGATTGCCAGACAGATCCAGCTCCGTCAGATTGTTGTTGCTGCAATTCAGAGTTTCAAGATTGGGAAATGCAGACAGACCTGTCAAACTGGTCAGACCAAGTCCGGACAGATTTAGCTCAGTAATATTTTGACGCTCTTCTTCGGTTAAGATGCCGTCTGCACCAAATCCGTTGATATTTTTGCTGTCCAGGAGCCACGCCTGAAATTCACGGTCCGGGAAGACACTTGTGATTGTAACGTCTCCCTGCGGAGGTTCGGGCTGGATACGTTCCAGAGCTGCACTCGGAATACAGAGTTGACCAATCAGTGCCAAAGAGGTCAGCGCAACTGGTATTGTTCTGAATTTCGGTTTCATTTTCTTTCTCCATCTATAAAATTTACTTTTAATTGTAACCTTTGCCTTGCGGTAGCACATTATATATCCTACTAATATACTTGTCAATGGGTAGGAGAAAACTTTTTTACTTCTGTTGGGCACGCCGGAAACATAGGGTGTATTAAAGATATTTTGAAAGGAGGAGTATAAAATGTCTTTGATGCCTGAATATACGAGCAAAACTTACACAGTGCTTGGAAAGCATCATAAAGTGATTGTAGAGCATAAGATTCCACTCTTAGCGGAACAGGAATATGCAGAGCGATGCCGCAGCATTAAAGCGAATTTAGCTGAGGTATTTGCTCGATATGAATGAATTATGCCCTGTGGATGCTATTTACGCCAGACAGTCAGTGGAACGATCAGATAGTATATCCATCGAGAGTCAAATTGACTTTTGCAAATATGAGACAAAGGGTGGTGCTTATCGAACCTATATAGATCGTGGATATAGCGGAAAAAATATACAGCGGCCAGGGTTCCAACAGATGATGGAAGACATGAAAGCCGGCCAAATTTGCAGAGTCATTGTCTACAAACTAGACCGGATTAGTCGTTCGATTCTGGATTTTGCATCTATGATGGAGATTTTTGGCCAGTACCATGTAGAGTTTGTTTCTACCACAGAAAAGTTTGATACTGCATCGCCTATGGGACGGGCCATGCTGAACATATGTGTTGTATTTGCGCAGCTGGAACGGGAGACCATACAGAAAAGAGTGGCGGACGCCTATTTTACACGTAGCCGGAAACGGTTTTACATGGGGGGAAGGATTCCTTATGGCTATCGTCTGGTACCGACCGTCCTTGATCATATTAAAACAGCTATGTATGAGCCCATTCCAGAGGAGGCGGAACAGATCAGACAGATTTATGAACTCTATTCTGAGCCGGAATATTCCTGTGGTGATATTGCAAAATATCTGAACGGGCAGGCACTTACGAAACGTGGAAAGCCATGGGGACGCACTAGATTAGCAGAGATGCTGCGCAGCCCGGTTTATGTTAAAGCGGATGTATCCATATACCATTTTTTCCAGCAGCAGGGT
Organism: Flavonifractor hominis; assembly: GCF_040095835.1. Taxonomy (NCBI): domain Bacteria; kingdom Bacillati; phylum Bacillota; class Clostridia; order Eubacteriales; family Oscillospiraceae; genus Flavonifractor; species Flavonifractor hominis. The sequence goes on from NZ_JBBMFT010000001.1 coordinate 245,801, forward strand.
GTACAGATTATAAATCCCCCTTCTGATTTCGTCGGTACCAATGGCTGTTATTACTATAAAGGGCGTAGGGAGATCGGGAAAGGTGCAGAGACAGATACACAGGGATATCTGGTATTAGCTCCGCATCAGGGGCTAATACCAGCCGAATTGTGGCTAAAGTGTCAGCAGAAGAGACAAGCAGGCAACAAAGCAGCACCACGCCAGAAGGCAAAAAATACCTGGTTGGCAGGAAAAATCAAATGTGGACTGTGTGGGTATGCCCTAGTGGACAAACACTATAACGATACACGTAACCGCTATCTACTCTGTTCCCATAGAATGGACTCTAAAGCATGTCCTGGGCCGGGTACCATATATACGGAAGTGCTAGAAGATGTGGTGCGCGAGGCGCTGTTAGAAAAGCTGTCAGGACTTCAGTCGCTCCGACAGTCGATGGATATGAGATCAGATCCTATCTTTACAGAAACTACTATTGCATTAAAAAAGGTAGAGCAGGAAATTGCGGCTCTTTTGGAACGGCTTACCAGCGCGGATGAGCTGATGTATCGCTATATTCATCAGCGTATCAGTCGGCTTGATCAGCAAAAAGCGGCCCTTCAAAAGCGGATCCATACTACATTTTCCCGCAGAGACGACCAGAAGGACTGTGTCTGCCCTGCCGATTGGAATCAACTGAGTTTTTCAGATAAGCGGCGTGTTGTCGAGCTATTGATCGAGACAATCTGCGTTACACAGAATTGCATCCAGATCAAGTGGCGCATCTGAAAGACGCTCTATCCTGTACGTTTCGGTGAAGCGGTGCGTTTGGCAAAGGAAAAAATGGATCAAAAAAATGTCTATTTTACAAATCCGGCGTTTGACCGGACGTAACCTCAAAAAAGGCGTTCATCCAACCGGTTCTCTGCCGGTTGGATGAACGCCTTTTCTTTAATTAGCCCTGGTCCCAGTTGTGCCAAACGTTCTGAACGTCGTCATTGTCCTCCAAAAGGTCAATGAGCTTTTCCATGTTCTTGATGTCGTCTTCGTTTTCCAGCTTGACATAGTTCTGAGGCACCATCTCCACGGCGGCCTGGACAAAAGTATAGCCCTTCTCTTCCATAGCGGCCAGCACTGTACCGAATGCATCGGGATCGGTATAGACCTCAAATACCTCATCCTCTACCTGCATGTCGTCAGCACCGGCGTCCAGAGCATCCATCATTACGACGTCTTCATCGAGATCCTCTTTCTCAATGATGATAACGCCTTTACGGTCGAAAGACCAGGAGACACATCCGGTGGCGCCCAAACCTTTACCGTATTTATCCAGCAAATGCCGAACCTCAGGGGCGGTACGATTGCGGTTATCAGTCAGAGCATCAACAATAACAGCAACGCCGGAGGGACCATATCCTTCATATACAACATTTTCATAGCTGTCGGTATTGCCCGAACCAAGCGCCTTGTCAATGGTGCGCTTGATATTGTCGTTGGGCATATTTGCGGCCTTCGCCTTGGCGATGACAGTTGCAAGACGGGAATTGTTATTGGGGTCCCCGCTGCCGCCAGTTTTGACAGCCACAATCATTTCGCGGGCAATTTTGGTAAACATCTGAGAACGCTTGGCGTCGGCGGCGCCCTTCGTTTTCTGGATATTATGCCACTTGGAATGTCCTGACATACTTCTCGTTCCCTTCCTTAGTCGAAAATCAGCGGAAATAGTTTATCACTTTTGGCCGAGCTTGACAACCCCTCAGAGATAAGAAAAGACTTCTTTGTGCCGCTGTGTGGTGGCGACTGTAACCGTGGGGAAACCGGCGGACAGCCATTTGGCCAGGACTGGGACTACAACCTGCTCTGTTGGATAGTGGCCTGCATCGATCAGATTGACACCGAGCGCTTTGGCATCCAGGAATCCATTATATTTCACATCGGAAGTGACAAACGTATCACATCCCATAGCTAGGGCATCCTGCAACATGTCTGCACAGGCGCCTCCACCAACCGCTACCCGCCGTACCGGACGGCGGACGTCCACATAGCGTACTCCATTGGCACCCAGAGTTTGCTTTACAAACGCTGCAAAGGCCGGGGCGTACATGGGTGCTCCACTGGTGTTTCCTACGCGGCCGATGCCATAGGGGCGCCCTGAAGTATCTACACCGTCCTGTTTGAGTTGTTCCACCTGTATAAGACCCAACTTTTGAGCCAAAGCATCGTTGACCCCACCAAAGACAGCATCCAAGTTGGTGTGAGCACAGATAGCAGCAATCTTTTGCTCGGTCAAGGCCAGCAAAATGCGGCCGTTTGGATCGCGATCGGTGATAGACTTTGCCGGGTGGAATAAAACCGGGTGATGGGAAACGATCAGTTGTGCTCCAATCTCAACTGCCTCTGCTACGACTTCTTCAGTAATGTCCAACGAGACCAAAAGAGTTGTTACGGCCCGGTCTCCCCTGCCTACTAGAAATCCGGCATTGTCAAAGCCGAGCTGCAGAGAAAACGGAGCTTGTCCGTCCAGGTATGCATAGATTTCTCGTACAGTTGCCATATTGTTCACTCCTTTTTCATCCTTTGCAGATCCAGATAGACTTGTTCCAATTCTGCCAGCCTCTGAGCATCCTCAGAGCGGCTAGATTTCTGAAGTCCAGAGACTGCGTGCTCCACCTGTTTCAGAAGGCGCGTTAGATATTCCATACGTAGAGGGGACGCCTCACCGCTTTGCTGCCGGCCAGCCCAAAGTTCTCCGGCGGTCAGTTCCGGCATTGGACCGGGACAGACGAGAAATATGGTGTAGATTGTGCGGCCTTCCCGTACAAGAATTTCCCGCTCGATCGTATAGCTGTTTTTCTGTAACCAGCGGCGCAACTCAGGCTGTGCGCTCATGGGCTGTAGCAACAACTGGCAGGACTGTGCTTTGGTCCAGGGTGCGGCGGAAAGAATGGATGCTATGGTTTCTCCGCCCATGCCGGCAATCGCGATAGTCTCGGCTTCATATGGGTGAACCGCCTCCAGACCGTCACACAAACGAAAGTCCATATGCTGTGTTTGTCCGTATTTTTCGGCGGTCATCCGAGCCCGCTCCAGTGGTCCCTGACGTAAGTCTGTGACCAGAGCATGGTCAATCACTCCGTGCTGTAGTAGCCATACCGGAAGATAGGCGTGATCCGTGCCAATATCTGCAAAGCGTGTACCAGCGGACACTAGCTCCGCCACGGCCAGCAAACGAGGGGTTAGCGCGATCGGCTTCATATTCTGTCACCTCTTTAAACAAAAAAGGGCGGCCACGGGCCGCCCTTTTTGCTGATTACTTACTCTGCAACGCCGATGCTGGCATTAAGCTTAGCCAGCAGGTCGTTTACATCCACACCGTGGACCATGCAGGCCTGCTCCACCGTCTCACCGCGGGAAGACGGGCAACCCAGGCAGTGCATACCAATGGACAGAAACAGAGGGGCCGTTTCCGGAGCGATGTCCAGAATATCGCCGATGATAGTGTCTTTTGTAATCTGAGCCATGGGGGAATACCTCCAAATATCTAGGATATTGGTAGTATATCCTATTCCCCATATTTTTTCAATAGATATTTCGATTTCTTTCGTGCTTACAAAATAATACAGATCAGTCCGCCTGAGCCTTCGTTGATGATGCGCTGCAAAGTTTCCTGAAGCTTAGCTCTGGCATCTTCCGGCATGCGTTTTAACTTACCGTTGAGATCCTCGCTGACCAGTTCATGGAACGACTTACCAAAAATGTTGGATTGCCAAATGGCTTTGGTATCCCCTTCAAACTCCTGCAACAGGAAATTGACCATCTCTTCCGACTGTTTCTCATTGCCTACAATAGGAGATACCTCGGTCTCGATATCTGCCCGTATCATATGTATTGTATGGAACAAACGGAAGATTTACCTGATCTACGTCGGACCAGATATTCCTGGCTCTGGTGGACTGGCTTTACCATCACTTTGGCACAAGCAACATAGGGGGACTGAGCTGGAGAGACTTCAATCCGGTCCAGGAGTTCAAAAAGCACACCAGCTTCAAATCCATGGGCAAAGTCCATCTCGTACAGGATAGCCTGTTGCAGTGCATCCCCAGACAGCACGTCACTCTCCAGGCAGCTCGATTCTTCCAGTGCGCTCTGCTGTGCGCTCCATGCCTCAATTTCCTGATTGAAACGCTCATTACGTAAAGCAAATTCCTGATCGGAAATCCGTCCCTCTATATTCAGGTCCAGAAGTCTATCTTTACGACGGTGGAGCACATCCATTGCGGCTTTGCATTTGGCGATACTGGCATTTCGTTTGGCACTATGGTCTGTGCTGGCATAAATCTGCATCAATTCCATAGCCAGTTCGGCCTTGGACAGAGGGAGGGCATCTAATGTTTGACGAATTATATCATCTAGCTCTGAAGTGTATAAAGCAGGCGAGGTGCAGCCGCTTCTCCCCTTTCGCGCATACTCCTGACACTGCCAGAGTTCCCGGCTGCCAGATTTGGAAGACCGGACTGCATGATAATAAGGTATATGATGTCTGGCGCAAATGATTTTCCCGCTGTATGGGTATCTGTTTTGGTAACCACTATGTTCGGGAGAGCGCCTGGCTTGTGCGCGTGCGCTCAGCAATTGGTTGGCTCTGTCCCACAATTCTTCTGATACAATGGGTGGAACAGATTGCTCATCTTTATACATGACCCAATCTGCTGGCTCCAGATATTTGCGCTGGCTGAGCTTATAATCATACTTACAGCTTTTTCCCCCGCAGTAATAGCCTTTGTACTTTGGGTTAGATAAAATTCCGCGGATGGTACTGAAGGAAAAGGGGCGTCCTCTGGTATTCTGATACCCCAGGTCAGTCAGATGTCCCGCAATGGCACGGATACCCATCTGACGGTTGGCATAAAGATCGAATATCAGACGCACCAGTTCCGCTTCCTGTTCCTGGATTACCAGTTTTCCATCCTGCTTTTCATATCCCCAGATCTTACTGTTGCCCAGCACGACACCGGATTCAATGGCTCGCCGAAAGCCAAATTTTACCCGCTCGGAAATTTTCCGCACTTCGTCTTGGGCAATGGAAGACATGATGGTCAGGCGCAATTCTGCATCTGGCATCAGAGTGTTAATGTTGTCTGACTGGAATAGTACTCCTACCCCGCATTGCAGCAATTCCTGGGTATAGCGGATGCTGTCCAGAGTGTTGCGGGAAAAGCGGGAGATCTCCTTGGTGACAATAAAATCAAACTTTCCGTGTTTTGCATCTCCCACCATCTTCAGAAAGCTCTCGCGTTTTCCGGCACTGGTGCCGCTGATGCCCTCGTCCACATAGCCGTCCACCAGGGTCCAGGAAGGGCATTTGATAATATAATCCGTATAATACTGGACCTGAGCAGCCAGGGAATGAAGCTGCTCTTCCTTTTCAGTGGATACACGGGCATAAAAAGTTACGCGCAGGTTCAAGTCATAGATGCTTTTTCCCTGGTTTAGGGCACTACGCATTTCGTAGAGATCCATGATGCACCTCTTTTCTTTGTTTCATACACTGTTATCATAATACAGGGAGAGCTTATCCATGCTAAAAAAATCGTCTGCACCCTGTAATCGGGTGCAGACGAACGCTTCCACAGTGTTATCTACATCAGCATATCTTGGTTGATATAGTAATCTCCTTTGTATTTCACAATAAAGTGGTCGTTTTTTACACTGGTCTGATAAACGCATTCCCCACTTGTATCTAATATAGCAACCTGACTTTCCCAAAAAACATATTGCCGATCCCCCTCAAAGTTTTCCGTCAATTCATCGATTTGTATAAAACCAGAGGGGACACGTTGTACAACCTTAGCTTCAAATCTATTCTGATGTTGATAGAATAGAAGAAAGAAGACTATCAATAAGAGAATAGCGGGAAACAGCAGAATCTTTTTTCTTTGATTCATACATATCCACCCCTATCTTTTAAAAAATTATACCATATTTATATAGAAAGGACAAGATCCCATAGGTGAGATCTTGTCCTTTGCGTTATGTACGGTTATGTGCATTCCAAATCAAGATTTGTTGTTTTGCGTGCTGATATTGATCCAGTGAGATTTTTTTTTGCAGGTAAAGGCGCTCGTTGATCTGTAACATGATCTCACGTTTCAAGGGAATCATAGCTTTGACGGAATTATCCATTGCGGTCACACTCCCTGAACAGAGTGTATGGAACCGCAAGATGTATTATGACGCTTATACGCTGATAGGATAGCGACCGGTAAAGCATCCATCGCAAAAGCCACAGGTGGCGTCTGGCGCGATTTTGTGCAGATCCTCCAGACTCAAAAAGCCGAGACTGTCCGCACCGATCAGCTCTCGGATCTCTTCCACAGAATAGCGGCAGGCAATCAGATTTTCTTTATCCGGAATATCGGTTCCGAAGAAACAGGGAGCAATGAAAGGCGGCGCAGAAGAACGCATATGTACCTCACACGCTCCGGCCTCTCTTAGCAATGAGACGATCTGCCTGGATGTCGTGCCGCGGACGATAGAGTCGTCAATCATAATAACCCGTTTGCCGTCCACACAGCTTTTCAATGGCCCAAGTTTGATGCGTACTGCCTGTTCCCGGCTCTGCTGGCCTGGTGTGATAAACGTGCGGCCGATGTACCTGTTTTTTATCAGCCCTATACCATAAGGGATCCCAGCCTCCTCGGCATATCCCATGGCGGCGTCCAGTCCGGAATCAGGCACACCGATAACTACGTCTGCTTCTACTGGATAGGCCTTAGCTAGCAGGCGACCAGCACGGCGTCTGGCTTCATGGACGGATTGACCACAGATCACCGAGTCAGGTCGCGCAAAATAGATGTATTCAAAAATACACATATGGCTGGTGGCGCTTTCGCAGTTTTCACGAATAGAGGTAACGGTTCCCCCTTCCACAACTACGATTTCACCGGGCTCCACTTCCCGTTCAAACTGCGCACCCACTGCGTTAAGCGCACAGCTCTCCGAAGCAAATATTACGGCGTCTCCCCTACGTCCCATGCACAATGGGCGGAATCCCCAGGGGTCACGGACTGCGATAAGCTTCTGCGGAGACATGACCAACAAAGAGTAAGCCCCGCGCAGGCCCTTCACCGCTTGACAGACTGCCTCCTCCACTGAATCACAGCGCAGACGCTCCTGAGCGATGGCATAGGCAATGAGCTCAGAATCCGTGGTAGTCTGAAAAATAGCCCCTCGATATTCAAACGTGGTACGCAGCTGCTTGGTATTGACCAAATTTCCGTTGTGCGCTACCGCAAGTGTGCCTTTTACATAATTGAGTGTGAGCGGCTGTGCGTTTTCTCTCTGAGTACCGCCGGTAGTGGCATACCGCACATGGCCCACCGCCATGGTGCCATTGAGCCGGTTCAGCGTTTCCGGGTCAAAGACCTCACCCACCAGGCCTACATCCTTGTGAAAAGAGAGTTCACGATTGTTGATTGCTGCAATCCCGCAGGATTCCTGTCCCCGATGTTGAAGAGCGTACAGGCCATAATAAACAGTACGGGCACAGTTGCCCTGCGGATCATAAATTCCGAATATACCACATTCCTCATGGATAGGCATAATGATTCCTCCCTGAACCGGATTAAAAACAGAAAAAAGGCGCTGTGGCCCAATGCCACAGCGCCTTTACTGCTGACCCCGCCATTATAAGCGCCTGCCGCAGTTTTGTCAAGAGAACCTTCAGTTGTCATCCTGAAGGGCGTCATAATCCAACTCGCCGGTGCGAATCTTCACCGCATGTTCCACAGGACAGACAAAGATCTTGCCATCTCCCTGGGTACCAGTGCACAATGCCCGTTCTGCAGCAGCCACTACCAGAGCTGGATCTACTTTTGCCACCACGATATCCACCTGCAGCTTGGGCAGCAAATGCATGCTCATTTTTACTCCGCGGTACTGCCCCACTTTACCCATCTGGGCGCCGCAGCCCATTACACGGCTGACGGTCATGCCGGTTACACCAATAGACGCCATAGCATCTCGCAGGACCGAGAAACGTTCTTCCCGGCAGATAATGCTGATCTTGGTCATGCCGCTTTCGGTGTGCTTAATCGAATGGCTGTCGTCCAGCACCACCGGCGTCAGATGCGTAAGGTCGACCGATGTGCCACATTCTTCACCGATAGTACCGGGTGCGGCAGGCAGGAAGTCAGCATAGGCGGAGGCCAGTGCATGCTCGGTAATATCCAGCCCCATGATCTCCTCCTCTGGAGATACCCGCAGTCCAATGGTTTTATCGATAATCTTAAACACGATGAACATAGTCACCACAGTATAAGCACCGATGACCACTACACCTAAGCACTGAATGCACAGATGGGCCAGACCGCCGCCATAGAACAGACCGCTGGAGGTATTGAATAGTCCGTCGGCCAGCGTGCCCCAAATACCATTGGCGCAGTGGACCGCTACTGCACCGACCGGGTCATCCACATGGAGCTTAAAGTCCAGCAGCTCCACTACCAGGACCACCAAAATACCATCTACCGCACCAATGATAATAGCACCCAGGGCATCTACTGTAGCACAGGGTGCCGTAATACCAACCAGACCAGCCAGTGAGGCATTGAGACACATGGACACATCGGGTTTTCCACTACGTACCCAAGTAAAGAGCATACAGCATATTGTGGCCACGGCAGGAGCCAAAGTGGTATTGCCCAAAATTTGAGCCAGCTGAGCCGTATCCGAAGCTGCAGCCCCATTAAACCCATACCAGCAGAACCAGAGGATAAAACACCCCAATGCCCCAAGGGTCAAAGAGTGGCCCGGGATCGCATTAACTTTGATCTTCCCATCCGGCTGCTTGGTGTATTTGCCCAGTCTGGGCCCCAGCATCCAGGCGCCTACCAGTGCAGTTAACCCGCCTACCATATGGATGACCGAAGAACCAGCAAAATCCACATAGCCCAACTGGGCCAGCCAGCCCTGACCATTCCAAACCCAGCCAGCTTCAATGGGATAAATCACGGCGCTGATTACGCCGGAATATATGCAATAAGCCAAAAACTTGGTGCGCTCAGCCATGGCGCCGGATACAATCGTAGCTGCCGTGGCGCAGAACACCAGCTGGAAGAAAAAGTTGGACCAGTCAAAGGCGTAAAAATCAGTAAACATCTGATACTCCGGCATGCCAATCAGTCCGAAGAAATAGTTTTCACTATTCATAATGCCATAGCCCAACAGGACAAACACCGCTGTGCCGATGCAGAAGTCCATGAGGTTCTTCATGATGATATTGCCGGCATTTTTCGCTCTTGTAAAACCGGTTTCCACCATGGCAAAGCCACACTGCATGAAAAAGACCAAAATTGCACCCATCAGGTACCAAATCGATAAATCCATAGCTTCTCTCCTCCTCCGTATCAAAAAGACGTACCTGCCGGTGATCTGCCGGCGGGCACGTCCTTGTGCGGATATATGGTTGGTATTCTCTGCTGCAGCAAGCAAAATAGGCGCCGCCGGTAAGATCCCGGCAGCGCCTTTGCTTATTCAGAGTTTAGTCCTCCTCCCTGCTGATGTCAAGTCGATATTCGCAACTTCGGCATTGCGGATAAACCCGCACCCCATACCACTGGCTATTTGTCTGTTTTTTCCACAAAATAACGCAACGAAGGTCTATATTACGCGCTTCGATATGCATGAGTTTCTTGTAATTCTTGCATAATGAGCGATACAGAATGCAGTCTTGTTTTTGCTCTGCAAAAGAAATTAGCTTAATTTCCTCAAAACCTCTTGACACTTGGCGGGTAAACGGGTATACTTTCGCCCATAGTCGAGGACAAAGAGGTTCCCCGCCAGTCTGGCCGGAATCTCTTTGTCCTTTTTTGTTTGAAGGACAGAAAGGAGCTGCTTGCAATGTCGTATACGAAGGAAGAAATCATTCGCCGGGTAAAAGAAGAGGATATTGAATTTATCCGCCTCCAGTTTACAGATATTTTCGGCCAGTTGAAAAATGTGGCCATCACCGCTTCTCAGATCGAGAAGGCGGTCAACAACCAGATTATGTTTGACGGCTCCTCCATCGAAGGTTTTGTCCGTATTGATGAGTCTGATCAGTATCTCTATCCCGATCTGGACTCTTTCGCCGTATTTCCCTGGCGTCCCAGTCATGGGAAGGTGGCCCGCCTGATCTGCGATGTATACAATCCTGATGGCACTCCCTTTGTGGGCGATCCCCGTTACGTCCTGAAGCGGGTACTCAAGAAGGCTCAGGACATGGGCTATGATGCGTTTAATGTTGGGCCTGAGGCGGAGTTCTTCCTGTTCCAGACCGATGATGAGGGTAAGCCCACCATTAAGACCAATGACGAGGCTGGTTACTTTGATCTGGGCCCACTGGACCACGGTGAGGGGACCCGCCGGGAGATCTGTATGGCCCTGGAGCAGATGGGATTCGAGATTGAAGCCAGTCACCACGAGGTGGCTCAGGGCCAGCATGAAATCGATTTTAAATATGCCGAGGCTCTTCGTACCGCGGATAACATCATGACCTTCAAACTGGCGGTCAAGACCCTGGCGCAGAAGAATGGCCTGCACGCCACGTTTATGCCCAAGCCCATCTTTGGCATCAACGGTTCCGGTATGCACACCAATATGTCTCTCTTCCGGGGCGGCAAGAACGTGTTCTATGATGCTGACGGCGAGAAGGGGCTGTCCCGGGAGGCCTACAGCTTTATTGCTGGCCTGCTGCATCACGTGAAGGGCATGGCGGCGGTTACCAACCCGCTGGTTAACTCCTACAAGCGCCTGGTGCCCGGGTATGAGGCTCCCTGCTATCTGGCCTGGTCGGCCTCCAACCGCTCTGCTCTTATCCGAATTCCTGCTGCCCGTGGACAGTCTACCCGTGTGGAGCTCCGTTCCCCCGACCCCGCCTGCAACCCCTACCTGGAGTTGGCTGTTTGCCTGGCCGCCGGTCTGGACGGTATTGAAAAGGGCATGACCCCTCCTGCTGAGGTGACCGAGAATATCTTTGCTATGGACCAGGAAACCCGGAAAGCCAAGGGTATTGATTCTCTGCCTGGTTCTTTGGAGGAGGCTATTGCCGCGTTGGAAAGTGACCAACTGATCCTGGACACTTTGGGCGAACATGTGGCTGCCAACTACATTGAAGGCAAGAAAAAGGAATGGGATGAGTTCCGTACCCGTGTCTCCTCCTGGGAGCGCGACAAGTATATCATCAACTATTAAGAGCCGGGGTGGCCCGGCATCGCGGTTGGGAGGGAATCTGGAATGGAACAGGTGATCGTGGCCTTTGAAAATCAAAAGAGCCTTTGGCGGGTCAAGGAGATCCTGGAAGCTTCCGGCGCCATCTCCTGCATTGTCTGCAAATCAGCCGACCAGGTGCGCCGGACGGTACGTAAACTCCATATCACAACAGTGGTATGCGGATATAAACTGTCTGACCAGTCGGCGGAAAATTTGTTTGAGGACCTTCCGCTGTTCTGTGCCATGCTGGTGCTTGCCCCCCAGGATCGACTGGAACTAATTCAGAACGATGATATCTTCCGTCTGACCGCACCGGTATCCAAAGGGGATTTGGTGGCATCTGTTCGGATGTTGACACAGATCAGCCACCGGCTGGAGCGCTTTGTGCGCCCCAGCCGGTCCCAGGAGGCTGAGGAGGTCATCCGGCAAGCGAAACGGTTGCTGATGGACCGAAATGGTATGACAGAAGAACAAGCGCACCGCTTTTTACAAAAAACAAGTATGGACAGCAGGTCCAAACTGGTCCAGACTGCTCAGTTGGTATTGGACGGAGCAGAATTGGGATAAGATAACAGGAGACGAGGTGGTCTCGCGGCGGCAGTCCGGGACGTGGCTGCCGCCTTTTTTATTAACCATCCGGAGAGGAGATGCACACATGAGGACACAAGCGCAGCAGGGACTGTATCGGCCCTGTTTTGAGCACGATGCCTGCGGCATTGGGGCTGTGGTGGATATTCACGGCCGTCCCAGCCACCAGACTGTAGATGACGCGCTGAAGATTGTGGAGAAGCTGGAGCACCGAGCCGGAAAGGATGCCCGGGGTGAGACGGGGGATGGCGTGGGTATTCTGGTACAGGTATCCCACTCCTTTTTCTCCCAGGCAGTTGGTTTCTCTCTGCCCGGCCCCCGGGATTATGGCGTAGGGATGTTCTTTTTCCCGCAGGACTCCCTCCGGCGCAATCAGGCAAAAAAACTTTTTGAACTGGTGATTGAAAAAGAAGGCATGGTCTTTCTTGGCTGGAGAACGGTTCCGGTATGTCCCGAGATTCTTGGGCAGCGAGCTCGGGAGAAAATGCCGTATATTGAACAAGGGTTTGTTCAGCGTCCGGATGGTACTCCTCCCGGTCTGGATTTTGACCGGAAACTCTATGTGGCCCGCCGGGTATTTGAGCAATCCTGCGGGGATACCTATGTTCCCTCCCTCTCCAGCCGCACCATTGTCTACAAGGGGATGTTTCTGGTCCATCAGCTGCGGGCCTTCTATCCTGATCTCCAAAGCCCGGATTACCAGTCCGCTTTGGCGCTGGTCCACTCCCGCTTCTCTACGAACACAAACCCCTCCTGGGAGCGTGCCCATCCCAACCGGCTTATGGCCCACAACGGCGAGATCAACACCATCCGTGGCAATGTAGACCGGATGCTGGCGCGGGAGGAAACCATGTCCTCCCAGGCCCTGGGTGACAACATGTCCAAGGTACTTCCGGTGGTATCTGCCTCTGGTTCGGATTCTGCAATGTTGGATAACACCCTGGAATTTCTGATGATGGCAGGCATGGAACTGCCGCTGGCGGTGATGGCCTGCATTCCGGAGCCTTGGATGGGCGACAAGACGATCTCCCGCACCCGTCGTGACCTATATCAATATTACGCCACCCTGATGGAGCCCTGGGACGGCCCAGCAGCTATTCTCTTCTCCGATGGCGATATAGTAGGTGCCGTGCTGGATCGCAACGGCCTGCGTCCCTCCCGCTATTATGTCACGACAGATGATCGGCTTATCCTCTCTTCCGAAGTGGGGGTACTGGATCTTCCGGCAGAGCAGATTGCGCGAAAATCCCGTCTCCGCCCTGGCCGTATGCTGTTGGTGGATCTGAATCAGGGACAAATCATAGAAGATGGAGACCTCAAGGAATCCTATGCCGCCCGGCAACCCTATGGCGAGTGGCTGGACAGCAACCTGCTCCACCTGGCTGACCTGCCTATTCCAAACAAGCGTGTGGAACACCACGACAAAGAACAGCTCCACCGACTGCAAAAGGCCTTCGGTTACACTTATGAGGACGTACACGACACCATTCTGCCCATGGCCCGTACTGGGGCCGAGCCAACCGCTGCCATGGGCGCTGACATTCCATTGGCTGTGCTGGACAATCAGGACCGGCCCTTGTTCCACTATTTTCAGCAGCTCTTTGCCCAGGTGACCAACCCACCCATGGATGCCATCCGGGAGGAGGTTGTTACCGATACCACTGTCTATGTGGGCGACGACGGCAACCTGCTGGAGGAAAAGCCGGAAAACTGTCGGGTTCTCCAGATTCATAATCCCATTCTGACCTCTACCGACATGATGAAGATCAAAGCCATGGATCACCCCGGTTTCCATGTGGCTACCGTTTCCCTGCTTTACTATACCAACACTCCTCTGGATCGGGCACTGGACCAGCTGGCAGTAGCGGTAGACCGGGCTTGGCGTGAAGGCGCCAATGTGATCGTACTCTCTGACCGGGGGGTGGATGAAAATCATGTGGCCATTCCCTCTCTTCTGGCGGTCTCCGCCATGGAGCAGCATTTGATCCGAACGAAGAAACGCACCGCTGTTTCCATCCTGTTGGAATCCGCCGAACCTCGGGATGTACACCACTTTGCTGCCCTATTGGGCTATGGCGCCCGAGCGGTGAACCCATATTTGGCGGAAGAAACGATTGTAGAGCTTATCGAAGAGGGTCTATTGGATAAAGACTTCCATACGGCGGTAAACGACTATAATGCCGCTATTCTCCATGGAATTGTAAAGATTGCCTCAAAGATGGGTATCTCAACCCTCCAATCCTACCAGTCCGCCCAGATCTTTGAGGCGGTAGGTATCCGTCAGGATGTGATTGACAAATACTTTACCAATACCGTCTCCCGGGTTGGCGGCATTGGCCTGGAACAGATGGCCGCCGCGGTGGATCGCAATCATGCCAAGGCTTTTGACCCTCTGGGGCTGGATACTGATCTGGAACTGGATAGCCTTGGGCGCCACAAAGCCCGCGCCGGCGGCGAAGATCACCTTTATGATCCCCAGACCATCCACCTGCTCCAGTTGGCCACCCGCCAAGGGAACTATGAGCTGTTCAAGCAGTATACCGCCCGGGTGGACGACGAGACCCGTCCCCATACGCTTCGTGGCCTGCTGGACATGAAGTATGCTGCCCAACCCATCCCCATGGACCAAGTGGAGAGCGTGGATTCCATCGTCAAACGTTTTAAAACCGGAGCTATGAGCTACGGCTCTATCTCCCGGGAAGCTCATGAGTGTCTGGCTCAAGCCATGAACCTGTTAGGGGGCAAATCCAACTCCGGCGAAGGCGGTGAAGAGCCCGACCGTCTGAAGGATCCTGCCCGGAACTCTGCCATCAAACAGGTTGCTTCCGGCCGGTTCGGCGTCACCAGCGAATATCTGGTAAGCGCTAAGGAAATCCAGATCAAAATGGCCCAAGGTGCCAAACCTGGTGAGGGCGGCCACTTGCCCGCCGGCAAAGTATACCCCTGGATCGCTAAATGCCGCCACGCCACCCCAGGTGTCACGCTCATCTCTCCCCCGCCTCACCACGACATCTACTCCATCGAGGACCTGTCTCAGCTCATCTACGATCTAAAATGCGCCAACCGGAAGGCTCGCATTTCAGTCAAGCTGGTGAGCGAGGCTGGCGTAGGCACCATTGCCGCTGGTGTGGCTAAGGCGGGGGCCCAGGTGGTGCTCATCTCCGGCTATGACGGCGGTACCGGTGCGGCTCCACGCACCTCCATCCACCATGCAGGACTGCCCTGGGAGCTGGGCCTGGCGGAAGCGCACCAGACTCTGATTCAAAACGGCCTGCGCTCCCGTGTGGTGGTGGAGACCGACGGAAAACTGATGAGCGGCCGTGACGTGGCTATCGCCTGTATGCTGGGTGCTGAAGAATTCGGCTTTGCTACCGCCCCTCTGGTAACTCTGGGCTGTGTCATGATGCGGGTGTGCAATCTGGACACTTGCCCTGTGGGTGTGGCCACCCAAAACCCGGAGCTGCGCAAGCGCTTCTGCGGCAAACCGGAGTATGTGGTCAACTTTATGCGCTTCATTGCTCAGGAACTGCGGGAACACATGGCCAAATTGGGCGTACGCACGGTGGACGAGCTGGTGGGTCGTACCGATCTGCTCACTCTCCGCTCCCCTGCTGTCAACGAGCGGGCCGCTTCGGTGGATCTCTCCGCCCTACTGCATACTCCGGCTGCAACTCCCGGTGTCAAGACCCACTATGACCCGGCGGATGTCTACGACTTCAAACTGGAAGAAACGGTAGATCTGCGTTTTCTGGAGAAGCAGCTGGGCTCTGCCTTGGAACGGGGCGAGCCGCGTCGGCTGGAGCTTGCCGTCTCCAGTATTGATCGGGCCTTGGGGACTATTCTGGGTTCTGACCTGACCCGGATACATGGCAATTCCCTACCAGATAACACATTTACAATCAAGTGCACCGGCGGTGGCGGCCAATCCTTCGGTGCCTTCTTGCCAAAGGGCCTGACCCTGGAGCTGGAGGGGGACGCCAACGACTATTTGGGCAAGGGGCTCTCCGGAGGCTCGATTGTAGTCTATCCTCCTGAGGGCAGTATCTTCGACCCGGCAGAAAACATTCTGGTAGGCAATGTGGCTTTGTATGGCGCCACCAGCGGTACAGCTTATCTCAATGGTGTGGCCGGAGAGCGATTCTGTGTGCGCAATTCCGGTGCTACAGCTGTGGTGGAAGGCGTGGGCGATCATGGCTGCGAATATATGACTGGCGGCCGGGTGGTAGTCCTGGGCTCCACAGGTAAGAATTTTGCTGCCGGCATGAGCGGCGGTGTGGCCTATGTATTGGATGAGCACCGGGATCTCTACCTGCGCTTGAACAAAGGACTGGTATCCATGGAGCCGGTCACCGAACCTCATGACGCCGCTGAGCTTCGCACCCTAATCCAGGCCCATGCCGATGCCACCGGTTCACCTAAGGCTAAGGATATCCTGTCCCGCTTTGAAGAGGTCCTCCCCCTTTTCAAAAAAATCCTCCCTTATGACTATGAGCGGATGCTCCGGGCTATTGCCCACTGTGAGGAAAAGGGTATGAGCAAGGAAGAAGCTCAGGTGGAGGCCTTCTATCTCAACACCAGAAAGGCAGGGGAATAATATGGGAAAACCCACTGGATTTTTGGAATATCCGCGTCAAGGCAATCCAACTCAGTCGCCTTTGGAGCGTGTCCGGCACTACCAGGAATTCCATCCCAGACTGAGCTATGAGGAGCGCCGGCAGCAGGGCGCGCGGTGCATGGCCTGTGGTGTTCCCTTCTGTCAGTCAGGCGCAGTACTCAATGGAATGGTGTCTGGCTGTCCCCTCCATAACCTGGTACCTGAGTGGAATGACCTGATCTACACCGGCCATTTTGAACACGCTCTGGCTCGGCTCTTGAAAACCAATAATTTCCCCGAGTTTACCGGCCGGGTGTGTCCCGCCCTGTGTGAAGCTGCCTGTACCTGTGGTCTCCACGGCGACCCGGTGACTATACGTGAAAATGAGCTGGGGATCATAGAGGACGCCTGGGAGCGGGGACTGATGTCCCCCCGCCCTCCACAGAACCGCACCGGGAAACGAGTGGCCGTGGTTGGCTCCGGCCCATCTGGTCTGGCCTGTGCCGACCAGCTCAATCATCGTGGACACATGGTCACCGTTTTTGAACGGGAAGACCGGCCTGGCGGATTGCTGATGTACGGTATCCCGAACATGAAACTGGAAAAGCACGTGGTACTCCGCCGGCTGGAACGGATGACCGCTGAAGGAATCGTCTTTCGGACCAGTACAGATGTAGGCAGAGATATCGCGCCGGAAGAGTTGCTGCGGGATTATGACGCAGTCGTGCTGTGCTGCGGCGCAGCTCAGCCAAGGGACCTGTCCATTCCTGGTCGGGATGTGGATGGCGTCTGGTTTGCTGTGGACTTTTTGAAAGAGACAACACGTAGCCTGCTGGATCATGGATTGACAGAAGGTACCTACCCCTCTGCCAGGGGTAAACAGGTGATCGTTGTCGGCGGAGGTGATACCGGTAACGACTGCGTAGGTACCTGCATCCGCCATGGGTGCGCCGGTGTGATACAGCTGGAGATGATGCCAAAAGCTCCGGAGGGTCGTAAGGAAAACAACCCCTGGCCAGAGTGGCCCCGGGTATGCAAGACTGACTATGGACAGGAGGAGGCCGCCGCCGTATTTGGCCGGGATCCACGGATGTACCAGACCACGGTGACGGAACTTTTTGCCGATGAAAACGGTGCTCTGCAGGCAGTCAAAACCGTACAGCTTGACAAGAAACTTCAGCAGGTTCCCGGTACCGAGGAAACGTTGGAGTGTCAGCTGCTCCTGATTGCAGCAGGATTTCTGGGGCCACAGGCCTATGTGCCCGAGGCCTTTGGTCTGGAGCTGACGCCACGTTCCTGCGTAAAAACCCGGGACGGCAGTTATCAGACCAACGTGCCTGGCGTATTCACCGCCGGGGATATGCGCCGCGGCCAGTCTCTGGTGGTCTGGGCCATTCAGGAAGGGCGCAGCGCAGCTCATGAAGTGGATGCATATCTTATGGGATATGCCAATCAATAAAAGAGGCGGACACACCACTGTGTGTCCGCCCCTTTTGGTTCTAATCTTCGTTTTGTTCCATACAATGTGTATGGAAGGAGCCGAAGCCTTCAGGCGTACCCCATAGCGTCCTCCCTGCTTAACGATTTCCGGCTCCTCCAGAACCAACTCATCGGTGCTGGGGACGACAATACCATATCCAGTGGCTTTGACTTCCTCCAGTGCTCCGGCCACCTTGTCATATTCGGTTTTTACGTGGGAAAGCTGAGAAAGCAGCTCCAACAGGTCTCCGTCATCGTGGATGGTAAAACCGGACTGTTGAGACAGGGTGTCATAAAAGAGCGACCTTGGCAGCTCCAGCTGCGCCACAGCCTGGCCGGTACCCAAACTGATGGAAGTAATGGCTGCACGGCTCACCGTGTCGCATTCTCCGATGGAGGTCACAGCCTTTTCTACATCCCGGATGCGGTGCATTCCCTCGGCCCCTTGACGGATGGCGGAGTAAAGGCCGCTTTTGATGGGATGATCATAGGGCAACGCATCCACCCAGGGCGGAAGGAACAGATCCAGCTCCTTCACTGGAAATTCGTAGAGCACGCCCTTGATGATATCAGTCACAGCGCTTTCGTCCAATTGCAGACAGTCCACACAGACACAGGTCACATCATATCGGGACGCGATGTCAGCACGGATGGCCTGGGCCCGCTCGGAGCTGGGGTATGCGGAGTTGAGTACCACCAGAAAAGGCTTTCCCAGCTCTTTTAATTCCAGGATGACACGCTCTTCCGCCTCCAGGTAGTCTTCGCGCGGAATATCAGTAATAGAACCATCGGTCGTAACGACGATACCAATGGTGGAGTGTTCAGCGATGACCTTCCGGGTCCCGATCTCTGCGGCCTCTGTCATAGGAATCTCGTAGTCAAACCATGGGGTAGTGACCATACGCGGCGCATCGTCCTCCAGAGAACCGGTTGCGCCAGGCACCATATATCCGACGCAGTCGATCAGACGCACGGAAAACGCTGCGCCGTTGTCCATGGTGACCTGTACGGCCTCTTCCGGAACAAATTTTGGTTCTGCCGTCATGATGGTCCTGCCGGAGCCGCTCTGGGGAAGTTCATCTCTTGCCCGCTCACGCCGGTACACGTTCTCGATGTTTGGGATCACCATGGTCTCCATGAAACGCTTGATGAACGTCGATTTTCCAGTCCGCACCGGCCCGACGACGCCGATATAGATATCACCTTCGGTACGCAGGGCGATATCCTCGTAGATCTTGCGTTGTTCCACTTGCGATTCCTCCTTCGGCCGCATGAGCCGGTCATTTTCTTTACATGTCTATGGGGATAAGCCATAAAATATTCCCAGAGGAGTGAATAAAGAAGATGCCGCCCGGCTGGTATAGCCGGACGGCATCGATTCACCGTTTTCGCGGAATGAGCAGGAGCTGTCCTTCCGGAATGGCGTCCTCCTCCAGAGCATTGGCTTGCATGATATCACAGGTGGTTGTACCATAGGCCTTGGCGATATCCCAGAGCCGCTCGCCCGGACCGACCATACGAAGTACAATGGATGGCAGCGCAGAATGATCTCTGGGAGCATCTTCATTCAGGCGGACAGCGGTCACCGACGGGACCTTATGCCCTTCCTGCGCCGTATAGCGGAAACAGACGGGAAGCCGCACCTCGATACCGCCGCTGGTCGGTGTCGCGTACACGGGAGATGTACAGCTGCACCAGCAGCTGCAGACACCTGTATGGGGCAACTCCAGGGGACAGCTAACAGGGATGGAGCGTACGGCAGAGGTGTACCCGCCCTCTTCGGTCTGGTACAATACTGTCACTTGGACGTCTGCGCTTAGGGTCAGTCGTTCTCCCTCCCAGTTTTGTGTTACTCCGCTTATCGTGGCGTAGGCATCAAATACTTCCCTGGCCAGTGTGCCTGTTTCCAGAATCTCGCGTATAGTCTGTTCCTTTTCTCCATGGTCCAGAAGCTGGTTGAGCGTGTATACCTGTGTCTCACCGGTCAGATCGTAGGAGGTAGAATACACATCCGTCAACATGTCAATGGTCCGCATGTCCCGTACGGCTGCCTGGGCCAAAAGTCCCATGGTGATCCGGAAGGTACGCCCTCCATTGCCCTCTTCCAATGCGCAATCCAAATCAGTCAAAACCATCTGGATTTCACAGGTCGCTTCCTCTCCTGCGCCGCTTATCTCCATAATCTGAGAGAAAGGAATCTCAAATTCCGCTGTGCATAGTCCGCCTTCCGTGCTCCGGTAGAGCAGCTGTACCCGCGCGTCTCCTTTGAAGATCAGTTTATTGCCGATCACCTTGGCCTCGCCACAACGCAGAGCCGCACGGTTTTTCAGAAGGCATTCCGCCTCTGGTTTGCTTCCGGGCAGGGTTACTTCATCTGAGTAAGGAAAAGGTTTCTCCTGTATACAGGCGATAACACACGTTTCATATCGCTCTGACATTTGCTGGACGCCGGCATTCTCTGGTTCCAATACGCCGCCGCACACTGTGGTACTGACAGGAGCGCAGACCTGAAACTGAATGGACAGATTTACACGCACCAATACCTTACGTGGATTAAGCAGCCTCGTTTCAATGGCCTGAAGATAGGGCATGACCATAACACCGCACTTGCTGGTGATTCCGGTATGATCGACACCACAGGTAAAAGGAAGCGTCACATCCATTCGCCGCAGCCCATCCGCGCCATCGGGTAGGTATAAGATCACAGCCTGCACAGATCCGGCACATTCCGCACGCCCGTCCTGAGCTTCCTTGCGCTTGAGTAGTACGATGCCCTCCGTATCGCATACGGTTCGGATATCCGGATATGCATCCGGAACAATAGCCTCCAGCGTCTCTTCGTGACAGACCGTAGTGTCCAGCACGGTCTCGAATCCATTGAGTTGAGTACGGTCCAGTTCCAGCTCCATAGTGTTCCACTCCTTGTACAGGCCCTCCGGCCCTTTCTCATGCTTTGCTACAGAACTATATGTACAAGGAAAGACAACTATGCCTGTTGGAACTCAGCGCAATCCAAAGAGTGTCTTCAGGATTCCACGCAGCGCTTTTGGTGATTTTACCACCACGATCTTCATTCTAAAATCCCCCTATTCTCCAGAAATTGTCGGATACGGGCCTTCCCCTCATATCCGGCCCAAGTCCCGACCCCAAAGGCCAGCAGACTTACCGGATGGAGTAGCAGGACCAGGCCGCCTGCACACAGCAACCCGGTCCGCAATGCCCGCCTGGTCTGTTCCGTCAAAACGGCCGCCTCCTTTCGTAACTGGTCTCAGCCCAGTATACGCAGGAGGCGGCCGCAGGTGCCAGATCCTTTGATTCTATTTCACGCCCTCTGACTACGGATCACAAGTACGCGTCCATGCTCGATAGAGATTACAGAAGTTTCTTCAGAGGGTTCGTTGCTGACAGAGAGGGTATCGCCCCGGGTAAGGACCGCCTGTTCCAGCGGGTATTTCATCCCGTGCAGAGTGACGCCTGTAATTTGCCGATCCAGAGGGATTATGGATACATAATGATAGTGCACCTGATGGTCCAGAAAAAGTGTCCCACTATCCAGAAACTGTACTTCATTATCTGAATCTACAATTCTGGCTCGGCCACCGCGGGATGCGATCCATTCCAGAAGAACAAGATTGGAGGCTGTGTGGTCCAACCGACCGCCAGTACAGCCGCAGAGCAGCAGTTCACGATATCCCATGTCCAGTGCTTTGTCTGCAGCTGCCTGTAAATCGGTCATGTCTTTTTCGACCGGAAGAGTAACATATGGAACGTCATCGACCGGCACACCTCCAGAGTCCCAGTCGCCGATAAGAAAGTCAGGTTTTAAGCCAGCTGCTCTGGCGTTCAGCAACCCACCGTCGGCACAAAAGATGTCCCATGTTCCCTCCGAGAGATACGGACGCAGAAAACTGCCATCTCCGCACGGCATCGATCCAAAAATCAGCGCTCGCTTTACTTCCGTTCCCATTCGGGCACTTCCTTTGCCTGTTCATATAGGCGCACATAACTGGCGTGACGGCTGGCCGGAATCGCTCCTTCTTTGACTGCGGCCAGCACTGCACAGCCTTTTTCCTTTACATGTGAACAACCAACATAGCGACACTGGTCCAGATAAGGGGCAAATTCCCGGAAAGTATATTGAAGTTCTTCTGGACGGCGCAGCTCATTCTCTTCGGTGTCAAACGAAGAGAAGCCAGGTGTATCTGCCACAATGGCTCCAGAGCGCAGGCGGAACAATTCCACATGACGGGTTGTATGGCGGCCGCGACCAAGCTTATCCGAAATCTCACCCACCTGCAGTTGAAAATTCGGTTCCAATGCATTGAGAATACTGGATTTTCCAACGCCAGAATTACCTGTAAAGGCGGATATCTTGCCAGCAATGGCTCGGTCCAGATCCGGGATTCCATCTCCGGTTTCAGCGCTTACCCTTAGAGTTCGGAAGCCGCATCTGCGGTAGGTCTGAAACAATTCTTCCGCATCATCTAAGTCACATTTGTTGATACAGACGATAGGTTCACAGTTGCGACCCTCTGCAATAGAGATAACCCGGTCGATCAAAAAAGGATCGGTGATCGGAATAGCACCCGAGGCGATGATTACCAGCTGATCAATATTAGCCACTGCAGGACGCTGGAATTGATTTTTCCGTGGGAGAATTTCCTCCAGAATACCTTTTTCAGCCTCCAATTGGGTGAAGCGTACCCGGTCACCTACCAGAGGAGTAATATGCTGATGGCGAAATTTTCCTCGTCCTCGGCAAGCGATAAGACCTGCCTCTCCACCATCCACATAGTAAAATCCACTCAGTGCTTTTAAAATGATCCCTTCCATACTCAGCTACCAAAATCCACGGTTTGGGTAGAGGTAAGCACGCCGTCAATATAGATCTGTACTTCCTGAACTCCGTTCCCATAGACTGGGATCATACTTACTTGCAGGATTGTATCTACTGGGCGGTCATACTGCACCTCTCCCCCAACAACAATCTTGACCTGGACAGTTTCACGACCGTCATTGGGTAACTCTACTTTCACGTTCTGGTATACCGGTGTGACATTTCCGCTGTCGGGAGTTTCTACTGGCGGCGTGGGTGTTGTACCCGGTTCTTGGCTGGGAGAAGTTTCCGGATCATCCTGTTCCGGATCTGGACCTTTGCTGACCTGGAAACGGATGGAGGTCCCTTTGGGCACTGTTGTGGTGTTATCAATACTCTGCCAGCAAATCAAGCCGGCTTTAAACTCATCGCTGAATACTGCCTCAACGGATTCAACGACCAGCCCCTGTTCCTCAGCGTTTTTACGGGCATCCGCTTCTGCCATGCCAAGGAAGGAAATGACAGTAACCTTTTCTTCCTCTGGTCCGGTGCTGATGGTTAACGTAATTGTATCTACATCATCCAAACTGGTCTCTGCCACAGGATCCTGCTTCATCACGTAACCCTTGGTGTACTCGTCCGAGGATTGTTCCTCCAAAATCAGGTTTCCCAGGTCTTCACTGTAGCCAAGATCACGAAGCTGTTTAACCGCGATCCGCTGGTCCTGATTGAGTAGGTCCGGCATCTTCTCGCTGTCATCTGTATCATCTTCCTGACCTCCGCTGATGTTAACATTGATGATCGTACCAGCTTCTACGCGGCGATTAGCATCAGGAGTCTGTTCCACAATTTGTCCGGCGGGCAGGTTGCTTACTACTGTCTCGTTTTGTACGATTTGGAAGTCGCCCTCCTGCTCCTCTACTATCAGTTGAGCTTCCTCCATCGTTTTGCCCAGAAGACTGGGTACACTGTAGGTCTTTTGACTGCTTCCAGCACCGCTGAAAAAGGAAAACCAAAGGAATGCTCCAATGCCAATCAGAAATACCACGATGGCACCGATGGCAAGGGCAATAGGAAGGCGGCTGTTATCTGACTCACGGTAATCATCATAGTCTTCAGGATCTGAAATGCGGCTTGATTTTCGTCCCTTTGACACTGGCCTTGTATATTCCATATCATCTTTTTCAGTGGCATGGTGTACGTGGGCTGGCTGGGAACGTACGGTATGTGGAGTGTTGGCCCCAATGATTTGGGTAGGTTCATCCCCATCCGTAACCAGCAGGTCAGCTGGCGTGTAATCGAAATTAATGCTGGGATTCTTGCGGAACTCTTCCAAGTCTGAGAGCATGGCATCTGCCGAAATATATCGCTGATTAACATCGGAAGCCATGGCTTTCATGGTGATGGCCTCTAATGCTTCTGGAATCTCAGGATCGATTTCACGGGGAGAAAGCGGGATGGAATTGATGTGCTGGATGGCCACGGCGACTGGAGAGTCACCTTCATAGGGCAAACGTCCAGTGATCATTTCATAGAGTACCACACCAGCAGAATAGATATCACTGCGGGCATCAATCCGACTGCCTCTGGCCTGTTCGGGTGAAATATAGTGCACTGAGCCAAGTGCTTCCTGCGTCAGAGTGGCCTGTGCAGCGGAAGTGAGCCGAGCAATACCAAAATCAGCCACCTTCAGGCTGCCATCCCGCAGGACCATGATATTATGAGGCTTGATGTCGCGATGGATGATGCCACGGCTATGAGCGTGGGAAAGGGCTTTCATAATTTGCGTAATGAAATGCAGAGCTTCCCGCCAGGCCAATTTTCCGCCTTTTTTCTGCATATACTGCTTTAATGTGATCCCATCCAGCAGTTCCATTACGATATAGTCCAATTCAGGCGTGTGGGAAACGTCATATACCGCCATGATATTAGGATGAGAGAGCATGGCAACCGCTTGAGATTCATCGTGAAAACGGCGGCGGAACTCTGCATCCTGAGCCAGTTCCTCTTTCAGGATTTTAATGGCTACCAGCCGGTTGAGCCGATGATCCCGCCCTTTGTATACAACGGCCATACCACCGGTACCGATGCGTTCCAATATCTCATATCGGTTGTCGAGTAATTTCCCTATGTACTGATCCATAGTTCATTACCCCCTTTTAAATGATCTGGAAGAGGACGGCCGTCACATTGTCCGGCGCACCTCTGGACATGGCGATATCCAGTAGCCGCCGGCAGCAGTCTTCTGGTTCTCCACCATGGATTGCTTCATATAGCATCTCCTGGTCGGTTACGATGTTGCTCAATCCATCGGAACACAGCAAAAGAAAATCGCCTGTCTGAAGTTCTTTTTCGTATAGGTCTGCCCGGATTCGTTCTTCCGAACCCAGGGCGCGTGTAATCAAATTTTTTCGGGGATGATTTCTTGCTTCTTCCGGTGTAATGTCCCCGCGGGCCACCATATCCTCTACCACTGAATGATCACGTGTCAGACGGGTGATTCCTTGTTCCTCATTCATATGGTAGGCACGACTGTCGCCAATGTTGAGCAGATAGGCGGTATGCTCCACCATCAGGACAGCTACCATGGTGGTACCCATTCCCCTGCAGTCTGGTTCCGTGCAGGCTCGATGATAGACCACGGTGTTAGCAGCTTCTGCTGCTTTAGCCAGAATTGTAGGTGGTTCCTCATCTCCTTGTGCTCCATTCTGCAGGGTTTCTACAAAGGTCTCTACAGCCAGCAGACTGGCAATATTACCTGCCTTTGCTCCACCCATTCCATCGCATACTACGCCAACGGCCAAATGTTCCGATGGAACATCCACATAGAACCCGTCTTGATTCTGGGTTCGTACCGCACCTTTGTCGGTAATACCCCATGCATGTATCATAGTGAACTTGCCTCTTTCCCGCGCTCGTATTCCACGCCCCGCTCTGCGCGGTCCCGTGGGGCGTTATGTCTATGCTCAAAGACTACTCGTCTGTTTCTGCATTTGCTTGCGGCGCAACTGACCGCAGGACGCATCGATATCACCGCCCAATTTGCGGCGAACAGTAGCGGTAATGCCATAACTCTCCAGGCGTTTCTGGAACTCCGCTACCCGGCGGCTAGGTTTAAATGGACTCTCTTCCACATTGTTCAGTGGGATGAGATTTACATGGCCCGGTGTCCCTTTCAAATGACTGGCCAGCAGGTCAGCCTGCCAGTCCGCATCATTGACCCCATCGATCATGGCATATTCATAGGAGATACGACGGCCGGTAGTTTCAAAATACCGGCGACAAGTATCAAACAGTTTCTCCACCCCTACACTGCGGTTCACTGGCATGATCCGGCTGCGGGTCTCATCATCCGGCGCGTGGAGGGATACCGACAAAGTCAATTGTAACTGATGCTGCGCCAGTTTGTCAATTTGTTCGGTAAGACCACAGGTGGACAGTGAGATGTGGCGCATGCCGATGTTCATCCCATCCGGACTATTAACCAACTCCAAAAAGCGAAGCACCGTATCAAAATTGTCCAGTGGCTCTCCGATGCCCATCAGTACGATATTGCTGATGGGAGCACCCGAATCCAGTTGGGTAAAAAGCACCTGATCCAACATCTCCGCTGGTGTAAGGTTTCTTACCTTGCCACCAAGCGTAGAGGCGCAGAAGGCGCACCCCATCCGGCAGCCTACTTGCGAGGAGATACACACAGTATTCCCATGGTGATAGCGCATCAAAACGGTCTCAATGCAGTTGCCGTCCCGCAAACGCCAGAGATATTTGATGGTTCCATCCTGAGCTGAAACCTGTTTCCGTTCTACCTGTGGCACATAAAGGATACAGGAGGCAGCCAGTTTCTCACGCAGTGCTTTGGACAGGTTGGTCATCTCGTCAAAGGAGCCAGCACCACGGTGAAGCCACTGGAAAACCTGTTTGGCTCGAAAAGCCGGCTCTCCGAGCTGTTTAAAAAAGCCGCTCATCTCCGCCAGATTCATAGATTTGATATCAGTCATGTCATTCTCCTCCGCCAGACGGTTTCGGCGGTATCAGTCCATATTTTTTGGAAATAGCATCCACCTCTTCTGCTGTTGGCTCATGATGGATGAGCACAGGCCGGGTGGGACAACTGTATGGAGCTGGACCTGGCTCCAGTGGATACTGTTCCCGAAAATCGCTGCTCTGGACCCAGACCTGCTCAAAACACCAACCGTGCTCCTGCTCGTATTCAAGGTTCTCCGGCAAAGTCTGAATCAACTCCTGAAAACCTGGCCGATCGAGCAGTTTGGGGTGATATACCTGCTCACGCCACAGTTCCAGTCCCAGCTCAGGGAACTCATAAGTAGATCCCAACTCAGGGTCTTCACAGTCGCATCGGAAGTCAGCCTTGCGGGCCAGAATGGGGATCAGATTCTCCGCGTGGGTCCGCATCAAATCCATTCCTTGGTATAAGACACGGAGATCGGAGGCACGATTTAAACCTATACGGCTCAGTCGGCCATCCTGATATTCTAACTGAAACGATTCCGGCGCGCCATACCGGCCAAAGAGGCGCCCCACTTCTGCGGCCGCTTTTTCCGACTTCTCTAGTTGTTGCCTGGCCGTATCGGCCTCTTTCTCGGTCATACCCAGCGTAAAAGGACCAAACCCTTCCTTAGGGCGAATCTCATAGACTCCACGCATGCGTCTCAGCTTTGCAAAAAAGAAGCCATCTGTGCCATGCCGATGGGGCCAGCAAGTGACCATGCCGTCCTTGGCCCCATCGAAGTCCCCTGGGATCTCGAATCCCTCCAGCGTAAAGTCCTTATGCTTATCTAAGAACTTTCTTACGATATCCTCGTTTTCTCGTTCCAGCAAGGTACACGTCGCATAAAGCAGCACACCACCCGGTTTGACATAGCACGATACATTCTCTAGAATCGCACTCTGTACTCTGGGTAAGTTCTCCAACGGTTTGGGGTCTTTGTAACGGATGTCCGGCTTTTTGCGGATAATACCTAGTCCGGAACAAGGTACATCTGCAATTACCGTCTCGAAGCTGTTAAGGAATTCACCGTTACAGCTTTTGGCGTCCAGTATTTTAGCCGAGATGCTATCCAGACCCAACCGCTTGGCACCAGCCAAGATCAGCTCCATTTTATGTGGATGGATGTCGCAGGAAGTGACGCGGCCTCTCCCCTGCATGGCGATGGCCGCAGCAAACGATTTGCCTCCAGGTGCGGCGCAGGCATCCAGTACGTTCATCCCGTCTCTCAGATCTGCGGCCAGTACCGCCAGTTTAGCTGCGGCGTCTTGGATGTAAAAGAGACCATCTCGGAAGGCGGATAACTCCTCCAGGCTTCCGGTATGGGACAGCAGCAGACAGTCTGGCAGCCAAGGGTGAAATTTTACTTCCACTCCCTCGTTACGGAGCGCCTCAGCTACCTGCTCTGCAGTGGCTCTGGTGGTGTTTACCTGGGCACAGGTGGGAGGCTCGTCGTTATCGGCGGCCATCAGCTGTTCAGCTTCTTCCCTCCCAAGCCGGCAGATAAAGGTTTCTGCTAACCACTTTGGGTGGCTATACCGAAGCGCCGGATCTTCCGGCGGCTCCAGCTGGTCTTTCTGCCGCACCAGAGCGCGCAGTACCCCGTTGACCAAACCGGCAGAACGTGGATTTTTGGACCCTTTCCGTGCTAGATTTACCGACTCGCTAACTGCAGCATGATTCGGAATCCTGTCAAGGAAAAGTACTTGATAAGCTCCGATCCGCAAAGAGTTTCGGACAGTCGCTTCCATTTTTCCTACATCTACTTTAGACAATTGGTTTAGATAATAGTCCAGCAAAAGCTGATTCTGGAGCACCCCGAAGCACAGCCGGGTAGCTAAGGCAGCGTCCCGGCTGTCCAGGCCAGCGGTCCGCAGGGTCTTTTTCAAAAAGCCATCTGACCAGGCCCCCTGCTTTTCGCAGGCTACCAGGGCCTGAAGAGCCACTTCTCTGGCAGTCATACTCTCAATCCCTTCGACGGCCGCTGAAGGCCAGGATATACCGCAGCAGCTGGGCAAGCGAAACCAGCAGTGCCGCTACATAGGTCAGTGCCGCGGCGCTGAGTACCTTACGCGCCCCCCGCAGTTCGTCCTGATCCAGCAGATAGGTCCCTTCTAAGGTCTCCAAGGCACGTCGGGAAGCGTTAAACTCCACTGGTAATGTGACCACCTGTCCTGCTACAGCCACAGCGAAGAGAATTACACCAAGGCCAAACAGGGGCGGCGCATACAGTACCAAGCCCAGGATAATAAGCAGGATGGATAGCTGGGAACCGATGTTGCAGGCGGGGATAATGGCAGTACGCAACTTAATGGGACCGTATCCCACAGCATACTGGACCGCATGGCCCGCTTCATGAGCGGCCACGCCGACAGAGGCAATGCTGTTGGAGCCGTATACACTGTCCGACAGACGGATAACATTGGTTCTTGGATCGTAATGATCGGTAAGCCGCCCGGAAACCCGCTCCACGCGCACTCCAGTCACTCCGTGCGCACGCAGTACTGCCTCAGCCGCCTGGGCGCCGGTGAGTCCCCTGCGGCTGGCTATCTTGGCATAGCGGTTAAAGGTAGAAGAGACATTGGCCTGGGCCAACAGCGCAATCAGCATTGCCGGGACCAGGATGATCCAATAATAGGGGTCAAAGTAATAGAAAAATGGCATGGCAAAAATCCTTTACATAATTTGTCCTCCAGACAGGTAGAGGAACAGGTTGATCAGGAACCCTCCTGCCATGGCGGCTGTCAGCACTGCGGTGACAACCGGACGTTTTTCGGTCCATACAGCCGCAAACAGGAAGAATGGAAGGGCGCAGGACAGATAGCGCCCGGCGCTCAACAGCCAGGAGAGAGAATAGTTTAAAATCAGGTAAACAAAACCGTAGAGGGTATACATGCTGCGAAAGCGCCGACAAGCACCAACCAGCAGGCCAAAGAACAACGGAAACAGAAGGATAGTAGGGATCCAGATTTCATAACGGACCTCCGGGGTATGAAACGAAATGGCATTTTGAAGCACATACCAGAGGGTATCGGAAATCCAGCAGAACCCCTGACTCCAGTGTTCCTGCATCTGGACAAAACCAAACGGATCTCCAGTGACTGATGCATTGAGCCACAGATAGACCAGAGTTCCCAGTGCCGGCAGCAACAAAGTTGGCAGACGCCGCAGGATGACCTTCCAGTCCAGCCGACCCATGTTCTCCACAAGTTCCGCCGCG
Organism: Flavonifractor hominis; assembly: GCF_040095835.1. Taxonomy (NCBI): domain Bacteria; kingdom Bacillati; phylum Bacillota; class Clostridia; order Eubacteriales; family Oscillospiraceae; genus Flavonifractor; species Flavonifractor hominis. The sequence continues at coordinate 275,733 of NZ_JBBMFT010000001.1, forward strand.
GCTGCACCGATGAGCAGCAGCCCGTGCATCCGCGTCATAGCGGCCAGCATACCCAATATACCAGCGGGCAGCCACTTGTGCCGTCGGATATACCACAGGGCGCCGGCTGTGGTCAGGAAAAACAGACTTTCGGTCATTACTCCGCCAAAAAAGAAGGCATAAGGGAATACCGACAGGAACAACAAGGCACGACGGGCTGCCGGACGGCCATAGTCCCAAGCGACAAGACGGTAAAAGTATACGCATCCACCGGCATAACAGAGGAAAGATACGCTTAGTCCCGCCACCATAGTATTTCCCGTGATTGAGGAAACCAGCCGCACCAGCCAAGGATAGAGCGGAAAAAAAACCACAAACAGATGCTGGCCCTCTTCTGTGTAGCCGTAATAGCCTAATTCTGCCAAATTTATATAATGCCAGGCATCCCATTTTTTCCAGAGCTGTATAGCGGTGTCCAGTCCGGAACCGGGATACAGTATCACGCAGAACAGTACGGTTAGGCCGACAAAAATTGCCAGCCGGAACAGCAGGGCTGCTCCAAACACCTCTGCTGTCTCCCGCGCGGGGATCTCGGTTTTGCACTCTGGTACACGGATTGCTCGGATCGGCATTGGAACGCCAGCGGTACTCAACCAGCGGGATACCAACGCCAGGCCCAGGGCGATTACTGCCCCAGAGACGGACAGGGTCCAGAACAGTTTGATAGCTGAACTGTCATACCACAATGGGGTGTCCTCGCAGATAGTCGGCGGCTTTCATACGTTTGCCGCCGTCGGCCTGCAGCTCGTCAATGCGCAGCACCGTGCCATCCCCGCAGGCCACTTTGATTCCCTGCTTCCCCGCTTCCAAAATGGTACCGGGCGCAGCCTCAGTCTGCTCATCCAAAATCGCAGTGGAAAAAATCTTGCAGCGGTGTCCCCCCAGCTCGGTCACAGCCGCGGGCCATGGAATCAAACCGCGCACCTGATTGTGGAGGTAGCGTGCCGGACGGCTCCAATCCATAGGTGACAACTCCCGGCTCAACATGGGGGCGAGAGTCGCCTTGGTATGATCCTGGGGAATACGCTGGGCGGTTCCAGCGGCGATCTCCGCCACCACTCTAACCAGCAATTCAGCACCCAGTACGGCCAACCGGTCATGAAGAGATACGACCGTCTCATCTGGGTCAATGGGTGTAGAGGTAGTGGCAATGATGTCACCGGCATCCAAATCGTGGGCCATGTGCATGATGGTCACACCGGTTTCCGTCTCTCCATTAAGGATCGCCCAGTTGATGGGCGCTGCACCCCGATAGCTGGGCAACAGTGAAGAGTGTACGTTGATACAGCCCTTGGGTGGCGCAGCCAGAATCTCATCGGGTAGAATCCGGCCATAGGCTGCTACCACGATGAGTTCCGGAGCCAGCTCCTGAATGAGTGCCAGCGCGGTACCGTCTCGCAGCTTTACCGGTTGATAGACCGGAATATTGTGGGCCTGTGCACACACTTTTACCGGGGGAGCTTGGAGTTTCATACCCCGGTTTTTGGGTTTATCCGGCTGGGTAAACACGCCGCAGATCTCATGCCCGGCTGCAATCAACCCTTCCAGAGAGGGCACAGCAAAATCGGGTGTGCCCATAAACAGGATTTTCATTCCTCGTCCTCCATCATCTGGTCCAGCTCCTCCGTGGTATACAGTCGGTCAGTGTGCTCGGTAAACAGATGACCGTCCAGATGCTCCAACTCATGGCAGAAGCAGCGGGCCACGATCCCTTCGCCGTCTACTTCAAAGAAGGCACCATTGCGGTCCTGCGCCCGTACCCTGGCCTTCATGGGACGCTTGACAATTCCCCAACGGCCAGGTACAGACAGGCAGCCTTCAAATCCCTCCTGTTCCCCTTCTTCGGAGACAATCTCAGGATTGACCAGCTCCAGCATATTCTCTTGATCGTCCACCACAATGACTACCCGGCGCAGGATGCCAACTTGAGGCGCAGCCAAACCGGCGCCGTTGGCGTGAGCCAGAGTTTCTTTCAGATCATCAATCAGGTCGTGAAGCCGACCGTCAAATGTGGTAACTGGACGGCAAGGCTTGTGCAGGACAGGATCCTTGTCAGTCAAGATGGTTCGCAGAGCCATGATTTAACACTCCTTTTAATCCAATGGGTTCACATCCGCCGAAACGGACACGCCCTTATTTTCTTTATCTGTCTGTGCACAACGGAGCAGATAGGCCACCATAGCGCGCACTTCCCTAGTATTCCTGCAGGCCAACGTCAGGCGATACCGGTAACGCTCATTGACTTTTGCCACACTGGCCGGAGCAGGTCCCAACAGCTGAGCGTTTAGCTGGTCCAACGGTGGACGGGACAGCCATTCCTCTAAACTGCGGCGCAGGCGCATACAAGTTTTGAGTACGGCGCTTTCCATTCGGCCCGAAGCAGTCAGTACAAACAAATCACAAAACGGCGGGCAACCACGCATCCGGCGTAAGTTAATCTCCTGCTCGTAAAACGTATCGTAATCCTGTCGGGCGGCGCAGATAATCACATCGTTTTCCGGGGTATAGGTTTGAATAATGGCCCGACCGTTCTTTTCGCCCCGGCCCGCCCTGCCAACTACCTGGGTGAGCAGCGAAAAAGTGCGCTCTCCAGCACGATAATCGTCCACGTACAAGGATAAATCTGCGGCCACCACACCTACCAGGGTTACATTTGGAAAGTCCAGCCCTTTGGCAACCATTTGAGTACCAACCAGAATGGGAATCTTTTCTCGTTCAAAACGGGAAAGAAGCTTTTCGTGGGTATGGGTAGCCGAGATAGTATCGGTATCCATCCGCAATACCTCTACCCCAGGAAATGCAGTCTGAAGTTCCTCCTGGACCTTCTGGGTGCCGAAACCAATGAAATTCAGGGTACCGCCACATTGGGGGCAAGTCTCTGGTACCCGCTCTGAGTGACCGCAATAGTGGCACATCAACCGTCCGTTGGCCGAGTGGTACGTGAGGTGGACCGAGCAACGCGGACAAGTAGGGACTGCGCCGCATTCGCCGCAGGAGAGCATGCGGCTGGCACCCCGGCGGTTGAGAAATAAAATACTCTGTTCTCCGGCGGACAGATTTTTTGCAATGGCCTGTCGCAATGGGCCGCTCAGAGTTGTGCCGTTTCCCGCACGCAGTTCCTGCTTCATATCGGCCAGGATAACAGCGGGCAGAGCTCTGGTATTATAACGCTGCTTCAAGGTAAACAGATGGTAGGTCCCCTGTTTTGCATAATACATGCTCTCCACCGATGGGGTAGCCGAGCCAAGCACCAGCAATGCGTCATTTTGGGCACAACGGAACTTTGCTACATCCCGGGCGTGGTATTTGGGTACATTCTCTGATTTATAGGTGTACTCCTGCTCTTCGTCCAAAATGATTAGCCCCAGATGTTTGAGCGGCGCGAAGACGGCAGACCGTGTGCCGATGACGACACGGGCTTTTCCGGCCCGCACCCGCTTCCACTCGTCATAGCGTTCACCTGCTCGCAGCGAGCTGTGCAATACGGCGATATCATCACCAAAACAGGAAGTAAAAATACGCAGCAACTGAGGTGTCAGAACGATTTCCGGGACCAAAAGCATAGCCGTATGTCCACGTGACAGCACTGCCTGAATCAAGCGGAGATAGACTTGGGTTTTTCCGCTGCCTGTGACCCCATAGAGCAGGGCAACGGCAGGTTTTTCGGCCGCAGCCAGGGCATTCAGGCCTTCAAAAGCGGCTTGCTGTTCAGAGTTGAGAATGGGAGGTTCGGATGGTTCTACACCATCGACTGTGACTCGGCGGAAGACTTCACGCTGCTCCAATGAAAGAATTCCGCTTTTTTCCAGCGAACGCAATGTGGCATTGGAGGCGCCGGTAAAATAGCAAATTTCCTTGGCAGAGGCACTGCCAACGGTGCATAAAAGTTCTACTACGGCATAGCGGAGCGGAGCAGAACGTCGTTTTCCGCTCACAAGAGCCATAGCATCTTCTGGGGAAATGGCCAGGCTGGCTACACGCTCAGTCTTATCTCCTATGCCACGTTCAGCGCTTGTTTCCAGAGTGAGAATACCGCGCTCTCTTAACAGTTTTAGTGCAGGATTGGGATCTCGGGTTCCAAAAGCCTCTTTGATTTGAGCTACTTCGGCAGAGCCGCCCCAAGCGTAGATTAGTTCCAGAAGATGCTTAGCAGACTCTGAACGGCCAGCCACTTCATAAGCTTGTTCACGGTCTACACCGTGGGTAATGCTCCACTTGTCCTGAAGAGAAAAATATAGCCCGGATGGGAGCATAGCTCTGGCTGCGTCATATACTGTGCAGAAATATCGTTCCCGCATCCATAGGGCTAGGCGCAGTGCTTGGGTATCCAATACCGGCTCTTCGTCCAGGAGGGTCAGCACGTTTTTGCGCTTTGGGTCGTACGAACAGCCGTTTTCCAGAACCAATACAATTCCTTCTGTACGACGATTACCAGCCCCAAAGGGGACAATGACGCGCATCCCAGGTTTTAGACAGTCCTTCAATTCTGGCGGGACCAGATAGTCATAGGGCTTGTCGATGGTGTAAGTGGCGGCATGCAACGCAATTTTTGCCACCGTGTCACGCTCCATCCACAGTCCCCCTTTCCTCCAGAAAAGGCAAGCGGCGGACACCTGTCCGGCGCTTGCCTCTCTCTCACTCTTCTTCGTTCAGATTCACTTTGCCCTCAGCAACTTCGCGAATGGCAATAGAAACCGGCTTATCATCCAAAGGAATACCGGCATCCTCTGCCTCGCTGGCAATCTGGCGGGCTCTTTGGGCCACTACATTGACCAGCATATAGCGGCTGGGGACTTCCTTAAGCAGCTGATTCATGGGGGGATAGAGCATCATAATCGGTTCAGACTCCTTCCACAAGATTGATTCGGTTTCGTGTGCGGCAACTCTCTGCCGTTAAAATGGAAATGATCTCTCCGGCTGCCTCCGATACCGTATCATTGACTACCAGATAGTCATATTGAGGGATTTGTTTGCATTCTTCTTTCGCCTTGCACAGCCGTCCTTGAATTACATCTTCTGCATCTGTGGCGCGGCGATGTAGTCTGCGGGAAAGTTCCTCAAAAGAAGGCGGAATGATAAAGATAAGAATGGCTTCCGGACATTTTTCCCGGACTTTTGCCGCCCCCTGTACTTCGATGTCCAATAGAACATCGATTCCAGCCGCCAGCTTTTCCTGAATTACCCGCAGTGAGGTGCCATAGTAATTATGAACATATTCGGCGTATTCTAACAATTCATCCCGGGCAATCATCTCCTCAAACTGTTCCCGGGTGACAAAATTATAGTTTACACCATCCGCCTCTCCTACCCGCGGTTGCCGCGTGGTGAAAGAAACGGAAAAGTAAATATCTTTGCGCTCGCTCAAAAGCTCAGAAATCACCGTGCTTTTGCCCACACCGGAGGGACCGGAAAGCACGATTAGCTGTCCGCGCTGCTTTTTCTTTTGTACCATTACCCTTCCTCAACCTCCTCCGCAGCCGTCTCAGCCTCTTTGCCGGCTAAACGCCCAGCCACAGTCTCAGGCTGTAGTGCAGACAAAACGATATGGTCGCTGTCCATGATCAGCACCGCACGGGTACGCCGACCATAAGTGGCATCAATCAGTACACCACGGTCTCTGGCCTCCTGTACCATACGCTTGATAGGTGCTGATTCGGGACTGACGATGGCAATGAGGCGACCTGCGGATATCATATTGCCAAACCCAATATTGATGAGTTTCATACGGCAGACCCTCCGCTTTTACTCAATGTTTTGGATCTGTTCCCGGATCTTCTCGATCTCGGCTTTAATGTCTACCACATAGCCTGCAGTTTCAATGTCGTTGCATTTGGAGCCAATGGTGTTTGTCTCACGGTTAAATTCCTGAATCAGGAAGTCCAGTTTGCGTCCAATAGCTCCGCCTTGCGCCAACATGTGCTCTAACTGAGAAAGATGGCTGCGAAGACGCACAGTTTCCTCATCTACAGCTACTTTGTCTGCATAAATTGCGGCCTCAGTCAGGATACGACTTTCATCGATCTGAGTGTTTTGAAGCACTTCAGCCATTTTTGCACTTAAACGTGCCCGATAGTCTGCCACAATACCGGGGGCGCGGGCTTCTACCTTTGCTGTGAGTTGAGCAATGGTCTGAGCCCGGCTGCGCACATCCTGACAAAGTTTTTCTCCTTCCCGGATACGCATCGCATCGAAGTCCTGCAATGCCATCTCCAAAACGGCACAAATATCCTGGGCAACTGCCTCCAAATCTTCCTGATTTTTTTCTACCAAAAAGACATCCTGGAAACGGGATAGAAGTGAGACAGAGAGATCATCTTTCAGATCATATCGATCCCGTAGAGCACACAGGGCAGCATAATAACCGTCTGCTACCGGCTGGTTGACGGAGATAGCCACATCTCCATGTTCCGATGGGCCAATCGAGACGAACACATCCACCTTTCCCCTGGAAATATGGGACTGTACGGTGGCTTTTACGGCATCTTCTGCAAATACATAAATGCGCGGCATTTTGATCGTACAGTCCAAATACCGATTATTGACAGAACGCAATTCCACGGTGATGGTGCGGCCGTTCAGAACAGCCTCTCCCCTGCCGTAGCCCGTCATGCTCTTTACCAATGCAGGTTCCCCCTGTTCGTCTTAAAGGTTAAAATATTATACCAGACTAGGTAGTTTTCCGCAATACCCTGTCAATCCGTACCATATAAAAGGCAATCAATTTGGAAAAGCCGATGTCATAAATCAAGAATGCAATGTTTCCCGTCAGATAGATGAGCCATGTGCTGTTCAGAGCGACTGGAAGGAAGGGAAGTAAAACAGAGCGCAGGGCAATCCAGAGCAGAGAGAGTGCCGCATTAAATATGGCTAATTTACATACCCACTCCAGCCAGCGTTTGGAAAGACGTTCGCAAAGACTCTTCAGCATGGGCCACAAACCCAGAAAGAGCAGATACAGCAGAGCATTTCCCTTGTTGGGAATTAGCAGAAGGCCCAACAATCCGCTTACGCTGTAGCAAAAGAATCCTGCACCAAGTCCGGCGGATACCACGGCGCCTGCTGGAAATAGACCAGCGATGGCAACGACCCCCATCTGGGCGGTGGGCACAATTGTAGAGACGTATAAGAATATGAATGACAAAGCGCTTAATACTGCTACCAGAGTAATACGTCCGGTCCCTGTATCATATCGATTTTGTTTCATAGCTCAGTTCCCGCAGCCGCCACACAGACAGTTCATACACAGACAGGCAGTACAAAGATCACAGGTGTCCACGCCACCTCCATAACCGTAAGGATGATAAGCCTGTCCCCCCTGCCGCATCATCATCAGCGCCTGACGATATTCACCGTTGGAGGGGTCCATATTGCAAGCCATCTGAAAATGTTGTGTAGCTTCGTCCAGCCAACCCTTGCGATATGCAATGGAACCAGAAAGAAAATGCCATTCGGCATTTTGCGCGGGAGCACTGCGTAGCAGTTGTTCTGCCCGTGTGAGGTCTCCCATGTTGATGGCTTGGCGGACTTGATTGTATATGCTGCCGGAAGAGGAACTGGAGTATTGCTGTTGATAACCCTTTTGATACGTGGCGCTGCCCTGTCTTTGGTATCCACCGGAACTGCGCATTTTATTGATGGCGTCATAGGCCTGGTTGATGTCCTTCATCTTTTCTTCTGCCAGGTCTGCAAGAGGATTGTTCTGATAGTTGTCTGGATGATATTTGCGTGCTAGTTCCCGATAGGCACGTTTGATCTCCTCGTCGCTGGCATCGGGACTTACTCCAAGTACACTATATGGATCGCTCATTTATTTTTTCTCCTGTAACTGTTTTTCGCGGCCTTCCAACGGCCGGTAAAGACCAGTTCCTCTACCATGGGCAGACCTAGATAAAGGATATTTTCCACACATCCCTGCCAGTGCCCCAGTTCCAGTAACGCACATGCAGTACGCGCCAGATTTAAGGAGTGACATAGAGTGGTGCGCAAATAGCGCTGATCTTCTTCACGGAACTCTGGGAACCGGGCTATAATAGGATTGTAATTTCCCCTCTGACGATCGTCCAAAAGGTCATCCCAAGCGTCCACAAGATAGATCCAGCGCCCAATGTGATACAAGGCCTGCTTCAATGCCCGGTCTCGAGTTGGATCTCCACTGGCAGGGGGAGCGGCAGAAAGCATGCGGGCAAAGGTATCTGCCGGTTGATCAAGGGAAGGGATGTTCTCTTGTTCCAGACGGCGGAGTTCTTCCAGACAGGACTGAACCATCTCCACAAATTCTGGCCTGTTCCTGGCGGCTTTCCGATATCCCGGCAGAAGCAACCAGGAAAGTGCCCGTGCGGCCAGCTGCTCCCACCAGCGGCCATCGGCAATGGTATCCCGCAGTTTCCAGTAATTTAAAATGGTGCCAATATCCGCAGCGATATCCAGCCCAGTGGTGCAGGTACAATTCTTTTTTCGGCACCACAAACGGGCCGGACAGCGGTGATGGGTCAATTCCGGCTTGTTTCCATCCAGCAACATAGCGAGAAAGACGATATCATAACTGAGAAACATACGTGCCAGAAAACCATGGCGTTTTCCAAGCGTATGGCAGAGTCCGCAATAGACCGCCTCATATTCCCGTAGCTCCCGGACCTTTAATTCATCACGGTTGGGCCGCACGTAGCCAAACATCAGAGCTCCGGTTCAATAGCGGTGATCTGAAACGAAATGGCTCTCCGCTTGCGTACTTGGCGGTCGGTCATCATAGCAATGATAACGCCAAGGGCAAAACCAATTACACCGACACTGGCGCTGGCACCCTCTCCGAATCCTGCCGCTGCAGTCAAGAAATATCCGAGGAAAAACAGCAGAAACGGTACCAGATAAACCACGACTGCTGCACCAAGTACGCCGCCGGTAGAGGACTCTACCCGCACAGTGTCGCCAAGTCTGGCCCGCACAGGGTTGGCAGCGATGACCGCTACAGTGGAGCTTACCATCAGTTCGCTGCATCCGCCGCCGCACTTGGAGCAATCATGGCCACAGGCCGACTGGCGCTTAACTGCCACTTCGGCCCGGCCGTCCTCCAGCACACGTGTCACTTTTGCCGTTTGAATCATAGTATCACCTTATTGTCCTTTCGGAAAATCCATATCAGCGCGAGATAGAAACTACGATTTTGTAATCTCCAACTACGCCGACTTCACTGCTGCCGTCCAGATAGACCTTAACTGGTACGGTCTGGTTACCGGTAGCCATGGTAACATCAGAAAGATCTGCCACGATTCGAAGCTGCGACGGAATAACAGAGTCTACAGCTTCCTCTGTGCCGCGGATCTGGACGCTAAGAGTCTTAGTCACAGTATCCGCTGTGTAGCCATCTGGAACATTAATGAGGTCAATGTCGCTTACTTCCAACGTGCGAACAGCCAGATCCTTGATGGTAACAGTGACAGTAGCTTCCGTAATTCCGCTGACATTCGTCAGTTCTGGAGAGAGTTGAATCGTTTTTTGGAAAGTATCGGTCCCAAAAATCTTATACAATTCAATGCTCCCAAGCTTGACTTCCTTCAGGCCTTCCAAATCCTCTTCACTACCCGAAACAGTAATGGTTTCCGGCTCGATGGTTACATCTACCTGCGTATCGATATCAGTAACACCGCCACCGGGGACCAGCTCGACGGTAAGAGGAACTTCTTTCAGCTTGACCACTGGTAAAGTGACCAAGACGGTCTCCGGGTCGGTCTCTATCCCTTCTGCGGCAATCACTTCTCCATTGAAGCCAACCAGTGTATAGGGCGTGTCTTTGCTATAGGTCTCAGACAGATCGGTTTGGGAGACGGTTACCCGGGCATAGTCTACCTGATTTACCAGCTCTTCCGGACCGCTGATGGTTACGGTCTGAGGCGCCAAAGAGAAATCTCCGACTTGATAACCATCAACCACGCTGCCAGTAAATTCGGCCTGAACCTCAATTTCCTTCTGAACCCAGCGGGAGACAGTAAATTCGATCCGTTCCGGGGTTGTATACAACAGCTCCAGAGAATCGGAGGAGACCGATCGTGGGAAGTTGATCTTTTGTCCCATTACGCTCAGACTGTATTCACCGGCTTCCGTAATGTTGGATACATCTACCGTAATGCTGCTTTCCCCCTGAAGAAGATTGGAAATGACATCCCTACGTGCCCGGACAAAAAAGCTAACACTCTGTTCCGAACCATCAGAAAGCATCAATCCCCGCTCTTCCAGTTTTTCCAGACCGCTAAACTCTACCGGTATGTCGTTGATTTTATCCGTGGTAATAGGATTGGCTTCTTTTCCCACATAGACCCATAGAATAAAGGCCAACAGGAGAGAAACAGCCACATAAAACCATTTGCTGTCAGTCAGTTTTTTTGGCATCCCTCTTCTCCCCCTTTCCAGTGCGGAGCAAATTGCTCAGCTTGAATTTTGGGGCGGTATCTTCGTCTTCCTGCTCCGGAAGCAATTCATTGCGCAGCAGCCGCTCCAGTGTCTCGGGTGCCAGATGGCGCTTTAGCATACCGCCTACCGCCACGGAGATGGAACCGGTCTCCTCCGAGACGATGGCCACCACGGCATCGGTATGCTCGCTGGCCCCAATGCCAGCCCGGTGGCGCATACCAAGTTCCCGGGATAAGTTCACATTCCCAGACATAGGAAGCATACATCCGGCGCCTACGATGCGTCCGGCACGCACAATGACTGCACCGTCATGCAGCGGCGCCTTGTTCCAAAAGATGTTTTTCAGAAGTTCTGCATTTACGGTACAATCCAGTGCGGTGCCGGTCTTGATAGCATCATCCAGCATATTTTTACGTTCAAAAACCATGAGCGCACCTGTCTTTGTTTTGGACAGAGAAGTATATGCCTCCACGGTTTGTGTAATGGCACTGTCCAGTTCATTGCGCTCTTCCTCATGGGTGAAGACTTTGCCGATATTGGTGCGGCCTATCTGCTCCAACAGGCGGCGGATCTCCGGCTGAAACAGAATCACCAGCGCCAATACGCCCCATTCGACTACTTTGCCCAGTAGGAAGCTGACTGTGTTCAACTTGAAAATGCTAGCAGCTCCCATGGCAATCAAAAACAGTAGAATCCCTTTGGCTACACCGCCGGAATTCGTACGCCGGATCAGTTTGATGACCTGGTAAATCACAAAGGCCATGATCAGAATGTCAATCAGGTCAGTAATTCCGAATGGAGTCACCATTCCCTTGAGAAGCCCCAGCAAATAAAGGATTCCTTCCATTTCCTCTCGTCTCCCGCTTGCCGGTATTTCCGGATATGAAATTAAAATTCAGGCAAATGCCATTTTTTTAACCAATTTATTATACTGTATTCCAGGTCCGTTGACAAGTGGATGGAAAATCAATTTTCTGTGAACAACGGCCAGATAAAAGCAGCGGCATGGCCGATACCATGCCGCTGCTTTTATCTGATACGAAGCTGCTTTATAGCTTGGACCAAGCGTTCCGTCTCGCTGTGCGTATTGAAATCGGAGAAGCTTACCCGGACCGTGCCACATTCCAATGTGCCGGCGGAGCGGTGGGCCAGTGGAGCACAGTGGAGTCCGGAACGGACGGCAATGCCCTGTTTCCCCAAGGCCTCCCCTATCATCTCACAGTCTATCCCTTCCATCGTGAAGGAAAGTACTCCTGCCTGCGCCTCCGGCCGGACTGCCTGATAGACTGTGACACCAGGGATATGGGACATGTATCGTCCAGCGGCTGCTGCCAATGCGCGCTCCCGGGCCAAGATGGCGCCTGTTCCTCTGGTACGCACGTAGCGAATCCCTTCCAACAACCCAGCAATCCCGGGGACATTATGGGTTCCCGCCTCCAGACGATCGGGCAGAAAGTCCGGCATATCCTGCCGGGCGGATAAGCTTCCGGTCCCGCCGTAGAGCAATGGGACGGTATCTGTGCCGCATAACAGCAGGCCGGTTCCCTGTGGACCATAAAGGCCTTTGTGCCCAGGCATAGCAATAAATGCTGCGTGCAACTGCTTCATCCCTATGGGAATACAGCCAGCAGACTGAGATGCATCCAGAATAAAAGGTATGTTCTGCTCTTGGCAGAGTTTGGCGATTGCTTCCACAGGCAGAATAAAACCGAATACGTTTGAAACGTGGTTACAGATGACCGCCTTTACATCCGGTGTGAGCTGCCGTGCAAACGCTTCCAATACGGATGCCTGATCAAACAGAGTACCTTGAGCGATGCGGATCTCGGCACCGATGGCATGCAGAGGCCGAGTCACCGCGTTGTGCTCCCAGCCGGAGATTACAACCGGGTCTCCTGGCCCGACCAACGAACGGATAGCGATATTCAGGGCGTGTGTGGCATTAAACGTGAATACCACTTGTTCCGGGTCGTCGACCTGGAAGAGTGCTCCGGCCTCCTGGCGGCAGCGAAAAGCCAGTTCTGCACCCAGCATGGCGGGGCGATGGCCACCACGGCCCGGACTGGCGGCGTGATGGATGGCAGAACAGACCGCCCGGGCAACTGCAGGCGGTTTTTGCAGTGTGGTGGCAGCGCAGTCCAGATAAATCATAGTAGCACCTCTTTGTAGCTACCATCACCAGACATGATATAGATCCGTTTCGGTGTAAGCCCCACTCGGCCCAGTACCAGCAGGGCGTTCGCCAGGTTGCGCTCGGAAACCTTAACGGAATGGCTACACCCCTCGCGGTCGATCCCTTTAGGCGAGCGGAGAATGTGTGCCGTGATACCAGCCCGTTCCAGCACGGCAGCCGTCCGCTGAGCATAAGTCAGGGACCGGCAGACGATCAGATAATAGACCATAGCAAAACGCTCCTCTCACAACAGCATATGTGGGAGAGGAGCGTTTGGTTTCTTATTTCTGTTCCAACAGACAGACTGCGTGGGCGGCAATGCCTTCGCCACTGCCGGTAAAGCCGAGACCTTCCTCGGTGGTGGCTTTCACATTTATCTGTCCCGGTGTGATTCCAAGATGCATGGCCAACTGTTCCCGCATGGCGGGAATGTGTGGGGCCAGCTTAGGACGTTGAGCTAAAATAGTGGTATCCATATTAACGATCTGATACCCAGTCGAACGTAGATGTACCATGACCACATCCAACAGTTCCAGGCTGTTTGCCCCCTCATAAGCCGGATCGCTGTCCGGGAACAACCTGCCGATATCGCCCATTCCGGCGGCACCCAAGAGAGCATCCATGACGGCGTGAGTAAGCACATCCGCATCGGAATGCCCCAGCAGGCCCTTTTCATACGGAATCTCTATTCCGCCCAGAATCAACTTGCGCCCTTCTACCAAGCGGTGTACATCATATCCATGTCCGATTCTCATTCGTTCTCCCTCCAAGCCAGAAGTGCCTCTGCAACTGCCATGTCTTCCGGAGTAGTGATTTTAAGATTGCAGTAGTCTCCCTGTGTCAGGGCAACCCCGATCCCGAGCCGTTCTACTGCTGAACAGTCGTCGGTTAGGGTAACGCCGTCTTCCAGTGCTTTAGCCAGAGCTGCACGAATAAGGGAGCGTTCGAAAACCTGCGGTGTCTGGATGGCAAACAGCTCACTGCGTTCCAGGGTGGCATCAACAAGACCGGCGTGAGATCGCTTTATGGTATCTTTCACCGGCACTGCTGGCGCAGCCGCACCACATTCCGAAGCACGCAGGATGGCCGCGGCTAGTACTGCCTGACTAACCAATGGACGAGCACCGTCGTGGATGGCGACTAGAGGAATATTCTCGTCCACTTCGCGCACGCCAGCCAGCACCGAATGGGTGCGGGTAGCGCCGCCTGTAATTACGCGACTTACCTTGCTCAGACCGCAGTCCCGGCACAATTGCCCCACCGGAACGATCAGGTCTTCACGAGTCACCACAATAATCTGTGTAATATATGTACATTGGTCCAATGCCCGCAAAGTATGGACCAGGACTGGCTGCTCGGCCAGTGGAAGAAGAATCTTATCTTGGCCCTTCATGCGGGATGAGCTGCCCGCTGCTGGTACCACAGCGGCGCAGCGGATTACATCCTCAGATTTGGAGTGGACCAGCCGTTTAAACAGTCCAAGCATCCGTACATTCCTCCTCTGCAAAAAAGGAGCCTCACGGCTCCTTTCTGCTACATAATATCTTATTAGGCCAACGCGGTGTTTATGCGGGCCTCTACATCTTCATAACTGGCATTTTGGGAGAGAACGATTTCAGAAATCAAAATCTGTTTAGCAGAATGGAGCATCTTCCGCTCCCCGGTAGATAGCCCGCGTTCCTCATCCCGCAGCATCAGGCCCTTAACAACCCGTGCTACTTCCAGAAGATCCCCACTCTTCAGGCGGAGCATATTTTCACGATAACGTCGGTTCCAGTTCGGCGTCATGTCCACTTCAATACCTGGCATCGCAGCGATAATCCGATCGGCTTCCTCCCCTGGAATTACAGGGCGAACACCAATTTCTTCGCTGTTTTCCGTTGGAATCATGACAAGCATGCCACCCACCGGCAGTTTCAGAATATAATATTCCCGTACGACGCCATTGACTTTCTTCTGCACAATGCTGTCAATCACACCAGCACCGTGCATCGGATGAACGATTTTATCGCCTACCCGAAACACGATCTCACCTCCCAGCAAAACATTCCAGTCTGTATAGACTCATTTTCTCCTACTATTCTGTATTATAGACACTTTTTTTGCTCTTTGCAAGTGAATTTGTGTTTTCTTTTTGTAAAATAAGAAAAAGCAACGCTGTTTTTCTTAAAAACAGCGTTGCTTTTTTAGAGAAATGATTACTCTTCGTTGACGTCGTCGCTGACATCCTCGTCCGGAGTGCCCTCCAACAGAGCACGAATGGACAGAGAAACTTTCTTATTGTCATAGTCGATGTCCGTAATCTTGACATCTACCATCTGACCCTCGCTCAGCACATCGCCGGGCTTGTCGATACGGTGATCCGCAATCTGGGAGATGTGGATCAGACCGTCCACACCGGGAACGATCTCGGCAAAGGCGCCAAAGGTCATCAGCTTGACCACACGCACATTGGCTACATCACCGGGCTGATACTTGCCGGTGAACACCGCCCAGGGATCCTGGCTGTGATCCTTCATGCCCAGAGAAATCTTCTTCTTCTCACGGTCGAAGGAGATAACATAAACCTCCACCGTGTCGCCCACGGAGACGACCTCGGAGGGGTGCTTGATCCGGGACCAGGACAGCTCGGAGATATGGACCATGCCGTCCACGCCGCCGATGTCAACGAAAGCGCCGTAAGAGGTCAGGCTCTTCACGGTACCGGTATAGCGCTTGTTTTCCTCGATGTTGGCCCAGACCTCAGCGGCCTTGGCGGCACGCTCCTCGGCCTCCACAGCGCGGATGGAACCCACCACGCGGCGACGGGCACGGTTTACCTCGGTGATGCGCAGGCGAACCTTCTGCTTGAGCAGCTGGCTCATCGGGGTCTCGCGGGGCAGACCAGTCTGGGAAGCGGGAACAAACACGCGCACGCCCTTAATGGACACAACAACGCCGCCCTTATTCTCCTCGGTCACGACACCCTCAACGGTGGTGTGCTCTTCCTTGGCCTGCTCGATATCATCCCAGCTCTTCACAGTGTCAAGGCGCTTCTTGGAGAGGGTCACAACGCCCTCCTGGTCGTTCACGCGCATGACATAGGTTTCGATCTCGTCGCCGACCTTTACCAGGTCCTCAACTTTGGCCGTAGGGTCGTCGGTCAGTTCGGACACCGGTATGTAACCGGCGTGCTTGGTTCCGAGATCCACATAGATCTCAGTCGGCGTAATCCCAGTGACGACGCCCGTAACCTTCTCCCCTGTATTCAAAGTTTTGATCGACTTCTCCAGCATTTCAGCAAAGGATTCCTCGATCTCAATGTTTTCATCGCTCATTTTGTCATAGACCTCCTTTATAATCCACTCAGGCGTGGACGCGCCCGCAGTGATTCCAATAGAAGCCTTCCGACACAGGTTGGAAGGTTCCAGCTCCGCCGCCCGTTCGATCCAAACAACCATGGGACAGAGCGCCCCGCATAATTCCGCCAGCCGTTTGGTGTTAGAACTCTCCCGTCCGCCGATGACGACCACAGCATCGGATCGGGCGGCCAGAGCCTGCGCCTCAGATTGACGTTTACACGTAGCATTACATATTGTATCAAAAATTTTTAAGTTTGTACACACTTTTTTTGCTTTTTCTACGCACGAATCCCAAATAAAACGGGTGGAAGTGGTTTGAGAGACCATTGTCAGCGGCATTTGGCATCGTTCAGGCGCTTCCTCCAGCCAGTTGGTCAGATCGGTCTCTCCGGACAAAATGACCGGATGACGGCACCAGCCAGCGATGGCCGTTACCTCCGGATGTGTGGGTGTACCCACGATGAGAACTTGCCGCCCTTCCTCCTCTGCCTGCACGGCCAACTGATGGATTCGGGAGACGTTGGGACAAGTTGCGTCGATAACCGTGCACGTTCGTTTTGCCAGAGCTTCATGGATGGCCCGGGCTTCTCCATGGGAGCGGATCAATACGCCGCTTCCCTCTGGTACCTCCTCTGGTGAGTGGACCAGTCCAATACCCTTGCGCTCCAGATACTCGATCACGTCACGGTTATGGATGATGGGGCCCAACATGACACAGGGACGTCCGGTTTCCGCTTCTACTTCCGCCATATGGACCGCCCGGCGGACCCCGTAGCAGAAGCCTGCGGATTTAGCCAGTTCCAGCTTCATCGTCCGGCCTGAGGCTTCAATGCCTCGATGCGGCGCATCAGATCGTCCGCTACAGCATGATAATCCTCCGGTGTTGGTTTGCGTCCCTCTGGGGCGGCAGGATAATAAGCCTCTCCAAATACCACCTGGTTCCAACGAAACCACCGTTTCTCAGCAGGGATATAAATTGGAACAATGGGTACTCCCGTGCGCAGCGCCAACATGGCAGCTCCTGTTTTTGCATCCCCAAACTCTCCGGATTGATGCCGAGTCCCTTCCGGAAACATGAGAAGCAACTCCCCTGCCTTCAGGTACTTCATAGCGGTTTTAATGGCACCGATGTCTGCTTTTCCCCGCTTGACACCAAAAATACCGCCATGCTTAAGGATCCATCCAAGAATAGGCCAGTGCATGATCTCTTCCTTGGCCATAACATGGATCTGGTAGGGCCAGCCCATGGCATAGGCTACAAACAAGGGGTCATTGGTTCGAGTATGATTGGCGCATAGAAGTGCTCCACTTTGAGGCAAATTTTGACGGTTAATACACTTTGTAGGCATTAACAGTCGAAAAACGGGCCAGATGACAATGTAAGCCAGAACGTAGACAATATTTTTCTTTCTTTTCTTCATGCCTGCAGACGCTCCTTTATGATTTCCAGCAAAAGAGCAAGGCTCTCTTCCAGCGCGTTTCCCGTAGTATCCACCAACAACGCATCTTCTGCCTGACGCAGTGGCGCAGCGGCACGATTGATATCCTGTTCGTCCCGCTGAATTACATCGTGAAGCACGGTATCATAATCTGTCTGCTGTCCACGCTGCACCAGCTCTTCAAAGCGTCGGCGAGCCCGATCCTCTGGAGAGGCAGTAAGGAAAATTTTCACGTCAGCCTGAGGGAGAACCACGGTCCCAATGTCCCGGCCATCCATGATGACATCATGTTCTCTAGCCAGTTCTCGCTGGCGATCCAGCAAGAAGGCACGTACGGCCGGAATGGCCGAAACGCCGGAGGCATATCCCGAAATAACATGTTCCCGGATGGCGTCGGTCACGTCCTCACCGTCCAGGTACATATGCTGAAGCCCGTCAGGGGCGTATTTCATCTCAATATGCAGTCCGTCCAGCAGGGCTGTCACACCTGCTGTGTCCTTTGGGTCTACGCCGGCACGATAGGCCCGCAGACCGACTGTACGATAGATAGCACCGGTGTCCACATAGAGATAGCCCAGTTTCTGGGCCAACAGTTTGGCCAGAGTGGACTTCCCCGCTCCGGAAGGGCCGTCCACCGCAATGCTTTTATGACTCATTCTCCCCCGCTCCCTTCTGCTGTCTGCTGTGCTGCCGCCTTACCGGCCGCCCAACCGGTAGACCAGGCAATCTGAAGATTAAAGCCACCGGTATAGGCGTCTACATCCAGCACCTCGCCGGCAAAATAGACCCCGGGCAGCTTCTTGGACTGCATAGTGGTGGGATTTACCTCAGCGGTTTTGATACCGCCGGAGGTCACGATGGCTTCCTCTACCGGACGCGGCCCTTTGATATCGATGCGCAGGCATTTGAGAAGCTCCAACAAGCGACGGCGTTGGGCCTTGGTGATGGAGTGGACTTTTGCATCCCCGGGGATCCCACTTAGCGCTCCAATTACCGGAACCATCAGCCGGGGCAGCAGCCCCTCCAACACATTATGAAAGTCTCGGTTGGCATTTTCTTCAAAATCCCGCAGCAGACGCTTATCCAGCTTTTCCTCATCCAGTGCCGGTTTCAGGTCCAGATTGATATAATAATGCTCTTGCTCGAAATCCCGCATATGGGCGCTGGCACTCAGAATCAGTGGACCAGACAGTCCAAAATGGGTAAACAATAACTCGCCCTGCTCGGCAAAAATGGTCTTTTTCTTCTGGTTTCGTACCTGGATAGCCACATTGCGCAGAGAGAGTCCCTGCATTTTAGCACAGAATTCCTGTTCGGCAACCAAGGGAATCAGGCTGGGCTTGGCTGGCAGTACGGTATGTCCAATCGCCTGTGCCAGACGGTATCCGTCTCCAGTGGAACCGGTCAGCGGATAAGAGACACCACCAGTGGCAATGATGACTGCTTTACAGCTATAGTGTCCATGCTCTCCTTCCACACCGGTCACTGAATCCCCACTGTAACACAGGGAGAGCGCCCGGTCCTGTACGATGTGTACCCCAGATTTCCGTAATGCTCTCAGTAATGCATCAATGATGTCCGAGGCATGGTCCGACTGAGGAAATACCCGGTTCCCACGTTCTGTCTTTAGGGGAACACCCTGCGCCTGGAAGAATGTTTTTACTTCCTCCGGTGGGAAACGGGTAACTGAGCTGGTCAAAAAACGGCTGTTATGGGGGACATTACGCAGTACCTCCTCCACAGTGCAGTCGTTGCAGACATTGCACCGGCCCTTTCCGGTGATGTAAAGCTTACGTCCCAGTTTCTGGTTGCGCTCCAGCAGCGTAACAGAAGCGCCTGACTGTGCAGCGGAAAAGGCGGCCATACAGCCGGCCGCCCCTCCGCCGATCACAACGATATCACTCACAATTCTTCTTCCACTTTCTCATAAACTTCATATTCATCCCAAATCTGTTCCAGTGTCTCAAATGTCTTGGACAGATCATCGTTCTTTTTCCGCCCGATCGCCACAATCAACGCATTGATCAGACTTAAAGGAGCCACCAGAGAATCCACAAAAGACGCCATATCACTCTTGGCCAACATGGTCAGGGTAGAGACCGAAGCCAAAGGTGAGGTTTTGCTGTCCGTGATGGCAATAGCGGCGGCACCTCGGTCAAAGGCAAACTGCATGGCCTTCACTGTGCGTCGGGAATAGCGCGGAAAGCTGATCCCGATGATCACATCATCCGGTCCGATGCGCAGCAACTGTTCAAACACCTCACTGGTGGAAGTGGCATGTACCACCGTGACATTGTCAAAAATCAAATTAAAATAGAATCCAAGGAAACTGGAGAGAGCTGCAGCGGAACGTACACCAAGGATGTAGATATGACGGGCCGATACGATGGCGTTTACCGCCTGGTCAAATTGTTCCCGGTCGGTCTCTTCCAATGTCATATGGATTTTATCCATGTCGGACTGCATCACCATGGACAAAATATCTTGATTGCCAATACGGTCGTTGGAGACCTCAATGCGCTGGATGGAAGTGAGTTTGTTGCGGATCATCTCCTGCAGTGCTTTCTGCATGGCCGGATAACCCTCATAGCCCAGTTCTGCAGCAAAACGTACTACAGTAGACTCGCTGACATTGACAGTTCGCCCAAGACGGCTGGCTGTCATAAAAGCTGCTTTATCGTACGATTCCAAAATGAAATGGGCAATCAGCTTTTGCCCTTTGGAAAATGTACTCATATTGCCCTGAATTAAGGACAAGATATCCTTTGACATAGCCAATGACCTCCCGGTATCCTGCCTGTTGGGGGTGGATACGGTATGTGAATAAAATTATGATAACGGGAATCCTCCCGAATTGCAATGATTTTTTGCAAGCTGCGCCTGTTATCCTGCAAAATACCATTATTTGTACAACATCTGCACTTCATCGGAATTGAGGTATCGCCAATGGCCCCTTGGAAGCGTTCCCAGTGTAAGGGAGCCTTCACGCACCCGCTGAAGACGTTTTACCTTCAGACCAGCGGCAGCGCACATCCGCCGGACTTGACGGTTACGCCCCTCATGGATGACTACCGACAGTTGGTCAGTACCCAGCAGTTCCACGCGGGCAGGGTGCAGCGGTACGCCATCCAATTTCATCGGGCCGCGCAGGATAGGCAGGGCGGCAGGCATATCTCCCTCAACCCAGACGTGATACTCCTTCTCAACTTCGTGGCTTGGGTGCAGCAGTTTTTGCGTCAGGGTTCCATCGTCCGTCAGCAACAATAATCCCTCTGAGTCTAAGTCCAGCCGACCTACCGGCCATACTCGTGCCCCGCAGTCTTTGATCAGGTCGGCCACCGTACGCCGTCCCTTTTCATCCGACAGAGTAGTCACATATCCTCTTGGCTTATGAAGCATAAGATAAGTACGTTCCACTGGCTTTTTCAACAGCTTTCCGTCCAGACGGATATCATCCCGCTCCAGGTCTGCCTTGTCTCCCAGCTGGGCTGCGTGGCCGTTAACTGTGACGCGTCCCTGTTCCAAATAATGTTCCGCTGTCCTTCTGGAGGCAATTCCGCAGGCGGAGAGGATTTTCTGCAGGCGCTCTTCCACATACACCCGCTCCTTTCATACATAAGCGGAAGCGGCATATCGCCGCTTCCGCCTTATTTTCATGTCACACTGCTCAAAGAGTATAGGAAAGCAGCCGGAGACTGCTGTGCGGCCGGTCTGCCGCAGAGAAAATCCAACACCCGGTCAAACAAACCGCGTCCCGCCTGATCATTGCTTACATCAGAGGAATAAAGCAGCTGGGTTTCCCCCACTACCATGCCGTTGAGTGTAAAGACCATCCGGCCGGCGCTTTCGCCCGCTGACACCGGCGCCTCTACCGCCTCTGGCAATATAAACTCTACCTGTACCCGCTCTCCTTCTGCCAGAGGATACCAGACATCGGAGGACGTGCGTACGCGGACAAAACGGTTGAGACCTCCAGTTACAGGTACTGTCTGGACCTCACGATCCGCCAAGGCCAGCATGGTCTGGGGATAAGCAGAAAAGCCGTAGTCAAACAGTGCTGCGTGATCGGTCCAGTCATCCGGATCGTTCAGGGTAACAGCAATGAGCAGTTGTCCGTCCCGCTCTGCACAGGAGACCAGAGTGCGGCCCGCTTCATTTGTATAGCCGGTTTTGAGCCCCCGGCACCCTTCATAGCGCCAGAGAAGTTTGTTGTGGTTGGTGAAGCTGCGCCCGGCAATGGAGATGGATTTAGTCCCCACGATCCGTGCCAGCGTTTCGTTCTGCAGGACCACCCGTGCCAAAGTAGCCATATCGGCTGCGGTGGAATAATGACCCTCGGCGCTCAGTCCATTGGGATTTTGAAAATGGGTGTGTTCCATTCCAAGTTCAGATGCCCGTTCATTCATCCAGGTTACGAAGGTATCCACATCCCCCGCGCAAAAACCGGCTATTGCAACGGCAGCATCATTGCCAGAAGCCAGCAGCAGACCATAGAGTAAGCTCTCCAGAGTGAGTTCCTCTCCTGCGCGCAGATACATGGAGGAACCTTCAGCACCTGTCCACTCCGCCCGGATGGTAACCATATCGGACAGTGTCGGATGGGATTCGACCGCTACCAGGGCTGTCATCAGCTTGGTGATACTGGCAATAGGGCGCTCCTGCTGAGCATCTTTGGCATAGAGTACCCTCCCGCTCGCACCATCCACCAGGATAGCCGAGGCTGCGGAGAGGTTAGGACCTGCCGCTTGGGCGTACGGCAGTCCTCCGCACAGGATAAGACACAATACAATAGCCAGGATTCGCTTCAAACGGCATCACCTCAGGATAAACGGATGCCGCTAGTATGCCGCTTACCAGCCGGTTTTATCCTCCTCCTGCGTCTGATGGGTGGAGGCATTTTGATTGTCCTTATCCTGTTTCTCAATGAAACCGGTGATTTTGTCGATGACCTCTGGGACCATTTCCACCACTCGGTCTACCGTGCTGCCAGGGGCAGGCGCTACCGGCATAAGCTTGACCGTATCGCCTTTTACCACCAGAAAAGCTACTGGCGTCAGGTTCACACCGGCTCCCCCTCCGCCGCCAAAGGCATTGTCGCTCTCCGGCTTCTGGTTTTTGGTGGCAAAGTCGCTCCCGCCGGAGGCGAAACCGATGGACAGTTTGGAGATGGGGATAATGGTAACGCCCTCGGCATGGATGGGCTGGCCCACGATGGTGTTTACATCTGCGATCTCACGAATTTTCTGCATGGTAGTTGTGATCAGTTCGCCAATGGGATGTTGCTTTTCCATGACTTAAATCGCCTCTTTCTGTTTGGTTGCTTGGGAGACTTCCCTTTTTTCCTTGGAATATTCCTTTAGAAGTCCTATCGCAGTGCCACCGGCAAGGAAAAGTGCCTGCCAGAGAGTTAATGTGGCGGCGGTGTAAAACTCAACCTCGGGTTGATGGCGGTCGAAATCTACCGCTGTGCGGATCCGTCGGCCTTTTACATTGAAATTTTGCTCCACCAAAGGCCAAAGCATACCGATAGCTGCATTGATTCCACCAAAACTCAGCGCAGCCAACGCTGGATCTAAGGCTGCAACGATGACATCCAGATAGACTACGTCAATGCGGATTTTACGTTTCAGCTGCCCAGCGGTCTGGGAAATCAGGGGCAAAAAGCGCTTTACGTTCGTCCAAGAGATCCCGTTGCTGGTAAAGGAAGCTTTCTTGGATTTTTGTGGAGCACTCTGTTTGTGCCGGAGCATTGGTTTGCTTTTTTTATGTGGATAGACTGTAAACTTGACCGGCCCAAGACCTACTCGTACCGTGATCCCGCTAGCAGACCCTCTCAGCTGTACGCCAAGGCGCAGCTGGCCCAGTAGAATCAGCACTGCTAGTATTATGCCCAGAATCACGAGCACCTGCATGGGCGCTAAGCCTCCTCCGTCTCCGCCAGCTCATGGGCGGCTTGTTCAATCTCCTCAGCTGTTGCATCGGTCTGCTCCTGCCCGGTCCGCAGTCGCTGGATGGCTGCCTGCATTTCCAGGGTAAACTGCCCGTCCTCTGGAGTAGTATCTGGAAGTTCAGGCAGTTCCTCCAGATTGGACAGGCCAAAAGAACGAAGAAAGGTCTGCGTGGTCCGATACTGGATGGGACGCCCGGGGACCGCCAGACGGCCACACTCCTCAATCAGGTCACGCTCCAGCAACAGATTTACGGTATATGCGCTGTCTACTCCACGTACCTGGTCAATGTAAGCGCGGGTCACAGGCTGGTAATAGGCGATCACAGCCAGTACTTCCAGTGCGGGTTGGCTCAGTCGGGCGGGGCGTCGACTCTCAAACGCTTTTCGAATGTTATCGGCAAATTCCGGCGCTGAGCAGAGCTGGTAACAGTTCTCTAACCGTAGCAGACGGATACCGCGCCGCTCATAGCGGTAATAGTCGGCCAAGCGAAGGCATACTGCATCTGCTGTAGCGCGGTCGATCTCCAGTGCCAAACAGAGTCGCTCTACGCCCACCGGCTCTCCTGCAGCAAACAGAATGCCTTCTACGGCGGATTCAATCTCCTTCAATTCCATAGTTTACCCCTCCTCCGCCCTTTCATAAACCGGGTATTGCTCCTCGTGGCGCTCAGACGGTTCATCGATGTAGGTCACAGTACAGTCCTGCTCTGTCCCTGCCAGACGCAGACGCCTGGCTCGACAGAGTTCCAGCACTGCGATAAAGGTAGCCACGATTTCTGAGCGGCTGCGGTTGCCTTGAAATAAGGCGCGAAAGCGGGTGACCCCGAAACGGGTGAGCCGTTCCAGGATCTCATCTTCCTTATCTGCCACCGGATATGGTTCCCGGCCAACGATTCCCTCAAAAGCCGCCATTGGGGGCGGCAGTCGATGATCCAGCCGATTCAGAACTATATTGATGGCCCGGAGAAGATCTGCTTTATCGTGTACGTAGCGGTAGGTCTTATCCACGGGCAGGCTCTCTGGCAATTTAGGAATATAATCGCGACCAATGGCATAGCGGTCGGAAAGCTGCGGAATGACGGCCTTGATCTTGGCAAAATTCTCGTGCCGCTGGTGTTCCTCCAGTGAGGCGATGAGTTGCTCCATTTCGGAGAGTGCTTCCTCGTCGTGAATAGACAACAGCATCCTCGTTTTGATAAATACCAAGTGGGCCGCCATGGCGACAAATTCACTGGCAACTTCCAGATCCAGCCGCTTGCGCTGGTCCATCCACGCCAGATATTGCTCGAGGATAAGAGAGATCTGAATATCTTTGATCTCCATTTTGTTTTTGGCCAGCAAATGCAGAATAAGGTCGAGAGGACCGTTAAAGTCCTCCATATCCTGATTTTTAGCTTTGACCACCTTTTCCAAGTGGAACACAGGCGTTTCGATGGCACTCACCTCATCCAAACATTGAAAACAGATAGGAAAGGTCCTGAAATGCCAACAGGCTGCCCAGCGGCATCCCTGTGATGCTGCAGAAGAAGTGGAGCACATGGACCATCAGAAAGGTCAGAGGACGGTCAAATACACCCAGGAGCATCAGCACAACAATCAGCCCCATGGCATATTTCTCATACCGCATGACTTTATAATACATCCGGTCCGGCAACAGTGCAAACAGGATCTTGGACCCATCCAACGGCGAGATGGGGATCAGATTGAACAACCCCATGCCTACCCCCAACAGGGCCAAATTCGATAAAAAGCACAGTAAAACAACCTCCGCCTCCCCAAAGGGCGGCAGACGCACGATCAGGGAGCTAAGAGCGATAGAGGCAAAAGAGGTGAGAAAATTGGCCACAGGACCAGCCAGTGCTGTGATGGCCATGCCGGACTTTGGATGCTTAAAATAGCGCATGTCCACCGGAACCGGTTTAGCCCAACCAACTTTGACTATGATCATCATCAGCAAACCCAGAGGATCCAGATGTTTGAGCGGGTTGAGTGTAAGACGACCTGCACTTTTGGCTGTCGGGTCCCCCAGTCGCCAGGCCACAAAACCGTGGGAGAGTTCATGCAGTACGATACACAACAGTGCGGCTACCGCGCTGACCAACAGCGTAAGCCCGCCCCACCAGTCCATATTTTGGATAAAGTTAGCAAAAGAGCCCAACGCAATTCCTCCACTCAGTTGTCCGAAACCGGGATATCCGGTGTGAGCACTTTGTTTTTGTCGAAGCAGACTTTGCCCAGCCAAAATTTGAATATTGCTAAGATATAAGTATAACAAATTTTATCGAAAAACACAAGCACAGTGCACATACTCTTGGTGTATCGGCAATCAGGCAGCAAAAAGGACCACATTCCCCAAACGGGAAAGTGGTCCTTTTCCAACCAGTTAAATAATATGGCTGCGCAGAGTACCAATTCCTTGGATTTCCACGTCTACAATGTCGCCCGGGTTTACTGGTCCGACGCCAGCCGGGGTGCCGGTGGTAACCACATCACCAGGCTCCA
Source organism: Flavonifractor hominis (assembly GCF_040095835.1). NCBI lineage: Bacteria > Bacillati > Bacillota > Clostridia > Eubacteriales > Oscillospiraceae > Flavonifractor > Flavonifractor hominis. The sequence goes on from NZ_JBBMFT010000001.1 coordinate 301,581, forward strand.
ACGTCATAGCGGAGGTAATAAACTCCAGCAGTTGAGGAATACGGGTCATAAACTGGCTGGTCCGGCCAGACTGAACCACAGTACCATTAAGGCGGGTCTCCACTGCCAGATCTGAGGGATCCACCTCATCCGTAACCAGCGGACCAATGGGAGCAAAGCCGTCCATGCTCTTGCCACGGGTCCACTGACCGTCTTTCTTTTGTATATCGCGGGCCGTTATATCGTTGAGACAGGTGTAGCCTAAAATATAATATGCAAAGTTTTCTGCCTTTACATTCTTTGCGCGGCGACGGATTACGAAAGCAAGCTCACCTTCATAGTCCAGACGCTCCACAAAAGCTGGGGCGTGGACTTCTCCCTCTGGCCGGTTGATCGTATTAGCGGCTTTCAAGAAAAGAATGGGATGTTCCGGGACCTCTTCACCCATTTCCACTGCGTGATCATAGTAATTCTTACCAACACAGACGATTTTAGATGCCTCGCAGGGAGCCAGCAGATGGCAAGCCACGAGTGGCAGTGTCTCCCCATCATAAAAAATCCCATCAAAGGGCGGTCTAGCCAAAGTGCGTACCACATCCCCCTGTAGGACGCCCCAAACAGGGGTCTCATTCCGTAACAGCTTTACGTATTTCATTCGCCCACCCCCGCATGTTCCAGAATCAAATTCAACAAATCCTGTTTTCCATCCCCTTTCTCGGCTGAAAAGGGAATTAGCTTTACGGAGCTATCTAATCCAAGGGTTTCCCGTATCCGGATCAAATTAGGCTCAATGTCGCTTTTACGGAGCTTGTCCAACTTATTGGCCACTACAGCAAAGGGCCTGCCACTGGTTTTAAAAAATTCTGCCATGGTACAATCGTCTGCCGTAGGCTTGTGTCGTGCATCCACAATCATTAGCCCTAGTGTCATGAGCGTGGTATCATGGAACCATTCTTCCATCAGTCTGCCCCAACGCTCTTTTTCTGCCCGGGAAACCTTGGCATACCCGTAACCAGGAAGATCGACCAAATAAAAAGCACTGTCAATAAGGAAATAGTTAATGTGGGTTGTTTTTCCGGGCGCAGCACCCACGCGGGCAAAATTTTTTCGGTTAAGCAAGCGATTGATTACCGACGACTTTCCCACATTGGATCGGCCGGCAAACGCCACCTGAGGCAGATGGTCCCGGGGAAAATCGGATGCTTTGGTTGCAGAACGGACGAACTCCGCCTTTTGCAGATTCACATTCATTTTCTCTCCCCCTCACTGCTTGAAGCTAGGCAACTTCGGGCTCTGAACCGCAGATTGCTCCGGTAGACAAGGAACTGCCTGCTCTGTTCTGCTGCTCCCGTCAAATTCCAATGCCTCAGCCAGCACAGCATCCACCTGTTCTACCAGAACGAAATGCAGAGCAGAACGAACGGTAGGGTCGATCTCTTCCAGATCCTTTTGATTTTCCAACGGGAGGATTACAGTCTTAATACCGTTGCGATAGGCTGCCATTGTTTTTTCCTTCAGCCCACCGATGGCCAATACACGGCCACGAAGAGTTACTTCACCGGTCATAGCCAATTCACGTCTTACCGGTACGCCAGTCAGGGCTGACACCATGGCTGTGGTGATAGCAATGCCGGCGGATGGGCCGTCTTTCGGAACCGCACCTTCTGGGAAGTGGACATGGATATCTTTTTTCTGATAAAAATCTTCCTTGATTCCAAGCTGAGTTGCACAACTACGAATATAAGATAGGGCCGCCTGCGCCGATTCCTTCATTACGCTGCCTAAGTTTCCGGTGAGCTCCACTTTTCCAGAACCAGGTACGACGCCCACTTCTACCTCTAGGATTTCACCGCCCACACTGGTCCAGGCCAGGCCGTTGACTACGCCAATCTGGGCGGTACGAGGTACCTGCTCGGGGTGATACCGGCGTACGCCCAAAAATGATTCCAAAGTGTCTCCTGTAATGCGAACAGACTTCACACTGCTTGAAACAAGACGCATTACAGCTTTGCGACACAATGTTCCCAGCATCCGCTCCAATACACGTACACCAGATTCACGGGTATAGCCCCGGATAACTTCCCGTAGAGCATCATCGGTGATACGAAGCTGACTGCGGGTCAGGCCGTGGCGCTTCAATTCCTTGGGCAGCAAGTGCTGTTTGGCAATCTGCAATTTTTCCTCATCCGTGTAGCTGCCAAGTTCAATGACCTCCATGCGGTCCAGCAACGGGCGTGGAATATTTGCCAGATCATTGGCGGTAGTAATGAAGAGCACATCGGACAGATCAAAGGGAATCTCCAAAAAATGATCCCGGAAGGTTGCGTTCTGCTCGGCGTCTAACACCTCCAGAAGCGCCGAAGACGGATCGCCCCGCTGATCGTTACCCAACTTGTCGATCTCGTCCAGCAACAATAAGGGGTTGCAGCTGCCCGCTTGTTTTACTGCAGCAATGATGCGGCCGGGCATGGCGCCTACATAGGTCTTACGGTGGCCGCGGATCTCAGCTTCATCATGAATGCCGCCAAGAGAAATGCGTGCCATGTTTCGATGCAATGCACGGGCAACGCTGGAAGCTATAGACGTTTTACCTACACCTGGTGGGCCTGCCAGGCAAAGAATTTGGCCCTTGAGATTAGGGGACAGTTGTTTAACGGCCAAAAATTCCAGGATGCGTTCCTTAACTTTTTCAAGACCGTAGTGGTCGGCGTCCAACACCTTCCGTGCTGCCTCAATATCTACTCGCTCCCGTGTTTTTTTACCCCAGGGGAGTTCCAATACTGTGTCCAAATAATTGCGTAATACGGCAGCCTCTGCAGAGCCAAATGGTTGCTTTTCCAGCCGCCCTACTTCTTTCATTAGTTTTTCTGCTACCTCAGAAGGAAGTTTGGTGCGGGCAATTTTTTGACGATACTCCGCAATTTCACTGTCATTGCCCTGAGGATCTTCCCCAAGTTCCTGCTGAAGGACTTTCAGCTGCTCTCGCAAAACATAGTCACGTTGGCTACGGGTAAGCTGATCTCGGACTTTGTTTTGCATATCCTGTTCCAGTTCCAGAATCTCTAGCTCCCGGCGAAGTGTTTGACACAAGCGCTCCAGACGACGTATTGGTCGGAGCTCTTCCAGAATGAGCTGCTTGTCCCCCGTACGCATAGGAAGGTTTTGGGCAATGTAATCGGCGATATATCCGGGGTCCTCGCTGGAGAGAATGGAAAGCAGGATATCCGGAGTCATTTTGGGGGCCAGCTCTACATATGTCTCGAACAGTTCATAGGTGCGCCGCATCAGCGCTTCGGTCCGGGGTGAGCACCGGACGATCTGCTCGGGCTCAATCTCTTCCACCTCAGCAGCCATATAAGGGGTGTTCTGGAGCAAATGGATCAGTCGACCACGGCTGATTCCTTCCACCATGACTCGTACATTGTCAGCTGGTAAACGTAGGATCTGCCGCACATTGCAGACCGTGCCAACAGAATACAGATCCTTCTCTTTGGGATTTTCTATTGCAAGATCTCGTTGAGCTACCAGAAAAATGGGCTGGCCGGAGGTCATGGATTCATCCAGCGCCTTAATCGATGCGTCACGCCCCACATCAAAGTGGAGCAACATGTTGGGAAAGATAGTAAGTCCACGCAGGGCCAGTGCCGGCATCTGAAGCGGCATCTTGTTTTCCATTTTCATTCACTTCCTCTCGGTCCAGTCGTTTGTGACAGAATGGGGCGAGGGATACTCCCCCGCCCCATCCGATACCTGTTTGCTTGGGATCAGGAGACGTTGCCTTTTGGATGGACACCGCCGTCCTCCGTACGCAGTGCAGCACTACCTAAACGGGGCCGCTGTGTACGTTCGGGGTCGTGCTCAATGACCGGAGGAACGTGATCCCTTACGCTCTCGGCCGTAATGGTCACCTTGGAGATTGTGGGGTCAGACGGTACGTCATACATAACCTGTGTCATGACCTCTTCCAGAACGGCACGCAGGCCGCGGGCGCCGATCTGTCGCTCGATCGCCTTGTCTGCCGCCGCCGCCAATGCCTCCGGAGTAAATTTCAAGTCTACCAGATCGTACTCCAGAAGCTTCTGATACTGCTTTACCAGGGCGTTTTTCGGTTCGGTCAGAATACGCACCAACTGCTCCTTGCTGAGGGCATCCAGGGTGGTAATTACAGGAAGACGGCCTACCAGCTCGGGAATAATACCGAACTTGAGCAGGTCGTGGGGCTGCACCTCTTTCAATACAGAGGTCGTGTCCTTCTCCTGCCGGCTCTGGATCTCTGCACCAAATCCGATGGTCTTGCGATCCAGCCGCTGCTCGATGATCTTCTCCATCCCGTCGAATGCACCGCCGCAGATGAAGAGAATGTTTTTGGTGTTGATCTGAATGAATTCCTGGTGGGGGTGTTTGCGTCCACCCTGAGGCGGAACGTTGGCCACCGTTCCTTCCAGAATCTTCAGCAACGCCTGCTGCACGCCCTCGCCGGAAACGTCGCGGGTGATGGAAGTATTTTCACTCTTCCGGGCAATCTTATCGATCTCATCCACGTAGATGATGCCCCGCTCGGCCAACTCAATATCGTAATCAGCCGCCTGGACTAGCCGGAGCAGGATATTCTCTACATCATCGCCCACATAGCCGGCTTCCGTCAACGTGGTGGCGTCGGCGATGGCGAAGGGAACCTTCAGGATACGGGCCAGTGTTTGGGCAAATAACGTCTTGCCGCTGCCGGTGGGCCCGATGAGCAGAATATTGCTCTTTTGAAGCTCCACGTCTTCCCCGCCGCCAAAATAGATGCGTTTGTAATGATTATAAACGGCTACGGAGAGAGCTATTTTGGCCGCATCCTGTCCAATGATATACTGATCCAGCACTTCTCGGATCTCACGAGGTGTGGGAATCACATCAGGAATGTCCAGATCCATCTGCTCCTGCTCCGGATCATAGGTGTCATCCAGAATGCTCATGCACAGATGGACGCACTCATTGCAGATATATGCCCCAGGGCCGGCAATAATCCGGGCTACCTGATCCTGATGCTTACCGCAGAACGAACACCGGACTGACTTATGATCGTCATTTTTCGGCATAATACAACTTACCTCAAGTCTTCTTAACGCTCAGGGGAGCGGGGCGTTTTCTTCCCCGCTCCCCTGTTTGGATTTATCGCTTATAAATCACTTTGTCGATCAGACCGTACGCCTTTGCCTCTTCCGCAGACATGAAGTTATCGCGTTCACAATCCGCAGTTACGACCTCCAGAGGCTTACCAGTGTTTTCGGCCAGAATATGGTTCATGCGCTTTTTGATAATTTCCAGGCGCTTGAGATGAATCGCCATATCCGTAATCTGTCCTTGGGTACCAGCAGAGGGCTGATGGATCATAATCTCCGCATTGGGCAATGCCAAACGCTTGCCCTTGGTGCCGGAAGAAAGTAAGAAAGCACCCATGCTGGCAGCCATACCGATGCAGATGGTGGATACATCACACTTGATATACTGCATGGTGTCATAAATGGCCATACCGTCGGTCACGGAACCGCCGGGGCTGTTGATGTAGAACTGGATATCCTTATCCGGGTCCTGAGCCTCCAGATACAGCAACTGGGCCACAACCAGGCTGGCCGTGGTAGCGTTAACCTCTTCTCCCAGGAAAATAATGCGGTCGTTTAACAGCCGGGAAAAAATATCATAGGAACGCTCGCCCCGATTGGTCTGTTCTACTACATAAGGAACTAAGCTCATGGTCTTGGATCTCCTTTATTATGATGTCTGTACGCCTGTCGCGTCCGGCCATCCAACCATCGGCGGGCAGTCACACACCAGAGTATGCCCGCTTTCCAGCTTGTTATTCCTCGGTCTTCTCTTCGGCCTCGGTCTCGTCCGCTTTCTTCTTGGTGGTCTTCTTGGTAGCGGTCTTCTTAGGCTTCTCCTCGCCCTCGGCCTCATCCGCCTTCTTCTTGGTGGCCTTCTTCTTAGCAGGGGCCTTACCAACCGTGGCAGTATCGATGATCATCTGACGGGCTTTGCGGGCACACAGCTCCTTGCGGATATCCGTCTCGGGCAGGGCCTCCTTGGCCTCTTCCACGGTGACATGGTACTGTTCAGCCACGCTCTTATACTCGTTCTCTACGTCTTCGTCGGAAACAGTAATGCCTTCCGCAGCCACAACAGCGTTAAGCGCCAGATCCAGACGCACCCGCTCCAGTGCGGAAACCTTAGCCTGCTCCCGGACAGCGTCCAGAGTCATACCGGTCATGGCCAGATACTGCTCGAAGGGAATGCCCTGCGCCTGAATACGCTGGGCCATATCACTGACCATGCGCTCAGCCTCAAAGGTAACCATGGCATCGGGAATATCGACCTCCATGTTATCCTTGACCTGCTCAATCAAAGCGTTTTCAAAGTCACGCTGAGACTGGGCCTCGCGGCGCTCCTTCAACTTATCGGCCAGATCCTTCTTGAAAGCATCCAGGGTGTCAAATTCAGACACATCCTTGGCAAACTCGTCGTCCACCTCGGGCAGCTGCTTCTCCTTCACCTCATGGACCTTCACTTTGAAGACCACAGCCTTGCCGGCCAGATCAGCGTGATAGTCCTCAGGGAAGGTGATATCCAGATCCTTTTCATCGCCGGCCTTAACGCCCACCAGCTGATCCTCAAAGCCAGGCACGAAGGAACCGGAACCCAGCTCCAGGCTGTGGCCCTCCGCCTTGCCGCCCTCGAAGGGCTCGCCGTTCAGGAAGCCCTCGAAGTCGATGACCACGGTGTCGCCCATCTTGGCCTCGCGATCCACAGTCACCACACGAGTCGCGCGGTTGATATAGGGCTTGAGCTCATTGTCGATGTCCTCATCGGTCACGGTGACCTCGGGCTTCTCAGCCTTCAGGCCCTTATACTCGCCCAGCTTGACCTCAGGACGAACGGTGACGGTGGCCTTGAAGGTCAGACCATCCTTGCCAGCGTTCAAAACCTCGATCTTGGGCCAAGCCACAGCATCCAGCTTCTCCTGCTCGATAGCGGCAGTATAGGCCTCCGGATAGACTTCATTGATGGCATCTTCATAAAACACGCCGGAGCCGTACATGCCCTCAATCACCTTCCGGGGGGCGTGGCCCTTACGGAAGCCGGGCACATTGATCTTGCCGCGCTGCTTCTTATAGACCTTCTCAACAGCGGCCTCGAACTCCTCCTGGCCTACTTCGATGACCAGCTCAACGGTGCTCTTCTCCTGCTTCTCGACGCTTTTGACATTCATCTTGTTTACTTCCTCCTGTCAGCCCCATTCCATCCTAATCAGGACGCGCGAGGGGCTATCTTTCGCGTTATCCGTTTTATAGTATCAGATACGCGGGAAAATTTCCACACTTTTTTTAAATTATTCGCAGATTTTTTGCGGCGTAAACCCAACATAGTCTGCTGATACCAGATGATACTCTACTTTGCCGCGCATTCCCTCCACGGCTAGGCGGTGGCTGCCGCCGTGCAGATGTCCGTAATAACAACGCTCTACGCTGTATTGCTCCAACAAATCCAGGATCTCCTGGCAGGTATAGCCCTGGTAACAGGGTGGGTAGTGCAAAAAACACAGTTTTTTGCGGTCTCCTGCTGCTTTCAGCGACGCCTCCAGACGGATGAGTTCCCGTTTAAAGACTTTCTGGTCTCCTGATTCCTCATAAAACCAACCACGGGTACCACAGAGGGCGTATTCTCCGTATTCATAGCAGTTATTGTGCAGGATATGCAGGCGGTCAAAACCCTGTTCGGCAAAAAAACGATTCATCTTGGAGGCGGTGTTCCACCAGTAATCGTGGTTTCCCTTGAGCATCAGCTTGCGCCCGGGCAGGGCATTGAGAAAAGCAAAATCCTTCTGCGCCCCTTCCAATGACATGCCCCAAGAGAGGTCTCCGCATAGGACTACCGTATCATCTGCTGCCACACACTCAAACCCGGCTCTGAGTTTGTCTACATACCCCTTCCATGAGCCGCCAAACACATCCATAGGCTTGTCGACACCCAAAGAAAGATGGGTATCTCCGATAGCATACAGAGCCATCTTAGTGCAGCATCTCCAGAACCCGGTCCGCCATATGATCCTTGTCCACCGTATCAGCAAAGCGGATGGGCTTCTCTTTCAACGCAGCCAAAGGTGCAGGAACCGGGACGCCGCTCTGCTCGGCCAGCTGATCCAGAATATCTGTGCCCTGTGCCAGATCATTGACACCGATGGCACGCAGCACATTATCGCAGAATTTAAAAGGACTGGCCGTGGAGACTACGATAGTAGGCGTTTGGTCACCGGTTTTGCTCCGGTACTGCTCCAATACATCAAATGCCACAGCTGTGTGGGGATCAATGAGGTAGTGGTGCTCACGCCACATGCGCCCAATAGTTCGGGCAGTTTGCTCGTCATCGCAGCAGCCAGCAGCAAAAAGCTTATCCAGTTTGCTGCGGATGGCCGGACTGACTTCATACCGGCCAGTCTCGCTGAGCTGAGTCATATAGGTGCGTACTTCCTCATCGTTTTGTCCGGAAAGAGCAAAGAGCAGACGTTCCAGATTGGAGGAGATGAGGATGTCCATAGAGGGAGACATAGTATTGTAAAAAGTCCGGTTGCGGTCATACACACCAGTGTTCAGAAAGTCCGTCAATACATCGTTGCGGTTGGACGCGCAGATCAGTCTGCCGATAGGTACGCCCATCTGTTTGGCGTAATAAGCGGCCAGAATGTTGCCGAAATTTCCGGTAGGCACACATACATTCACCAGATCGCCTTTTTGGATCTTTTCTTCCCGCATCAAATCGCAATAGGCAGAAATATAATAGACGATCTGAGGCAGCACACGGCCCCAGTTAATGGAATTGGCGGAAGAGAAGAAATAGCCACGTCCAGCCAGTTCCTGCCGCAGTGTCTCATCGGAGAACAGCCGTTTTACACCGGTTTGCGCATCATCGAAATTGCCTACCACAGAGCAGACGCCAACATTGGTACCTTCCTGGGTATTCATCTGTAGCTGCTGGATAGCGGAGACGCCGTCCTTGGGATAAAACACCAGAATGCGGGTCTTGTCTACATCCCGGAACCCCTCCAGTGCGGCCTTGCCAGTATCACCAGAAGTAGCCACCAGAATGCAGGCCGTCTTCTCTTCCTGGTTTTTAACAAGGGAGGCGGTCAGCAGATGGGGCAGCATCTGCAGGGCCATGTCCTTAAATGCACAGGTGGGTCCATGCCAGAGTTCCAGACAGTAGGTATTGGCATCTACCCCACGGACAGGAGCCACTTCCCTTGTGTCAAATTTCCCGCCGCCGTAGGCTTTCGTTGTGTAAACGGAAAGTTCAGATGAGGTAAAATCATCCAAATATGCGTTCATCACATAGACTGCCCGCTGCTGATAGGACATGTCCCGCATGGTGTCCAGTGCATTGTGGGACAGATTGGGAAGGACCTCCGGTGTCATCAATCCACCGTCTGCAGCCAGGCCATGGGCAATAGCCTCCGAGGCGGTGTGTCGGTCATTCTTGTTTCTTGTGCTTACATAGTACATACTTTGCTCACAACCCTCATCAGATTCTCGAAAAACAGGGCACGCAGCAGCGACTCAGAGTAATTGCGCTGCTGAAGACGCTCCCAAAGTCGATCCAGGTCTTGAATGCCGGCAATTCCAGTTGGCAGTATATCACAGCCGTCCAAATCGCCTCCCAGAGCCACATTCCGCTCACCACCCAGCTCCAGGAAGTGCTCCAAATGGGCCACCACCGTGTCAATATCGGGATTCTCACCCAAAAAATCAGCATAGAGGTTTAGCCCGGCCACACCGTCGTGCTCTATTATGGCAGTAAATTGCGCATCGGTCAAGTTCCGGCTGTTGGAACACAGTGCCCGGGAATTTGAGTGGCTGGAAAAAAAAGGACCATCCAACAGTTCTGACACATCCCAGAAGCCGGGATCAGATAGATGGGACACGTCTATCAGCATCCCGAGTTTTTCCATTTTATGTACAAAAGCTCTTCCCTGGGCAGTGAGGCCGCGCTCCGGCTCTTCTACATTGGTCCCGGAGAGATCGTTGACATGGTTCCAAGTGAGATTGACCGCTCGTACACCCATGGCGTGTGCTTGTTCCAGACGCTCCAAACTGCAGTCCAGAAGTTCTGCTCCCTCTACCGAGAGAAATGCGGCTGCTTTTCCAGACGCAAAGGCCTGATCTGCCTCTGCCCTGTTGCGGCAAAAAGTGATACGTTCTTCGTTAGCCTGCATTTCCCGCTGAAATACAGCATACTCCTCCTGAAATACCGTCCAGAGACGCGTCGGCGTAAAATTGCGGTTAGGGAAATCCTCTGCCGCGCCAAACAGTGCAAAAAACTGAGCATAGCGGTGGTACTTATCCGCACGCTCCAAATCGATATGTCCATCATTTTTGCACAGAGACCCGCCTAACAGATAACGTTGCAGAATAGTATCGCAATGTCCGTCAAACAGATCGATGCTGCACTTGCTCATTACGTGGTCCCCTCCTTCTGACTAAAATGCGTTTTCTATATACTCAATGGAGGGATGCCGGGTGGACATACCCTCTGGTGCATAGACCTCAGCCACGTCAAAGCGAGGCTGAAGGCCCCCCGTTCCATGCTCTGACAGCCACAATTCTGCTGAAGCACGAAGCCGTCGCTGTTTTGCCGGACCAACAGCCTCTCTTGCTGAAGCAAAACAATTATTTTTCCGTAGCTTTACCTCTGTAAAGATTAAATACTGGCCAGTACTTGCAATCAGGTCTATTTCGCCGAAACGAGTACGATATCCAGCGGCTAGTATGTGGTACCCTTTCTGCCTGAGATCCTCTGCCACCAGTGCTTCTCCCCAACGTCCCAACAAATTGGTGTCTACTCGGCTCATAAATTCTTTAAAAACGTCTTACGGTGGATCGGACAGGGACCATATTGCCGCAGTAGTTCGTAGTGGCGTTTGGTACCGTAGCCCTTATGGCGCTCAAATTCATACTGCGGATAATCGCGTGCGACTTCTTCCATATAGCGATCCCGGCTGACCTTGGCTAAGATGGAGGCTGCGGCGATAGAGGATGACAAGCTATCTCCCTTTACGACTGTTAAGTGAGGAGTTGTGATAGCAGCTCCTTTACCTCGATCACGGTTCCCGTCAATAAGAGCGAACGCAGGAGATGGTGAAAGCTGATCAATCGCTAGCTGCATGGCTTTTATACGGGCAGTGAGAATATCTGTGGCGTCGATCTCTTCCGCCTCGACTCTGGCAATAGCCCAAGCGAGTGCAGTCTGCTGGATTACATCAAAGAGAAGGGCGCGTCTCTTGGGGGAGACCTTTTTGGAGTCATTAAGGCCGGGGATAGAACACTCCGGCGGCAGGATGACTGCTGCTGCATATACAGGCCCGGCCAGCGGTCCAGCACCTGCTTCATCACAGCCGCACACTAAGGTTATCCCCTGTGTCCAACATTCACGCTCCAGCTGCCAAAGATCATGCTCCATCCGTCATTCCCCTTTGTCCAAATCTTGAGGTGACTCAAGTGTAAAGGTTCCGAGCTTTCCAGAACGATACTCATCCAGCAAGATTTTTGCCATGCGTTCAGTATCCACATCTCCACCAGAGATCAAGAATCCACGCTTCCGGCCACAGAGCTCCAACAACTGCCAACCTGCCAATGAAGAATCGACTTCCACTTTATAGCGGGCGGTCAATGCTTCTGGATACCGTCTGGCCAAAATCTCCATCAAGTGACAGGCCAGAGTTTCCACATCCATGATCTCATCCTTTACCGCGCCGGTGAAGGCCAGATGGATCCCCGTGATCTCGTCCTCAAACTTTGGCCACAGGATGCCGGGAGTATCTAATAAGTCCAGGCCAGCATCAACACTGACCCACTGTTTACCACGGGTAACGCCGGGCCGGTTGCCGGCCTTGGCAGATTTCCGTTTGGCTACCTGATTGATAAATGTAGATTTACCTACGTTCGGCACACCCACTACCATGGCTCGGATAGGCCGACCTACCAGTCCCTTTGCCTTCCACTGTTCCAGTTTGTCCCGCAGTGCAGTCCGGATCACAGAGGAAAATTGCTTGATGCCTTTGCCGTCTCTGGCATTGGTCTCCAAAACAGCCCATCCCTGAGCGCGAAACCACTCGCCCCACACACGGTTCATGTCCGGATCGGCCTGGTCTGCACGATTGAGCACGATCAAACGCGGTTTATCTCCCACTAATTCGTCAATATCAGGATTGCGGCTGGAAATAGGGATACGGGCATCAATAATCTCGGCCACCAAATCCACCAGTTTCAGGTCCGCCTGAATCTGCCGACGGGTCTTGGTCATGTGGCCGGGATACCATTGGATATTCATTTTCCCGCCTCCTTCTCAAGTCACTTATCGTTTTATTATACTCAATATTGTCTTATTTGAAAAGAGGATGCTTTATAAAATCTCTGAAATAGCAAATGGGAGAGGCGTTTGCCTCTCCCATTTTACAGGTACGATCAAATGCGCTCCTTGACCTTGGCGCTCTTACCAACGCGGTCACGCAGATAGTAGAGCTTTGCCCGACGGACCTTACCCTTGCGGACGGTCTCGATCTTCTCGATCGTGGGGGCATGGATGGGGAACACCTTCTCCACGCCAACACCATAAGAGATACGGCGTACAGTGATGGTCTCCTCGATGCCGCCGTGCTTCTTAGCAATCACGGTGCCCTCAAAAACCTGGATACGTTCACGGTTGCCTTCTTTGATGTGCACGTGCACGCGAACGGTATCGCCCACTTCTGCCACGGGGGGCTCAGCCTTCTGGTATTTGGCGCTAAAAGCCTGCATGAGATCCATATTTATTGTTCCTCCTAGTTTATAGGTGTTCGTGCCGCCATTCGTGCCGCTTACACTTGAAGCTGCGACCGCAGAGGACCACCCTTTATTGAGACTGCAATAGTTTACCATACGTTTCCGAGGATTGCAAGAAAAATTTAAATTCTGTTGAGTTTTTTTGACTCACTGGTGCAAATGGAAAACAACAACCATCCGGCTGTGAGCAGCAATGTCACGTTTTTCCGGCCGTAGACCCACAACGTCCCCCCAGCCAGGACCAGAACCAGGCAGACGATGCCAGAAAGAATCCTTACAACTTGTGCTGCGGTCCGTTCACCCGTTAGAAGAGCGAATATATGCAGAGCAATCCGTCCGCCGTCCAGCTGAGCTGCCGGCAGTAGATTGAACCAGGCTAATGCCAGATTCATTCCGGCTGCACAGTATCCCCATGGGCTTTGCAGCCTGGCTACCGCGTATGCCAGCATCAGGTTGACTGCTGGTCCAGCCAGCGCTGCGAGAAGCTCCTGTACATGCCCCAGAGGTTTTCGGGATGACAGGCGAATTTCAGCTCCCACACAACTTAGACGGATGTAACTAATTTGACCGCCAAGAATATACACGGCAATTAGGTGCCCCAATTCGTGCATCGTACAGAATCCGAGTCCCCACAGCAGAAGTCCGTCTTCATCCAGATAATATAAAACGGCAAGCAGCAGCAAAAAACTGCCGCTGATCTCCAGCCGCTTCCATTGCAGCATTAGGCCTCCGTTTCGATATAATAAAGCGGATTGATTCGGATACCATTTAATTTCATTTCAAAATGCAAGTGTGGACCGGTAGCATTTCCCGTATCACCAGAGAGCGCTACGACCTGTCCAGCCTTTACACTCTGTCCCTGCTGTACCAGCAATTCGCTGCAATGGGCATAGAATGTCTGAAGGCCGCCTGCGTGGTTGATTTGTAGGTAGAGTCCATAGACCGGGCTGTCTCCAATATAGTCAATGGTACCATCAGCAAAGGCCAACACATCCGTTCCATTATTAACTGCTAGGTCTACTCCATTATGAAATTTTTCTCCTCCATCCACCGGATGTTCCCGCCAGCCAAAGGGAGAAGAGACCCAGCCTAATGCCGGAGTCACTGTGTTAGATACGCCAAATGTTTCCAATATATACTTATCCATGCTGGTGTTTTCGGGTAATGTAGGACCATCATAGACTACGTGCTCTACAGTCGGTTGTGGTGTGGCTTGGGGAGTCTGGACTGGCTCTGCCACTTGTGTTTCCTGTGCTTCAGACGTAGTTTCTGGAACAATTCCAAAGGTCTCTATCCAATGTTCAGTAAGAGTGACCTGTTCCGGATACCCGCTAAGAAAGGTTGCCTGAGTCTGAAATGTGGCTGTTTGTACGGCTTTATGGGACTTACTGGACTCCAATGTGCCGCCTCCGAATACCTCTACCCAAAGGCCCTCTAATGTATCTGTGACTGGTTCTCCTGTTGTCACAGAGCGCCCCAATTCCGAAAAGACCGCTTCAAAGTCGGTATCCTCCTGAATCATTGCCAAACAGGTATCCCGTATTTGTACTATATTTTTCGGAAAGATTCCTTTCCCCAGAAAAACGATAAAAAACAATACCAGACAAGTCAAAAGCTGCATCAGACGCCGCCGTTCCCGCACACCAAAACTGGTCTTTTTGGCGTGACGCCGTTTTGACCGGTCGCGGTTTCCGTGTCTGCTTTCCCATGTTCGGCTGCTCATCTCCATACCGGCGCCCTTCCCTTCTGTAACGTGTCGCTATAGGTATATGCGGGCTTGTTTGTGGGTATGCAGAAATGTTTAGGCTGAAAGAGAATTGCAGATGTAAGGAAATTATTCTCTTGACAACCTATAGGGAAAACATTATAATAACATACGGCGTCTATTGAAGTAGAATATACGCTTTCTATCCGGGTGTGGCGAAGCTTGGTATCGCGCTTGGTTCGGGTCCAAGAGGCCGTGGGTTCGAATCCCGCCACTCGGACCATCGGAGTATCCTTCGGGGTACTCCGATTTTTTATTTTTAAAATTTTTTGTAGTAGCTGTACGGAAACATGCAACTTTTTGCTTATTTCCCCTTATTTGTGAAGAATGATTTTCTTGTACTTTTAAGGGGGAATAAATGTTGTACTATAAATGATGTTTCGGTACAATACAAAAGGGTGCAGGACTACCAAGCTGGGTCAAATGGACGCACCATTCAGAGGGTGAA
Organism: Flavonifractor hominis; assembly: GCF_040095835.1. Taxonomy (NCBI): domain Bacteria; kingdom Bacillati; phylum Bacillota; class Clostridia; order Eubacteriales; family Oscillospiraceae; genus Flavonifractor; species Flavonifractor hominis. Next base: position 316,627 of record NZ_JBBMFT010000001.1, read on the forward strand.
ACCCACTGTGAAGAGTGCTTGATGCTGGATGGCTGCTGGTTTTCGGAAAGAAATGCGCCGCCCTGCCCACATCATCCCTACTGCCATTGCGCATTGGATCCTATTCCGTATGCTGTAGTGTTTGGCAATGCTTCAGTATACAGCGATTATGGTAAATTTGATCCTTATTTATTTAACACAACCGGCCTGCAAACACATAATAAAGAAAAACTCTTCAAAGAATGGGGATATACTGTCGACGATGCAAGATGGCTGCAAGCAGAGGTAGAACGGCAAGCGAGGGAAAGTTATATCTCTGGGCAATATGAGCTCGGAAAGTTAAATATGTTTGGACAAAGAATCAATATCAGAGTAACTATTCCAAAGAAAGATGGCTTTGGCAATGTTTCTTTTGTCACAGGTTGGATGGTAAAACCCAACGGGCAGATAAAACTGAATACGCCATACGGAGGTAAATAATATGACATACATGGACAATGTAGAAGTTATCGTCGAAAAGGAAAAGTACACAAGAGATGGCGTTCATAAAGGTATGCAAGGGTGGATCACTGAACCAGAAAACATCAACGGATATTGGTTGGTTAATTTTCCCCGGTGCGGTGAAAAGAATGATATTGCTACAATTCCCGTCAGGGAAGAAGATATGAAAGTGGTGAAAATCCTTGATGCACGCATGAACGAGCAAATCAAGGCGCAATTTGAAAAAGAAGCCGATCAGGCAAAAACATTTGCCGAAAAGCTGGATGATCGTTCTAATTATCGTATCTAATGGTATAAAAACCTCTTGCTTGCTACGCTAAAACCATTGATATGACTGGATTTTTCCAAGCCCTATAATTACACTTCGTCCACCTAATAGCCTTGAAAACAAAGGGTTTCAAGGCTGCTTTTTTGTTATTTAGTCTGTATATAAAGCATATAGAAATTATTTGGGTCATGATACACAACCGCCGGAATCGGATGATTCCGGCGGCTGCCCTACTAGGTGTTTTGTTTGGAAATATTATTTTTCAAATATTTATAAATTTTGTACAAATCGGTCTCCTGCTGTGTGTGGTAGAAAACCGTGGCCGCTTGCACGTGTACCATATGGATCATTGCAAAATGTTCATCACTTTCTATTCCATTATAGCGAATACGGAATTTACCAACGAATGGCTGGTTGACTGTAACACTGACATGGACTCTGCTTCTGCCCTTTTTTATAGCTCCAGTACAGCTGGGGATAGTCCAAAACAAAGCACTGTCCGACGTACATCCCGATATCATGTATGATATATTCCGTAGTGGAAGTAAACCGCATTCGATTGATAAAGGATTCACCAAATATTTTGGCGCCATCCCCCATCTTTTCGATCTCTTCCTTCGGTGTTTTCTCTATTCGGGCCGTTTTCAAAAAGCAGCTCCATATCAATATCAGGGATTCTACCGAGTCGTCCTTCATGTATTCTCCCAATTGCTACCGCTTTCTACAATCCAATCAACGTACTTAATACTTTTTGATGTGTCTACTTGCATTGACTTTGCATGACCGGGTTGTGGTTCTTCTGTTGGCCAATACAGATACCGATTCATATTAAGCATTCGTTCCAATAAAGTTTTAAAAGTACTGCCTGTAAGAGCCTCATCACCATTGAGATTTTGTACTTCATCCGATTGCAACAACCCAACTTCCTCTGCCTCAGGTATGATATTTTCCCATTCCACACTTGTAGAATCTTTTAAGCAACGAAGCATAAATGCAAGACATTCTTTTGTTGTGACATCTCTATTGGGTTCAAAATTGCCAATGTTCCGAGTGTCTAAGTTCACACCAGTTGCAACATCACTAAACTTTGCTAAAATAATATACCCAGCATTTAAATCATTATCTATATCATAAAATACGGGTTGATCGAAATCCATATCAGCATACATTGCAGCAGTATTTTTATCAATTCCAACCAACTGCATAACTGAAGCAATACAATTTTCTCTGGATATATTTGTATTCTCATCAACATAGGGCGCAATAGCCCTTATTATATTACTGCACGGATTATCTTCCGCACGATCAGAGGCGGATACAACCAAATTTGAAAATATAGCTAATGAAATCATAATTATTATTATTTTCCTCAACATTAATATGCCGCCCTTCTTCCCATTTTCACATATCCCGGGTCATTTTGGTGAACCTTATCATATTCTTGTTTGTAATACCTCTTAAGATAATTGGCAGCCTGGTTCTATCTGTAAACATCACCGGGTTATTGTTATCGTAAATATACCAATTCAATTTATCTCTTTCGGGATTTTTAGAAATAAATTTACCAATACTTGGATTATAGTATCTGGTGCGTAGATAATAAAACCGGATTCCTGGTGAAAATACTCCCCGAAGTAGCAGAAGGGGGGTATCTCCGAGGTCGGCCTCGCGCCCACTCCAAACGCGTCATAGTTGTACTGCTGGATTATGCTGCCGTTTTCTCCGGTGAGCCGCACCACATCCCCGGGGACATTGCGGTGATAGCAGGAAACGTTGCCTGCTTCCTCTGGAGGCCACCAGCCAAATCCCTGTGCGGGTGCGCGCGCTTCTACCACCAGTTCCATTGCTTCCGGGTCTGATAGATAGCTTTGGACTTCATGCACCTTATCCGCCCAGACCAGTGTTCCCTCAAAATCCAGAACCTGGAATTTTGTGCCTCCGGCCCGGGAGGTAAACGCCGCATAAACGATGCTGTCCACTACCATCCGAATTCAGCATCAAAGTCCTCCGCCTCTTTATTCTATTTGTTCTCTTGCTTCTCTAGTTCTTCAAAAAATGCTATTACAATTTTATTTTGCTTTGTAAAAATTTTATTGGCTAATCCTATATAAAGTTTTGTAAGTAAAAACCCAAAAACAAATAGTAGAGCCTCATTTGGAATAAGATAAACTATTTGACTGCCACCTAAGTATGAAAGTAATAGGAATATTAGTGAAAAAGCAATGAATATACCTATAGCAAATTTATAAAAAATCTGAGGCGCGCCAAATCTCCCTTGAATCGTTGTTTTCCCATCATGCTCATAAGCTTTTGCGACAAATGATGTCTGACCTCTTATTGGTAGTCCTCCAAATATTAGTTTGGGTGACTGTACTACAAGTTCCCCCTTATGAAATCTAACATATAGCTTTTCTTGGTAGGCCTTGGTTTTTATTGTTGACAAAACCTCATCCAAACCCGTTTGTATTGTATAAACATATTTTTTCCCCAATGTCCTCACCACCTCAAATCAAATTTTTTGCTATCCTACTACTTCCAAAAGAACATCCTTCTGTTCTTGTAAAAGACCATCATATATGCTGCTGATTGCACGCGAAATTCCATCTCTAAACCACTCCAAACCCATCATAGGCATGCTGCTGGATCACACCGCTGCTTTCGCCGGTGAGCTGCACCCCATCCGCCCAGACCAGTGTTTGCTAAAAAACAGTATTTGGAACCGTGCAACTCCGGCCCGAAAGATGAACGCCGCATCCCGGTTGGTGTCTCGATCTTCTGCATCCATGAACTTTTGTGGTGGAACCAGCACCTCAATATCATCCGGACCATAAACGATGCCGTGGAGATGTTGAAGTGCGCATTATATGCCCCATGAAACGAGGAGCTAAGTACTTTCCGTTGTGTCAGCTATGAGCATGGTGCCCTGGAGTATATGGCCCAGGGAGCCACGTATTTTACAGACTGCCGTCTGACTTCTCCTGCTCTGGCTGGTAAATACCAGGTAGCATCTTCCAAGGTTGCATTCGTCACTGCTTCCAAAATGATTTCAGTATATCTCTGGAATAAGCCTCATTTTCCGCAAGGATGGCCTGAAAGTACTTGGTATCGCCCATTTGGAGATGTATTCGATCCTCTTCCCACTGTGCTATTTCCTTTGCTCTGGAAATCCGATTTTCATCACTCAGCCATCCGTTTTCACATCCGCTTTGATAGGCACGTTTATTGTTCATCTCCAGCGCTCTACAGCTTTTCAACGCATAAGCATAGTCACCGCTTTTGAGCGCCATATAATATTTTGAACTGTCAAATATATTCACTCCTCCGTTTGGATGGACCTTTGGCGTATCTCCCTCCATCCAAACTTTGGCAAGCCGATTCCGCTCAAAAAGCCGCTCCACTTCTATCAGCGCCTGCAATGCCGTGGCACAGCTGTCTGCACGTTCAAATAGCGGCAGCAAATATGTGGTCAGATACCTCATAATTTCAGCCACGCAGACATCTATGCTTTCAGGTTCCGGTTGATAGTACCAATTCGTAATATCATAATCGGACGTATAATCGGGTCCATAAAACGGAATTAATTCAAACTGCTTTAAATAATATAGCCCTACACCACTCTCCAGCCAATTCTCCTGTAGTTTTTCACACAGCGGCACCACGCCAAAGCCAACTCGGACTATTTTTCCAGCGGACTGCCGTCCTAATTTTTCAATGTCGAAACTTTGATATACGTCGTTAACCACTCTTCCAAACACTCTCTTGTACCGTCGAAAGCCATACGGAAAAACAATAGAAGCACACGTTTTATAATATTTGCGGTTAAAATCGTCCATGGTATTTCCCCTATGTTACATAGCAGCTGCAGGAACCAAAAAAACAGGGGCCGCAGCTCCACCAGCTACATAGATGAGGTATGGCGGAGCTGCAATGACAATAATGCCTGCAACTGCTTCTCGTATGATTTTCCAGTCTGCAACAGAATAATAGTCATATGCAATTATTCCATCGCCCGCATACTCCCAGCTAACATAAAAGTCGTTATTCCACTTTTATGTGTAAATGAGCTCGGATCAATTTCTCCGCTTTTTTCAGTGTAACTGTTTCTTTCTTATGCCATTTGTTACTTACGTATTTTTCTAATTGTGTTTTTCCCTTTTTGCTCGGATTATCCTTCACATACTCCATCATACTGTAGTGCACAGGAGCGTCGCTCAGCTTTACCCGCTGGCGTACCAAATTCCCGCTGTTGTCATAGCAGTACAGACTCTGGGATACAGATGTACCATCCATTGGCTGTTTGTTCCAACAAACAGTCCAACGCATCTTGCCGAAAAAATCTGGCATAATATTGGGGGCTTAGTTTGTGGCTCCCTGGAGCATAGGTCCAGGGAGCCACTCGGTTCTATGTACAGTTATTATACGTTTTCCTCCAGGGCTATGACATCGATCAAAGCTCCCGACCGTCTTCCATACACAAATTCGTAGCGGTGATATTCTTCCAATTCGAAGTAGCGGGAGGAAGTCAATACTTTCTTTTTGCCTTTGATTTTGACTATGATTTTGAAGTAAAGCGTTTGCCCCATATTTTCCTCCCTCCCCTTTTTCATTTTTTCATATATCATCTTATCCAAAAAGGCCGTTGTATGAAACACATATTGCTCCCTGAACAACCCTTTCTCTCTGCAATAATCTTTTCGCATGAGATCAATCCACGCCTGAATGGAAAACACCACAAAAGAAGATACGTAGTGGATCAGCCAGGCTCCTACTACAAATATACTGCAAAATAAAAGCATTACATATCGAAAGATAAGACCAGAAATGCATCCATAAAGCATAGCACCTGTTATGAACAGGAAGCAAAACAGTTCCAAAATATATGGACGGATTTGCTTTTTATCGTTATTCATTGTCGGCTCCCCATTTTTATTGTCTTTCTAATAATCGTTAATTCATGATTTGTAATATTCCAGATATGATTTAATAGTGATTTCTGCTGTGTCCTTGTGAGAGTTGCAAAATGAGCTTGAAATGCCTTTATCAGTACATTTGCAGCCGCTTCTCCAAGCATTCCAGCTGCTGTTCCTACAGTAATCACTTCTACGACATCACGTTCAGAATTTATTTCAACCGCTATGAATTGCACAGCCATATTGCCAAGCGCCCCTATAACCGATGCAGCTGCAAACTTTGCAACAGCAGGTGCCGAGTTGTTTACAATTGGAATTACAGAAATTGCTCCACTCACAGCTCCTGCAAGTAATGCTCTTCCAATTTCTTTTGGCCAGTAAATCCGGCATTTACAAGCGCTCCAACCCAAGCTCCGATTGCAATTGTTACAAGAAGACTTATTCCACTATAGATTTCCTCTCTGCCGTATCGCATATAGACAAAAGCATCATTGCGTGCCGCCTGTGCATTCCGCTGGACTGGGTTATCCCCATAAATTATGTTAGCCGGATTCCTGGTCAAAATACTCCCCGCAGTAGCGGAACGGATTGGTATCTTTGGTATCAGCCCCGCTCCACTCCAAATGTGTCATAGTCGCACTGCTGGATCACAGTACGTGTGCTCTTCTACCACCTGTTCCGTTGCTTCCGGGTCCTGCAGGTATATCTGAACCTCGATGACTGATAACAGCTTTAATTTGGTTTGGGGATCCCTGGAGCCACATGCTCCAAGAGTTCTACGTATAATTATTGTACGTTTTCCTCCAAGGCTATGACATCGATCAGAGTACCTGACCGTCTTCCATACACAAATTCGTAGTGGTGATGCTCTTTTAAGTCAAAGTAGCTGGAGGAGGTCAATACTTTTATTCCGTCTTTGGTTTTGACTATGATTTTGAAACCAAACGTTTGCTTCATCTTTTCATCTTTCATCCGTCTTATATTTTCATACTTTCCCTTTCCCTTTTTCATTTTCTCATATATTACCTTATCCAAGAGGGAGTCTGCACGAAGCACATATTGTTCTCTAAATAACGCATTCTCCCTGCAATAGTCTTTTCGTATGAGATCAATCAACGCCTGAACGGAAAACACTGCAAAAGAACATATGTATTGGATCAGCCAGACTACTACTACAAATGTACAGACAAATAAAAATGTAGGGGATTCAGCGATAAGGCCAGAAATGCCTCCATAAAGCATTGCGCCTATTATGAACAGAAATCCAAGCAGTTCCCCAATATATGGACAGATTTGATTCTTATCCTTATTCATTGTCGGACACCTCGTTTACTGTTGAATCTAATGTTGAGAAAACAAATAGCATCGGGCCCGTATTTTTATAAGTGGATATTTTTAATATAGTCTTTTAAACGAATAATTTCAATGGAATTTCTAATATATATTGCATCTTCTATGCGGTTTAGATGAAGAAAAACACACAGCAGGACGGGCGCTTTGAGGTGCCCGTTCTGCTGTGTGTTTTCGATTTTGTGTAGGTGTTGCTCTGTGGGACAATTTAATCCAGAGCCCCGATAAACATTGCATCTCCCATCCTTATGGGAGACCAGATTTCAGGAAAATCACAACTTTTTTGGTTCATTGGAAAATTTTAGATCTGGTCTCCAATGAACATCGCATCGCCAAAAGAGAAAAAGCGATAGCGTTGTTCTACAGCCTCACGATATGCGGCTAGAATGTGCTCTCGTCCGGCCAGTGCGGATACCAACATAATTAACGTGGATTCCGGAAGATGGAAGTTGGTAATCAGACCATCCAACACCTTAAAGCGATAACCGGGATAGATAAAAATATTGGTCCAGCCGGCGCTTTCTTTCAGGGTGCCGTCTTCTGCAGCCCAGCTTTCAATGGTACGGCAAGAGGTGGTGCCAACACAAATGACCCGGCCGCCTTCCCGACGAGTCCGATTGATCGTTTCGGCTGTTTCAGCGGAAATCATACAATATTCACTGTGCATCTCGTGGTCCAGAATGTCCTCCTCCTTTACCGGACGGAAGGTGCCAAGTCCCACGTGAAGCGTTACATAACAAATGTGAACGCCCATTTTCTCAATTTGACAAAGCAGATCTTTGGTAAAATGGAGACCAGCTGTGGGGGCGGCGGCTGAGCCAACCTCTCTGGAATACACGGTTTGGTACCGCTCCGGATCGTTGAGCTCCACTTTGATATAGGGAGGCAGGGGCATTTTGCCCAGCCGTTCCAACGTTTCCAGGAAGATTCCCTCGTATTCAAAGCGGACCAGGCGGTTCCCCCCCTCGCATACCTCTACCACTTCTGCCTTCAACTCGCCATCGCCAAAGGACAGTCGGGTGCCAGGTTTGAGTTTGCGGCCGGGGCGCACCAGGCACTCCCAGGTTTTGTTTCCACGGTCGATGAGCAGCAGTACCTCCACCGCACCTCCAGTAGGTTCCCGATGCCCGATGAGTCGGGCCGGCAAGACGCGGGAATCATTGAGGACCAGGCAGTCCCCGGGACGAAGGAGTGTGGGTAGATCAAAAAAGTGCATGTGCCTGGTGGCACCGGTATGCTTGTCCAGTGCCAGCAGCCGGGAGGAATCCCGACGCTCCAGCGGCGTCTGGGCAATCAGTTCTTCCGGCAAATAAAAATCAAAATCAGCGGTCTTTATGGTTGACGCACCTCGATTCCAGTATAATAAAAGCTAAGAATGTCCTGATATGTATACCCTTGCTGGGCCATGGAATAAGCACCCCATTGGCTCATGCCTACATTATGCCCCCAGCCGGAGCCAGTGATGGTGAAGCTGTCAGGTGAACTGCTGCCACCGGAAGCAGAGGAGGTCAAGGGGACCGTGTTTCCGTCACCAGTGATGACATAGACCTGACCATCAGACAGCGTGCTGGTACTTCCGGCTCCATCTATGGCCCAGGCGCCGTTAAGTGTACTTAGTGTACCGGTGCCGTCTACGGAATAGCTCCCGCCGCTGGAGTTCCCGCTCCCCCCGGACACCGTATAATGGATGGAGCGCAGCCCCAGAAACGTCCGGCAGGCGTCACCGGTTTTGCTCCAGCTCTTACCAGAAGAATCTGTAAAGGTAATTTCAATGGCGTTTCCAGTTGGGCTGGTCTTGCTGACCCGGAAATCGACAATGCCGGAGTTAATGTAACCCTTGGAATTGAGCAAATCGGTGAGTTCCTGAGCGGTATAGGTTACGCTCCAGTTGTAATTGGAAATCTTATCTGCTACGGTTGCCTCATAAGGATCTGTTTTGCCGATCAGATAGGGGTACTCCTGTCCCCATACATTGACTGCACTCTCACTGGCTCCACCGTTATGAGAGGAATAGACCGCCTCTGTTGCCAAGGAGCCGTTGTACCAGAGGTATTGTCCGCGGGTCTCATCTACGGCTTGTTGGCTGGTTTCACTCATGGTGGCGATCCCGCTGTATGCCTGACAGTCCACTGTGTTGCAGATATCAAAGCCCTGACCGGTGTGCTTGCTGGCCAGAAGATTTCGGTAAGCATATGTGCGTGCGCAAACTGCCTGAGCTTTCAGAGCTTCCAGCGGCCAAGTGGGGCTCATTTCCTGGATGACGACACCTTGTATATAATCTTCCAACGGAAGTACGTTGACTACGGTCAGGTTCCCGCCGCTGCGTCGATACTGAAATGCTCCGAAATAGGAGTAACCTCGAAAATAGGTCTCAGTCTTGACAGAATCGTCCAATCCCGGCTTCACTGCAAGGTACTGTCCCGAGGTGCTGTCAAACTGAAACAGGATCGTGCTGGTACCGGTTTTGACTACCGATACGCCGGCGCCGGAGGCGGTGACCGCTGTAGCGTCCGTCAACCCCAGCGTGACCTGGGCTGCCTGAGCAGCAGTTGCATCCAGATAGTTACCGACCCGGACGTAATAAACTCCGTCTACCCAGGCTGGAAAACCGCCTGCATACTGGGCGGCGGCAGCGGATGCCTGTGCAAAGTCGGAATAGGTCTGGGGCAGCTGCAGATGCCAGCACCCCACTGCAATATCCGAGGTAATGGTATCGTAATAGCCGGACCAGTTGTCTATCTTGCCGTACCAGACGTTCTGGGTCTTTACCATGGAGATGGCAGTCTCACTGGTATTTCCCAAAGTGACAAACTCCAGTGATTCATCAAAATAGCCGAAACGGTAGCCGCTGCCCACATCGTTAAGCAAATTAGCGCCTGGCAGTGCACTGCTTCCAAAAAACAGTCCGACCCGGATGGTTGGGTCTACCGTTACCGTGGCCGCAGAGGCGTGCGGTAAGGGCAGCATGCACGCCACTGCCAGCACAAACGCTGCAAATTGCAGCCATTTTAAACGTTTCATTTGTATCTTTTCTCATCTCGCTTCCGTTGACACTGTGGCAGAATGTGTGGTAATATTTTTCAAGTTAAACTGTTAAATACCCACCAAGCGGGGCAATCCCCTATCTGTGACATTATAGTACAAAATCAGCCGGCCTGTAAACCGCTGATTTTCTTTTTCTAGGTTCCTCAATTTGCCGGTCTGAGACAAGCCGGTGTTGGAATAGAATCTCATGAACGATGGAGGGCTTTGATTATGGAAAAGTATAGAGTTGGCGTCATCGGCGGTACCGGCATGGTGGGCCAGCGCTTCATCACCCTGCTGGAACATCACCCCTGGTTCCAGCTTGCCGCGATTGCAGCCAGCAGCCGTTCAGCGGGCAAGACGTATGAGCAGGCGGTGGGTTCTCGTTGGGCGATGAAGACCCCGATGCCTGAGCAGGCCCGCAATATGGTGGTTCTCAATGCTGAGAGCGATATTGAGACCATTGCCTCCCAGGTGGATTTCGTATTCTCTGCTGTGGATATGAAGAAAGAAGAAATCCAGGCCCTGGAAGAAGCGTACGCCAAACATGAATGCCCGGTGGTGTCCAACAACTCTGCCCACCGCTGGACCGCTGACGTGCCCATGGTGGTACCTGAAATCAACCCGGAGCATCTGGAGGTCATTCCTGCCCAGCGCAAGCGCCTGGGGACCCAGCGGGGCTTTATCGCGGTGAAATCCAACTGCTCCCTGCAGAGCTATGTCCCTGCGCTGCATCCGCTGCTGCCCTTTGGTGTGGAACAGGTGCTGGTGTGTACCTATCAGGCGATCTCCGGGGCGGGCAAGACCTTTGAGACCTGGCCCGAGATGGTGGACAATGTCATTCCCTACATCGGCGGTGAGGAGGAGAAGAGCGAGCGGGAGCCGCTGAAGCTCTGGGGCCGGGTGGAGAACGGTGTTATCGTCAATGCCGATGGGCCCGCTATCACGGCCCAGTGCCTGCGTGTACCGGCTTCCGATGGGCATATGGCCGCTGTCTTTGTCCGCTTCCGGAACAAACCTTCTATGGAGGAGATCAAGTCTGTTTGGGCGGGCTTCCGTGGCCGTGCTCAGCAGCTGGAACTTCCCTCTGCTCCCAAGCAATTTCTGCATTATTTTGAAGAGCCTGATCGTCCTCAGACCCGGTTGGACCGGATGTGTGAGAACGGTATGGCGGTGTGCATTGGCCGCCTGCGCCCGGATACCCAGTATGATTACAAGTTTGTCTGCCTGTCCCACAACACCCTCCGCGGCGCAGCCGGCGGTGCGGTCCTTCTGGCTGAACTTCTGTGTGCGGAGGGTTACATCCAAAGGAGGTAATCCCACCTTATGAGAGAGCCTGTATTCACTGGAACTTGTACCGCCCTGGTGACTCCCTTCACTCCAGCTGGTGCTATTGATTACGAGCGGTTTGCCCGGCTCATTGAGACACAGTTGGAACAGGGCATCGATGCACTGTGTGTCTGTGGTACCACGGGAGAGAGCGCTACCCTGTCCACCCGGGAGCACATTGCTGCCGTTGCATTTTGTGTCCGGCAGACAGCAGGCCGTGCTGTGGTGATTGCCGGCGCGGGGAGCAACGATACTTCTGCGGCTCTGTACTTGTCCCAACATGCGCAGGATTCAGGAGCCGATGCGCTGCTGCTGGTCACGCCCTATTACAATAAGACGACTCAGGACGGATTGATCCGCCATTATACCTATATTGCCGAGCGGGTGCAGTTGCCCATCATCCTTTACAATGTTCCATCTCGGACCGGCGTGTCATTTACGGCGGAAACCTATCAGGTACTCTCTCAGATCCCGAATATCAACGGCGTCAAAGAGGCCAGCGGAAATTTTTCTCTACTCAACCATACACGTGTGCTCTGTGGAGAGGAGTTTTACATTTGGTCCGGTAATGACGACCAAGTGGTTCCTATGATGAGCTTGGGAGCCAAAGGTGTGATTTCGGTGGCATCCAATGTGATTCCAGAGATCATGATGCGTATGAGCCATCTGTGTCTGGAGGGGGATTTCCACACTGCGGCTGGCCTGGAATTAAACTATCTGGATTTTATGGACGCTCTGTTTATTGAAGTCAATCCAATACCGGTCAAGGCGGCCATGCGGCTAATCGGATATGATGCCGGTTCGCTGCGTATGCCGTTGTGTGATATCTCCCCTGCTCACCTGGAAATCCTGCGTCAGTCCATGGTGCGCGCTGGACTGTTGAGCTGAGATGTTGCGCCTACTGCTTTCCGGCTGCAATGGCCGGATGGGAACCATAGTGGCACAATACTGTGCTTTGATGCCAGATGTGGAGATTGCCGCCGGTTGCGATTTGCTCGGTTCAGACAGCCGGGAATTCCCGGTGTTTCCTTCTCCAGCCGGTATCCGCTGTTCCATCGATGTGGCAGTGGACTTCTCCAGCCCGTCCGCATTGGATGGACTGCTATGGTTTTGCCAAGAGCGGAAAATCCCCCTGGTTCTGGCTACGACAGGCCACTCCGAGCGGCAATTGGCGGCCATGGAGCAGGCGGCTGATGTTATCCCGATCTTTCATTCGGCCAATCTGTCGCTTGGAGCCAATCTGCTGGCTTGGCTGGTCCGACAAGCAACGGCGTGTTTGGGTGAGGAGTATGATGTAGAAATCATAGAGCGCCATCACCGCTATAAAAAAGATGCCCCCAGCGGTACCGCGCTTTTGCTGGCCAAGGCCGCAAGCGCCGGATTGGCGGCTCCGCTGACCCCGGTTTGTCGTGGGAGTGGGCATGGAACGCCGAGAAGGCGCGAAGAGGTGGGCATAAGCTGTGTGCGTGGCGGCGGTATTACTGGGGACCACACTGTACTTCTGGCGGGGACCGACGAGGTCCTGGAGCTGAGCCACTCCGCCCTGAACCGGACCGCTTTTGCATCCGGTGCAATCAAAGCGGCCCGATTTTTGGCGGGAGTAACGCAACCGGGGCTCTACTGTATGGATGATTTGATCTGCAGGCCCCAATAACATGCAACAAACCGCCATAAGCGCTAAGCGTGCTTATGGCGGTTTACTTTTTATCTATGGCGCATAGCCCTTTCATAGATGATGCGCAGGCCATCCAAGACCAATTGGGGGTCAATGATATCGACAAGGCTGGTATGCTCAGCCACCATACCGGCTAGACCCCCGGTGGCAACCACTTTGACATCCGGAGCACCGAGTTCCGCTTTTGCCTGGCGGATTAAGTACTCAATGGCACCAATATATCCCAGAACAGCTCCGGCCTGGATTTGACTGGAGGCAGTCAATCCCAGTACGGTATGCGGTTTTACCAGTTCGACCCGAGGCAGCAGCGCCGTCTTTTGGAAGAGACCGTCAATGGATACGCGGACTCCGGCGGTAATACAACCACCCTGGTATACCCCGTTCCGGTCCAACGCATCCAGTGTGGTGGCAGTGCCAAAATCCAGCACGATAAGAGGCGCACCATATTTCTCAATGGCTGCCACGTCTGCTGCAGCCCGGTCTGGGCCAAGGCGCTCCTCGGTTGCACAGTCAACATAGGGCAGGCCGGGGTCCAGATCTTCATCCAAAATGAGTGGTATTTTACCAACATATTTGCGTATGGCATTGCCCAATGTATGCATCACCTGAGGAACTACTGAGCCGATGATCACATCTTCAATGCACTCCAAAGACAGGCCAAAGCGTTGAAAATATTGGCATAGCCACAACCCCAATTCATCTGAAGTGCGATTGGCATCCGTCATCAGACGAAAGCTCCCCTTCAACTGTGCCCCTTCAAACAGACCAAACTCCATATTGGTGTTTCCAACATCCACAGTAAGCAGCATGCTGATCCCCCCTCTCAGATCTTGGACAGATAGCAGACTGCTCCGCCTGCCTCTAGGATTAAGACCGCATAGGACGGCTGGGTTAAACTCCCCGCTGAGCCTGGATTAACGACCCACATTCCATTTTCATATTCGCAAAATGCCTGGTGGGTATGCCCGAACAACAGCAGATCTGCACGAACCTCCCGAGCAGCCCGTACGGCCGCTCCTATACCCATTTTAACCTGGTAGATATGGCCATGGGTCATAAGAATTCTGCATCCATCCAGCTCCAGCACACGCTCCTCTGGCAGATCGGGCCGTCGTCCATCACAATTGCCTGGCACGCTCACCAACGGGATGTGAGGAAATTGGCTGGAAAGCGCATCGGCATCTTGCAGCAAATCACCCAAATGGAGGATTTGATCGGGCTGTTCCAGACGGACGGTATCGGCCATATTGGCTACGTTTCCGTGGGAATCAGAAAAAAGAAGCACTTTCAAGCAATCACCTTCCGGTATATGGTACATATAATGGATTGAACGTCCTTATGAAACTGTGAGATGGAGCTGATTATATGACAAATCCCCAATCCAATCTGGACGAACTGATGAAGGATCCCAAAGCGGCTGGACTGCTGAAGAATAGGGCCCTGCTTCAGGACCTGATTCATTCCGACGATACTCAGAAACTGATGCAGATGCTCAGTCAGAACGCCGGAGATGGCTTAAAATCTGCTGCAGCTTCCGCCGCAAAGGGTGATACCGGTGCGTTGATGGGATTGGTCCGTCAGGTTATGCAGAGTAAAGAAGGAGCGCAACTGGTCCAGAAGATCCAGCAGGCAGTCCCGCAAACACAGAAAGACTGACTGACTTTCCGGCAAAAGGAGGGGCGGCACATGGCCGATTTCGAGGAAAAACTCAACGCAATCCTCAACGATCCAGAGGCCATGGGCCAGATCGCATCCATCGCTAAATCGCTGAGTGGCGAATCCAAGGGAGAATCCGAACCACAAACGGAGGATATCCAGTCTCAGAGGGAGACACCGCCGTTGGAAGATACAGACTGGTCTTCTCTGCTTGGACTTTTGGGCGGAAATGGGGAGGATAGCACTCCCCTGTCTGCTCTGGCAGGTTTGGATCCTCGTTTGCTCCAGGCGGGCATCCGCCTGTTTTCAGAATATTCTGCCGCAGATGATCGGAAGGTTGCCCTGCTTACAGCGCTGAAACCATTTGTAAAGCCTGAACGCTATGCCAAAGTAGACAGAGCGGTACAGATCGCCAAGTTGGCCCGAGTAATCCGGGTAGCGTTTCAACTCTTCCAGGACAGCCGAGAGGAGGAAAAACGGGATGTATAATCGCTATATCCCTAATGGAGCATCCTATACCCGTATCCCGGAAGAAGATGGACCTTCTGCCCATGGCTCCGCCGAGTCACCAGGTCCAGCACCGCGACAGACGGAAGAACCAGTTCGAGCGCATACTTCCGCAGCCCTCGCTAAACTGTTGGATCACCTAAAATTGACTGGGCTGGATACCGGAGATATACTGCTGCTGCTTATTCTGCTTTTTCTGTTTCTGGAAGGTGATGATCTGGAGATTGTGATTACTTTGGGACTTCTGCTTTTGCTGGGATTGGAGTAACGGGCGGCCGAATGGCCGCCCGTTTTTATTTAGCTATTGACCGTATGCAGGATAGTGCCGTCTGGTAGAGCAAAGGTTGTGTCCGCCGGAACCGGCTGCTCGACGGTATAAGCACTCATACGATAGACCAACGCACCTTCCTGTTCGGTCTCTGCACAGACCAGCAGACCGCTGTCTATCGATACCCAGTAGCGTTCCACATACATCTCATCCTCTGTTGTAGTCTCTACGTAGATACAACTGAGGCCGCCTTTTTCTTCATAACTGGCAGCGGAGATAGATTTCTGTTCCAGCGCCAGAACGGTCTCATAAGTTGGAATACGCTGCCCTTCCAGATCGGCAGAATATTCATCTGCCGGAGCAGTGAGCGCAGAACGGTCATTTCCGTACCAAAACCAGACCTGTTCTTCCCCGACGATAGAGTTACGTACGGTTCCGCCGGGCCATGTTACTTCGGTCCTGGTCCAACCAGCATCTACCCAGACTTTGGCTACAGTGGTACCACTTTCTCCTTCTCCCCAGAAGTCCTCCACGGTGACCTCGCGGTAATAGCTCTCGGGGCGGGACAGTGTAGCAATCACATTCTGAACTGTTTGCGGTGTGACATCCACCTGCACCAATCCATCTTCTGGGCCACCGGTGCTTAATTCTAAGCCGGAAGAAGGTGCGGGTTCCGGCAAAATGATGGATGCCGTATCCGGCGCAAAGATTCCAAAACCAAAGCTGGAGATCATTGCCACAGCAATGACGATGGCAATCAGCACCACCAGGATATTACGGTTTTTCCGTTCCAACCCTGAGTCTCCCCCTTTCCTGGTGTGCCGGTTCGGTCAAAATCGCCTCAAACGTTCCGGGCGTGAAACTCCTCCGGCGCATCAGCGCGCAGACCGAACTTCCATTCAATAGCGTCTACAATCCGACGGCATGCAGCACCATCTCCATAAGGATTAACCGCATGTGCCATGGCACGGTACGATGCCTCATCAGTCAACAGCTCAGCAGCCATATGGAAGATAGTATCCTCCTCTGTGCCCGCAATCCGGACCGTGCCGGCGGCCACGGCCTCCGGACGTTCGGTTTCCCTACGCAGGACCAGGACCGGCCGGCCTAAGGCAGGAGCCTCTTCCTGAAGTCCGCCCGAGTCGGTCATCACCAGATAGGCCAAAGCCATCAGATTGTGCATCTCGTCCGCCGTGAGTGGATCAATCAGATGGATGCGGGGATGGCCGGACAGGTAGGTTTTTGCCGCCTCCCGTACTACCGGAGAGAGATGGACCGGATAAACCAGTTCGGTATCCGGAAAAGCGTCTGCAATCCGTCTGAGAGCTGTCATAATGTTCGCCATTGGTTGGCCATAGTTTTCACGCCGGTGGCAGGTCACAAGGATGATTTTTTTATTTGTATAGTCCAGTTGATTCAACAGGTTGGTTGAAAAGCGATAATCCTTTACAACTGTGGTTTTCAGAGCATCAATCACCGTATTGCCTGTAATAAACACACCATCGGTGATCCCTTCCCGGGCGAGATTTGCACGGTTGGCCGGTGTAGGGCAGAAATGCAAGTCTGCAATGTCCCCTACCAGTTTCCGGTTCATCTCTTCCGGAAAAGGAGAATACTTGTCCCACGTTCTCAGACCAGCCTCCACATGACCTACCATGATTTGCCGGTAGAATGCGGCCAATGCACCGGCAAAGGTCGTGGAAGTATCTCCGTGGACCAGGACCAGATCCGGTTTCGCCTGCTCCAGTACCTCCTCCATACCCAAAAGGCACTTGGTGGTAATGGTGGAGAGGGTCTGCCGCGGCTGCATAATATTAAGATCATAATCCGGTTGAAGATGGAAAATCTTCAGTACTGCGTCCAGCATTTCCCGGTGCTGAGCGGTCACACAGCAGATGGACTGGATACCGGGACGCCGGCTCAGTTCCTGCACCAGAGGTGCCATCTTGATGGCCTCCGGCCGAGTGCCGAAGATGGTCATCACACGTATCGGAGTCATTGCGGTCTCTCCTTTTCTGCAGGTACATCACCAGCATCGCTTTTTTTCCCATTGTTGCCCAAAAAAATTTTAGCAGAGATGGCACCTGCCACACACAATGCCAGCAGGAGCAACATAGCCTTGACGGGGCCGCTTGTGGTCAGAACAACAGCGGAAAGGCCGAGGATGGCGCTGATAATGTACAGCACGGCTACTGCCTGCTTTTGATTCAGTCCCATGTCAATGAGACGATGGTGTACATGGCTGCGGTCGGCGTGCATGGGACTCTGACCATGGGCAATCCGGCGGATAAAGGCAAAACAGGTATCAAAAATAGGCAGACCCAGCATCAGGAAAGGCACCGCGAAAGAAATGATGGTGTAAAGCTTAAACAGACCCTGAATGGATACCACTGCCAGGACATAGCCCAAAAAAGTAGAACCAGTGTCTCCCATAAAAATCTTGGCTGGGTTCATGTTGTAAGGCAGAAAACCAAGACAACCGCCTGCCAGTGCCGCCATCAGAATGGCTACGGGACCATCGCTGATTACCAGGGAAATGACGAGCAGCGTCATAGAACTGATGGTGGAAACACCACAAGCTAGGCCATCCAAACCATCAATCAGATTAACCGCATTGGTAATGGCTACGATCCAGATTACCGTGGCAGGTATGGCCAGCCAGCCAAGATCCCAATAGGGATTGGAGGAAAAGACATTGGGGTTGGATAAAACCTCAATTACATTGCCGGCCAAGACCGCCACCAGCGCAGCCACGATCTGCACCACGAATTTAAACATGGCCTTCAGACTATAGATATCATCGAAAATGCCGAGCACCACAATGATGCAAGCCCCCAGCAACATTCCTCTCAGCTGAGTATCCAGCGGAAGGAAAAGCAGTACGCTGAGGATAAAACCAAGGAAAATCGCAAGCCCGCCCATGCGGGGGATCGGATGGTCGTGCATGCGGCGGTTGTCCTTCGGAATGTCCACCGCACGCATTTTAATGGCCAGATTCTTCACCACCGGTGTGGCTACCAATGATACCACCAGGGCTACCACAAGCGCGGCGGCCACAATACCGATGAGAGGGAATTCCAGATTGATTGTCATGGAAAAATTGCTCCTTTGTTTTTACCGGGCCAGGAAGCCCACCTTTTTCTGGACTTTACGCAGGGTCTTGCTGGCCATATAGGAGGCTTTTTCAGCCCCGGCACGATACAGGGTCTCCAGATAGGCCTTGTCGGCCAGCAGGCGCTCGGTCTCCTCCCGGACGGGACGGAACAGTTCCACGACAGCTTCTCCCACCATGGGTTTGAAAGCACCGTAGCCCTTCCCTTCAAATTCTGCTTCGATCTCTTCGTAGCTCTTCCCGGTAATGGCAGCGTAAATGTCCATCAGAGTAGCCACACCGGGCTTATTCGCGCGATCATAGCGTACACAGTGCTCTGTGTCACTGTCGGTGATGGCACGTTTGAATTTCCGCATAATATCATCGGGCTTTTCCATGAGGTATACACAGCCATCAGGTATGGACTTGCTCATTTTGGAGTCAGGCTGATTCAGGCTCATGACTCGGGCGCCTACCTTGGGGATATAGGCCTCCGGCATGGTAAACACATCGCCATAGACATAATTGAAGCGCTGGGCGATGTTGCGGGTAAGTTCCACATGCTGTTTCTGATCTTCACCTACCGGTACCAGATCGGTCTGATAGAGCAGGATATCGCCTGCCATCAGAGTAGGATAGGTAAACAGTCCGGCATTGACATTGTCGGCGTGCCGGGCAGATTTTTCCTTAAACTGAGTCATACGGGAGAGTTCACCAAACATGGTGTAGCAGTTAAGAATCCATGCGATCTCAGCGTGCTGCGGCACATGGGACTGGATGAAAAGCGTGGATTTTTCCGGATCAATGCCGCAGGCAATAAGCTGTGCAAACAATTCCAGTGTCTTGTGACGCAGCTCAGCGGGATCCTGACGTACAGTAATGGCATGTTCATCTACCACACAGTAGATACAGTCGTAGCTATCCTGAAGTGCCACCCAATTGCGTACAGCACCCAGGTAATTGCCCAGATGGATCTTACCGCTTGGCTGTATGCCACTAAAGATTCTTTTGCGATTCTCTTCCATAAAAAACACCTCTTCGGATGCAATTTTGCGTTTTGAAGTATATGGCCCCATATTGATTTATAATATCATATTTAAATGCCCTTGACAATCCTTAGCAGGAAAATATAAAATAACACGATGAAGCTTGAAAAGGAGTTTTTTCCTATGGATCTGAATTGGTTTAAGGAAATGGAGGACCGCATTCCCCAAGAGGGGGTACGTACCCGTTTTGCCCCTTCCCCCACAGGTTATATGCATGTGGGCAATCTGCGTACGGCTCTGTACACTTGGCTGATTGCGCGTCACGCTGGCGGGAAGTTTATTTTGCGTATTGAGGACACCGATCAGGAGCGGCTGGTGGAAGGCGCTACAGCGGTGATTTACAATACGCTGCGCAAGTGCGGCCTGAATTGGGACGAAGGGCCTGATATTGGCGGTCCGGTGGGGCCCTATATCCAGACCGAGCGCCGAGGGCTGTATGGGAAATATGCTCACTTGCTGGTGGAACGTGGACACGCCTATTACTGTTTCTGCGAAAAAACGGAGTCGGAAGAGGAATCCGGCCAGTTTGACCGGGCGGCTGACCCCTGCCGGACACTGTCTCTGGAAGAAGCCAAGGCCCGCATTGCAGCTGGTGAATCCTATGTCATCCGTCAGAAAATTCCCAGCGAAGGGCAGACAACATTCTCTGATGTGGTATTTGGGGATATTACAGTAGACAATGATACACTGGACGACCAGGTACTCATCAAGTCCGACGGGCTGCCCACTTACAATTTTGCCAATGTTATTGATGATCACCTGATGGGTATCACCCATGTAGTCCGCGGCAGTGAATATCTCTCTTCCGCGCCGAAGTATAATCTGCTCTATGAGGCGTTTGGCTGGACTGTGCCTACCTACATTCACTGCTCCCCCGTCATGCGCGATCAGCACAATAAGATGAGCAAACGCAAAGGCGATCCTTCTTATGAGGATCTGCTTGCCATGGGCTTTTTGTCTGAGGCAGTGGTCAACTATGTAACTTTGCTGGGCTGGTCTCCCAAGGGAGAAAACAGCGAACGGGAGTTTTTCACTCTGAACGAGTTGGCGGAAGTCTTTGATATTGCCGGTATTTCCAAGTCTCCTGCTATCTTTGATTTGGAGAAACTGAAGTATTTCAATGCCAACTATCTGCGTGCACTCTCTCCCGAGGCATTTTACGAAGGTGCTGAACCCTATCTGAAACAGGCAGTAAAGACTCCCGGCATTGATCTCAAGCTTATTGCCCCGCTGGTCCAGCCCCGGTGTGACACCTGGCTGGATATCGCACCCCAGGTAGACTTTTTTGATGCGCTTCCCGAGTACTCCAATGAGCTTTATTGCCATAAGAAGATGAAGACCAATGAGGAGAACTCCAAGGAAGCCTTGGAGCAGGTGCTCCCTGTGCTGGAAGGTTTGGATGCGTGGACCTTTGATGCCATCCATGATGCGCTGATTGGTCTGGCTCAGCGTCTGGAGCTCAAAAACGGACGCATTATGTGGCCGGTACGCACAGCACTCTCCGGCAAAGCGGTTACTCCCGGTGGAGCGGTAGAGCTGTGCCATATCCTGGGCAAGGAAGAGGCTCTGCGCCGCATCCGCCTGGGTATTGAACAGCTTAGCCGGTAAAAACAGTTTTTCCCGGACATAGAATACCCCCTTTTCCGCAAACTAGCGGAAAAGGGGGCGTTTTTATGCAGAAACAACCGTGGAAGATCTTCTCCATCACGGCGGTGGTCGCTGCGTTTGCGGTGACAGCGGGGTTTGCAGTACAAGGACATGCCCAGGCTGCTCAGTACCGCCATCTACTGGATAACGGGTATCAACATGCGTTTACCGAACTGACTACAACAGTACGTGAGCTGGATACAGCTCTGGAAAAAGTGACCTATGCTACCACACCAGCTCTATTTTCATCCCTCTGTACTCAGGCATACAGCAAAGCGCAAGCCGCTCAGGCTGCCTTGGGTGAACTGCCTTACGGCAATGTGGAGTTGGAGCAGACCGCCTCCTTTCTGGCAAAAACGGGAGATTATATTATGGCTATGGTCCGAGATGCCACGGCGGAACAGGCTTGTACCCAAGAGCATCGAGAGACACTGTGCGGCCTGTCCTCAGCAGCCTCCTCCCTTTCCGCTACGCTGCAGTCTCTCCAGGCCGATCTGGATGCCGGTGCGATACAACCGGAGGATTTGCGCACCGCTCAGGAACGGCTAGCGGCGGCTACCGACGGGAATGAGATAACAGCCGGGTCCGCATTTCAGACAGTGGAAGCGGATTTCCCAGAAGTCCCATCTCTTATTTACGACGGGCCCTTCTCCGAGCATCTCTCCAGCCGAACCCCCAAAATGTTGGATGGATTACCTCAGTTCACACAGGAGGAAGCACGTTCTGCGGCTGCTTCGTTTCTGGATCTGCGGCCGGAAATCTTTTCACTGACCTCCGATGGGGCAGGAAATCTTCCTGCCTGGGGCTTTTCAGCGCTGGTAGATGGGGGCGAACTCTATGTGGAGGTAACAAAACAGGGTGGACAGATCTTGCAGGTGCTCAGTTCCCGTCCCATTGGAGAGGATATGCTCTCGCAGGAAGAGGGGCGGCAAAAAGCCGCGGAGTTTCTTTGCTCGAAAGGCTATCAGGATATGAAGCCAAGTTACTGTATCAATCAGAGCGGTATCCTGACAGTCCACTTTGCGTCTGTGCAGGACGGAGTCTACTGTTATCCAGACCTGGTCAAGGTCAGTGTCGCTCTGGACAATGGAGATGTGGTGGGATTTGAAGCAGAAGGCTACCTGATGAACCATGGCAGCCGCACACTCCCCACGCCCACCGTTACGGTATCCCAAGCCCAGGCGGGCTTGGATGGCAGCCTTACGGTTCTGGCACAGCAGCTGGTTCTCATCCCTACAGATGGAGAGTATGAGGTGCTCTGTCATGAATTTAAATGTCAGAATTCCGACGGAGGGCATGTGCTGGTCTATGTCAACGCAATCACCGGTCAGCAAGAGCGTATTTTGCTGCTGCTGGAAGACGAGAACGGTACGCTTGTCATATAAAAGTGTCGGCGGGTGCACGGAAAATACCGTGCACCCGCCGACTGACGGATCCTGTCAGGTTAAATTTTTGATATAAAAGTAATGGCAGTAGTTTCCGATTGCAGATGCTATCGTTCCAAAACAATGGTATCCCATTTTCTCGTAGAAACCAGGAGCTTGAAACTCAAATGTATTTAACTCCAAATGGGTAGCGCCCTGATGAGACGCTTCCTGTTCCAGCTGTCGAAGCATTTGCGAACCAAGGCCGTTTTTCCGATAGGGTTCGGCAACCCAAAGCGCATCCAAAATAGCCAGATCACCCAGGCGAAATGCATCACACCCGCCGATCATGTTTCCAGCCTCATCTTCCACAACCAAAGAAAGATCGGCAGCATCAGATACAAAGCGGCGATTGTAGGAGCGAAGCCCTGAGTGAACAAGTTCATGCGCATCTTCTTGCGCGGGTTTGATGGTATACCTTGTCATGGACGTTATTCTCCTAGGTCAAACGGTGGGACATCACGGCTCTGGCGGATGGCATCATCCTCAAATTCCAGCTCATCTGGTACAGGCTCCGAAGCACGATCCACCAGGCCCTGCTTATACTGCATTTCTTGCCATTGAGCTTTGGTGATAAGTACCTGTCTGGGTTTGGAGCCTTCAAAGGGTCCAACGACCCCCTTCTCTTCCATTTGATCCACCAAGCGGGCAGCACGGGAATAGCCCAGCTTCAACCGGCGCTGGAGCATGGAGACTGAGGCCATACCAGTGTCAACGACCACCTCAATGGCTGCTGGAAGCAGTTCATCATAGTCATCGCCGACCTCATCTGGTGCAGAACCGCCCACACCCTTACTTCCCTTCTCTTTTTCCGCAGCGTGCTTTTCAATGTCATGCATGATTTCCTGGTCGTATTCCGCCGCACCGCTGTTTTGTTTGATAAATCCAACTACAGCAGCAACCTCTTCATCCGAAATAAGACACCCTTGAACGCGCTGAGGCTTTCCGGTGCCCAGTGGGAAATAGAGCATGTCGCCCCGGCCTACCAGTTTTTCAGCACCGGTGGTGTCCAGAATGATACGCGACTCCAGACTGGAGGCCACAGCAAACGCAATACGGCTGGGGATGTTGGCTTTCATAAGGCCGGTAATTACATCGGCCGAAGGACGCTGCGTAGCGATAATCAGATGCATGCCGGCTGCACGACCCATCTGAGCCACGCGGCAGATGGATTCTTCCACCTCTTTAGCGGCAACCAGCATCAGATCTGCCAGCTCATCGATGACGACTACAATCTGAGGCATCTTCTCCATACCTTCCGTCTTGGCCGCATGGGCATTGTAGCTAGCCAGATCACGTACGCCAATTTCGGAGAAGGTGCGATAGCGCTTCATCATCTCCACAACGGCCCACTGAAGAGCACCGGCGGCTTTTTTGGGATCGGTAACCACCGGGATGAGCAGATGAGGAATGCCGTTATAGATACCAAGCTCCACCATTTTAGGGTCGACCATAATCAGGCGGACCTCCTCTGGCGTTGCTTTGTAAAGCAGTGAGATGATGAGAGAATTGGTGCAAACCGACTTACCAGAGCCGGTGGTACCGGCAATGAGCAGGTGGGGTAGTTTAGCGATGTTGCCTATCACGTTATGATTGCTGATGTCACGGCCAACGGCAAAGGAAACCTTGGAGGGATTGTCCTTAAATTCCTTGGAATCAATGACATCATGGATGTATACAGGGGAAACCAGTTTATTGGGCACCTCAATACCAACCATGGAGATCTTGTCTGGAATGGGGGCGATGCGCACACCGGTGGCGCCGAGCGCCAGTGCAATATCGTCGGACAAATTGGTCAGTTTATTCAGGCGTACACCCTGGTCCAGCTCTACCTCGTACCTTGTGACAGAAGGACCTCGAGTCACTTCGGCGATGGTAGCCTCGATGCCAAAGGAGCGGATCGTATCTGCTAGGCGGGCCTGATTCGCCCTCAGCTCACCGGCCACATCGCTGCTGGACGCTCCAGCTCCTTCTTTCAGCAAGGATACGGGTGGATACTGATAGGCGGTCTGCGTGGTGCCACCCAAGCTGCGTGCAATATCCTGCGCCACTTCCTCTGCGGCTTTTTCTGTTTCTTCTTTTTTGACGCGGGGAATGGCAGGTTCCCGCTCGATTTCTGGCATGGATTGTGGTGGGGTGACCGGTGTGACGACAGGTTCAGGTTTCGATAGCGTGACGGGCTCCTGAAGTGTACAGGGCTCAGACGGTGCTGCAAAAATGTCAGGTTCATTGGATGGCACATCTGTTTCAGGTTCCAGTGTTGGAGGAACTGCTTCAGCAAGCACTTGGTCCGGAGTTGGTACAGATGGCTTGCGATTGAAAAAACGTTCTTTCTTTTCTATCGGCTTGGGTTCGCTCCGTTTCCCAACCAGAGGTCCTTCGTCCACAGGAATGTCGATTTGAGGAGGTTGTACGCGACGGACTGCAGTGACACTTTGTACATCTCGCGGCTGTCTGCGGGGGCGCTCGGGAAGTTCTTCTTCTTCATATTCTATCCGGGGGCGCTCTCGAATGCGATCTACAATGTCTACGGGCGAGACGTGGAAAGCCACCATTAGTAGGATTGCAGCGATCAACACAAAGATAATGCCAGCGCCAACTTTACTGAATACCATAGTCAGAGCCAGTGCAATGATCCCGCTGATTACGCCGCCGCTTTTCATGGTTTCGCCTTCTTGCCAGAGACGTTTTACCAGTGCTAGATTCCAGGTATAGTTATCCCCGGCCAAGATCAGATGCAGCAGACATCCAACCAGCACCGGCATCAGTAACGCACACCAGACCCTGAATTGCACTGGACGCCCACGGTGAAACAGCAGGATTCCGCTGGCTACCAACAACATGGGAGGAAGCAGCCAAAAACCGTAACCGATCAAGCCCCGCACAAGACCACAGAAAAAATCCACAAAGAGTGCGTTTATATGAAAATATCCAAAGAAAGAAAATATCGCCAGCAAGAAACAGATAACAGCCCCTACCTCTCGTCGGATGGGACGAGGGGCAGTTGCCTTCTTTCGGCTGCCGCTGCGTGAAGAAGATGTACTCCTCCCCTTTGTGGGAGAGGATTTCTTGCCTCCTGTCGTTTTTTTCTGAGCTGTGGCCATTATAATCAAATCCTTTCCGGGGCCATTGTATCGTACAGTCGTTCCTTTTTATATTAACATAATATGCGAAGGATTTCTATCCCCTTTCCGTATCGAATGGATCGGAACATGAGTCACGTTGCTGCTCTATCATCTCGTGCAGGCAGTTCAAGGCTTGGGACAGGCCGCCGATCTCATCAATCAGACCGATACGCACAGCCTCTTCTCCATAGATTACG
The DNA here is from genome assembly GCF_040095835.1 of Flavonifractor hominis. Lineage (NCBI taxonomy): Bacteria > Bacillati > Bacillota > Clostridia > Eubacteriales > Oscillospiraceae > Flavonifractor > Flavonifractor hominis. The sequence goes on from NZ_JBBMFT010000001.1 coordinate 342,624, forward strand.
CTTCCGATATCAGCAGCCAGCTCGCCAGTTTGAAGCATCATTTTTGTAAAGTCTTCTCTCTTTACAGAACTGTTCCGTATAACGAATTGTATGATTCGTTCCTGAATCCGTTCAAAATAGTTGAAGGTCTGCGATACACCAATCACCAGCCCGTTTAACCGGACCGGATGGATGGTCATGGCAGCGGAAGGGGCGATAAAGGAACGCTTCGCAGATACGGCGAGTGGAACACCGATGGAATGACCTCCTCCCAGCACCAGGGATACTGTAGGTTTGCGCATGCTGGCAATTAGTTCGGCGATACCAAGGCCTGCTTCAATATCACCACCCACTGTATTCAGCAATACCAACAGGCCATCTATTTCATCACTTTCTTCAATGGCAGCCAACAACGGCATGACATGTTCATATTTTGTGGTCTTAACGGAAGGCTGAAGTATTTGATGTCCCTCGATTTGCCCTATGATGGTCAAGGTGTGGATGGTGCCGCGCTGAGTATGGATTACGGATGAACCCATATCGACAATCTGTTGTTGCCTGTCCGTTCCGGGATCGGAGTCTGTCTGACTGGTCTGTCTGGTTTCTTCCTGCATATTGCCCTACCCTCCAAAGTGTTTTTGAATCAGTATGGCCCTTTTTCCTTCCTTTATGCAGGTTAAAAAGTGGGACCGCCTATCTAGGCGGCCCCACTGAAAGACTAAACTTCCGTAGTGTTTTGACAGATTATCCAGGTACCTCTGCCGCATCCCTTTGCCTGATAAAGAGCTTGATCTGCCTGACGGTATAGCTGTGTAAAATTTGCTCCATGCTGTGGATGATAAGCTGCGCCGATACTGCATCCTGCTACGAGTCCGGGGGCTTCTGGTATGGTGATTTCCTGAAAGCACCTGCATACTCGCGTCATTTGACGTTCCACGGCGTGCAAGTCGCTAACATTTTTCATCAGGATCATAAATTCATCTCCGCCTACGCGGCCCAGAATATCATCGGCACGGAAAATACTTTTAAGGAGAGTTGCTGCTTGCTGGAGCGTGTGGTCACCTACACCATGTCCATAGGTATCATTGATCTGTTTAAAACCGTCCATATCCAGCATCAGCATAACCTGAACGCCTGTTTTTTCGCCACGTTCCAACCACTGTTCAATGGCCTGCTGAGTGCTTTCCTTGTTTAGGAGCGATGTAAGCGGATCCGTATTGGCCAGGTGCAACAATTCACGTCGGTCCTGCAGATAAAAGCGCAGAAGCACAAACAACAGTCCGGCTACAGCACCGAAAAATGCGATTATAAAAAAAGTCTCATATTGCAGGATAAAATGGTAGTTTTCCTGAGCGTCGTCTCTGGAAATGATATAGCAAACATTCCAGTCTTCGATACCAAGCGGTTCATATATCCAATAGGACTCTTCCTCTTGATAGCGAAACCGGCAACTGCCGGATACTCCATTTTTTAAGTTTGATTCCAACGACTCTTCCGTATCAGGGTATTCAAATTCTACGGAGGCACACAGCTCCTTTACATGTGTAGCAGAACCCTCCAAGACAACGCCTTCCGGTATAATGAGCGTCCCATTCCCGCTGATCAAAAAAGAGATGCCTTTTCCGCCATAGAGATCCGAAAACAGCATAGTACTGATACTTCTCAAATCATATGAACCGCCCAAAATGCCGATCACCTGGCCATCGGACCAGATAGGTACACTCAACACAACCCGTTCTTCTCCATTAAGCGAGCTGGAGAGTGGATCGCTCATGGAGTTTTTTCCTTGCATGCTTTGCTTGAAGTAGTCCCTCTCCCCTATTTGAGTCTCTGTGCCATCTGCCGTATGACCGACTCCATCTGGCGTACAGATCATAACACACTGAAAATCTCCCTGCTGTTCCACGGACTGCAACAAGGATAGACTATCTTCTCCTAAAAGATCCCCTGTATGGCTGATGTGATCGGCAAGATAACTCAAAGCAGTGAATTGGTTGTTGAGAATATACTGCAATTGATATGCTTGATGTCCTACACTGGTATGGAGGCTTTCCTCTGTATAATGCTCGGCCGCAGAATTCACACTGTAATAAAAGACGATCAGACAGGCGGATAAAAAGAGCAGAAAGGCTGCCAGCGTAGCAACATACCTGGTCTGTGTCAGGCGTTTTTTGTGATGTCTCACGCTGCCGCCTCCTCTCACAGATATAGAACAAGTATATCATAAAAAAGTTCGCAGTGCAAGAAAGCTCCCAAAGAATTCCATTCTTTGGGAGCTTTCTTTTTTATATTACTTAGCCTCGTAGACAGCTTTCATACCTTTGTAGGTCATGAAGCAGTCCAGTTTGGACACGGTCTCAAAGGGAGCATGCATGCTCAATACAGGGACTCCTGCATCCAGTGTGTCAATATCTCGCTCCGCCATATAGCAGGCTACAGTACCGCCGCCACCGGCATCCACCTTGCCCAGCTCAGCCATTTGCCATACGACACCGGCCTCATCCAAAACGCGACGGGCATAGGCAACCACTTCCGCAGAAGCGTCGGATGCACCCGATTTACCCCGGGCGCCGGTGTACTTACACAGGCCCATGCCATAGTTGACCCGGGCGCTGTTACGCTTTTCGTATACGTCAGCAAAATTGGGGTCAAAAGCCGCCGTCACATCTGCAGAGAGACAGAAGGACTTCTCATAGCAGCTTTTTAGCGGTACCCGCTGAGCGTCACACAAATCGCTCATGAAGGTATCAAAGGCTGCCGAACGCATGCCGGAAACACCCTCAGATCCGATTTCCTCTTTGTCCGCCAGCATACAGATTGCCGTTTTTTCCGGTACATCCAGAGCAAACAATGCGGCCAGAGCTGCAAAACTGCATACCCGGTCATCATGACCATAAGCGCCGATGAAGGAGCGGTCAAAGCCGATATCCACCGCACGGAATGCAGGTACTGCGCTCAACTCGGCAGAGATGAAATCCTCTTCCACAAGATTATACTTCTGGTTGAGCAGATCCAAGATTGCCAGCTTGACCCGATCACTGCCCTTGTCGTCCTTGAAAGGACGGCCACCAACCAGCAGATTCAGACTTTCACCAGGAATGGCCTCGCCCAGCGGCTTTTTGGACTGCTCGGAACCAAGGTGGGGCAGCAGATCATCAATCGTGAACTGCGGTTCACCAGCACCGGAGCCAATAGCAACTTTTATGGTCGAACCATCTTTGAGTGCAATGACACCATGCAGTTCCAGAGGGATGGTAACCCACTGATACTTACGGATACCTCCATAGTAATGGGTTTTGAGGAAGGCCAGCTCGGAATCTTCATAGAGCGGATTGGGCTTCAAATCCAGGCGGGGAGCATCAATATGGGCAGCGCCGATATTGACTCCTTCACTCAAAGGTTTAGAACCGACTACAGCCAGCATGACTGCTTTGCCGCGGTTTACTCGGTAGAGTTTATCACCCGGATTGACTGCCATGCCGCGGGTAAAAGGTTGGAAGCCATGGCTCTGAGCCAGACGAACCGTCTCATCTACACACTCGCGCTCGGTCTTGCCGGCATCCAGAAATTTTTTATAATCTTCACAGTAGGCCTTCATATCCGCCTCATCCTGTGCGCTCAAACGGTCATATCCGTTTTTGGGCTGATAGAACAGGGCCTCCCGCCGCAGTTCACCAGTGGTTTTCTGTTTTTCTTCCATATGATTTGCCTCCTCTAGTTCAATCTTAACCAAGTATGGTTTGAAACAGCGCATGTGCACGCACCTGAAATGATTCGGGCGTATCATCCGCTTGATTTTCTAATATATAGTCACAGTGAGCACGGAAAAAATCGTCTTCTTGTTGTGCCTCTACCCTTTGACGGGCATAGGCTTCTGAAATGCCCTCACGAGCCATAATCCGGCGAATCCGCACATCTTTGGGGGCTAAAATCCCCACAATGGTGTCGCAGCTTTTTCCTACGCCGCTCTCAATCAGTGCAATAGCGTCAATCGCCAGCGCGGTCCGCCCCTCCTGTGCAGCCAGTACAGACTGACGATCGATATCTTCCAGAATGAAGCGGTGAGTAATGGTATTTAAAGCGGACAGAGCAGTAGGATCAGCAAAGACCATACGTCCCAGTGCCTTTCGATCCACAGTACCGTCTGGAGCCAAGATCAGTCTGCCAAAACGTGCTACCAGAGCCTGGCGTAACGACGAACTGGAAGAGAGAAGGCGGTGATACACTGCGTCAGCATCTACAACATAGACGCCAAGGTCTGACAGTACGCTAAGTGCCGTGGTTTTACCAGCACCTGTGGGTCCAGTAATCCCGATGCGCTTCATAGGTCACCTCATCTCTCTAGTCCAGTATAGCATATCTTGCTACAGGTTTGTTATGGATTTGTAAATTTGTACATGGGCATTTATATACTATTGCTTAGTATACCACAAATCTATCTGCTTGGGGAGTTGTTTTTTATTTGTAAAAAGAGGACGGCGATACCGCCGTCCTCTTTGAATCAATGATGGTTTTGCCAACCGTGTTTTTGACCGTGACTGTGTGTGTTTGAACCATCGGAGACTGCCATGCCACTTAGCTCCTCAATCCGCTCTTGGATTTCCCGCATGGTCATGCCAGCCGCCTCTTCGGAGGTAAAGGTGGGATCCAGAGCCTGAAGATGCAAAAATGCCTGATATTTCCCAAAGGAGAGTCCCATGTGGTGGGCTTGCTCCAATGTATCCATATCACCATGGCAGCAGCGGACATTTTCACGCCCTGCTGTGCAGGCTTCGGCTTCCGCAAGAAGCCGATCGCTCTGAGTTTGACTTTTCCCCACTACAGTGATGGACAAAAGTGCGCCTTCTTCCATCTGCTGTGTCACGTTCTGATTGGATATGGCTTGTTCCAGTGCGGTCTGAAAGTCCAAAAACCGTAAATCCAGACTGTCTGCCAGTGCCTGACCATCTCCATTATAGGCGTCAACGGAAACCACTTTGTCAAACCGATTGATACCAAGTTCTAATGAAGGATTGATATCAATACTGACCACCGAAGTGGGGATAAAGTAGAGCCAGTAACCACCCGCCCCCACCAGAAGAATTGCAAGGCAGGCGGCAACGGCGGCCAGACGACGGATGTGAGTGGGACGATGCTTGGTATTTCTGGCCTGCAGCAGGAAGGCCAGTGTCTGCTCTTTTTGCTCCCGGCTGGCACGGATCTGATCGAAAGCTGCATAAAGTTTCTCATCCATTTCTGTCATCCCCTAGCATTTCTCTCAGCCGCTGTCTGGCCCGCGTCAGATGGGTGTAGATGGTATTTTTATTTTTGCCCAACAGTGCTCCGATTTCCGGTACGGTATAGCCCTCGTAGTAGTGGAGATACACCACGTCCCGATACCCTTGTGGCAGCGCCATCACGGCACTGAGCACCTCCCTGGCGTCGTCACTTATATTCGTAGCATAGGCGTTCAACGCCTCCAGCGGGACGGTCCGGTTGCGGAATACACTTTTGATTAGATCTTTACAGGCGTTTAATGTGACCCGAATGAACCAGGCTTTCTCATGTTCCGGGCTTTCGAATGCCTCGTGGCGCAGGAGATACTTCAGAAATACATTCTGAATGATGTCCTGGGTATCCGCCTCATTTTTTAAGTGGATCATGCACAGACGACGCACGGTATCCTCGTATTGCTCAATGGCTGCACGGAGCTCCTCTTCGCTGCGCATACCTTGCCTTCATCTCCCCTCCTGCGCCTCAGACGGACCATTTTACCAGCAGCTGCGATTATGCCGTCCATGGCCGCCGCTATGGCAGCCGGTTCCGCGATTGTCGCACATGCCATCGCCGTCAGCGTCCAGATACCGACACTGTATACCATGGTAGTCACAAATACCGTCGCCATTGGTATCCATGCAATGTTGTCTGCAGGCGGCAAATGCGGTGGTGACCCCCATGGACAACACCAGTGCAGTAAGGACGGTTCCAATCAAAATACGTTTCATATAAACCCCTCCGACTAAAAAATAGAGAATGCCCTGTAAGGACTTCACTAGAAATACGATCTGGCGCTGCCAATCCATTCACCATTGTAACATAAAAAAGACGGCGGGAGCCGCCGTCTTTTATTCTATATCTATTATATGAAATCCAGCCGCTTTGTTGAGCCGATTGGCCACTGCCAGACCGATACCGGTGGTATCGGGACATTGGGCCCAAATGTGCGTTGCTTCAGTCCCGTCAAACCAGCGTAATGCCTCAAAGACCCGCCTGGCCTGTTCCGGCACATCAGTGCTGGGCCCCAACTGTTCCAAAGGATAGCCGGCAAACAAAGGGGCATACTCGTCGAAGCAGATAACTCCATCGCCCGGTGCCAGATGGGCGCGGATATATTCCGCCGCTGCCGCTGGCGCACCCTTTACTACCGTTACAGGAGCCTTAGGGGCATAATGGCGATATTTCATACCAGGTGCTCTGGGATGTTCATCTTTTCCCATCAATCGAGTGACTGCAGGGTCCACTGCAACTTCACCAAGTACGTCACGCAGCTGCTCCAGCGTGATTCCTCCAGGACGCAGCAGCCGGGGAGGCTGTTCTGTCAGATCGATGATGGTGGACTCTACGCCCACAGAACAGGGTCCGCCATCCACGATACCATCGATTTTACCGTCCATATCCTCCAGCATATCCGCTGCGTTAGTGGGGCTGGGGCGGCCCGAAGTATTACCGGAAGGTGCTGCTACCGGTACATCGGCAGCGGCAATGATGGCTCTGCACACCGGATGGGCCGGGCAGCGCATCCCAACCGTATCTAAGCCGGCCGTTACCGCATCTGGCACTACAGGCTTACGACGGAGGATCATCGTCAGGGGACCAGGCCAGAATCGGTTGGCTAAAAGGTAAGCGGTATCCGGAATATCCGTGCAATACCGCTCCAGCCAGTCCGCACACGGCACATGGAGAATGAGAGGATTGTCCTGGGGTCTCCCTTTTGCCTGAAAGATATGCGACACCGCTTCCGAATTCAGCCCATTGGCGCCAAGTCCGTATACTGTTTCTGTTGGAATGCCCAACAGGCCGCCCCGGTGGAGGATTTCTGAAGCGGCGGCAATGTCATGAGATGAGAGTCGCTTTGTCTGCAATGTCCTCGCCTCGATCGTTAAAAATGACGGCTGCGCCGAACGCGCCGGGCAGACGTTCTCTGCACAACAGCCAGAATACCTGCCGCAGCCAGAGTTGCACCAGAAATAATCTGCAGGATACCAATGGCTTTTCGCATGGAAATTCCTCCTTATTCGTAAATGCCAACCGGAGTACCAGCCAGTTCAATGGTGGTATCCGGAGTGAACTGTGCTTTTTGCAGATAGTTTTTTACGGTCAGAATACCGTATTTGGGATTGACCTTCTCGTCCTCCAGCTCTAATTCGATGAAGCCTGCGCCTGAGCCGGTGAGCCAGCCGTCGTCCTCCAACAGATTGGCCAGGTCAGCCTTGACTGCATCCAAAGACAGACCCTCGGGAATGGCGGTATAGTGAATGATCAGTTCCATAGCGGTTTCTCCTTGTTGGTTTGATTGGGGAAATATATGATTTTATTCATCCTGAGCGTTCCGGAGTCGCTCAGCCTGGTCGGCTGTGATCAGGCTGTCAATGATCTCGTCCAGATTGCCGTTCATTACGCTTTCCAGTTGATAGAGCGTCAGCCCGATACGGTGGTCGGTCAACCGGCCCTGTGGGAAATTATAGGTACGGATACGTTCATTGCGCATGCCGGTGCCAACCTGACTGCGCCGCTCTGCGGTTACAGCGTCTGCCTGCTCCCGTACTTTCTCCTCATATAGCCGGGAACGCAGCAGTTGCATAGCCTTGTCCCGATTTTGAAACTGGCTGCGCTCCTGTTGACATTCTACCACAGTACCGGTTGGCTTATGGATAAGACGTACCGCGGAAGAGGTTTTGTTGATGTGCTGTCCACCTGCGCCGGAAGAGCGAAAGACCTGCATCTCAATATCTGCCGGGTTCAGTTCAAAATCTACCTCATCTACCTCGGGCAAAACTGCTACCGTGGCAGTGGAGGTGTGGATGCGTCCACCCGATTCCGTTTCCGGTACCCGCTGGACGCGGTGGACGCCACTTTCAAATTTGAGACGGGAATAGGCACCCTCTCCTTCTATTGTGAAGCAAATTTCCTTTACACCGCCCAATTCTGTTTCATTGACAGAATCGACCTCTACCTTCCAGCGACGGGTATCGGCATACATGGAATACATGCGGAACAGTGAGTGGGCAAACAGCGCCGCTTCTTCCCCACCTACACCAGCCCGGATCTCAACAATAACGTTCTTGCTGTCATTGGGGTCTTTGGGAAGCAGCAGCAGCTTGATTTTTTCCTCCAGGCAAACCAAGTCCTCCTTGGCCTGTGCATATTCTTCCTGGGCCAGCTCCTTCATTTCCGGCTCACTCATCAACGCTTCAGCGTCTGCCAGATCCTGTTGACGGCGCAGATAGGTCCGGTAGGCGGATACCACCGGCTCCAGTTCCTTCTGCTCCTTGTTAAGCCGACCTACAAGGGCAGGATCTCCATAGGTCTCAGGTGCACCCAAGCGGGCCTGTACATCTGCGTAATGCAAATCCAGTGCCCGGAGTTTTTCCATCATATCCAAGTTAAATCACCTGTCAACTATAAACGACTTTACCAACGCCAATGGCTCACGTATGTACATCTTCAGCCGGGAGGGTACGTGGGTACAGGGGGCGGCAAGTGTGGAAAGAGGATGAGTCTCTTTCTCCGCGGCCCGGTCCCAGAGCATACGGGCCCGAGTCAGATGGAAACCGCTGGAGACCAGCAAGACCGGTTCCTCCGGATCGACCCCTTCTTCGTCCAGCAGTGCCAGGGTATACTGGACATTCTGCCAGGTATTGTGAGACTGATCTTCCTGCCAGATACGTTCGGCTGCAATACCATGTTCTACCAGATAGTCATGCATGGCCTGAGCCTCAGTAGTGGGCTCGTCTGCTCCCTGGCCGCCGGAAACCACGATCTGGACGTCCGGATGGCTTTCCAGATAATCTAACGCCTTATCCAGCCGGTCCTGCAGCAGGATAGAAGGTCCCCACGGTTTTACCTGGCATCCCAAGATGACCATAATACCCGGATCACCCGTTATATGATCATAGGCGCCGTACATGACGGCACCAAAAAGCCCTCCAAAGGTTACCGCGCCAGCCAGCAGCAGTGCCAGCAAAACCTTCAGCCACAGTGGTTTCCGTCGTCCTTCATAGGGATGATAGGCACTTTTTTTTCTCACCCTCTGGCCTCCTCCAGTTCAGCTGCCAGAGTCTCCCACTTGGTATACAGTGCAGCAATTTCATCCTCCAGAGCCTTTTGTTCTTCATATACCTTTTGGAGCTCCAGATAATTGCTGGCTACTTCCTCTGCTTTCTGAGAGAGTTCGTATTGCCGCTCCTCGGCCTTTGCCACGGCGCGTTCGGCTGCCGCAACCTGTTTTTCAAGCTCCTTGGTACCACCGGTGCGCTTCGGTTTCTCTTTTTTGGGCTTTTCAGGCTCCGGTTTTGATGGGACCGCCGCCTGGAGTTTTCGCCGTTCCTGTGCGGCGCGGTACTCTTCGAAGGTGCCACGGAAATCCGTAATTTTGCCATCCTCCAGCATCCAGATGCGGGTTGCAAAGCGATTGATGAAATAGCGGTCGTGAGAGACAAAGAGCAAATTGCCCTCATAGCTCTCCACTGCCTCCTCAATCCACTCCCGGCTGGCTACATCCAAGTGGTTGGTAGGCTCATCCAAGACCAGCAGGTTGATTTTCTCATCCATCAGCATGCACAGACGCAGGCGGCTCTGCTCGCCGCCTGAAAGGGCGGATACCGGCTTAAATACGTCCTCCCCGCGGAAATTAAATGCCGCCAGGCGGTTGCGTGCAGTTTGAGTGGAACAGTTCTGATCGTAGATCATGGTGTCCACCAAATTGCGCTCCGGGTGAGAAAAATGGATAATTTGCGGCAAGTATCCAACCTTTACAGATGGCCCCATTCGGAGCTTTCCCGAATCTGGAGTCTCCTCGCCCAAGAGGATTTTGAGCAGTGTGGACTTGCCGGTACCATTGTCCCCCAGAAGGGCAATCCGTTCGCCGCCCACCACCTCCAGATTAACGTGATCGAACAGGGTACGCCCATCGAAGGATTTTTTCAACTCCTTGATGGTGAGCACTTCGTCGCCCCGGAACTCACGTTCGCCAAATTTGATATCCAGACGGCGCTCTTTGGTGGGCTTGTCCGTGGTGCGTAGCCGCTCGATTCGCTTCTCCATGGACTGCGCCCGTTTGAACGTTTTGTCGTTGCCGGAATAGGCCCAGATCCGCAGCTGTTCGGCAGCCGCCTGCAGCTGTTCGATTTTGGCCTGTTCCTTTTCGTATTGCTTGAGCCGTTCCTGATAGCGGCGCTCTTTTTCTACCACGTAGAAGCTGTAATTTCCCGCATAAAATTCTGCCTTGCCATCGTGGATCTCGATAACTCGCTTAACCACCCGGTCCAGAAACCAGCGGTCATGAGAGATGGCCAGTACAGTACCCTTATAGCGATCCAGATATTCCTCCAGCCATTCGGTGGCGCGAAGATCTAGGTGGTTGGTAGGCTCATCCAGCAGGAGAATATCCGTATCTTCCAAAATCAGCCGGGCCAGATTGACCCGCGTCTTCTCTCCCCCCGATAGGGAAGAAAAGAGTTGCCTGCGCATGTCCGCGGAGATCTCCAGACCATTGCATACCTTGTTCAGTTCCGTGGCCGTATCATATCCGCCGCCAGCCTCAAAGGCTGCGGACAGTGCGTCATACCGCCGCAGCAGGGCTGGATCTCCATCCTGCCCCATCTGCTCGCTCAGGCGGACCAATTCGGCCTCCATAGCATGGAGCTTGTCAAATGCGCTCTGGAGCACATCTTCTACCGTATAGTGGGGCGGATAGACCGGGATCTGAGAGATGAGGCCCACCCCTTTGCCAGAGGCTATCATAACCTCGCCCTCGTCCCAATCCAATTCGCCTGTTAGGATTTTGAACAGTGTAGTCTTACCTGCACCATTTTTACCCAACAGGCCTACCCGTTCCCCTTGGTCTACCTGAAAGGTCAACCCATCCAGTATTTTTTTACCTACCTCGAACTCCTTGGACAGGTTCGAGACGGAGATGTCAATCATCTTGGTCTACTCCTATAGTACACAGCTGAAGCAATCAGCTCTCTTTCGTAATCTTCAGAAGATAATCCACCAGTTCTTCCATCGCCATTCCACGGGAGGCCTTGACCAGAATAGTGGCATGAGGGCGTAGGATCCCCTCCAGAACAGGCTTAGCTTCTTCCTTAGTGGCGCAGTAATAGCACTCCTTCACATGGGTGGCTTTGGCTGCATCGTAGATGTGACGGGCCAGCTCGCCGACTGCCACCAGGCAGTCCACTCCGGCACGCCCAAGGTATTCGCCGACACCGGCATGGAGGGCAGGAGCCAGAGGGCCCAATTCAAACATATCGCCCAGTACGGCCGCCTTGTATTCTCCCCGGGCGCCAGAGAGCACTTCCACCGCGGCACGCATGGACTGAGGATTGGCGTTGTAAGTGTCATTCAGAATGGTGATATCGTCTGCCCGGTGCAGCAGGTTCATGCGCATCTTGGTAGGTGCGAAATGAAGCACTCCGTCGGCAATCTGTGCCCAATCCAGGCCAAAATGCTCCCCAACAGCGGTTGCCATCAGAGTGGGATAGATCATGTGATCACCCAAGGCGGGGATTTCCACTTGGAATTGTCCGTGAGGCGTTTCCACTTTACAAGTCATGCGGCTCTTGCCGTCACTCTCCAGATCAACAGCGCGGTAGTCCAGGCCTTCGCTCCCCCCTACCCGGACAAAACGGTAAGGTAATTTTGCGGGTAAAGTGTTGAGCAGCGGATCGTCCCCGTTGATGACCACAAAGGCATCTGATTTGGCATGATGAAAGATTTCGCTTTTGGCTTCCAGGATTTTTTCCCGCGAGCCAAAATGTTCAATGTGAGAGTCACCAATATTGGTCATAAGAACCACATCAGGTTCGACGATAGCGGAGAGATAATCGATCTCGCCGGCGTGATTCATGCCCAATTCCAGTACAGCAATTTCATGTTCATGGTTCAGGCGCAGTAAGGTCATGGGAACGCCGATTTCATTGTTCAGGTTCCCTTCCGTCTTGAGAACCTTATATTTTTCACCGAGTACTGCGGCTACCATATCCTTAGTAGTGGTCTTACCTACCGAACCAGTAAGCGCGACCACAGGAATGGGGAATTTCTTCTTATAATACTTTGCCAAGTCCCGGAGAGCTTTCTGAGTCGAATCCACTTTAATGTAGAACTTGCCGGGCAGATAGCTCTCACGTTCCCGCTGAGTAAAACAGCCGGCGGCTCCTCCCTCCAGGGCAGCATTAATGTAGGCGTGCCCGTCAAAGCGTTCTCCCACGAGAGGTACAAAGAGAGAACCGGCATGGATGGTACGGCTGTCTGTCTCCACCCGGCCTACCATACGGTTGATATCGCCAAATTCGCCCAGCAGTCGGCCTCCTACAGCCTGCATGATCTCGCGTATGCTCATCGGCTCCATTGTCGAACTCTCCTTACCTTCCCTGTTTTCGGGCCTCAAGTGAGGCATGTACAATACGCTGACACAGCTGGTTATAATCGATCCCGACCGCTGCTGCCTCCTGAGGCAGAAGACTGGTGGGTGTCATTCCAGGCAGAGTGTTGATCTCCAGGAACCAGGGTTCTCCGTCCTCGGTAAGGATAAAATCTGCCCGGGAATAGACGGACAGCCCCAGTGTCTCATAGACCCGCAATGCCGCCTGAGCGACCCGGCTTTCTTCCTCCGGAGTAATGGGAGCTGGACAGACCTCCAATGCGGCTCCGGGCTGGTACTTGTTTTCGTAATCGTAAAATCCCTGCTTGGGAATAATCTCAATGGAGGGCAGGGCCTTATCTTCCAGAATCCCGACCTGGATCTCGCGACCCTTCACATATTCCTCCAGTACAGTGCGGCCACCCAGCGCCAGCCCATCCGTCAATGCCTGCCGTAACTCCTCGGCGGTATGGGTAATGGATACCCCAATGGAAGAACCGCTGGCTACAGGTTTTACCACCAACGGTAGCCTGGCATGCTCCACAAGCGCATCGATGTCCTCAGCAGTGTAGTCCACTGTTTTCCAACCGGGAGTACTTACCACGTCGGCCACCATCCGCTTGGTCAGGTCTTTATCCATGGCAATGGCACTGCCCAGATAGCCCGCGCCGGTATAAGGGATGCCCATCAGTTCCAACGCAGCCTGGACCCGTCCATCCTCTCCGCAGCTGCCGTGGAGAGCCAGGAACACAATGTCCGCCATAGTGCACAGCTCCAGCACACCGGGCCCGAACAGGCTTGAGCCTCCACCTTTCCGACTGCGGCGGATCTCTTCCAGATCCGGCGCCTTACGGTCTACTTTTTTAAATTGTTCTGGGATAGGTGCGTCAAAAAATGACTCTGCCCGTAGTCCTTCTTCCACACCAAAGTACATATCCACCAAACCGGCCCGGTGCCCCAGAGCACGCAGAGCCTCCGTTACCATGGTCCCCGTGGAAAGAGATACGTTCCGCTCGGGGGAAAGTCCGCCCGCCAGCACTACGATCTTCATAATACACCTCAATAGTGAATTCATTACAATATGATATGCGCTAATTATATATTATAGCACGTTATTATGACAGACTCAACTGCATTCCACTAAATAACCTGTGTTTCACCCCAATACGGCACTTGAATCCTCCATACAGACTTTTCTGGTTTTGCGGCGGTTTTCGCTTGATAATTGCTTCCTTTACAGGATACAGTATATTCCATCTATATCATATTATAGTATAGCCGGGGAGGAAATTCATCATGAAGGTTAATGCAAGTACATATTCTATAACAAACTCGCGCCTAATGGGCCGTGTTACGGTCCGAGGGGTAGCTTGTGTGGGATGCCGACCACTCTCTCAAGCGGGCGGAACCATTGTGGACGCCCGGAACAGTGGACTGTTCCGGGTCCAGTTTGCTGATGGGACCCGCCGTTGGTATGCAGAGGACGAGCTTCTCTTTCATTCCGGGACGGTACATACCATATGAGTGTAAAAAAGCCGCAGGACAGATATCCTGCGGCTTTTTCGTATCAAGTGAATCAAATTGTGGTGATGTCCAGCGGATGCAGATCAGCGCTGCGCCCTTCGGTGCGGACTGTGAGCATGGCTTTGGCGGTATCAATGGCTGTGATACAAGCCACACTGTGTTCCACTGTAGAGCGGCGAATCTTAAAGCCGTCGGTATCGTGACGACGACCACGGGTAGGTGTATTGATCACCAGATCCACTGTGCCAGAGGCGATCATATCCTGAATGTTGGGATGAGCCTCAGAAACACGGGCTACCCACCGGGCCGGTATTCCGGCCTCGTTGAGGACCTTGCAGGTGCCGCTGGTGGCCAAAATTTCAATCCCCATATCTGCAAACCCTTTGGCGATCGCAACAATCTCAGCCTTATCTTCGTCCCGGACGGTAACGATAATGCGTCCGCCCTTCTTGGGGGCTTTCATATTGGCGCCCTTAAAGGCCTTGAGCAGCGCCTGAGGGAACGACTCGGCCAGTCCCAGGCACTCGCCGGTGGACTTCATCTCCGGGCCAAGGCCGGTATCTACGTCGGTGAGCTTTTCAAAAGAGAACACCGGCATCTTTACCGCATAATAGTGTGCTTCCGGATAGATTCCCGTGCCGTAGCCCAGATCCTTCAGCTTCTGACCCAGCATGACCTTTGTGGCCAGATCGATAACAGGCACGCCGGTGACCTTGGAGATATAAGGAATGGTACGAGAAGAGCGGGGATTCACCTCAATGACGTACACCGTATCCTCATAAATCACGAACTGGATGTTGACCAGACCCACTACTCCAAGAGCTTTGGACAGGTCGTAGGTGTATTTCAAGATGGTCTGCTTGTGTTTATCCGGGATGTGGATGGGCGGATAGACCGAAATACTGTCGCCGGAATGGACGCCAGCGCGCTCGATGTGCTCCATGATGCCGGGGATGAGCACGTCTTCCCCGTCGAAAACGCCGTCTACTTCCACCTCACGGCCCATCAGATATTTATCTACCAGAATGGGATGCTCCTGCTCCACCTGGTTGATGATGCGCATGAACTCGATGATATTGCGATCGTTGTAGGCAATCTCCATGCCCTGTCCGCCCAGCACGTAGGACGGACGCACTAGCACCGGGTAGCCCACCTCATGGGCAGCGGCAAGGGCCTGTTCAGTGGTAAACACCGTACGACCAGCCGCGCGGGGAATCCCACACTGGTTAAGAATCTCGTCAAAACGTTCCCGGTCCTCAGCAGCATCCACGCCGTCGGCAGGAGTACCAAGGATAGGTACACCCATATCGGTGAGAGCCTGGGCCAGTTTGATGGCGGTCTGACCACCGAACTGAACGACAGCGCCCCAGGGCTTTTCCTGCTCCACTACAGCTTCTACGTCCTCGGGCGTCAGAGGCTCAAAGTACAGCTTGTCCGCCACATCGAAGTCGGTGGAAACGGTCTCCGGGTTGTTGTTGATGATGATGGTCTCATACCCCAGGCGTTTAAATGCCCAGACAGAGTGAACCGAACAGTAATCGAACTCAATGCCCTGACCAATGCGGATGGGGCCGGAACCCAACACCAGAACTTTCTTCTTTTCGGTTACCGGAGCGGTCCGATGAGGCTGGGCCGTATTGGCGGCCAGATAGGGTGCGGCCGGAATGCCGGGAGCATAATCTCCTTCCTCCGGAAGGGACAGCGGCTGACCGGCTTCGTTCTCTGCGTCATAAGTGGAGTAATAATAGGGAGTCTGAGCTTCGAACTCAGCCGCGCAGGTATCCACCATTTTAAATGCCGGACGAATACCGAAAGACTCACGCAGAGCCTTGATCTCGTCCCGCTTCTTTCCGGAGAGCGCGGCGATCCAGGCATCGGAGAAGCCCATTTCTTTGGCCTGACGCAAAGTATCGGCATCCAGATGCCCGCGCTCAAGGGTATCTTCCATAGTTACGATGTTGTGGAAACGGTCCAGGAACCAAAGATCATACTTGGTGATCTTGTTGATCTTCTCAGGAGAGAAACCGCGGCGCAGAGCCTCAGCCACGACAAACAGACGCTGGTCGTCGATGTTTACCAGCCGGTCCTCGATCTCCTCGGTGTACAGCTGGTCCAGGCCGGGCAGGCGAAGAGACTTTACAGGCAGCTCCAGGGAGCGGATGGCCTTCATCAGTGCACCCTCAAAAGAATTGCCGATGGCCATGACCTCACCAGTGGCTTTCATCTGGGTGCCGAGCGTACGACTGGCAGTGGTGAACTTATCGAAAGGCAGGCGGGGGATCTTGAGCACACAGTAGTCCAGAGTAGGCTCAAAGCAAGCGGTGGTCTTCCCGGTCACAGCATTGGGGATTTCATCCAGAGTGTAGCCCAGAGCCACCTTGGCAGCCACCTTGGCAATGGGGTAACCGGTGGCCTTGGAAGCCAGAGCGGAGGAACGGCTGACACGGGGGTTGACCTCGATAACCGCGTACTCGAAGGAGTCCGGGTTCAGGGCCAGCTGTACGTTGCACCCGCCCTCGATCTCCAGTGCAGAGATAATCTCCAGAGAAGCCGAACGGAGCATCTGGTATTCCTTGTTGGCCAGAGTCTGGGTGGGAGCCACAACGATGGAGTCGCCGGTGTGGACACCCACAGGATCGATGTTCTCCATGGAGCAGATCTGAATGACGTTGCCCGCGGAGTCACGCATAACCTCGAACTCGATCTCCTTCCAGCCGGAGATGCACCGCTCGATCAGCACCTGCCCCACACGGGAGAGGTGGATGCCGCGGTCGGCGATCTCCCGCAGGGAGAGTTCATCGTATGCGATGCCGCCGCCGGTGCCGCCCAGAGTATAGGCCGGGCGGACAATGACGGGATACCCGATGCGCCCGGCAAAAGCCACCGCATCCTCCACGCTCTCCACCACGTCACTGGTAACGCAGGGCTGGCCAATGGCCTCCATAGCGTCCTTAAAGCCCTGACGATCCTCGGCCTTGCGGATAGATTCCGGGCTGGTGCCCAACAGGCGTACACCGTACTTCTGCAGGATACCCTGCTCATACAGATTCATGGCCAGATTCAGGCCGGTCTGGCCGCCCAGAGTGGGCAGAATAGAGTCAGGACGTTCCTTGGCAATAACCTGCTCCACACTGGCCAGATTCAGCGGCTCGATATACACATGGTCGGCGATGTCCTTGTCGGTCATGATGGTGGCGGGGTTGGAGTTGACCAGTACCACCTCCACGCCCTCTTCCTTCAGGGCACGGCAGGCCTGGGTCCCGGCGTAGTCGAACTCGGCTGCCTGGCCGATGACGATGGGACCGGAGCCCAGTACCAGTACTTTCTTAATCTGCGGATTCTTAGGCATGGGTCCGTCCTCCCTTCATGTTTTCAACAAAGCGGTCAAACAGATATTCCGTATCCATGGGACCAGGGGCGGCCTCCGGGTGGAATTGAACCGTAAAGCAGTTGGGGCGCTTATACTTCAGCCCCTCCACACTGCCCTCATTGACGTTTACGTGGGAAATCTCCGCCACAGCGGGGTCCACACTCTCCGCGGTGACCACATAGCCGTGGTTCTGGCTGGTGATATAGGCCCGGCCGTGTTCCAGATCCTTCACAGGGTGGTTGCCGCCCCGGTGTCCAAAACGCATCTTCCGGGTCTCGGCTCCGGTGGCCAGTGCCAGCAGCTGATGTCCCAGGCACACGGCAAACAGCGGCAGGTCGGAGTCATAGAGCTTGCGCACCTCGGCGATGATAGCCTGATTGTCTGCCGGGTCGCCCGGACCATTGGAGAGCATGACACCATCAAATCCACCGGTGAGAATGGTTTCTGCCGGGGTGTGGGCGGGATAGACCGTCACTTCACATCCGCGTTTTTGCAGGCAGCGGATCATATTCTCTTTCACGCCGTAATCCATCAGGGCCACCCGGAACTGCTGGTCGTTCAGGGCAGGATAAATCTCTACCTGTTTGCGGGTCACTCGCTCTACGGTGCCCTCTACCCGGTAGGCGTGAATCCGCTCCAGACACTCATCCACATAAAAATGCTCCGCACAGGTGATCATACCATTCATGGTCCCCTGACTGCGGAGTATACGGGTCAAGGCACGGGTATCCACGCCTTCAATCCCGGTAATATCATATTCTTTCAAATAGGAATCCAACCCGCCTTCGCAGCGGAAATTGCTGCCACGCCGGGTCATATGACGCACGATAAACGCCTCCGCCCAAGGACGGGACGATTCATTGTCCTCGTGATTAACACCATAATTTCCAATGAGGGGATAGCACATTACGATCCCCTGTCCTGCATAGGAGGGGTCGGTCAGGATCTCCTGGTATCCAGTCATAGAGGTGTTGAACACCATCTCGCATACACGATCTTTGGTGGAGCCAATGCTCTGCCCTTCAAACGTCATGCCATTTTCCAGGATCAAGGTCGCCTTCATCTTTTTTATCACGCCTTTCGTTCCTATATATCCGTTCAATTGTAACCGAAATCGGGCGTGCTGGCAACCTTTTTTTCTTCAATTTTTTAAAAATGTCGTTTTGTACAAAAAAGAACCAAAATGTGCCGCTTTTCTCCGGTAACGACCTCCAAAAGTCTAAAAAATAGAAAGATGTACTAATTATTTTTTTGCAGGCTCCACGTCTACAATCACAATTTCGGGCCGGTTAAACAGCCGAGGGATGCGAGTACTTTCTCGGGCGAGGCCGCGGCTGACGATCAAAACAGGACCTTGGTCTCCAAGTGTATACATCCCGCCCGCATACGAAGGAAAGAGCCCCTGGTTGGGGGCCAGAACTCCATTGATAAGACCGGGCACGCGCCACTGGCCACCATGGGCATGACCTGCCAGGATCAAGTCAAATTCTGTCTGCGCATAGGTTCCTACTCGCTCCGGCCGGTGGGTCAGCAGGACGGAAAAGAAGCCTTTACCGGTGCTTCCCTCTACGGCATCCAACTGCGTTTGCCAGGCCACTTCTCCAATGGAAGGATCGTCGATCCCGGCAATCGTAAAGACCTGCCCTCCAGCAGTCACATTCACGCTCTCCCCTTCCAACACGACTGCGCCACGGGTTCGAAGTGCCTGCTTGACTTCGTCTGAACGTCCGGTCCAGATCTCATGATTGCCGGTCACATAGTAGGTCGGCCATCTGTGGGCCAGGGCTTCTACCGTGTCCAGAGCCCGTTCTTCCGGCATGGCAGGATCATCGTCTACAATATCCCCGCATAACAGCACGACGTCCGGTGTCTGCTTTGCTACTGCCTCCAGCAGGTTACGCTGCCCCGGGCCGTATTTGCAGGCATGCAGATCGGTCAGCACCGCCAAACGTACCGGATCGGTTACCTTATCACTCTCTATACGATAGGTACGTACGGTCAAACGTGCATCGAGCCCCAGGCACAGCAGCAGGACTCCGGTGCCCAAAGCAACGCCAGTTATGATCGTTTTTTTCTTCATGTGTGGTTCTCCTTTTTGACTGTGTGAGGTATATCCACGCTTTGCGTGGTCATACTGAGAGATAAATCCGACGCTCAGGAGGTCCTTTCATGGTCATTGCGTTTCTGCGCACGATCCTTCTCTATGTCTTTATCATTGCCGGCATCCGCCTGATGGGCAAGCGACAAGTGGGAGAATTGGAACCATCTGAGCTGGTATTGGCCCTGCTCATTGCAGATCTGGCTGCAGTACCCATGCAGGATTTTGGAATTCCACTGCTTACAGGTATCATCCCTATACTCACACTGCTGTGTATCACCATGGCATTGTCAGTATTAACGATGAAGAGCGTCCGTTTTCGCGCTGTAGTCTGCGGCCGGCCCAGCATTATCGTGGAAAATGGGATCCTCCGTCAGCGGGAAATGCAAAAAAATCGATTTACAGTGGATGAACTAATGGAAGAACTGCGCATGAAGGGAATTACAGATATTTCCACTGTCAAGTATGCCATTCTGGAGACCAATGGTCAGATCTCGGTGCTTCCCTTTGCTGCACAACAGCCGGTTACGGCTCAACAGATGCAGATGCACCCCAAAGACCCCGGACTTCCTACTGTGATCATCAACGATGGTCGGGTTCTCACCCGCAACCTGCATCATCGGGGGCTGGATGATATCTGGCTGGACCGGCAGCTGAAACAGCACAACATCAAACGTACAGAAGATGTATTTCTGCTGACGGTAGACGAACAAAATCAGGTCTATTTAGCGGCAAAGGAGGAGAGCTGATGAAACGGCTGTGGGTCGCAGTGCTTCTGCTGGGGGCGGTATTTGGTGCCACACTGTGCAACACCGCTTATCTGCGCGGTTTTACCGGAGAATTGAATTCTCTTTTGGAGCAGGCGCAACGCCTGGCCGAGGCAGAAGACTGGCCCCGGGCGCTGGAGTTGACAGAGCAGGCGCTTCAGACTTGGAAGGCGCGGGACGTATATCTGCACGTATTGCTCCGCCATTCCGACACCGACCAGATCTATGCGTCCTTTTGTGAGGTGGAACAATATCTTACCTGCCGGGAAAGCGGGGAATATTCTGCGGCCAACGCCAGGCTGCTCACTCAGATCAGCCTGCTCAGCGAAGCAGAGCAGCTGACCCTGAAAAACGTGTTCTGATCCAGTTCAATGAGAACGACCGGCCAACATAGCATTGAGTTCGGCGCGGGTACAGTGGTAGTCCCCGTCCCCACTGCGCCGGTAGGATCCACGGACCATATCTCCACCGATGTATACCGGAAGTTGGTCTTGCTCCGCCGGAGGGACTGTAATAATCACTATGTCTCCATCTTCGGTATGAACTACCTGCACATCTTCTTCCTGCAGCAGGTCCGCACTAACCACTTTGGGATCCCTACGCATGGTATTGAACTCCTCTACCAATTCCCAGGGATCCAACAACCCCTGTACCCGCAGGGTGTGGTCCGGCAGTTCCTCTACACCGAGCAGAATAATTCCGCCGTACGAGTTGGCGAAAGCCGAATAGGTTTCCCAGATACTTTTAGGCAGGCCGCCGGTAGCCAGTTTGGCCTCCAGACGGTTGTTTTCCCGGTAGTGGCTGATCTGTGTCCAATCAAACATGGCAGAGCGCTCCTTTCCTTTTGCCTATTATAAAAAACACACTGCGGTTTGGCAAGAGTGTGACTCTTGCCTTTCCGCTTGACTTGTTGTAAAATGGGACCAATTTCCCGGTTGAAAGGAGCAATATCATGTCAATTACCGTTGGAAGCAAAGGACGAGCCGAGTGTGTGGTTACGCAGGAGACAACTGCTGCAGCTGTAGGCAGTGGACTGCTGCCCGTATTTGCCACGCCTCAGATGATTGCCTTGATGGAAGGGGCAGCTGTTGATGCTGTCCAGGCTGGTCTGGAGGAGGGGCAGGGCACCGTAGGGACCCATCTGGATGTCAGTCATGATGCGGCGACTCCCATTGGTATGCGGGTCTGGGCTGAGGCAGAACTTACCGCTGTGGAAGGCCGCAAACTCACCTTTGCTGTAACTGCCTTTGATGAGGCAGGCCCCATTGGCAAGGGTGTGCATGAACGGTTTATCATCCAGAACGATCGCTTCCTCAGTAAGACTGAGGCGAAAAAGGCTGCACAGTGATGGATCCCGCTCCTCTGGTTTGACGTTCTCGGTGTTCTGTCTAGTGACATTTTTCACCTGGTGGTATATACTGAGCCCGTCAAGAAAGGTGGTTGCGTTATGAAAGAATTCCTGCGCAATATGAAGATCAGCTTCATCCTGGCTGCGATACTTTACATTGTGCTGGGGCTGTTCCTTTTGCTCTGGCCGGATACGAGCATTACGGTAATCTGTTTATTCTTTGGTACGATCCTGCTCATTTACGGCCTGGTAACAGTCATCAGCTTCTTCCTGCGGGACAGCCGTCAGGGCAACTTTGTGTTGGAGCTGTTTCTTGGTATTGTGGCGGCTGCGATAGGACTGCTGTTTCTTATCCGGCCGGCAGTTGCGGCTTCTGTTCTGCCGATGATTGTGGGTCTGTTTGTACTGGTGGATGGCCTGATCAACCTCAAGCGTGCCATTGAATTGCGTGGACTTTTCTATCAGCGTTGGACGATCCCTCTAGTGCTTTCACTTTGTTCGGTAGCGTTGGGACTGATTGTGGTATTTCGGCCCTTCTTGGCAGCAGAAGCACTGGCCATGTTGATTGGCGCAGTGTTGATTTTTGAAGGAGTATCCGATCTGTGGACCATCTTTAAGGTTTCCCACTGGACGAAAGAATACCGCAAGCTGCATCCGGTAGACCCAATTGACTTTGAATAAAAAGAGACCCGCCTTCGGCGGGTCTCTTTTTATTCCCAAATCTCATAATTTTTATCCAACACAGCCCGACGGTGATATATTGCGTAGTCCGGTGCTGCATCGGGACAATGCTGCCGGATGGCAGAGACAATCAACTCTGGATTGAGACCAGGATTCTGCGCTTTGAGAATCAAATCCAGTGCAATGGTGTCTCTACGCTCTTCCACAGTAGCTTTGGCAATCAACGGAATCAGATCTACTTCTACTTGACCGCTCTTGGCCTTTTTGCTCCGCTTAGCCATGACAAGATGTTCGCGTCCCAGCAGTTCCTGAATGGCGCTTTCTGCACCAAAAGGGGCGCCAGCCTCATATTCCAGAGTGACGATGTAATTGACATAGCAAAGTTCCTTGGCTGGACGCACAGCTTCATAACAACGTTTGACCGTGATTCCCGCCGGAAGTACTGCATTCATTCGGTCTGGAACCTCTTCCAGAGGAGTATTCAGAACCTGACACTCCAACACCTCACACCCGCTGGAAAAGCCGACTGACAACGGTAAAGGGATGGATACAAAAGCGTGTGGATTAAAACCTTCCGTATGCTTGATCGGGATCCCGGCCCGGAGAAAAGAGCGCTGAAAGGTGCGCATTAGATCCAGGTGAGAAATAAATTTAGCGGTATCCGCTTTGCAAAACGCCAATCTATGCATCACATGTTCCTCCTGGATAGAGCTTATCCGCACCGCAGCCGGTACACTGTTTCCGGCAGTCAGGGGTAATTACGGCCTGATAGGCACGTTCCCGCTCACGCCAAAGGAAAGCGCGAGACACACCGGTAGAGGTTACACTCCAAGGAAGTACCTCGTCTTTGTCACGGGTGCGATTGGCGTAAAACGCCGGATCCAGACCGCACTCGGCAAACGCCGCCATCCAGCGATCAAAATCAAAGTATTCGCTCCAGGAGTCAAATTTCGCCCCGTGATGCCAGGCTGTCTCCAGTACCTCGGCTATACGGCGGTCCCCTCTGGAGAATACCGCTTCCAGAAAACTGGTCTCCGGGTCATGCCAGCTATAACGAATGGAACGGCCGCGCATGTGTTCCCGCAGCAATTTTACCCGACGCTTATACTCCTCCATTGCCACCTGCGGCTCCCACTGGAAAGCGGTGTGCGGCTTGGGGACAAAGCAGGCTGTGGACACGGTGATCGTTACACCACGCTTGGGGTTGGGCGTACACTCCCGCCAGGTTTGATAGACCTTTTCTGCCAGGTCCGCAATTCCCAGCACGTCTTCATCCGTTTCAGTGGGCAGACCGAGCATGAAATAAAGCTTCACACTGCTCCAACCGCCGGAAAACGCAGTCCGGCAGGAGCGCAGCAGATCTTCTTCCGTCACATTTTTGTTGATCGCATCCCGTAGGCGCTGAGTTCCGGCCTCCGGTGCAAAGGTGAGGCCGGACTTGCGTACATGCTGCACCCGCTCCATTAGTCCCAGAGAAAAATTGTCTGCCCGCAGCGAGGGAAGGGACAGCGAGACTTTATTGGGTTCACACCACTCAAGAAGTCCGTCACACAGTGATTCCAACGGCCGGTAGTCGCTGGTAGAAAGACTGGACAGGGTCATCTCCTGATATCCGGAATCCTTACATGCCTCGATTCCCTGCTGGATCAGCCGCTGAGGGTCCCGGGCACGGACAGGCCGATAGGCATAACCCGCCTGGCAGAAACGGCAGCCGCGGATACAGCCGCGAAACAGCTCCAACATCACCCGGTCATGGACAATCTCTGTGGAGGGCACAATGGTCTTGACCGGGAAATAGCTTTTATCAAAGTCCTGTACAATACGCTTGGTTACCACTGCCGGTGCAGGCTCCCGAGCGGTGATGGCAGCCAAGGTCCCGTCCTCGTGATAAGAGACATCGTACAGTGACGGTACGTAGACACCGGGAATTTGTGCGGCAACCTGTAAAAACTCCTCTTTGTCCCAGCATTCCTCTCTGGCTTTGCGGTAGGTCTGGATGATTTCCACACTGACATCCTCGCCTTCGCCCAGCACGAACAGATCCACAAAAGGAGCCAATGGCTCGGGATTGAACGCACAGGTGCCGCCGGCCACCACAATGGGAGAAAGACTGGTACGTTCTTCCGCACGCAGCGGAAGACCAGCCAGGTCCAGCATATTGAGCACGTTGGTATAGGCCATTTCATATCCCAGAGAAAAGCCGATCAGGTCAAAATCAGCAATGGAATCCCCGCTTTCCAGTCCGTAAAGCGGAATTCCCTCCCGGCGCATCTCTTCCTCCATGTCGCCCCAGGGGGCAAACACGCGCTCACACCAGACGCCTTCCATCTCGTTCATAACGCCGTAGAGGATGCGTATACCGAGATTGGACATACCAATCTCGTACGTATCCGGGAAACAGAGCGCATAGCGCACGTCTACTGCGTGCCGGTCCTTGACCACAGCGTTGTACTCTCCGCCGGTATACCGCGCCGGCTTTTGTACCCGCGGCAAGATGTGTTCCAAAGTACGATTCATGCCGAACCCTCTCTATATCCATCGATAGTATCCGAAAAACAGTAAATTATATTATACTATTTCATATACAGGCTGACAAGCCCTTTTTCTGAACATTTCCGGCTTAAAAAATTCCAAAAAATGGCTTTTACAGTAATGGGATGGCAGCGATACACAAAATGGCCAATGCCAGAGCGTTCGCTACAGTAAATGTCATCAAGTACTCCCCTGCCCGTGCTCCACTGGAACGGAGATAGATTTTAAGTGAAATTAGGCTTGCCAAAGAGGCAATGGGTGTACCCAACCCGCCCACGTTGACACCGATAAGCAGTCCCCGCCAATCGGCTGTAAATCCGGAGAGCAGGACAGCAGCTGGGACATTACTGATGACTTGGCTGGTCAGCAAAGAGGCCAGCGCGGTATTTTGGCTTACAACTGCGGAAAGTCCGCGCTGCAGAGGAGTGCAAGCTCCAATGTTGCCTGCGAAAAGGAAAAAGCAGATAAAGGTAGCCAACAAGCCATAGTCCACACGCCGAAACAGTGTGCGGTCAAACAGAATGAGTGCGGCCAGAACCACAACCAAAAGCGCTGGATAAGGGAATACACGGAAGACTGACAGCAGACACAACGCGAAAAGTCCCGCCATCAAACCGAGTCGTCCAGGACGGCGCAGCTGCGCCTGCTCTGGAAAGGAGACACTGATTCCCTCCGACTTTCCCCGCAAAGCGGCGATAGTCAGGCCAACCAGACTGACCAATACCAGCGGCAGCATTACACCAAAAAACTGCCCTGGAGTTAGACCATAATTGGCATACAGGTAAAGGTTTTGCGGGTTTCCTATGGGGGTAGCCATGCTGCCAAGGTTTGCTGCAATGGTCTGAAGTACAATAATGTAAATAAGACGGTCCCTTCGGCCGATCAAGCCAAGCACCAAAATGGAAAAGGGCACAAAGGAAATAAGTGCTACGTCGTTGGTGACCAGCATGGATACAAAAAAGGGAAGCAGGACCAGACAAAGCTCTACAAAATGCATCCGCCGTTCGCCAGAGAGCAGTTTCTGCGCCAGTACGGCAAATACACCACATTCTTGGAATCCTGCTACGACAGCCATCAGACAGAACAACAGGGAGATAACCCGCCAATCCACGTAGTTCAAGTAGGCCGCCGAAGGTGGATTGAGTAACATGGATAAGAGTGCACACACCGCTGCAATGCAAAAAACGGTTTCATGTTTCATCCAGTGTATTACAGCGCCGCATACCTGTTTCACAGACCTCTCCCCTTTTCTGGGAATGTAAAAAGCCACCCGGCGGGTGGCTTTTTGCATGTTGATATTGTCAGCCGATTGCCGCTTACAGTCTACTCGATTCTGCGGCATCGGTCAAGTCCTAACCACATGGCTATATGGTCAGGAACGTCGAAAATCGTCTACTACATCGGCAAGGTGGAGCGGGGAAAGACCCGCGCTGTTGCAGCATTCCACCAAACGGTTCACTTCATAAAAGTCAGTGGAAATCCGTTTTACACATACACCATTTCTGCCACGTATTCCATACATCTGCGGTCTGGATGCTTTGTCCAGGAACACGCGGTACATCATGTGATTCTGTCTCATACACACTCTCTCCTCAATCTCCCAGTTGCTGTTTTCCTGATAAAACGACCAGATTCTTCCTTTTTTTCGCATGTAGCAGTGCTATACTTCCATATGAAGACTGCGCCTCCTCATACCCCCTAACAGAAATTCTGTTTTTGTTATCATCTTATAACTTCGCAGGAAGAAGTCAATATAAACGGACTATTTTGACCTGTTTTTCTAGTTTTTTACCACATTTGGTCAGCATATTTTGTATGGGAGGGCTCCTGTATGTCCATTGCCGAAAAACTGGTCTACATCAAAAAGCTGCGGCATATGACCACCGAAGAAATTGCCCAGCGCTCCGGGGTCCCTGTAGGTACACTGAACAAAATTTTCTCCGGGCAAACGAAAAACCCGGCCGTTGGTCCGGTGGATAAGATTACCCGGGTGCTCCAGATCCCCATACAATATCTTTTGGATGATGATCTTCCTGTTGAATGCAATATTCCTACCTGTAAAGAGGATGGATGCATTTTATTCTTATCCAGCCAAGAGGTCCAGTTGCTTACAGAATTTAGAAGTTTAGACGAGCGCTATAAACAATCCGTCCAGTCTATGATCACTCTGCTGGGTGCTCCGCCCATGCATCTGGCCGGAAGTTTTCCGGTAAGGCGAGCACTTTGCTATGTGTCTGCCGATATGGGCGTTACGGATCAATGGACAGATGATCCATGTTTTTTCAGACCTGTGCTGATTCCGGAGACTGACCGCGCTGCTCGAGAAGCTGAGTTTGCTGTCTTGCTCTCCAATGGAAGTATGGAGCCGCTCTATCCGGCCGGGAGTATCCTGCTCTGTAAACGAACCTACCCACATCCACAGGAATACGGACTGTTTCGGTTTAATCAACAGATTCTGGTCCGCCGGCTCTGCCGGCGGCGTGGTACTACAAAGCTGGTAGCCCCAAATCTGGATTTCAAAGATATCATCATACACCCGGACGATACTTTAGAGTATCTTGGAACGGTAATCGGATGTGCACGCAGCTGCCGACTGGAATAATATTCCGTCGGCAGCGTTGTTTAAAACGAATTGTAAGGAATGAAATCCTGCATTTTTTCTCCTGAGCAAAATTCATTTTGTTTATTTGTACAGATGCTTTTTTCTTCATTATATATATGTTAATTTACATATTGCTAAAAAATTTAAAATTTATTTCATGGCCAACCTCTTTCAAAAATGCAAGTTGAAAGTTTGTATCACTCAAATTTTGCGTTTTACCTTGTTGACAAAGCAATGGTGCACTAGTATAATAACTATCACATCGCCCACGGGTACGCACCTGCTCCGGCAGCCGTGTTCAGGCCGCACAGCCCGCCCATGCAGTTCGCTGCTGACGGTGGACAGGCGGAACGATAATGCATGAGAAAGAGAGGCCCGGCCATGAACGTACTATTTGAAAAATTTTCCCTGCCGAAGGAAGTGGAGGCTGTCATTTATAACAGCCCCAGTGTTATCATTCCGGAAAGCAAAGAAGTCCTGTTTGAACTGATTTTCGGCAACGAATATACCGATCGCATCGAAGTTCAATATGAGATCAATGGTAAGATTATTAAAGAAGCGGACGTAGTCCGTTGTAAAAATGGTGCTGCAGTTAATTTCCCGGAAGATTATATGCGGCGCAGAGATCCTGACAGTATGCGTATTGCCGACGACCTGCCCACGGACAAGCCCCGGTTCCAGGATGTTTACGGCTATCCCTTTGACGACCTGCGCACGGAGACCCTCCGTTGGCTCACTCGTCAGGAACTGATCCTGGTGCCGTTCAAGGCCGGTGGATACCAGTATGGCTATGATTCGGTGCTTCTGTGCCCCAGGAACGCTGCATTCTTTGCATTTGCCCTGTCCCAGTTGCAGGCATTTGTAGAGGTCAAGCATATCAATCACTTCACCCCCCGTTCTGTGATTTATGTGGCCCCCCCCTTCCGCCACACTCATTTTGATGGCAAACAGGTATGTGTACACCTGCGCAATCCTGACCTGCACGAGATCTTCGCCTACAATCTTTATCCCGGCCCCTCCGCCAAGAAGGGTATCTATAGTGTGCTGCTGGATATTGGTGAGCAGGAAGGGTGGGTAACGGCACATGCCTCCTCTGCCCGTATTATCACGCCTTATGAAAATGAGATTGTTATGATGCACGAAGGTGCGTCCGGCGGCGGTAAAAGTGAGCTGCTTCAGGATGTACAGCGTGCCGGAGACGGCCGTGTTCTGTTGGGCGTGAACGCCCAGACCCATGAAGAACGCTACATCAGCATGAGTGACACCTGTACCATTGAACCTGTTACCGACGATATGGCAATCTGCCATCCCTCGTTCCAGCGCAACAACGGCAAGCTTGCTCTGGCGGATGGTGAAGATGGCTGGTTTGTCCGGGTTGACGGTATTACAGAATATGGGTGCGATCCGATGTATGAGAAGATCGCGATCCACTCCAAAGAGCCGCTGCTGTTTTTGAATCTTCAGGGTGTACCTCGGGCCACCTGCTTGCCCTGGGAGCATACCCCGGACTCTAACGGCAAGCCCTGCCCCAACCCCCGCGTGATCATCCCGCGCCGGATGATCCATGATATTGTTTGGTCCTCTGTCGATGTGGATGTACGCAGCTTTGGTGTGCGTATGCCGCCCAATTCTGCCGAGCATCCCACCTACGGTATCATGGGATTGATGCATATCGTTCCCCCTGCTGTGGCTTGGCTGTGGCGCCTGGTGGCTCCCCGCGGATATAAAAACCCCAGCATTACTGGCGGCGGAGCGCTGGCCAGCGAAGGTGTCGGTTCGTTCTGGCCGTTCGCCACCGGTAAGCGGGTTCAGCATGCCAATCTCCTGCTGGAGCAGATCATTAACTGCCCCGCTACCCGTTATGTCCTGATTCCCAACCAGTACATCGGTGTGTGGAAGGTCGGTTTTGCCGCAGAGTGGATCGCCCGGGAATATCTGGCCCGCCGCGGCGGTGTAAACATGAAGAAGGATCGCCTGGTCCCCGCACGGTGTCCCCTGGTGGGCTATGCCCTGAAGGAGATGAAGGTGGACGGCCAGCATATCTCCCATGAGTTCCTCCAGCCCGAGACCCAGGATACCCTGGGAATCAAAGGTTACGATGCTGGCGCACAGATCCTTTACGATTTCTTTGCCAAGGAGCTGTCTGTCTATGATGTGGAGGAGCTTCATCCTGTGGGTAAGCAGATCCTGGAGTGCTTTAAGCGCAATGGTTCTGTCGAGGAGTACTGCAACATTATCCCTCTGGGCCTGGAATAATTGATCCAGTAACGGAATTGACAGGAACGTCCCTTTTTGGTATACTGAGTCAGAATTGCTGAAGCAATTTATGGAAGGCCGAAGCCTTTTCCTCTACTTCCCTGCACATTTTAAACAGGTGGACCGAAGTTCACCATGTGCGCTTAGCGCACATGGTGAACTTTTTTGTCTACATTACCTCATTTGTTTAAGGAGACCCCATGAAACGACATTTTCTTACTCCGGCCGCCATGCTTTTATCGGCCACACTTGTATTTGGCGCTCTTTCCGGGTGCGCTGTACCCACTGCTTCCGACACACCGCAGGCTGCAACACCTTACACGGTGGAAGCCCTCCGCCTAGAGGGCGGTACAGATTATGGTGCCCCAAACCCCTATCTGCACAATTCCCGCGGTCCCGGTACTGCTAAGATGCGCCTGGTGTACGGGAGTTTGCTGGAAAAAGACGAACAGGGCGACGTGCCATGGCTGGCACAGTCCTGGTCGATTGACGGAAATGATTATACCTTTACACTTTTTGAAAATGCAAGCTTCCAGGATGAAACGCCTCTCACGGCGGAAGATGTTGCCTTTACGTTGGATTATTATAAGGAGTATCCTCCTGTCTCCAATTCTCTTGGCACTGGCTCAGACTATCTGGTGGACCACTATACCGTGACAGATGAACACACCATCACCATTACGGTGTCCGAGGCTACGGCGGACACACTGTCCAGCTTGGGCAGCTTTGTGATCCTTCCCAAACACATCTGGGAAAATGTGGACGATCCCTATTCTTACACCGGCGATGGTTACCTGGTGGGCAGCGGAGCGTATACATGCACAGCGTACGATGGAGCGACCGGCAGCTATGAATTTACCGCCTATGACGGCTGGTGCAACGGCACACAGGCCACCGAGCGGATCCAGTTTGTGCCGGTCAGCGACCCGTTGCTGGCCTTTGACCGGGGCGAGATCGATATCACCTCCCTGCCTGTGGATCTCATGGACACCTATACCAGCGATCCCACCATCGCTCTGGTGGAGAAGGCCAACGATTATGGCTATAAGATGCTCATCAACTATGAGCGCTGCCCGGATTTTCTGGATCTGACCCTGCGTCAGGCCGTTTATGCCGCCCTGGACCGGCAGAGCGTGGTAGACAATGTCTTCCGCGGAGCCGGAACCGTGGGCAGCGCGGGCTATGTTCCCTCCGGGAGCCTGTTCTACAACGACCAGGTGGTCCAGTATCCCTATGACCCGGAGGCGGCCAAAGCCGTACTGGGTGGCAAGGGATATTCTGTAACCCTTCTGTGCAGTGACAGCGGGGACGATCTGGCGGTAGCGGAGATTCTGAAAAATGGCCTTACCGCCGCCGGTGTGGAGGTCACGGTTCAGGCGCTGGACTCCGCTTCCCGGGATGCCAAAGTCAATGAGGGGGACTATGAATTTGCCCTGGTGGGCAACGGCGGCTGGGGCAACAATCCGCCGACTTATATGCGTACTCTCTTTTCCGACAAGGCCAAGTTTACCGGGACAAGCCCCCATTATATGGGCGCCATCGGCTATACCAATGATGAGATGACCGCTCTGGCCGAAGCACAGATGTATGAAACGGATTTCGATGCGAGGGTGGACCTGTTCCAGCAATTGGAACTATTGGTCAGCCAGGAGATCCCTTTGTTTGTGATCGCCAATCAATCTACCTATTCCATGTATCATACCGATTACTATGACGGCTGGATGAAGACCTATGCCTACCAGCAGGCGGAACAGAACCGCCTGTCCTATATGGCACGCTGACCGGCGTGCCCGGCCGGGAAAGGGGACGCATGAAACGAAAACTGTTGATGCTGTTGGGTGCCTTCGTGGTGATTTATCTGCTCAACTTTGCCATTCCCCGGCTGATGCCCGGCGACCCGTTTGATTATACCTCCTCGGCGGCAGGGGACGATGCTCTGGCCTACTCCCAGGAACAGAAGGAGATTCTGAGGGCCTATTACGGGCTGGACCAGCCCCTGCTCCAACAGCTGGAGCGGACTCTGGCAGGCAATTTGCGCGGCGATTTTGGCCAAAGCATCCACTATAAGCGACCCGTGACGGATGTATTGGGTCAGCGGCTGCCCTGGAGCCTCTGGATCATGGGAGCTTCACTGGTCCTCAGTCTGGTCTTTGGAGTGATGCTGGCCTTGTGGTGTATCCGTTGCCGCGGTGCTGACCGAGTGTTCTTCCCTGTGCTGTCTTTTTTGGCGGAGATCCCTCCGTTTCTCATTGGCGTTCTGCTGCTGTTTCTGGTGGCTGCTCCTTCTGACTGGATCCCGCTGTCCGGGGCTTATACAGCGTTTGCCCACTATCAGTCTCTGTGGCAACAGGTAGGGGATGTGCTGCTGCACAGTCTGATGCCGGTGTGCGCCCTGACGGGGGTGCTCACGCCAGGGCTTTACTTTACCGCCCGGGCCAGCTTTTTGGAGATTACCGGCCGGCCATACCTGCTGAACGCCCGGGCAAAGGGGCTGGGCGAGGGACGCATCTGCCTGCGCTACATCCTGCGCAACGCGGCCACCCCCATTGTGGCCAAGCTTTTCCTCAGTGTGGGGGGAGCGGTGGGCGGTACCCTGCTCATTGAGAATGTGTTTTCCTACCCCGGTTTGGGCACCGTGCTGCAGGAGGCGGTCCAGTACCGGGATTATCCCATGATCCAGGGCGTGTTTCTGCTCTCTTCCGTGCTGGTTCTACTCAGCCTGGCTGCGGC
Source organism: Flavonifractor hominis (assembly GCF_040095835.1). Lineage (NCBI taxonomy): Bacteria > Bacillati > Bacillota > Clostridia > Eubacteriales > Oscillospiraceae > Flavonifractor > Flavonifractor hominis. The sequence goes on from NZ_JBBMFT010000001.1 coordinate 375,133, forward strand.
GGACCTGGTCAACCGCAGGCTGGACCGCGAGGAGGAACCGGTATGAAAAGACAATGGCTGCCTGCCCTGGCACTGCTCTTGCTGAGCTTATTTTTCCTCTGGGGTGTGACGGGATACCCACATGATGCCCAACTGCCCTCCGGAACTTCACTGGAGGCCCCCTCCCCCGCGCACTGGATGGGAACAGACAATCTGGGCGTGGATGTGTACGCCCAGGTCAGCGCCGGCTATTTTCGCAGCATGGGCATTGGTCTTGCCACTGCGCTGTGTTCCTTTCTGGTTGGCGGATTCCTTGGTACCTGGGCAGGTTTTTCCGGCGGCCGGGTTGATTTAGTCATCTCCTTTCTCATTCAGGTGCTGCTCTCCATCCCACAGCTGCCCATTATGATCGTACTGGGTGCGTTTCTGGGACAGAGTACCTGGAACATTATCTGGATCATCGCCGCGTTCTCCTGGGCTCCCATTGCCCGTCAAATGCGGGCAAAGACCCGTTCCCTGCGTGGGGCGGACTATGTACGCCTGGCCCAGCTGTATGGTGGGAGCCCATGGTATTTGATCCGCGCCCACATGGGCCGCGCCCTCTGGCCGCTGTTGGCGGTGAGTGCGCTGGCGGTGGTAGGCCGCGCCATCCTGCAGGAGTCCTCGCTGGCTTTCCTTGGCTTGTCCGACCCACTGGCCCGCTCCTGGGGGATGATGATCGCCCGCGCCATTCGGTTCCCGGGCATCTATCAGACTGCATTCTGGACTTGGTGGCTCGCCGCACCGGCGGGAGCCCTGATTCTGTCTACGCTGTTGCTGCGCCTGCTGGTCCGCGGGCTGGAACAACGGCTGGACACGGAGGGATAACATGCTGCTGCAAGTCGATCAATTATCGGTAAGATACCCGGACTTTACGGTACATCCCCTCTCCTTCACGCTGGACCGGGGAGAGATCCTGGCTCTGGTGGGCGAGTCTGGCAGCGGAAAGACCACGGTCGCCCGAGCGATCGCCTGCCTGTCCGACCCGTCCGCCCAGGTTTGTGGACGGGTTCTGCTCAACGGTCAGGATCTGCTGGCCATGGATGAGCGCAAGCTGCGCACTCTGCGTATGAAAGAATTTTCCATTGCCTTTCAGGCCTCGCCGGAATGGCTCAACCCTTCCCTCCCCCTGTATGAACAGCTCAGAGAGGTATTGTGTCGGGATTTCTCCGGTCCGGCGCTGGAGCGCCGTATGGCTGAGCTCATGGAACTGGTTGGATTGGAACCGGCGGATCTGTCTCGTCTGCCCCGGGAACTGTCCGGCGGTATGGCCCAGAAATTTCTGCTGGCATGTGCGCTGGCGCTGAACCCGCCTCTGGTGCTGCTGGATGAGCCCACCGGGGCACTGGATCTGGCCTCCAGCCAAGCCATTACCCAGCTGATCCGTTCCATCAACCAGCGTCTGGGTACCGCATTTCTCATCATTACCCACGACATGAAACTGGCTGCCGATTTGAGCGGACGGATGATGGTGCTCTACGGCGGCCGCGTGGAGGAGGCCGGCCCCACCGGAGCGATTCTAAATCGCCCCTGCCACCCGTACACACGGGGATTGCTCCAGTCTGCCATTGGCCTCAATCCGGTGCGGGACATCTGGGGTATCCGGCCTACCACCGTACCCTATGCCAGCCATGCCGACGGCTGCCCCTTTTACGGCCGCTGTACCCAGAGCCTGCCTGAGTGTGCTCACCGCGTCCCCGAACTGGTCTGCCAGGACGACGGCCGGCAGCTGGCTTGTAACCGGGGCGGTATTGTGACTCTGCTGTCATGCAGCCATCTCTCTCACGCCTATGGCCGCCAGAACGTGCTGCGGGATCTCTCTCTGGAACTGTACAGCGGAGAGATCGTGAGCATCGTGGGCCGCTCCGGAGCGGGCAAAACTACTCTGGCCCGGACCATAGCCGGTCTGTTGCCTGTCTGCGCCGGGGGGCAGGTGTATTTTCAGGGAGTTGCAGTAGACCTGTGCTCCCTTCACCGCCGCATTGGAGGCATGCAGATCGTTCTGCAGGACCCACAGGCTGCGCTCGACCCCTATATCAATGTCCGGCAGGCGGTGGAGGAGCCCATGCGCCTGTCCGGAAACTTCCGCCCCGGGGTAGCGGAACAGGCCCTGGAAGAGGTGGGGCTGTTCGCTTGTGACAGCTTTCTGGAGCGCCCCATTCATGCGCTCTCCGGTGGGCAGAAGCAGCGGGTGGCCATTGCCCGGGCACTGACCATGGAACCGTCTCTGCTTATCGCCGATGAACCCACTTCCATGCTGGACCCGTCAGGCAAGGCAAACCTTCTGCGGATGCTCAAGGGCCTTCAAAATAGTCGCGGATTTTCCATGCTGATGATCACCCATGACCTGGATGGAGCACTGAAGGTCTCCGATCGGATGTTTCTGCTGGAGCATGGAGCTCTGCGCCAATTGGATCCAGTGGATTACATCCATGTCCAATTCGACAACCTTATCATATAAGAGAGGACGATTTTTATGGATCGACAATCGCTCTGGGAGGCCTGTGTAGCCTTTCACGGACACGCCTGCGGCGGATTGACCATTGGTTTTCAGGCCGCCCGCTATGCCATGCAGCTGCTGGACATAGGCTTTTCTTCCGATGAAGAGGTGGTTTGTATCGCCGAAAACGACGCCTGCGGCGTGGATGCCATTCAGGTGGTACTGGGGTGCAGCATCGGCCGGGGCAATCTGCTGTTTCACTTGCGTGGAAAACAGGCGTTCTCCTTCTATAACCGTAGCACCGGACGCTCTGTGCGCCTGGTGCTCCGCCCCACCCCGGCAGAGCTGACGGACAAACAGGCCCGTTTTCAGTATCTGCAGCAAACGGATCCCGCCCAGTTATTTGATGTCAAGCCCGCCGTCCTGGCGGTGCCGGAACGGGCCCGCCTGTTTCATTCCCTCCCCTGCGATGGCTGTGGAGAGATGACCGCTGAGCATCTGCTCCGTCTGCAGGATGGGCGCAAGCTGTGCCTGGACTGCTACCGGCCGTATGACCGCTTTGGGGTCTGAGAGGAGACGCCTATGACGTTACAGGATTTTTTTCGGGGAAATCCCAAGTGCGCTCTGGGATTTTCCGGCGGTGTGGATTCTGCCTATCTGCTCTATGAAGGGCTGCGCTGCGGGGCGGATGTAAAACCTTACTATATCAAGACCGCCTTTCAACCGGCCTTTGAACATGCGGACGCGCTCCGCCTGGCGAAAAAGTTGGGGGTGGAGGTAACGGTGCTGGAGCTGGATGTCCTGTCCGAGCCTGCAATCACGTCCAACCCTGCTGATCGCTGCTATCACTGTAAACGCCGTCTGTTTCAAACTCTGAAAGACCGGGCAATTTCCGATGGCTACCCTATCCTGCTGGATGGCACCAATGCCTCCGATCAGGCGGAGGACCGCCCAGGTATGCGGGCCATCCGGGAACTGTCTGTCCGTTCCCCTCTGCGGGAGTGCGGCCTAACCAAGGCGGAGATCCGCGCCTGTTCCAAGCAGGCAGGACTTTTTACTTGGAATAAACCGGCCTATGCCTGCCTTGCTACCCGCATTCCAACCGGCGAGCCGATCACTGGAGAGGTGCTGCACCGGGTAGAGGAAGCGGAAGAGGCTCTGTTCCGCCTGGGCTTTACCGACTTCCGGGTAAGAGTCTTTCATGGCGCGGCCCGACTGCAGCTGCCCGGGGATCAGATGGAGCGGGCTGTGCGGGAGGCGTCCGCCATCCGGGGTGCTCTGACGCCCTACTTCTCACCCATTCTGCTGGATCTGGAGGAACGATAAATGGAACAACGTGCAATCAGAGCTCTGTTGGAGCAGGTGGCCAACGGCAGCGTCCCGGTGGATGAGGCCCTGCTGAAGCTGAAAATGGAACCCTTTGAGGAGTTGGGCTATGCCAAGCTGGACCACCACAGAGGCCTGCGTCAGGGGACGGCAGAGGTCATATACGGCGCGGGCAAGACTCCGGAACAGATCGCCGGTATTGTAGACGCCATGCGCGCCGGCGGCCAGGAGACCATTCTTATTACCCGTATGTCCCGGCAGTCCGCCGATGCCATATCCCCGTCCCATCCTTTTGTTTATCATGAGATGGGGCGAATCGGCATCGTGGGGAATCTGCCGGAACCGGATGGCGTGGGCACCATTGTGGTAGCTACGGGAGGCACCAGCGATATGCCGGTGGCGGAAGAAGCCGCGTTGACCGCCCAGGCGCTGGGCAATCAGGTTACTCGGCTGTATGATGTGGGTGTGGCGGGTCTGCACCGACTGCTCAGCCATATGGAGGAGATCATGAATGCCCGAGTCATCATCGCCATTGCCGGTATGGAGGGCGCGCTGGCCAGCGTCATCGGCGGACTGGCGGATTGTCCGGTCATTGCTGTGCCTACCAGTGTGGGATACGGCGCCTGCTTTGGAGGGTTATCTTCCCTGCTGTCCATGCTTAACTCCTGTGCCAGTGGAGTCAGTGTAGTAAATATCGACAACGGCTTTGGCGCGGGTTATCTGGCCAGTATGATCAATCATTTGGAGGGAAAACACGCATGAAAACACTGTATCTGGACTGCGGCATGGGGGCCGCGGGTGATATGCTTATGTCCGCTCTGCTGGAATTGGTGGAGGATCGTCAAGCCTTCCTGGAGCAAATGAACCACTTGGGACTGCCCGGCGTAGCGCTGCGCACCCTGCCGGCAGAGACCTGCGGCATCTCCGGCACCCGGGTAGAGGTGTGTGTCAACGGCCAGGAGGAACACAGCCATGATGTGTTCCCGGAAGTACACATGCACCATTCCCGTGAGCACGAGCATGAACATGAGCACCACCATCACCATGACCATGACCATGTGCATCCTCATGACCACGAGCACCACCATCATCACACCGGCATGCACGAGATCGAACACATTCTCTCCCACCTGGATTTGCCTGAGCCGGTTCGGGCAGATGCTGCGGCTGTGTATCACCTGATCGCTGAGGCTGAGAGTCATGCCCATGGCTGTCCGGTGGACCAGATCCACTTCCATGAGGTGGGTACGCTGGACGCTGTGGCCGACGTGGTAGGGGTCTGCCTGCTGATGCATCAGATCGGCGCAGATAAGATAGTAGCCTCCCCCATCCACGTGGGCAGCGGGCAGGTGCGGTGCGCCCATGGCATCCTCCCTGTCCCCGCTCCGGCCACCGCTTATCTGCTCCAGGGTGTTCCCATTTACTCCGGGGCCATCCGGGGCGAACTGTGCACTCCCACCGGTGCGGCGCTGCTTAAGCATTTTGTCCATCATTTCGGGCCTATGCCGGTCATGACGGTACAGGCGATCGGCTACGGTGTGGGCAGTAAACAGTTTGAAGCGGCCAACTGTGTCCGGGCCATGCTGGGTGAAAGGAACCAAAACGGGGATGAGGTGGCCGAACTGCGGTGCAATCTGGACGATATGACGCCGGAGGCCATTGCCTTTGCCCAGGAGGAACTGCTTCGGGCCGGTGCATTGGATGCGTTTACCACGCCTATCGGCATGAAAAAGGGACGCCCGGCGGTTCTGCTCACCTGCCTGTGCCGCGTAGAAGACCGTGAGGCGCTTCTAAAGCTGCTCTTCCGCCATACAACCACGCTGGGCGTACGTGAGACACTCTGCCGACGTTACACCTTGGAGCGCAGCCTGCGCACTGCAGAGACGCCCTACGGCCCAGTAGGCATCAAACACGCGTGCGGCTGGGGCACAGTGCGGGAAAAGGGGGAATATGAGGATCTGGCCCGTATTGCCCGCGAGCATGGGCTGACTCTGGAGGAAGCGGAACACCTGGCCCATTGAACCAAAAGGGACACGACATAAACGTCGTGTCCCTTTTTTGTTGACAGAATCGTCAAGCTTTCGTATGATGAAAGCATCAAAGAACTGGATGAAACAGGAAAGGAAGAAAATGATATGCTGTCTATAACAAGGCACACTTCACTGAACGATATAAACATTCCTTTCGGTATAGTGGAGGTCCACTATCCGGAACCTAACCAGTGGTGCCAGGCAGACTTCCGTAGCCTGGTCCAACAGGAACTTACAGACTGCCGTCAGCGATTTGCAACATATGAGCGAAAAGCAGTATTTGGTGAAAATCCCTATGTCCGCTTTTTCAAGCGATTTCGCAAAACCTACCCGGTATTGCTGCAGTTTGAGTCAATTATTCTAAAAGGCCAGCCATTTCCTGAACAAAACCTCATCGCTGAAGTCCCCTTCCTGATGGAACTCACCACGCATGTACTATCTGGTGCCCATGATGCCGATCAGCTGTGCGGCACGGTTGAACTATACCTTGCCGCTGAAAAGGAGCCTTTTATTGGACTTCATGAGAGAGAATTACATACCTATCCTGGCGATTTCTGTGCCCGTGATGAGAGCGGTATTATTTTCAGTCAAATCGCCGGTACAGATGCCCGTACCGCTGCGCGGCCGGACAGCTGCCATGTGTTCTACCCGATCTTTGGTACACCCGACCTGCCCAGAACAGTCATCGATGATGCCGTAAATGTCTTGTCTGGGTATATTCAGATACTTGCTCCTGAAGCACAGATCGAATCTGCTTTCGTATAAATCACATCAGCATGTAAAACAAAAAAGGCAACTGCTTTCGCAGTTGCCTTTTTTCTGGCGGAGTAGGAGGGATTCGAACCCTCGAGCCGTGTTAGCGGCTACACGATTTCCAGTCGTGCTCGTTATGACCACTTCGATACTACTCCATCGGAGCTCCGCCCTAGTCACCGGGGCGGACAACGTTGATTATTATAGCAGATATTTTCATTTCGTCAAGAGGAAATTTGAAAAAAATAAATTTTTTTGGAGAATACCGTTTGAACTGCTTCCTTGCCTTTGGATGCAGCATTTATCTGAACAAGTTTTCTGCTGCCCATACTTGTAACCGGATAGATGTTTTTTGTTATCACTTACCCTGCAAAAAGCAGCGAAAATTGCAAAATGATGCTTCTTCAAAAAAAGATATTAAGCCTGTATCCATTGGGCCGCAATGCTTTTACAATTTTCAGCAAATTTTCCTATTGACTTTATAGATTCATATTGGTTACAATGTGGTTACAAAAAAGTAAACAACAAGTAACAGACTGTAACAGGAGGAATCACCATCATGCAGAAACGAGCCCTTTGCGCGCTTGTTAGTCTGGCCCTTTGCGCGACCCTGGCCGGCCCAACATTCGCGGCAGAGAGCGGCGTCGAATTCGTAGTCAACGGCACCGCCCTTGAGACAAAGGTCGCCAGCGAAGTGGTGGACGGAAACACATATGTCTCTTATTGGCCCATCGTGAAAGCGCTCTACCCCAGTGCCACAGCGACCTGGGTCAACAGCCAGGCCGAAGTCACGGCCCCAGGTCTTTCGCTCCGCATTAAGCCCGGCGCAAAATATATTGAGGCTAACGGCCGTTATCTCTATGTGCCGGACGGAGTAAAGAGCGACGCCAACAACATTCTGGTCCCAGTTCGTACGCTGTGTAAAGCTTTGGGCGCAGTTGTCAGCTGGGATGGAACCAACAGTGATATTCTTATCACGTCTGGAAGCGGCCCGATTACTTCTGGTGAGCAGACGTATCAGGCAGATGTGGTCTACTGGCTCTCTCGCATCATCAATGCTGAGAGCGGAAACCAGTCTCTGGAAGGGAAGATTGCCGTAGGTAATGTCGTGCTCAACCGTGTGGCCAGCAGCAAGTTTCCCAATACCGTCTATGAGGTCATTTTCCAGCGCAACCAGTTTACTCCTGCAAGAAATGGGAGCATCTACCGTACTCCCAATGCAGAGAGTGTTATCGCTGCCAAGCTGTGCCTGGAGGGCGTAAACACCGCAGGAAATGCGCTTTATTTCGTCAACCCCGTAACTGCTCCGGGCAGTTGGGCTTCCAGAAACCGGCCCTATGTAGCCACCATCGGAGCCCATGCTTTCTTCGCTTAATTTAGGTAGCAACGAGTGCCGCAAAATTTTTGCGGCACTCGTTTTTGTTATTGCGAATATTCATACTCAAAGGAAGCCTGTTCACTTTCAAATGACAGCAGAGGGGCCCCGTTACAGGTAAAGCGATAATAAGCCCGACAGGCAGGGGCTTCCCGGATGATCCGTGTCATTGCCCCATACTGTGGCGCGTGAAGCGGCTGTCCGTTTCGCTCCAACCGTACAGCCGACAGGCTCAAACCACCTTGCTGAACTGTGATACGTCCATCTGTGCGCTCGGACACTCGGGCCCCCAGATAGGTGGCAAGGCGATATTCTTTGCCTCCCAGCCATACTACGCCAATGATACCGGTAAAACGGACGGGGCCAAGCGGGATCTCTGCTACAGACAGCATCAAAGCGCCACCTGGAACGATGCATTGAGTCCAAAGGTACCGCTTTGGAAAAGAGCGTCCACGGTCGCCCTCAATATAGCCTGTCGCGTCTGAAAACCGGTAGTTAACGCCGTTTACACATACCTCTCCCCTCACACGATGCCACATGCTGAATACGCTGTGACGGCATTCCAAAAACGGGACCAAAGTAAATGGTCCCATAATGTCATAGCGTAGAGGCGTGGGGCGGCCGAACTGCAGAGAGCCAAATGCATGGCATGTTCCGCTGTCTACTTGCAGAGATATTCCGTTCGGGCTAAAATGGCTGTTTCCCATCAAAGCCAGGGGCTGCGTGCGTTTAATCTGGACCCCATCGGCTGGCAGCGGTATATTCCAAGTCCCTGTGTCACAGATAATCTGTATGGAAGCGCTTTTTTCCCCACCTGTGATATGGAGAGCCGGAATCAGTGCCAGCGTCTGCTTCTCGGACTGACACTTAAAATACCAACCGCAAAAATAATTGTCCATATCGGATACACCTTTTCTGTCTGGCTGTGAGCCGAATTCTGCGCCAGTGTTCCCGTTTCTGACGTCATTTATTCAAACTGCGCCCCGATTACTTTGATCCATAGAAAATGGGCGGCATGGTGTATAACCATACCGCCCATTTTCTATAGCGTGATTCACCTAACGCTCTCTCCTACGCAACAGCTCCGTCAGGGTTTGGCACAGGACCAGAACATCGATAGGTTTTGAGATGTGTGCGTCCATGCCGGCCTCTGTTGTGGCTGCAATATCTTCCGCAAATGCGTTGGCAGTGACCGCCAGAATGGGAATATCGGCTGCATCGGTGCGTTTCATAGCGCGAATTGCCCGTGCTGCATCGCAACCGTTCATCTCAGGCATCTGCATGTCCATCAAAATCGCATCAAAAAAACCGGGTGAAGATGCCTCGAAGCGTTCTACCGCCTCCCTGCCGTTCCAAGCCTGTGTCACCTCCGCGCCGTGCATAGAAAGCAGCTCAGTGGCGATTTCCATGTTTACCTCGTTATCTTCCGCCAACAGGATATGCCGCCCTTCCAGACGAATCTGTTCTTCTGCCTGCGTGTTGTCTGTTGGTTTGGATGGCTGGATCCGCTCCAAGGGTAGTGTAACCGTAAAGGTACTTCCCTTTCCTAATTCGCTCTCTACAGCGATTTGCCCATTCATTTGAGAGACCAGGTTCTTCACGATCGCCATACCAAGACCAGTACCAGCCACGTTTCTGGCGCCAAAGCGGGTTTCACGTTCATAGGGCTCAAAAACATGCGCAAGAAATGTTCTACTCATTCCGGCACCGGTATCTGAAACGATAAATTGATACTTGGCATACTCCTGCCCCTCTACCTGTCGGAGCTGGACCATAATCCGATCACCGGGCTGCGTGAATTTGACCGCATTGGAGAGCAGATTGTTTAGAATCTGAGTAATACGGAAGCTGTCGCCCATAACGGTGCCGTCCTCCAGTGTGACGGAGACCTGAAGGTGTTTTCCTTCTGTCTCGATCTGCTCACGGAACAAATCCACACATTCATTCAGACAGGCTTCCAGATCAAATTCCTGTTCGTTCAAGTCCAGTTTGCCGCGCTTAAGTCTGGAGAACTCCAGAATATCGTTGATCAATCCCAACAGTTGTTTACTGGAACGGTTGATCTTTTGCAGGTAGGCCTCGATCTTTTCCGGATCATTGGTTTGCTTAGCGGCAAGCTCCGACAATCCGATGATGGCATTGAGCGGTGTGCGCATATCGTGCGACATAGCGGAGAAAAACTGGTTCTGGGACTCTTCGTTCCGCTTAGCCGTATCCAGGGCATCTTCCAACAGATGCATCTGTTTGAGTTGTGCCTGTTTTTCCGCTTCAATTTCGCGAAAACAGAGCACAACCTCACCTTTGGACAACGATTCATCGAAAAGCAGCCGTACATTGACCCAACGGTATTCACCATGGAAACTACGCCGGAAATCTCCACCGAAATCACGCACTCGCTGCTTGACCAGTGCACGGACATTTTCCAGAGAAAAACACCGCAAAAATTCTTGAACGGCTACAGGCTCGATCACTTCAGAGAGTACGGACAAAAACTGCGGATACTCCCCTCGGTTCTTCAACCGTTTTCGGATATACTCCGACCCCTTTATGATCTCATAGGCGCCGCTGGTAAAATTAATGCGGTAAATGGCGTAGTAGGAGTTCCCCAGTACCCGGACCGTTTCATTGGTACGCTCCACACGCCGGCGCAACAGATAGTCTCGGACCCCCATGAAGACCGTAAACAGAATCAGGATCAGAAATACGACGGAAAATGTAATGGTCAGCCGCAGCAGTCCTCCCAGAATCGTCCGGAAGGGTATGGTAATAATGGAGATCCAGCCATTTTCCGCAACACTATAGTAGACGCCTCGCTGCCTGCCCTCCAAATCAAGCACATAGGAATCTGCACGTGCCAGTTCTCCACGCCGCATCTGTTCAACAATCCCGCTCACATAGTCCTGCATCTCATCCGGATCACTCTGCATTTCCGTCTGTGCATAGAGAAGCGTTCCGCTCCGATCACACAAGAAATACGAACTTCCTTCCGGAAGTTCAATGGTATTGGACGAAATACGGAATCTCTCCGGGAAAATATCAAATGCGATCACGTTTTCCCCAGTTCCGCTTTTGACCGCGATGGTGATGATGTTTCTGCCGGTGATGACATCGGTATAGGCATCGGTATAAATTACTTCACCGTCTGCCTCCAAGGCTTGTTGATACCAGCCTGTCTCTGAGAAATTGTAAGTTTCGTCCCCTTCCCAGTCGTTGGCGGCTACAATCTCACCGTCAATCACGGCGTAAGGGTCTACCGAGTCGCTGCCTGTAACATTCTGAATTGTTTCAAAAAAGACCTGCATCCACTCGTGCAGCTCCTCATCGGTTGCTCCCTGGCGAAATTGACGGTCCAGGTATTGTGCAGCCACTTTGATCAAAGACTCGTAGGTGGTAGCGCTCCGTTCCTCTTCCAAAGTATAACTGCGGGCGAGAGCACTGCCGGTCTGCTGGGCGTTTTCCAGCAATTCTTCCTGAAGAATATGCAGGCTTAGAATAGACAGCGTTAAAAATACCAGCAGCATCAGGAGATAGAAACGCAGACCGCCTACAACTTTTTTCCAGACACGTCTCTTCCCGCTCATACGCATCCCTCCGCCGGATGATACAGCTCCCGCAAACGCTTTTCTACACTGAAAAAGCTTTTCAGCAATCTGGGATTAAACGCGCCGCATTGCCCGCTGCGGATCATCTCTACAGCCTGATCAAATCCAAACGCATCTTTATAGACACGCTTGCTGACCAGTGCGTCATATACATCGGCAATGGAGACCACCTGAGCCCAGATGGTGATATCATCCCCCTTCAGTCCGTCTGGATAACCACGCCCATCCCAGCGCTCATGGTGGTGCAGGGCAATGTCATAGGCGTACTCATAGGCTCCATGCTCCCGCATTTGCGGGATTCTGGACAGCAGAGCACTGCCCTGACTGGTATGGGTCTTCATTACCTCAAATTCCTCACTAGTGAGTCGCCCGGGCTTATTGAGAATTGCGTCCGGTATGGCAATTTTTCCTACGTCATGCATAATAGCTGCCAAGGCAATCTGTTCAATGGTTTCCTCGGATAGTCCTGCACCCAGCTCTGTTTCACGCAGCAAGATGCTGGTGATGTCGTGGATGCGCCGGACATGATCTCCGGATTCCCCGCTGCGAAATTCGATGGCGGTAGACAGCGCCTCAATCATGCCAAAGCTAAGTGTCATGATCTGTTTTGTCTGCTCCAGCAGCTTGGACTGCTGGAGTTCTACCACGTTGCCAAGCCGCTTTCTGGCCTGATAGAGCTCAATCACTGAATTTACCCGTCGTTCCACGATATAGGGCACCACCGGCTTGTTGATCACATCTACTACACCAAGAGCATAGGCCTCTTCAATCATCTGGCTGCTGGTCTCTGCTGTGATGAGAAAAACCGGTAACTGGGCCAGCAATCCGTTTTCCTTCAAACGCTTGAGCAGTTCCATCCCACCCATGACAGGCATAACTACATCCAGCAGCACTGCACAGATCCGCCCCGGGTGGTCCAGTAGCTTCTCTAAACCAATTTGTCCATTTTCCGCCTCCTCGACTGCATATGATGAACAAAAGATCTGGTGTAAAATAGCACGGTTGATCTCTGTATCATCTACGATTAACAAAGTGTTTGGTACTTCTGGTTCATAGCCAAGAGCGGCGGATATCATGTTGGTTTTCCTCCTTGTTGCAAACCCTGTTTATGTTATCTTATGTATTTTCTGACCGTTCGTCAATAGTTCCTTTTCTTCTTCTCGCATGCAAGCAGCATAGAATTGCTTCTAACGTAAAGTCCATGTAAAGGTTGCGGAAAGCTTTGGAAAGGCTCCTTGCAGACGCTTTTTTTCGGTGCTATACTGCCTCCTGGTTCAAAAACCAAAACATACTGCAAAGGAAGTTGGAACACATGCAGACACGCAAAAAAGTCCTGGCCAGTCTTCTCAGCGGTGCGCTGGTGCTGAGCGTTTGCCCCTTGGCTCTGGCCGCCACTGCGAACTACAACGATAGCAGCGTCACCGGTGGATCCGCTGAGTGGCAGGCGTGGGTCAAGGAATGGGAGACGCTCGCCACCGATTATACTCAGGTATCCTTGACTCCCGGTGCGGATGAAACGCAGCTCAACTTTGCCTGGTACAGCAAAACGGAAAGCGGCAAAGAAGCTACCCCTGTCGTCCACTTCGGTACGGATAAGGAACATCTGACCGCCTTTACCGGCACTGCTGCCCAGGTGGATGACAGCCTGACCGACGGGGTGGCCTATGATTATAACCATGTCACGGTTACCGGACTGCAAGCCAATACCACTTATTACTACACTGTGGAGAAAAATGGCACCCAGACTGAAGTGCAGGAGTACAAGACTGGCAGTTTTGATCAGGTCAAGATGCTTTATGTGGGCGACCCTCAGATCGGAGCCTCCAAGGGCCAGCCTCAGGGCAGCGATACCCTGAAGGCTGACTCCGGCGCCGCTAACACCGCTGCCCGCAACGATGCCTTTGCCTGGAATCGTACTCTGGAGATTGCCACGGAACAAAATCCCGGTGTGAACTTCATCATCTCTGCCGGTGACCAGGTCAATAAGACCGGCCAGGCAAAAGAAGAAGAATATGCCGGTTATCTCTCCCCCGATGTGCTGGCCGGCCTGCCTGTTGCGACCACCATCGGCAACCACGACTCCCTCAATCCCGACTATACCTACCACTTTAACAACCCCAACGCCACAGAAAACGGCAAGACCCAGGCCGGCGGCGACTACTACTACTCCTACGGCTCTGGCCTGTTCATCGTACTTAACACCAACAATTATAATGTGGCCGAGCACGAAAAGACCATCCAGCAGGCTGTTGCTTCGGATCCTGACGCCGCATGGCGGATCGTTACCATCCATCAGGATATCTACGGTACTGGTCTGGATCATTCGGATACTGATGGCATGATTCTGCGCACCCAGCTCACTCCCATCTTTGACGAATATGATATCGATGTGGTACTCCAGGGACACGACCACACCTACAGCCGTTCCAAACTGCTCTATGGTGATGGCCAGACGCATGGCACTTACGAGTTCCGCCTGAACGACGAGGGCACTGATTACGACTGGGACAACGCCTATAACACCCAGACCGATGAGAAGATCCCTCTGTATCCCGAGGAGAGCGATACTGCCGGTACTGCCGCTCACGATGCCTTCCAGGCTGACAACGGCTGCTACACGATTGAGGATACCACCGGCAACACTGTGGTCAACCCCAAGGGCACGCTGTATATGACCGCCAACTCTGCATCCGGTTCCAAGTTCTATGAGCTCATCGCCAGCCAGCAGGACTACATTGCCAACCGCAGTCAGAACTGGCTGCCCAGCTATTCGGTTATCGATATGGACAGCGATAGCTTCTCCATTACGACCTATCAGATCACCTCCGAGGGCAAAGTGGAGCAGATCGATGATACCTTTACCATTGAGAAGAGCGACGAGGCTGCTTCTATCTCCAGCCTGACCAGCGACGGCGAGACCTATTACCGCCTGCGCGATGTGGCTGCCTCTGTGGCTGGCGCTGATAACCAGTTTGACGTCAGCTGGAATGGCAGTGTAACTGTTACGACTGGCAAGAGCTACACCGATGCCGTACCGTCCTCTACCCCGTCCACTGGTGCCCGCGTAAGTCTGGAACTGACGGTGGATGGTAAGACTGTGACCGCAGACGCGCTCCTGGCTGACGGCAACTATTACCTGCCCGCTTCTTTCTTTGCTACTCTGGGCGTGACGCTCGGCGCATAATCCGTCGGGCCGTGTAAGATCTGATTCCCGGCGGCCCTTGGCCGCCGGGAATTTCAATTCAATCAGAAAGGCTGAGCATCATTGAATATCAAAAAAGGCCTTGTGCGCTGGGGCATCCCGCTGCTGGTGCTGGCTATGTTTCTTCTGTTTACCTTTTACATCAATCAGATTGACCGAGTAGAACTGGTCAATCGGGATGGCCAGACGTTTGAAAAAGGTGTGGTGACCCAGATTCTCCAGGATAACCTCCAACCTGATGGCTCCCGAGTGGGAGAACAGCGGGTGCTGGTGGAGATGACCACAGGTGTCCGGGCCGGGCAGGAATTGGAAACTACCAGTTCTTCGGGCTTCCTCTTTGGCGCCGGATGCACGGTGGGGATGCATGTGGTGGTCATGCAGTCTGTAGCGGGCGATTCTACCATCACCAGCATCTATTCTCAAGACCGGGAGTGGGTAATTTATGCGTTTGCCGCGGCCTATCTTCTGGTACTGTGTCTGGTGGGAGGAAAACAGGGGGTCAAGGGTGCGCTTGGTCTGGTGTTCACCTTTTTCTGTATTCTCTTTGTCTATCTTCCCTTGGTCTACCGCGGCTGGTCTCCCTTTTGGGTGGCGGTGTTCATCTGTGTAGTGACCACGCTTGTGACCATGTACTTGATTGGAGGACCAACCATGAAGACGTTGGTCGCTACGGGTGGTACGGTAGCCGGTGTGGTAATTGCCGGACTTTCTGCTACCCTGTTCAGTATGGCTACCGGTATCACCGGCTGGAATGTGTCAGATATCGAAAGCCTGCTTACCCTTTCCACCACCAGCGGAGTCCAAGTAGGTGGTCTTCTATTCTCCGGACTGCTTATTTCAAGCCTGGGCGCAGTGATGGATGTAGCCATGTCCATCGGCAGCTCTATCGCTGAGATTCATGCCCAAAATCCTGAGCTGTCACGTAAGGAGCTCTTTCGGGCCGGAATGCATGTGGGCCGGGATATGATGGGTACCGATTCCAACACCCTTATTCTGGCCTTTGCCGGTGGCAGCATCTCCATGTTGGTGCTGGACTATGCCTACAATTTGCCCTATCGACAGATTATCAACTCGAATAACATCGGCATTGCCATCATGCAGGGCCTCTCCGGCAGCTTTGGCATCGTGCTGGCCGTACCGGTAACAGTTGCCCTGGCGGTATTTCTTTATACCCGCCATACGGCTTCTCCGACTGAAAACGACTGAATCCGCAATCCCCCCGGCCTATACTGGGCCAGGGGGATTTTTGTGCTCAGATTTCTAAGACGACTGTTGGCTGGTGTCTTGCTCTTCTGTGCCAATCCACTGGCCTTTCTTCGCCAGCTGGGGGATGCAGAGAGTGCCTTGCGGCATCTGTTCAAGCAGAAAAAATAGGACCCCACGTATGAATCGGTTACTTTCTCAAGGTCGGATATGTTTTGGAGAACAAAGTCGCAGCGGGCGCCCATACTGGGTGCCCGCTGCACTTTTTTATGGTTCGTAACTCAGCCACTGTTCCTGCTGGCCGTCGCTCTCATAGGTGTGGGAAACCGATGCCTCCAGAATTTCCTCGTAGGCCCAATACTCATCTTCAACATCGTCAAAGGGCATGGCAGCCTCCCGCTGACCTGCGATGCGCCCCAGTGCATGGTTGAGCATCTTGACTGCTTCTGCTCGGCTCACATTCTGATCCGGACGGAACGTGCCGTCCGGATAACCAGAGACCCATCCCTCCTGTGCTGCCAGCGCAATAGGTTGAGCCGCCCAGTAGTCTGCCGGTACATCCGGGAAGGAAACACCTCCGATCTCTGCCGCATCAAAATAAGCGGCGATGAGCTTGACCAGCTCGGCCCGGCTCACACTTTGCGTCGGACGGAAGGTCCCGTCCGGGTAACCATTCACTACACCATATTGTGCGGCAAACGCCACATAAGGTGCATACCACTCCTCCCCTGTCAGGTCAGAAAAACCACCAGTGCCACTTTCACCACTGTAAAGCGGTTTTCCTTGCTCGTCCACACTCAATCGAGCCAACATAGCCACAGCTTCTGCGCGGCTGAGGGATGCCTCAGGCCGGAAACTGCCGTTGCTTCCCTCTATATAGGCTGTGTGTTCCACGGTATTGAGGTAGATGGGGTCTGACGGCTTTGGTGTTGCGGTGGGCTCCGGCACAACGGTCGATGTGGGTTCCGGCGTCGGTGTGGGTGTTACCTGTGATTGCCCATAGCTTTCTCGGTAGAGCTGTACCAAATCGCTGTTAGCGGCAATGAGCTGATAACGAAAATGAACTTCACCCGTTACCTCCGACAGCGTGTCGTTGAATTCCAACTGTTTCTGAATGGCTGTGATCCCGTACCACGGATTGGTTGGATCATTATTCCCGGCCTGATAATCCGCCATTCCTATGTAAAGTGAAACGCCTGTACCCTTTACAGTGTCTGCCCACCAGCGTGCAATGGTAGCATAGTCCATACTTTTATGACCGATATACCAGTAAATCTGGGGACAAATATAATCGATCCACCCCTCTTTTACCCATTTGCGGCTGTCGGCATAAGAGGCATAGTAGCTCTCATATCCGCCGGTAGTGTTGGATCCCTCTGGCAAACTGCTCTTGTCCGCCCAGACTCCGGAAGGACTGATACCATAAGACAGCTCCGGATCGATGGCGTGCAAACGCTCACCAAGCGTCTTAACCAACTGATTAACATTGTCCCGCCGCCAATCTCCAAGATCGGAAAAACCAGCGCCATAAGCGGCATAGGTGGCAGCGTCGTTAAATCCACTGCCCGGATAAAAATAGTCATCCAGGTGGATGCCGTCCAGATCATAATTGCGGACCAGTTCTTCCGCTCCCTGGACAATGTACTCCCGCACCTCTGGCAAACCGGGATCAAAGTAGTAATTGCCGTCATATTCTACGACCCATTCGGGATGTACTTTGGCGGGATGATCGGCAGTCAGAGCATCAAATTCGCTCTGGCCGCTCTTGGTGATACGGAAGGGATTGATCCAGGCATGCAGTTCGAGGCCAAGCGCATGAGCCTGCTCCACCCAATAGGCCAGCGGATCAAACCCATCTGCCGGTGCAGTTCCCTGAGTGCCGGTGAGATACTTGCTCCATGGATAATATTCAGAGGGATAAAGTGCATCAGCGGAGGGACGCACCTGCAGGATCACCGCATTCATTCCCATATCCACGCATCCCTGCAGGATCTGGTCTGCATCCCGCTTGAGCACGGCTGGGTCTGTAGTGGCCTGGCTGGGATAGTCCAGACGGTATACGGTGGCCACCCACATAGCACGGAATTCCTCCTGTGTCCCCCCATTACCAGCAGCTGAGGCGCCGGGCTGGGTGGAAACACTTAGGCCGGCCAGAGCCAGTGCTCCTAAAATCAGTACGGCTAGCAGGGACTTCCAATGTGTTCGCATGATATTCTCCTTTGTGTATATCTGTGTTATTGCTTGGCGATCTGATCGGCCAGGTCGTTGAGGTAGACCCAGCGCTCCATCTTCTCCTCCAGTGCGGCCTCCAGTTCTCCCTGTTTTGTCTGTAGTTCCTGAAGCGCCACATAATCGGTGGCCTGAGCGGTCTGGGCAGCTGTCACTTGAGCCAGCTGTGCCTCCAGTGCGGCGATATCGGCGTCAATGGTCTCAAACTCCCGTTGTTCCTTGTAGCTGAATTTCAGCTTTCGAGGGGCGGAACGCTCCGGCTTTTTCTCCGGCGAGGGAACCTTTTCCACCTTGGAGCGTTCCTCTGCCCGGCGGGTCTGCAGGTACTCCGTATATCCTCCGGGGTATCCCTTTACCCGTCCATCCGCCTCCACAGCGAATACCCGGCGCACCACCCGGTCGAGGAAATACCGGTCATGGGAGACGGTTACTACCGCGCCCGGAAAGGAGTCCAGATAGTCTTCCAACACGGCCAGGGTCTGGATATCCAAATCATTGGTGGGCTCGTCCAATAGCAGGACATTGGGTGCGGCAGCCAACACGGCCAGCAAATAAAGCCTCCGCTTTTCGCCGCCGGAAAGTTTGCAGATGGGACTCCATTGAACCTCCGCCGGAAAGAGAAACTGTTCCAGCAGTTGAGAAGCGGTAAGCATTCCAGACGGAGTTTCAATCCGGTTCCCGATTTCCTTTACATAGTCAATCACCCGGATATCCCCATCCATATCGGGCACTTCCTGCCGGAAATAGCCGATGCGTACCGTCTCCCCTACCTCAATCTCGCCGCTGTCTGGGAGAAGTTCTCCAGCGATCAGGTTTAGAAGGGTGGATTTGCCGCTGCCATTGGCACCCACGATGCCGATTCGGTCGTCCCGGAGAAGCATGCAGTCAAACTCCCGCAGCACAGTCCGCTCTCCAAAACATTTTCCCACCTGGCGTAGTTCCACCGTCTTTTTCCCTAGACGGCTGGACCGGGCGGAAAGTTCCATGGTGTTTTTTTCCACGGGACCGGTTTGGGACTTCAGAGCCTCATATCGTTCCAGCCGTTCCCGGCTTTTGGTCCCGCGGGCGGTGGGGCCCTGCATTACCCATTGGTACTCTCGACGGAGAATGGCTTGACGTTTGCGTTCGCTGGCCTTTTCGCTTTCCAATCGGGCCGCTTTCTGCTGCAGATATTTATCATAGTTTCCCTCGTAAGTAAAAAGCCTACCGTCCTCGACTTCCACCATACGCTTCACAATCCGTTCAAGAAAATAGCGGTCGTGAGTGACCATCACCAGTGCGCCTTTCCAGGTTTTCAAATAATCCTCCAGCCAGTTTACCATATCGTTGTCCAGATGGTTGGTGGGCTCGTCTAGTATCAATATGTCGCTGGGGCGCACCAGTACCGCTGCCAGCGCTACACGGCGGCGCTCTCCGCCGGAGAGTTCGCTCACATCTTGGTTAAAATGGACTACCCCCAACTGATTGAGGATGGTCCTGGCTTCATACTCAGCTAAAGAACGATCCGCTTCATTCAGTCCCAGAAGAACTTGCTCCAATACCGTGCGTCCGGCGGGAAACACCGGATTTTGGGGCAAGTACTCCAGCCGCACATTCGGGTCCAGCCGCACAGTACCTTCGTCTGGTTCTTCTACCCCAGCCAACAGGCGCAGCAAGGTGGATTTTCCTGCACCATTGAGCCCAATGACTCCGATTTTATCTCCTCGCTCCACATAAAAACAGACCTGATCCAACAGTACCCGCATGCCGTAAGTCTTAGTCAGCCGTTCGGCAGAGAGCAACATATTCATTCCTCGCTTTCATCCTTTGTAATCTGCCAATCCGGCATATAAAAACGCCGGTCCCCGCATTTTTACGGGGGCCGGCGCCTATTGATCCTCATCACGTTCCGGAGGGATCCTGTTCCCGTTCCCGTTCCGCCATGGTCTGCGCAATACGCTGGAACGATTTGGCGATATAGCCGTAGCTTTTTCGCTGATGTGGAAGGGTGCAATTGCTGCAGTCTTTGATGCCGCTGGGCAGATACCGGTAATTTCCACCGCACTCCCGCCCAAGCATGTAAAGCGGACAGTAGCAAAACAGACAGTTGAGCTCCTCTCCGTCAGGCATCGTGTGACAGGGATAATATTCGCAGGCTTTGTTGGTAAAAAAGGCAAAGGATTTGCCCTCCCAATATTCCTTCTCCTGATCCATATTTACTTCCTTTCCCTGGCAGCGTTGCCGCACCCAGCCCGTTTTTATCCATGGTACACGGCTTTGTGGTATCTGTCAAGGGTCGGCATTCTCCTGCGGGAGTGAAAAATGAAATGCGTTGAACTGGCACCGAACGATCACGTTCCCATCCTGAGAAATCTCTCCGCCCAGCAACGCATGGCTGTCCGGGTCAAACCACAGGGAACATTCCCGCCCGCTTCCCACTTCTTCTTCCGGATCCCGGCAGATCAAACGAAGCTGTTCGCCGCCTTCCTCTGTTTCCTCCATACCGCACTCAGCAATAAAGCCGCCCTTGATATATTCCAGCAGAGCTGGGACCGCATCCACCGGACTTAGCCCCGCTTCATCCAGAGGCCCCGTCTCTACCCGTATCCCGTCATACTCCAATGTTGTTTCGCCGTCCTGTATACGAGCCGAAATACCCGCCACAAGCTCCGGTGCGGTAAGGGTTAACACCATTTCCGCACCCGAAGTATAAGTGAGTTGCGCGCTGTATTCATACACTCGCTGCCCATAGTCGGCGGTAATATCGACTGTGGACTGGCACTCCGTCATGGATAGATATTCTCCGCGAATTTCCATCGCCAGTTGTTCCGCTTTGTTTTCACTCCCTGCTGGGGCACAGGCGCACAGGCCCAGGCACAGGGTCATCATTAGTACGCTCATCCCGATCCGGTGGCGCACTTGGTTTCCTCCTATCCTACATGCTTTCGGATGACCGCAGGTAAGGCATCAATAAGATCAGAGGGCGTCATGCCGTACTCCCCGATCTCTTGGGCACAAACATCTCCTGCCGCGCCGTGGAGCCAAACCGCCATGGGCACTGCCTGCCGGGCAGGAAATCCCTGTCCCAGCAGGGATAGGATGATGCCAGACAGCACATCGCCGCTGCCCCCTTTAGCCATACCAGGATTGCCGGTGGTATTGATGTAGGCAGACCCATCTGGGAATGCCGTAATGGTGCGGTGTCCCTTCAGGACCAGGCAGCAGGTGTGCTCCATAGCAAATGTCCGAGCTGCACGCAGCCGGTCACCATCGGACAGGTCACCACCCAAGCGAGCAAATTCCCCGTCATGGGGGGTGAGCACTGTGTGCAGGCCCTGACGGGCGTCCAACACATCTATATGTCCCTCCAGCGCGTTTATGCCGTCGGCATCCAGAACTACCGGCAGACGGATCTCTTGCAGCAAATGACGCACCACAGCGGCAGTGCTGTTGCTGCGCCCAAGCCCCGGTCCAAGCAGGCAGATCCCACAGCTGGATATCTGTGCCAGGGCGGCTTCCCCGGCCTCCAGCGAGAGCTGCCCGTCCTTCCCCGCCGGCAGCGGATGAGGCATAGGTTCGTCCAGTTTGGCCGCCACAATGGGCCACACGGGGGCCGGAAGCCCCAGGTTGACCAGTCCGGTACCGGTACGCACTGCAGCTCTGGCAGCAAGGGCCGGTGCACCAGTATAGCCCACACTGCCTCCCAGAATATAGACTTTTCCAAAGTCACCCTTGTGGGCATCCAGCTGTCGGTGTGGCAGGTGAATATCGTCAGCCTCCACGCTCTGGACCGGATATTCCTGGGCGTCCACTAACTCGCGTGGAATCCCGATGTCCGCCACCGTCAGTTCCCCGGTGCACAAACCGCCTTTTCCAACGTAGTGCCCTGCTTTAGGGAGCGTAAAGGTCACCGTACGCTTGGCATGTACCGCCGCACCAAAAATCCGGCCGGTATCCGCCTCCACACCACTAGGGATATCAGCAGACAATACTGGGATTTCGCAGGTATTCATCATGTGGACAGCCGTAAGGGCATCCCCACATACCGCCGTGTTCAGACCAATACCAAAGAGCGCATCCACCATCACGTCACATTCTAGGCACCAACGGGCAAACTCCGGATCATCCGGCTGAAATTCTTCCAATTTTCCCCCCGCTGAAATCAGCTGAAACTCCATAGAACGGGTGCTGTGAGTCATTTTCTCTCTTTGTCCTACCAGGATACAGCGCACCTCAAATCCACGCTCCAGCAGCAGCCGGGCACAGCCCACGCCGTCTCCGCCGTTGTTGCCTGCCCCACAGAAACACACAGCCCGGCCTGTTGGCTTGCCTGCCAGTTCCACTGCTGCCGCGGCCAGGGCAGCAGCAGCTCGTTCCATCAGTTCCAACGCGGTATGCCGTCCGGTCTCTATCGTCAAACGGTCCAGTTCTCGCATCTGTTGCGCTGTCGCAATTCTCATGCCAGTCCACTCTCCTAACGATTCATTGGAAACAGCTCTCATTATATGCTTGGGAAAGAAGTGAGTCAATTTCATCTTGCACTTTTTTACGGTTTGTGTTATAAATTTAGATACAATGCGAAGAAGGGAAAAAGAGCGGTTTTCGTCCCAGCAGAGAGCGTCCGTCACCGGCTGAAAGCGGATGCGGGGTACGACCCGGTCGGTTCGTCCTGGAGCGGCCCTGGAGACAGGGACGGCATGGCCCCACGTTATCGGGGCCGAAAGCGCCCGCCACATGCGGGAATTGCGGGTGGTACCGCGGAAGGCTTGCCTTTCGTCCCAAGTAATTGGGAGGAAAGGCTTTTTTCATGTCAAAAAAGCAAAGGAGCTGCGATATATGAAGGAAACATTGGAACAGATCCGTCAAGAGGCATTGGCCGCTCTGGATGGAGCCCAGAATGCCCAGGAACTGGATGCCCTGCGGGTAAAATATTTGGGCAAAAAGGGTGAGCTCACCGCGGTGCTTAAGCAGATGGGTAAGCTGTCCGCCGAGGAGCGGCCCGTCATGGGCCAGCTGGCCAACGAGGTGCGCGCCGCCCTGGAGGGTGCTCTGGAAACCAAGGGCAAGGAACTGGAGGCCAAAGCTCTGGAGGACCGGCTGGAGGCTGAAGCTCTGGACATCACCGTCCCCGGCAAGGCAGTGGAGCACGGACACCGCCACCCTATGTATATTGCCCTGGACGAGATCAAGGACATCTTTATCGGCATGGGATTCACCGTACTGGACGGCCCTGAAGTGGAGCTGGCCGAGCTGAATTTTGACCGGCTCAATGCGGAAGAGGGCCATCCCTCCCGCGACTGGAGCGACACCTTCTACTTTGATGAAGACAGCCGGGTGATGCTCCGCTCCCAGACCTCTCCCATGCAGGTGCGGGCTATGGACACCATGGAGCTGCCCATTCGCATCATCGCCCCCGGCCGGGTGTATCGTAAGGACGAGGTGGACGCTACCCACTCCCCCATGTTCCACCAGGTGGAGGGCATGGTCATTGACAAGGGAGTCACCATGGCGGACCTGAAGGGCACCCTGAACACCGTCGTGGAGCAGCTCTACGGCAAGGGCACCAAGACCCGGTTCCGCCCTCACCACTTCCCCTTCACCGAGCCCTCCTGCGAGATGGACGTACAGTGCCACAAGTGCGGCGGTGTGGGCTGCCCCACCTGCAAGGGTGAGGGCTGGATCGAGCTGCTGGGCGCTGGGATGATCCATCCCCGGGTGCTGGAAATGAGCGGCATCGACCCCAACGTGTACTCCGGCTGGGCCTTCGGCATCGGCCTGGAGCGCACCGCCATGCGCCGGTTCAAGATTGCCGATCTGCGGCTGATCTTTGAGAACGACGTGCGGTTCCTGGAGCAATTCTGAGAAAGGGGTGGAGAAACCATGAATCTGAGCAGAAAATGGCTGAATGAATTTGTTACTGTAACTGCCTCTGACAAGGAATTTGCCGAGGCTATGACCCTCTCCGGCTCCAAAGTGGAGCTGACCCACGACCTGGGGGAGGAGATCTCCAACGTGGTGGTGGGCCGACTGCTGTCCATGGAGCGGCATCCCGATTCCGACCACATGTGGGTCTGCCAGGTGGATGTGGCTCAGGATGAGCCCATCCAGATTGTCACTGGCGCCTGGAACATCCATCCTGGTGACCTGATGCCGGTGGCTCTCCACAAGTCCACCCTCCCCGGCGGCGTGAAGATTCAGAAAGGCAAGCTGCGGGGCGTGGTGTCCAACGGCATGTTCTGCGGTCTTTCTGAGCTGGGCCTGGATACCCGGGACTTCCCCTATGCCGCCATCGTTCCCGCCGTCATCCTGGGCGACTACAAGCCGCTGGACAAGGAGAAGCCCTCCATTCCCGCTGACATCCAGCCCGGCCACAAGATCTACGGTCCCGTGGTTGCTGCCAAGGTGACCGCCGTTGCCGTCACCGGCTATTCCGCCTATGATGTAACCCTGGACACCGGCGACAGCACTGCTGCCGTTTCCACCACCTGCCCCAACCTCCACGAAGGGGATCTGGTGGCCTACAACACCAAGTCCAACTCCATCTGTACCCTGGAGGATCTCCATGCCCAGCAGGCTGAGTTCCCCCACTGCATCCCCGACGGCATCTTTGTGCTGAACGAGGACTGCAAGCCCGGCGATGACATCAAGCCTGTCATCGGACTGGATGATCACGTGGTGGAATTTGAGATTACTCCCAACCGGCCCGACTGCCTGTCCGTGATCGGCCTGGCCCGTGAGGCTGCCGCTACCTTTGATGCTCCCCTCTCCCTCCACCAGCCGGTGGTGAAGGGCGGAGCTGAGGGCAGCCTGATGGAGCTGCTGGACGTGGAGACGCCCGCTGCTGATCTGTGCCCCCGCTACACCGCTCGGATGGTGCGCAACGTGAAGATTGCCCCCTCCCCCAAGTGGATGCGGGAACGGCTGCGCGCCATGGGCGTGCGTCCCATCAACAACATCGTGGACATCACCAACTATGTGATGCTGGAATACGGTCAGCCCATGCATGCCTTTGACTACCGCTACGTGAAGGGCGGCAAGATCATTGTACGCCGTGCCGAGGAGGGTGAGGAACTCACCACCCTGGACGGCCAGGTACGCAAGCTCAACGCTAACCACCTGGTCATCGCCGACGAGCACCGTGCCGTGGGCCTGGCGGGCATCATGGGCGGCGAGAACAGCGAGATCGTCTCCGACACCACCGACGTGGTGTTCGAGTCCGCCTGCTTCGACGGCACCTGTATCCGCAAGGGCGCCCTGGCCCTGGGCATGCGTACGGAGGCTTCCGCTAAGTTCGAGAAGGGCCTGGATCCCATGAACACCCTGCCCGCTGTGGATCGTGCCTGCGAACTGGTCGAGCTGCTGGGGGCCGGCGAGGTGCTGGACGGCACCATTGATATCCTTAACTATGTGCCCCAGCCTCGGGTACTCAAGCTGGAGCCCGACCGCATCAACGGCCTGTTGGGCACCGATGTGGCCGAGGACGAAATGGTGGCCATCCTGAAGAAGCTGGACTTCCAAGTGGAGGGCGATCAGGTCACCGTTCCCTCCTGGCGCGCCGACGTCATCGGTATGGCCGACCTGGCCGAGGAAGTGGCCCGGTTCCACGGGTACAACAACATTCCCTGCACTCTCATGCGCGGCCAGACCACCCTGGGCGGCTACGGCAAGGAGGAACTGCTGGAGCGGCAGCTGGGCTCCATGTGCCGGGCCATGGGATATGATGAGATCATCACCTACTCCTTCATCTCCCCCACTTGCTATGACAAGATCCGCTGGGCTGCCGATGATCCCCGCCGTCAGTCCTTCAAGATCCTGAACCCCCTGGGTGAAGATACTTCCATCATGCGCACCACCGTGCTGCCCTCCATGCTGGAGATCCTGACACGCAACTATAACTACCGCAACCAGAACGTGCGTCTGTATGAGGTAGGCCGCACCTATCTGCCCGGCGGTAAGGATGGCCTGGCGGTGGAAAACAAGGTGCTGTCCATGGGCGCCTACGGCGAGAACATGGATTTCTACACCTTGAAGGGCGCTGTGGAGGCCATTCTGAAGGATCTGCGAGCCGAGAACATCCGCTTCCAGGTTCCCTGCGTGCCTAACCCTTCCTATCATCCCGGACGGGTGGCCGAGGTATACGCCGGTGAGCACCGTATCGGTGTGCTGGGCCAGATCCACCCCCTGGTGGCCCAGAACTATGGTGTAGACGCCGAACTGTACTGCGCTGAGCTGGAACTGAATGAACTGGCTCTGGCCAAGGGTGCCGATCCTGAGTATGTCCCCCTGCCCAAGTTCCCCAACCTGACCCGCGACATTGCAGTGGTGTGCGAGGAGACGGTCACTGTGGGCCAGCTGGAGGACTGCATTCGCTCTGCCGGCGGTAAGCTGATCAAGCAGGTGTCCCTGTTCGACATCTACCGCGGCAAGGGCGTGGATGAGGGCAAGAAGTCCGTAGCCTTCAACCTGGTGCTCCGGGCCGATGACCGCTCCCTCACCGGTGAGGAGGCCGACGCCGACGTAAAGAAGGTGCTGGAGGCTCTCTCCAGCCAGCTGGGCGCCGTCCTGCGGTAATCCACTACAATAGCAAAAAACCGGCTCTCCGCTACAGCGGAGAGCCGTTTTTTTGCTGAACTTGAATCAAAAGAGAACTTCGCGCACTGCGGGCTTTGACTTGGCAATAACACGCCCTTTCCGGAAGGAGTAGAGAACCTCGCTTTTGCGGTTGAGAGCATTGTAGAAGTTGTCCGCGTCCAGCACAATGAAATTGGCCGGGTTGCCCTCCTTAATTCCATAGGAATCCCCCAGATGGAGGGTCCGGGCCGCATTGGTGGACACCAGTTTATAGGAGTCCATGATCTCCTGATAACCCATCATTTGACAGACATGCAGGCCCATAAATACCACATCCCGCATATTGCCTGTGCCCAAAGGATACCAGGGGTCAAAAATGTCGTCATGTCCGAACGATACATTGCACCCAGCTGCTAACAGTTCCTTGACCCGGGTGATGCCACGACGCTTGGGGTAGGTATCCATGCGCCCCTGCAGGTGGGTATTTACCAGAGGATTGGACACAAAATTGATCTGACTCATTTTCAGCAAACGCATCAATTTGGTCACATAGGCGTTGTTATAAGAGTGCATGGCAGTGGTGTGGCTGGCAGTCACCCGGTCCTTCAGGCCGGATTCGTAAGCACGGGCAGCCAGTACCTCCAGCCCGCGGCTCTGCTCATCATCGATCTCATCGCAGTGGACATCCACCAGCTTGTCATACTTCTCCGCCAGTTTTACAGCGAAGTTAACGGAATCCACCGCATATTCCCGTGTAAACTCAAAGTGAGGGATGGCGCCCACCGCATCAGCGCCCATGCGTACGGCATCTTCCAACAGCTGCCGGCCATTGGGGAAGGAGTCGATCCCCTCCTGTGGGAAGGCAACCACCTGAATATCAATGGTATCCCGCAGCTCTTCCCGGAGTTCCAGCATAGCCTCCATGGCGGTGAGCTTAGGATCTGTGACATCCACGTGGGTACGCACAAACTGAACACCGTTCTGAGCCTGCATCCGTACCGCCCGATAGACCCGCTCCCGCACATCCTGCCGGGTCAGGGTTTCTTTCCGCAGGCTCCAGCACTGAATTCCCTCAAACAGCGTGCCGGATTGGTTCCACACCGGCTCTCCCGCCGTCAGGCAGGTGTCCAGATGGACATGGGACTCAATAAATGGTGGCAGTACCAGCCAACCGGAGCAATCATAGATTTCCTCCCCCGGTTTTGGGGCAAGGCCGGGTGCAATCTCGGCAAATTTACCATCCAATACCCGGATGTCAGTAGCCTGAGTATCATTTTCCAGAAATACATTTCGGACCAGCATGATTCAATACCGCCTTTCTTGTTCACTGGATTTTATTTTTTCCGATAGATGAGGTATTCGGCCAACAGATAGCAGATGCAGGCTGCGATCATAGCGTTGATGGAGGTGATGCCGAGTGTGACGAAGTTACCTACAATAGCGCCTGCAACCACTCCTACAATGGAACCCCAATGCACCTTGTGCGCAGGGGCTGCCCCAGCCCGGTAGTTCTTACGGTGCATCACGTAGTCCAGCATGACGATAGCGCCTACCGGAGGCAGTGTGGCATTAAGAAAGTTCAGCCAACCCACAAAATTGTTATACAGCCAGATAGCTGCTACCGTACCCACCACACCAGAGACCAGTACCATGGGCTTCTGCCGCAGGCCGGTAATATTGGTCAGTCCCAAGCCGCCGGTGTATAGCGCGTTGTTATTGGTGGTCCAGATATTGGCCCCCAATACGATAAGTGCTGGGATAGCCAGTCCCTGGGCAATCATGACGTAAAAAATGTCATCCTTGCCGGTAAATGCGCCGCCAACGGCACCAAAGGCAAACATCAGAGAATTTCCTAAGAAGAAAGCAATTACTGTGGTGGTAACCGCTACCGTATTATTCTTGGCAAATCGGACAAAATTGGGGGTTGCCGTACCGCCGCTGACAAAGGAGCCGATGACCAGCCCCACACCTCCCAGAATGGAAAGGCTGCCTGCCGACTTGGAAAAGATTGCTACCAGTCCACCGCCTTCTATGCCGGAGAGAACCATGGAATAGATCCCCAGCACCGCGATCAGCGGTACGGAAATGGCGCTGACGATGGTCAAAGCTTTGATTCCAAAGTACGCCGACGCGGTCATGCAGGCGCCCGCAATGATTACCAGGATGACCGGACTAATTCCCAACAGCTCTGCAGCTGGAATAGCAAACATAGCAACGCCCACGCCAAACCAGCCGATTTGTGTGAAAGCAATCAGCACCGAGGCCAATTTGGAGCCTGCTGTACCAAAGGAGCGCTGAGCCAACAGGTCCAGGGTAAATCCGGTGTCACAGCCAATATAGGCCAATCCTCCGGTATAGGCTCCAAGTATAATGCCGCCGATGACCACCGACCAGATAAATCCGGTAAAATCCAGACCGTTGCCCAGCTTGGCCCCTACGCTCATACTGGCAGAGAAAAACGTAAAGCCCATCATAACCACAAACATGCTCCAAAAGCCCTTGCGTGCTGTGGCTGGCACTGCCTCCAGTGCGTAATCGTCGTCTGCACCTTGTCTCTTACTTGTTCTCTGTGCCATCTGAAATACCCCCTTTATACAGTTCGAACACATCTGATACACACGGCTTACTATATCATATCTGAACTCTATCGTCCAGCATGTTCCCCTCTCTTCTGACAAGCTTCTCTTTCCTTTCACATAGTCGAATCTTAATTCTTCCTAAAATTTTATCTTTCCCCTTTACACAGCTAGTGATTTCGGATACAATAGGGAACAGAATGATACAGGGAGGTGTACCAGGCATGGAAATGGACTATACCCGCAAATTTAGTATTCAGTATGAGAAGGATCCGGAGATTAAGGATATTCTTTCCTCTGTCTACCAGTCTTTGCAGGAAAAAGGGTATAATCCGATCAACCAGATCGTGGGGTACATCCTCTCAGAGGATCCCACCTATATTACCAATTATAACAACGCCCGCGCTTTGATCCGAAAGCTGGACCGGGACGAGTTGCTACAGGAATTGGTAAAGCAATATCTGCGTGATTGATCGGTACGACTCAGCAGGACGCCGTTTTACGGCGTCCTGCTTTTTTGTTGTACAAACAACAGACTGTTTTCTTTCCCCATGTTATACTCTGCCCAATGATGTTAAAGGAGGAACTGCTCTATGAAACGACGGATCATTCGCATTGACGAGGCGGCCTGTAATGGCTGCGGTATGTGCGCCGCCGCCTGCCACGAAGGGGCCATTGAAATGGTGGATGGAAAGGCCCGGCTTACCCGGGAGGACTACTGCGACGGACTGGGCGATTGCCTGCCTGCCTGCCCGACCGGGGCTATCACCTTTGAAGAACGAGAGGCCCCCGCTTACGATCATGCTGCTGTCATGGCCGCAAAAGCTGCCAAGTCCGCTCCCCTGCCCTGCGGCTGCCCGGGCAGTATGAGCCGCACCATCCAGCGGACAGATGACGGTGTAGTCTCTGCAGGTGAGATCCCCAGCCAGCTGCGGCAATGGCCGGTACAAATCAAGCTGGCCCCTATCAATGCGCCCTATTTTCAAGGCTGTGATTTGCTGATCGCTGCCGACTGTACCGCATATGCCTACGGCGCATTCCACCGTGATTTTATTCAGGGACGTGTGACACTCATCGGCTGTCCCAAGCTGGACGAGGGTGACTACAGCGAAAAGCTCACTGCCATTCTGGCTCAAAATGAGGTCCGCAGCGTTGCTGTGGTACGGATGGAGGTCCCCTGCTGTGGTGGAATCCTGCGGGCTGTCCAGACCGCCGTGGCGAACAGTGGCCGGGACATTCCCCTGCACTGTGTAGTAGTGGGCACCGACGGTTCTCTGCGCTGAGCACAGATCTTCCACTGGCGCACACTCTACAATCGGACGGATTCTTCCCCTGTCCCCCCTTGTGGAAAGCGCACGAAATTCCAAATACACCCTTGCAATGCGCGTCGAAATCCGATATATTGTATATATATTTTTGCGGCAGGGGAGGTACACAGGGTGATGCGGATGCACATTCTGCGTTCTGGGGTCTGGATTATTATGGGCACCCGCCTGCCCAATTTTAGGGGAAAATAACATCAGGGTATCCATACTACCGGATACCCTGATTTATTTTTTCCATGGCTAAAAAATATTTGGTCTACAGGAGGGTCCTATGAGCAAATCAGTGGCTGTTATTATGGGTTCCGACTCGGATCTGGACACCATGCGTCCTTGCATTGCGCGTCTCAAATCCTTCGGCATTCCCGTAGAGGTACACATCATCTCCGCGCACCGGACACCCGTCGCAGCGGAACGTTTTGCGTCCCAGGCAAAGGAAAAGGGCTTCGGCGCCATCATTGCCGCCGCGGGAAAAGCTGCCCACCTGGCAGGGGTATTGGCTGCCTATACTACCCTGCCTGTCATCGGGGTGCCTATCAAGACTTCCATGATGGGCGGCCTGGACTCCCTTCTCTCCATGGTCCAGATGCCCAAGGGAATTCCCGTGGCCTGTGTAGCTGTGGATGGAGCAGATAACGCCGCCATTCTGGCCGCCCAGATGCTGGCGATTTCTGATGATGTTCTGGCCGACCGGTTGGCCCAGTTTAAAGCTCAAATGGCCGCGGAAGTAGAACTGAAAGATCAAAAAATCCAGAAAGAGGAGTTTTAATCATGTCTTACGAAAAGAGAGAGCAGCTGTACGAGGGAAAAGCCAAGAAAGTCTATGCCACAGACGACCCCAATGTAGTTATCGTCTCCTATAAAGACGACGCCACCGCCTTTAATGGTCTGAAAAAAGGCACTATTGCAGGTAAGGGTGCCATCAACAACCGCATGACCAACAACCTCATGCGTCGTTTGGAGGCCGCCGGCGTACCGACTCATTACGTGGAGGAACTCAATGATCGTGAGACCGCGGTGAAGAAGGTCACCATCGTACCTCTGGAGGTTATCATCCGCAATATCTCCGCCGGCTCTTTTGCCAAGCGCTACGGTGTAGAGGAAGGCATCGTTTTTGATGAACCCACCATCGAGCTGTCTTATAAGAATGACGACCTGGGCGACCCGCTGATGGACGGCCATCACGCCATCGCTCTGAAGCTGGCCACCCGTGATGAGCTGCGCCTCATCAAGGACTACTCCTTCCGTATCAACGATCTGCTCAAGGGCTTTATGAAGGAGATCGGAATCGATCTGGTGGATTTCAAGCTTGAGTTTGGCAAGACCGCTGATGGTACCATTGTGCTGGCCGATGAGATCTCCCCCGATACCTGCCGTCTGTGGGATGAGAATACGCATGAGAAGCTGGACAAGGACCGGTTCCGCAGAGATCTGGGCGGTGCAGAAGAGGCCTATGAGGAGGTCATGCGCCGCCTGATGGGGGATAAGTAATCCATGGGCGGTTTCTTTGGCACAGTCTCCCGCCGGGATTGCGTCCTCGATGTGTTTTTTGGCACCGATTATCACTCCCATCTGGGGACCAAGCGGGGCGGCATGGCGGTCTATGACCAGAAAGATGGTTTTCAGCGACAGATCCACAACATCGAAAATACCCCTTTTCGCACCAAGTTTGACAAGGATCTGGGGGAATTTCACGGTTGCGCAGGCATCGGATGCATCAGCGATACCGATCCACAGCCGCTGCTGGTCCGTTCCCATCTGGGCCTGTATGCCATCACAACCGTAGGCATCATAAACAATTCTGAAGAACTCATCGAGCGTTACTTTTCGGACCACGGGCATCAGTTCATGGCTATGAGTTCGGGCAAAGTCAATTCCACCGAGCTTATCGCTGCGCTTATCAATCAAAAGGATGACTTGGTCTCCGGTATCCGCCACGCCCAGGATGAGATTGACGGTTCGGCTACCATTCTGCTGCTGAACGAAGACGGTATTTGGGCTGCACGGGATAAATTGGGCCGGCTGCCGGTCCTTATTGGGCAGAATGAGGAGGGCTGCTGCGTCTCTTTTGAGTCGTTTGCCTATCACAAGCTGGGTTATCACGATGCCTACGAACTGGGCCCGCGTGAGATCGTTCGGGTTAATGCTGACGGCTGGGAGACGCTCTCCCCTGCTGGCGAGGAAATGAAGATCTGCGCCTTCCTGTGGACCTACTATGGCTATCCCAACTCCAACTACGAAGGAGTTAATGTAGAGGTCATGCGTTACCGGAACGGCGAGATCATGGCCCGTGATGAGATTCGCAAGGGTCAGCTGCCCAAGGTAGACTATGTGGCCGGCGTGCCCGACTCAGGCGTGCCCCACGCCATTGGTTTTGCCAACCGCAGCGGCAAACCCTTTGCTCGTCCCTTTGTCAAATATACGCCCACCTGGCCCCGTTCTTTTATGCCGGTCAACCAGGAAGCTCGCAACCAGGTGGCTAAAATGAAACAAATCCCTGTGCCTGAACTCATCGAGGGCAAAAAGTTGCTGTTTGTAGACGACTCCATCGTCCGCGGCACTCAGCTGCGGGAGACCGTGGAATTTCTCTACGAGTCCGGTGCGGAAGAGGTACATATGCGTTCCGCTTGCCCTCCCGTTATGTATGGCTGCAAGTATCTGAACTTTTCCCGCAGTAACTCCGATATGGAACTGCTGGCCCGCCGCACCATTCAGGAGCTGGAAGGTGACGAAGGGCAACAGCATCTGGAGGAATATGCTGATGCTTCCACTCAGCGGGGTCAGTGTATGCTCAAGTCCATCTGTGAGAAGTTGGGTTTTGACTCCTTGGGCTATCAGTCCCTGGACGGTCTCCTGGAGGCCATCGGTATTGACAAAGAGAAAATCTGCACGTATTGCTGGACCGGAAAGGAATAAATAGCACTATGAATAACTCTCACTCCGAATCCTACGCAGCTGCCGGCGTCGATGTCACTGCCGGATATGAGGCCGTTAACCGTATCAAACCTCTGGTGGAGTCCACTTATATCCCCGGCGTTATGGGTACACTAGGTGGCTTTGGCGGCCTGTTTGCCCCTGACACGGCCGGTATGCAAAAGCCCGTGCTGGTCTCCGGTACCGACGGTGTAGGCACGAAGCTCAAGATTGCCTTCCTTATGGATAAGCATGACACTGTGGGTATCGATTGTGTCGCCATGTGTGTTAATGATATTATTTGCTCTGGCGCTATGCCCATGTTCTTCCTGGACTATCTGGCGGTAGGCAAAAACGTCCCCAGCCGTATTGAGTCCATTGTTTCCGGTGTTACGGAAGGCTGCCGTCAGGCCGGGTGCGCCCTCATTGGCGGGGAGACCGCTGAGATGCCCGGATTCTATCCCGAAGACGAATATGACCTGGCCGGTTTCTCCGTGGGTCTGGTGGACGAGGCCAAGATGATCGATGGCTCTACCCTTCAGGAGGGCGATCTGCTCATCGGTCTGAGCTCCAACGGTGTGCACTCCAACGGTTTTTCCCTGGTCCGTAAAGTGTTGGG
Source organism: Flavonifractor hominis (assembly GCF_040095835.1). Classification (NCBI taxonomy): domain Bacteria; kingdom Bacillati; phylum Bacillota; class Clostridia; order Eubacteriales; family Oscillospiraceae; genus Flavonifractor; species Flavonifractor hominis. Next base: position 409,291 of record NZ_JBBMFT010000001.1, read on the forward strand.
GCTGGATAACCGCAAAGCATTAGAGATTCGAATTTCTGAGCTGGGTCACACGTTGGGTGAGGAACTTCTGCGTCCTACTCACATCTATGTACGTGCCATCCGCTGCTTGCGTCAGCACGGCGTAGATGTCAAAGCCGTGAGCCACATCACTGGCGGCGGTCTGTATGAGAATGTGCCCCGCATGATGAAGGAGGGCCTCACCGCCCGCATTCGGAAGGCATCCTTCCCTGTGCCTCCCATCTTTGAGATTATTCAGCGCTCGGGTGATATTCCTCAGCGTGACATGTACAACACATTTAATATGGGTATTGGTCTGGTTATTGCCATTCCCAAAGATCAGATCGGACATGCTCTGGATATCCTGACCCGTGCCGGCGAGCAGTCCTATGTCATCGGTGATGTGATCAAGGGCGAAGCGGGAGTGGAGCTGGTATGATCCGGATTGCGGTTCTGGTCTCAGGAGGAGGTACGAACCTCCAGGCTCTCATTGATGCCCAGAATAGGGGCGAACTAAAAAATGGCGTCCTGGCCGCCGTTTTGTCCTCGCGTCCTGACGCCTATGCGCTGGAGCGGGCTGCCCAAGCTGGGATTCCAGGCTATGTGGTAGCCCGGAAAGAATATGCGTCCAACCGGGAAATGACCTGTGCTCTGGTGGCCAAGCTCCGGGAACTGGACATTGGACTTGTGGTATTGGCAGGCTTCATGCACATTCTGACCGAAGAGATGGTGCAGGCCTATCCGAACGCCATTCTCAATGTCCATCCGGCTCTTATCCCCTCCTTCTGCGGAGCGGGATATTACGGCCTGCATGTGCATGAAGCTGCATTGGCCTACGGCGTCAAGGTCACAGGCGCCACGGTACATTTTGTCAACGAAGAGCCCGACGGCGGTCCCATTGTTCTGCAGAAAGCCGTTGAGATCCGGGAGGACGATACTCCTGAGAGCCTTCAGCGTCGGGTAATGGAGCAGGCCGAATGGCAGATTCTGCCCCGTGCCGTCTCACTGTTTTGTGAAGGCCGTCTCTCTGTGGAGGGACGGGCTGTGAAGATATCAGAGGGAGCGTGAAACATGAACAATCTGGACCTGACCGCGCTGCTGCGCGCAAACCCTTATCCCGGACGGGGTATTGTAATTGGTTCCTCCCCTGATGGGGATAAGTCTGTCATTGCCTATTTCATCATGGGCCGCAGTGAGAACTCCCGCAACCGGGTCTTTGTAGAGACCCCGGACGGAATCCGCACCCAGGCCTTTGATCCTTCCAAGATGACGGACCCATCCCTCATCATCTATGCCCCTGTGCGGGTGTTTGGCACCTCTACCATTGTGACCAACGGTGATCAGACCGATACCATCCGGGAAGGTCTTGCTGCAGGTAAAAGCTTTGCAGAAGCGCTTGCAACCCGCACTTTTGAACCGGATGAGCCTAACTACACCCCTCGCATTTCCGGCCTTGTACAGAAAAACGGGGCGTATACCCTCTCTATTCTCAAGAGTGCAGACGGTGACCCTGCGTCCTGCCGCCGCTACTTCTTTGACTATGAAGCCCCGCTGGCTGGACAGGGGCATTTTATCCACACCTACATGGGTGATGGCACTCCCCTGCCCTCTTTCCAGGGAGAGCCGGAGCAGGTATCTATTCCCTGCCAGACGCCCCAGGAGTTTGCCCAGTTGCTGTGGGACAGCCTGAACGAGGACAATAAGGTCTCTCTGTTCGTGCGCTATATTGACCGCAGAATGGGTGATTGGGAAACTGTGATCTATAATAAGCACGCATAAGCCTGGCGGGCGGCCACCGTGACCGCCCGCCCTTTTTCATTGGAGGTATGAACATGACCGAGCTGGAACTGAAATATGGCTGCAACCCCAACCAGAAACCCGCCCGTATCTTTATGGAAAATGGTGAACTTCCCATCCGTGTCCTCAATGGCAAGCCTGGCTATATCAATTTCCTGGATGCTTTCAATTCCTGGCAGCTTGTAAAAGAGCTTAAACAGGCCACCGGTCTGCCTGCTGCCGCATCCTTTAAGCATGTCTCGCCTGCTGGAGCTGCAGTTGGTACCCCGCTCACCGACGTAGAGCGGCAGATCTACTTTGCCCAGGATATGGACCTGTCCCCCATTGCCTGCGCCTATGTAAAGGCCCGCGGTGCCGACCGGCTATGCTCCTACGGCGATTGGGCCGCCCTCTCCGATGTATGTGACGCCCAAACCGCCCGTTACTTGGCGCTGGAGGTATCCGATGGTGTCATTGCTCCTGGTTATACTGAGGAAGCTCTGGCGATTCTCAAGACCAAGCGTAAGGGTGGCTACAACGTGGTCGAGATCGATCCCGACTATGTTCCCAAGCATGTGGAACGCAAGGACGTTTACGGCATCACGTTCGAGCAGGGCCGCAATGACTTTGCGATCAATGAAGCGCTGCTGGAGAACATCGTCACTGAGCGTAAGGATCTGCCGGAGACGGCCAAGCGGGATATGCTCATTGCCCTTATTACGCTCAAGTACACCCAGTCCAACTCGGTCTGCTATGTGAAGGATGGCCAGGCCATCGGTGTGGGCGCCGGCCAGCAGAGCCGTATCCACTGTACTCGCCTGGCCGGATCCAAAGCTGACAACTGGCTGCTGCGTCAGCACCCCAAGGTGCTTGGTCTGCAGTTTGTGGATGGGATCCGCCGCCCCGATCGTGACAACGCCATTGATGTCTATATTTCGGACGAGTACGAGGACGTATTGGCCGAAGGCGTGTGGCAAAATACCTTTAAAGTGAAGCCGGAGGTACTCACCCTTGAGGAGAAAAAGGCTTGGATCGCTACTCAGTCTGGTGTAACGGTGGGCAGTGATGCTTTCTTCCCCTTCGGCGACAATGTAGAGCGGGCCCGTAAAAGTGGCGTGGAGTATATTGTCCAACCTGGTGGTTCCATCCGGGACGATAATGTCATTGATACTTGCAATAAGTACGGCATTGTCATGTCCTTTACCGGGATGCGTCTGTTCCACCACTGATGAAGCAACGCTATGGCCTGAGTGCCGCATTCCTGAAGTCTCTGGCCGCTCTGTTCATGCTAGTTGACCATATCGGGGTCGCCTTCCCTCATCTGGCCTCCGATTTGGGACTGCCCGCTGCATTGGACCTTCTGCCACGACTCATTGGGCGGCTGGCGTTCCCCATCTTTGCCTATTTTCTGGCTGAGGGGTGCCGCAGGACCCGCTTTTTCTCCCGCTACCTGTTTCGGCTTGGGCTGTTTACACTGATTGCTCAGATTCCTTACACACTCCTCACCGGAGTCTGGGGCGGCAGTATTATGCTCAGCTTCTTTTTGAGCGCATGCGCCATTTATGGTTTTGAACAGCTTTCCAGGCGAAACCGGGGTCCCGCTGTAGCAGCACTGCCCCTGTTTGCTTCCTGCGTGCTGGCGCTGCTTCTGAACACGGACTATGGGTTTCCAGCAGTGGTATTGGTCTTTTCCCTCTATCTCTGCGGCGAGGAGCGAAAAAAACAGTTGCTCTGCATGGGGATTGGCCTGGCGCTGTTTTACCTGATCTATCTCCCCTTGGGACAACTGTTGGCCGCTCTGTCCACGATGACCCAGGCAGCATTTGGTGGTTATATTGCGCAAGTATTTTCGCTTTACGGAATATACGGCTTGTGCGCCGAGCTTTCTTTGCTGCTGTTAGCTGGATACCGCGGACAGCTAGGCATTCAAAACAAGTGGTTCTTCTATGTATTTTATCCGGCCCATCTGCTGGGGCTTTGGGCTCTGAGCAATGTGCTATAATGAGGTGTTTTGCATGAATGTACTGATTGTAGGCGGCGGTGGCCGGGAGCACGCCATTGCCTGGGCCCTGTCAAAAAGCCGGAAAGTGAATCAGCTTTACTGCGCGCCCGGCAACGGAGGGATTGCCGCATTGGCGCAGTGTGTACCGATCTCAGCCACCGACGTACAGGCTATGGTAGACTGGGCTGTCGCGCACAAAATTGACTTTGTAGTGGTTGCCCCTGATGATCCGCTGGCCCTGGGGATGGTTGATGCATTGGATGCTGCCGGAATCCCCGCATTTGGTCCCACAGCGGATGCCGCCATCATTGAGTCCAGCAAAAGCTTTTCCAAGAGCCTGATGGCCAAGTATCACATCCCCACTGCTCGCTACGAGACGTTTACCGATATGGAGCAGGCTCTGTCCTATGTACAGGCCCAGGGCGCTCCTATTGTGGTAAAGGCCGACGGCCTAGCCCTGGGTAAGGGGGTTGTGGTAGCCCAGACCGTGGAGGAAGCCGAAGAGGCCGTCAGGGCCATGATGGGCGATCACAAGTTTGGGGCCGCCGGTGCCCGAGTCGTCATTGAGGAATGTATGACAGGCCCTGAGGTGACCGTTCTGGCCTTCTGCGACGGGGAGCACCTGGTCCCCATGCCCTCCTCTCAGGACCACAAGCGCGCCTATGACGGTAACCTTGGTCCCAACACCGGCGGGATGGGCGCCATCTCCCCTTCCCCCAACTATACTCCAGAGATTGCCAAGCGCTGCATGGAGGAGATTTTCCTTCCTACTGTAGCCGCACTTAAGGCGGAGGGCCGTCCCTTCCGTGGGGTGATTTATTTCGGCCTGATGCTCACCCCTGACGGTCCAAAGGTCGTGGAATATAACGCCCGCTTTGGTGATCCGGAATGCCAGGCAGTGCTCTCCCTGCTGGACAGCGATCTTATGGACATTTTCCAGGCTTGCCGGACTGGAACTCTGGATCAGGTGGATGTACATTGGAAAGATGGTGCAGCCTGCTGTCTGGTATTGGCGTCCGGCGGTTATCCCGCAAGCTATGAAAAGGGATATCCCATTACAGGCTTGGAAGAAGCTGGCCGGACGGCTGTGGTGTTCCACGCCGGTACTCGCCTGATGGAGGACGGCAGCGTCCTCACCAACGGTGGTCGGGTACTGGGGGTAACCGCCACCGGTTCCGATCTGGAAGCCGCTATCAACGGTGCCTACGCCGCCGCCCAACATATCCACTTTCAGGATATGCATTTCCGGACAGACATTGGCCGGGTATAAGAATATAAAAAAGCCTTCCCACCATTTTTACCGGTGGGAAGGCTTTTTTATTTCGCTCAGATGCGGGCCACGCCGCTCTTCCGGGCAGCCTCCGCTACAGCAGCAGCTACCGCTTGGGCAGCCCGCGGATCGAAGGCGTTTGGAATGATGTACTCGGGGGAACGCTCCTCATCAGAAATGAGATTTGCCAGAGCCATAGCGGCAGCCATCTTCATTTCCTCATTGATATCGCTGGCCCGCACGTCAAAGGCCCCGCGGAAAATCCCGGGAAATACCATGACATTGTTGATCTGGTTGGGATAGTCGCTGCGGCCGGTAGAGATGACCGCCGCACCACCTTTCTTGGCCTCCTCCGGGAAAATCTCGGGGGTTGGATTGGCACAGGCAAAGATGATCGCATCCCGGTTCATGGTACGTACCATGTCTGCCGTTACCAGGTTGGGTGCGGAGTAACCCAAGAATATATCTGCCCCCACCAACGCGTCAGCCAATTTGCCGGTCTTATGCTCCAGATTGGTCTTCTGAACCATTTCAGCCATATAGGGATTCATCCCCTCAGTGACACCGTCGCAGAGAATTCCGCTCTTGTCGCACAGCGTGATGTGCCGGAAACCGGCAGAAAACAGCAGCCGGCAAACCGACAGGCCTGCCGCACCTGCGCCGTTGATTACGACCCGGACCTCCTCCTTCTGCTTGTCCACTACCTTCAGAGCGTTGATCAGACCAGCCAAGGTAATCACCGCTGTACCGTGCTGGTCGTCGTGGAAGATGGGAATATCACAGCACTCTTTCAGCCGGCGCTCCACCTCAAAGCAGCGGGGCGCGGAAATGTCCTCCAGATTGATTCCGCCGAAGGAGCCAGAGAGCAGGTAGACCGTGCGTACGATCTCATCCACATCCTGGCTTTTAATGCACAGCGGGAAGGCATCCACCCCGCCAAACTGTTTGAAGAGCACGCATTTGCCCTCCATTACCGGCATACCTGCCTCCGGCCCGATGTTACCCAATCCCAGTACGGCCGAGCCATCGGTCACCACTGCGCACAGGTTCCAGCGCCGGGTCAGCTCATAGCTCTTGCTCACGTCCTTCTGAATTTCCAGACAGGGCTGCGCTACACCGGGCGTATACGCCACAGACAGATCATGGGCATCGTTGAGGGGAACGGTAGGCACAACTTCCAGCTTGCCACGTTTCTCACGGTGCAGCTTCATACTTTCTTCGGCAATGGGGTTCATTGGCAGCACGCTCCTTATTTCTTTAATATGCTAACATAATCATACCCTTCTCTTTTTCTTACGTCAATCACTTCCTTCTCTTCTTTACTCCCATCTTTATCTACAGATGTTGTTTATCTTGACATATGTAGAAAATCATGCTATTGTGTTCACCATGCAAACGAAAAGGAGCGGACGATTTATGAAACAGCATGATTCCTCATACGAGGACCTGCGGCAGCGCCGTACTCGCAAGCATCTGACCGAGGCGTTGTTTACCCTACTGGAGGAGCGTCCATTCAGCCGAATCTCAGTGGTGGACATCTGCCAGCGAGCCATGGTACACCGTACTACCTTTTACGCCCACTTTGATGACAAGCAGGCCCTGCTGCGCTATGCCATCGGGGAGTTGGAGCGGTCCTTCGAGCCTGTGGATCCTTCGCTTGACCCCCGTACCGGGCCCAAAGAATACTTTATGGCTCTGTTCCACAATGCTTTTGAATTTTTAAAGGCTCATAAAGCTATGCTGTTGGCGGGTGAACATGATACACAATTCGATGTTTTGTATGAGATCATTACAGAGGCTTTGCGTACCAAATTGACCGGAACCATTGATCTGGATCCAGAAATCACAGCACGCTTCTATGCAGGTGGACTGCTCTCCCTGCTGCGCTGGTGGGTTACCAACGGTACAATGATCTCCGATGAAGTATTGATACAGCATGTGGAGCGTTTTATTCCTCAGTCGCCCTCTTCCCTTCAGAAAGGTTGAATATTATGACCCAGAATTCAAATTCTGAAACCGCAATAACAAAACTGGCTCGCTTTATCGTCGACAAGCGGAAAGCATTTTATCTGGTATTTTTGGCAGCTGTACTTTTTTGCGGCAACTCCATTGATAAAGTGGAGATCAACAACGATATTACCTCTTATCTCCCAGCTAACACCGAGACCCGGCGTGGCCTGACCCTGATGGAAGAAGAGTTTACTACTCTGGCCTCTGCCCAGGTAATGCTCTCCAATGTAACCTATGACCAAGCTCAGAGCATTGGGGATGATCTGGCCGCACTGGACGGTGTATCCTCCGTTGCCTTTGATCAGAGCGAAGAGCATTACAAGGACTCTTCTGCTCTTTTTTCGGTTTCTTTCTCCGGAGAGGAGGGCAGTACAGAGGCAAAATCTGCCCTTCAGGCCGTCCGGGATCTGGTCGCGCCCTACGACAGTTATGTCTTCCCCAGCGGTGACCAGTATGATTCGGACAGCTTGATGAAGGAAATGAGTGTCATTCTGGCCATTGCTGCGGCAGTGATTGTGGCCGTTCTTCTCTTCACTTCCAAGAGCTATTTGGAAGTAGTGGTCTTTCTTATCGTTTTTGTGGTCTCTGCTGTTTTAAATATGGGGACCAACTTTCTTCTTGGATCCGTTTCCTTTATTACCAATGCCATCGCGGTGGTTCTCCAGCTGGCTCTGGCCATCGACTACGCTATCATTTTCTGCCATCGGTACATGGAAGAACGTGAAAACGGCCTGGATGCTCGGGAGGCAGATATCACGGCGCTGAGTAAGGCCATTGTGGAGATTTCCTCTTCCTCCCTGACGACTATTTCTGGTCTGGTGGCACTAATGCTGATGCAGTTCCGCATCGGCTTTGATATGGGTATCGTTCTCTCGAAGGGCATCGTATGTTCCATGCTGTCGGTCTTCCTACTGATGCCTGGGCTGCTGATGCTCTTCAACCGGGGAATCGAGCGTACCCGACATCGCAACTTGGTTCCCTCCATCGCCGGGTGGGGGCGGCTTGTGATGAAGCTGCGCTTTGTCCTGCCCGTGGTATTCCTCTTTTGTATCATAGGAGGCATTTATTGTTCCAATCGATGCGACTATGTATTTTCGACCAATTCCACTAACTCCGGTAACCGCCCGGAAACCCGCATCGCCATGGATAAGATCAACGAAACCTTTGGGTACACCAACACCATTGCCGTACTGGTCCCGCGCGGCAATTATGACAGCGAAGGTGCCATTCTTCGCCAGGTGAAGGCCCTGGACCACGTAACATCGGCCACCGGCCTGGCCAACATTGAGGTAGAAGATGGCCGTTACCTCACGGATAAAATGACGCCCCGGCAGTTTTCCGAGTTGGCCGGGGTAGACATTGAGTTGGCCCGACTCCTCTATCAGGCATATGGGCTGAGCGTTGAGGAGTACGGTGCTATTTTCCAAAATCCGGATGACTACTCCGTACCCCTGGTGGATATTTTCCAGTTTCTCCTGGAACAGAAGGACAAGGGCGTGGTCAATCTTACGGGCGAGCAGGAGTCTCAAGTAGAACAGCTGCAGCAAGCGCTGGATGACGGACTCAGCCAATTGCAGGGTGAGCACTGGACCCGCCTGGTTTTTACTGCCGATCTGCCTGAGGAGGGGGACGAAATCTGCGCGCTTCTGGATCAGATCCGCTCCATTGCCAGTGAATACTACGGAAATGACGTGGTACTGGTGGGCAATTCCACCAACGCCCGGGATCTGGCCGACTCTTTTACGGGAGATAATTTGAAAATCAGCGTACTCACCGTGCTCTTTGTAGTAATCATTTTGCTGTTTACCTTTAAATCGGCGGGTCTACCCATCTTGCTGGTACTCACTATCCAAGGCTCCATCTGGATCAACTTCTCCTTCCCCTTCCTGACGGATACCAATCTGTTTTTCATGAGCTATCTGATTGTCAGCGCCATTCAGATGGGCGCTACCATTGACTATGCCATTGTGATTACCAACCGATACTTACAGCTGAAAACTACTCTGGACCGGAAGTCTGCCGCTATTGAGGCCCTCAACCAGAGCTTCCCCACGATCCTTACCTCCGGTTCCATCATGACGGTAGCTGGGTTCCTCATCGGCAAGCTCTCCACGGACACCATTATTTCCTCCATCGGCGCTACCCTGGGCCGGGGCACGCTTACCTCCATCATCCTGGTTATGACGGTCCTGCCCCAGCTGCTGGTTCTGGGTGACACCCTCATCGAACGTACAGCCATTACCCTCAACCGGGACCGGAAGCAGCGTTTCCAGAATGGAACCATGCGTTTGGATGGCCACGTGCGCGGCCATGTGTCTGGCTTTATTGATGGAGAATTCAAAGGTATCCTCCATGGCAGCGTTGATGCCCTTATTGAGAGCAGGCGGCAGAATGACGACGAAACGGAGGAGAATAACCATGAATGATTTCCGTAGACGAAGCGCCACACTGCTGCTAGCCCTGGCGCTTGGCCTTGGACTTCTGCCCACTGCCCAGGCGGAGGACAGCGTCATCACCATCCGGGATGCCAGAGATTTGATCGAACTGGCGAGAGACTGCACCTCGGATACCTGGTCCAAAGGCCGTACCGTGGTACTGGCTGAAGATATCAGCCTAGCTGGTACAGACTTCAGCACTATCCCGGTGTTCCGCGGGACCTTTGACGGCGCCGGGCACACGATCACCGGCTTCACCTGGCTGGACAAGGGCTCCAAAACCGGCCTATTCCGCACCCTGGCCGAAGGGGCACTCGTAAAAAACCTGACACTGGACGGTGTTGTGGCACCCGGCGGTTCTCAGGACCAGGTGGGTATTCTGGCCGGCGAGAATTACGGTACCATCGAAGCGGTTACGATCACCGGTGATGTAACCGGTGACGAGGATGTGGGTGCGGTCGTTGGATTTAACGGCAGTACCGGTGTGCTTCGCAGCTGCGTCAACAAAGCAGAGGTCACCGGTAACACCCACAGCGGCGGCATCGCCGGGCACAACGAGGGACTCATCGACCACTGTACCAACCAGGGTGAAATCAATACCGGCGGCAACGATGCCGCCACCGACACCGGTGGCATCACTGGGCTTAACAGTGGCACCATCCAGTCCTGCGTTAATACCTCTACGGTGGGATACTCTCACACCGGCTATAATACCGGCGGCATTGCCGGGCGACAGGACGGGACCATCCTCTCTTCCACTAACCGCGGAGCCATTCTGGGCCGCAAGGATGTGGGCGGGATCGTAGGGCAGTTTGAGCCCTATACTGTCCTCAGCTACGGGGAGAGTCCCATAGATCAACTGGATGAGGCGCTGGGCGGTCTCTCGGCTCTCATGAGTCAGTTTGCCGGACAGGTACATACTGTAACTGGCAACGCCATCGGAGATACCTCTGCAATCCAAAGTTCTCTCTCCGCCATCCAGGATACAGCCGATGGATTGGCCTCAGATCTGAGTGCCGACACCGCTGCCGCTGCAGATCCGGTTTATGAAAGCGTGCAAGCCATCAACAGCGCTATGGGAACACTGCTGGATGAGGTGGATGCCTTTGCCCAGTCTGCCAACAGCGATCTGGAAGAAATCAACGTTCAGATTACCGCCTTGCGAAAAGGTCTCTCCTCTCTGAGCGGGGCACTGGATTCCGGCCTTTCCGATACGGCAGAAAATGTATCCTTCACCCTGGACTTGCTGGAATATGAGCGCAACGGTTTGGTCTCCGAAATACAGGGTACTGCCCAGGATGTCCATAACATAGAAGCATTCGGAAAGCAGGCACTTCAATCTCTCGGTCAGGGCGACCTGAGCGGCGTACTGGAAGCTTATGAGCGCTATGGTATCGGCTCCATCGATCTGCAGGGCCGTATCAACCGGATCAATACCCATCTGAAAAATCTACCGTCCGAAGTACATAGTCTTGCCGATCGTCTGAGTGAACTCTGGTCGGATACCAGCTCATCCATATCTGACGCCAAAGGCGACATGCAGCAGGCCTCCGCTGCACTGGAGACCACCATTTCCGCCCTTAATACTCACGCCAAAGCGTTCAGCGATGGCAGTGTAGAGCAGCTGCGGGTGGTCAATACCCAGATGAATCGCATAGAAGACACGCTGAATCAGTACCGTACCACTCTGCAGGAAAAAGGACAACAGAGGCTGGATGAACTTGATCAGCACCTGGATGCGATTGGCGATCAGGTTACCCAAATGACGCAGGGCGCCACACAGGCCAATCAGCAGCTCTACGATACGACCACCGCCATTATCCAACAGCTGGATGCGGTACGCCAAGCCATCAGCGGGCTGACCAAAACCCCAGAAAAGACCGTTGAAGAGAACACCTCGGAACAGGCAGCACAGAGTGGCCCTGGTCGGGTGTGTGACTGCCGGAACGAGGGTGAAATTCAGGCAGATGCCAATGCGGGCGGTATCGCCGGCATCGTGTCTCCTGAACTGTCTATGGATCCGGAAGAGGATCTGAACCTGGATTTGGATGAAGAACATCTATTGGTGGACACCACCACCCTGCTGAAAGCCATTGTATACCACTGTGACAACCGGGGCGATGTCTCAGCCAAGAACGAGTGTGCCGGCGGCATTCTGGGCCGGGCTGAGGTAGGAGCCACCCTCTCCTGTACCAGCATGGGTTCGGTATCTGCAGACGGCGGAAATTATGTGGGTGGCATCGCCGGACTCTCCCGCGCTCTCATCCGCAGCTGTGCCGCTCAGGCCGATTTGTCAGGCGACAGCAGTTTGGGTGGAATCGTAGGCGAAGGGCATGACATCCAGAATTGTGCCGCCATGACTCGCCTGTACGGCAACGGAGAGCGTCAAGGGGCCGTTGCCGGTTGGGCTGACGGTACCGTGTCCGATAACTACTATCTCCGGGAAGATGCGGTAGGTGTGGACGGAATCGATTATGAAGGTCAGACCACCCCTCTCTCCTTCTCCGAGTTCTCCAAACTGGAGACTGTCCCACAGGATTTTCTCTCTTTTTCTGTGACGTTTCAGGCCGGAGACCAGGTAGTGGCATGTATCGACGTACCTTATGGCGGTCGGCTGGCCTCTGCCGACTTTCCAGAGGTGCCCAGTGACGGCGGACGGTATGGAGAATGGGCTCCCTTCGACCGCGACTACATTACTCGCAGTTTGACAGTAGAAGCAGTCTATGAGGACTGGGTAACCACCATTTCCTCCGGCGGGACACGTCCCCTGCTGTTGGCCGAGGGAGATTTCTCCCCCAACGCGCTTCTGACCGTCCAAATGCGGGATGACCGGCCTGTTTCCGGAGCGGTCGCCGCCTATGACTATACCATCACCGACGGAACCATCACCCCGGATACGGTTACTTTACGCGTGTTGGCTGACGATGCAGACGGTGTTGCACTGTATCAGGACGGCAATCTCCTTCCCGTCGAGGCCCAGCGGGATGGCAGTTATTTGGTCTTTGAGGCCCCTGGAGACGGAACCGTGGTCCTGACCGCTTCTACCACTACTCCTATCCTGCTGTGGAGCATCGCAGCAGCTGCCGCTGGAGTGGTCGTACTTCTTCTGCTTTACCGCCGACGTGCTTCCAAAAAAGATAGAACATCAGTTTGACTTTTGCCCCGGTGCTTCTTATAATAGAGAGCAAGGGGGGCAAAAATATGGACCGTGTCATTTTACACTGTGACCTGAACAGTTTTTACGCCTCGGTAGAGCTGCTGGATCACCCGGAACTTCAGAGTCAGCCGGTGGCTGTCTGCGGTGATCCAGCCTCTCGGCACGGTATCATATTGGCCAAAAACGAAGCTGCAAAATCCTTCCGTGTCCAAACCGCTGAGACCATATGGCAGGCCCGCCGAAAATGTCCAAACCTGGTTCTTCTCCCTGCTCATCATTGGAAATACAGGGATTACTCCCGCAGGGTAAACGCCATATACGAGCGCTATACCGACCTGGTAGAGCCCTTTTCCATCGATGAAAGCTGGCTGGATGTGACTGGAACTCTCCACCTCTTTGGTGGCGACTCCAAAGCTCTGGCTGACGAGATCCGGCGTGTACTGCGAGAGGAACTGCACCTCACCGTGTCAGTCGGCGTATCCTTCAACAAAGTATTTGCCAAAATGGGCAGCGACTACAAAAAGCCGGACGCCACCACCGTCATTACCCGGGATAATTTTCAGCAGCTGCTCTGGCCCCTCCCTGTTACGGATCTGCTGTTTGTCGGTCGGGCTGCAGCAGCGGTACTGGAAGGGTATGGAATTTGCACCATTGGGGACTTGGCCCGGTCGGACCGGGAGGTTTTGGGCAGTATTCTAGGAAAGCAGGGCTATACCCTGCATGACTACGCCACCGGAGCAGAACACGCCCCGGTCATTCCCGCCCGAGACCAACCCGGGCCAAAATCCGTTGGCAACGGACTCACCTTCCCGCACAATCTCACTGGATGGGCTCAGCTACGCACCGCTACATCTGAATTGGCCGACGAGGTGGCTGCACGTCTGAGGGAACATCATCTCAAATGTACTACGCTGCAAATCACGGTTCGGGATCCGGCGTTTCGGGATATCTGTCGTCAAAAACGATTGGACGCACCAACTTATGTGTCCCGTGACCTGACGGAAGCGGCCATGGAATTGCTCTATACTTGCTGGGAGCCCACTGCGCCAGTACGAGCATTGACCGTCACTGCACAAAACCTGGTGGATGAGGCAAGTGCCGGTGAGCAAGTCAGTCTGTTCGCCGTAGATGCCATCCCCCGCCGTGATAAACTGGAACAGCTGGAAAAAACCATGGATGGTATCCGCTGCCGCTTTGGTCGTGGAGCCATTTCCATCGCATCCTCTCTCCACCGGGACACCCCTGCCGCTCGTGAAGAGGATCGACTGCCGCCAGTAGACTAGGTGAAAAAAGAGACGTTCTGCACACTGCAGAACGTCTCTTTTTTATGTGATTATAGATGAAAGCGCCTGCGCACTTCTTCGCGAAGAGAAGGAACACGGCGAATGACAATCAGTGGAATGACCAGCCCCAAGCAAACCGTGAGCACCACCAGTGACCAGGAAGGATCCCACATATGATAGAGCCAGCGATCTACAAAAAACTCTACCCCAAGCAGGAACACTCCTATACTGCCTAACAAAATCGTCAATGTACTGAGCAAGGAACGCCGGTATACCCGCAAAACCAGGCCCAGCAGCAACAACACGGCTCCTCCCCATAAAATAATGGGGGCTGCCAACCCCAAAAACCAGGTGCGGCCATTTAGATTTAAAGCAATGAGGTAGACATATAAAGCAACTGCCAGGATATCCACCAGCAACCGCAGAAGCAGGTGCATCCCACGGGCCAGCAATGGCGGCACCAGCCAGAGCCACAGCATTGCTGCCGCGCCAATGACATACAATGACCATCCTTCATTGGGACGCAGAAACACATTGAGGATACCGCAGCATACCGCTACAGAGGCCAGCATGGACGTAATCAGCAGAGCCAGCTCCTGCTTGGCAACCGGCGGCACTTCCCCTCGCTGGGTCGGAAAATACTTGGGGCCAACGGTATCCACCGGCTGTGCCGGATCAAGTACCGGCGTATGGCACAGCGGGCAGAAGGATGCAGTAGCATCCAGCTCTACACCGCAATGGACGCAATAGGACATACGGGCTCCTCCTTCGGGTTATTGGGTACGATTGCTTTCCACTTTGACAGAGATTCCATCCCGTACGAGAAAACGGAAAAATTCCCGCTCGGTGTCACTCTCCTGCATGGTACCTGCAAAGGTAATCTCCATCACATCCCCATAGCTGATCGAGGCACAGTGTGGGCGAGGCATGGTAGCCTGGCCCAGGATGACCTCCATATGCCGGATGTGGGGTTCCATCTCCTTAGGTACATGAAACGGTCCCGGGTTGGTGTAGGTACCGGAATAGGGCCGTACTCCAGCCAGATGATACCCGAGGGACATCACCGGATTTTTCAATACAATCGGCACAATCTGCAACAGACGGTTCGTAGTGAATTTTACATTTCCGGTAAGTGCAGCCTGCATCTGCTGACGATTGATGTTCAGACGCAGAAAATGGTGTACCTGGGACACGATCTCCTCAAATGTATACTCTCCCAGTGCGGGGTCTATAGCCGGTCGGACCGTAAGGATAAAATTACGCAGGGTTTCTGACGGAAACCATGGCCTCAGGTTAATGGGAATAGCCAATGCGACCGGACGCTCTTTCCGAGGCCGTTCCCGGTGCTGCTTGTCCAGCAGGACCTGAAGCAAGACTGCCGTCAGATACTCGGTGATGGATACCTCATAACTCTTTGCCTTTGCTTTTAGCGCTGCAACAGAACAAAATCCCATGGTCACATTTAACGTGTAAAACGGTTCGGCCGTACCATTGTTCTGATAGGCTTTCTTTCCCCGTTTCTCGCGACGTGGTTTTACCGTTGCGTAACGACCATAGGCATCCTCACGTTCTTCTTTTGTGGGAGGCTCATCCACATCCCGGATGCCGTGGGTGTTTGGAATGGTATATCCTCGTTCACGCAAATAGACTGCCAGCAAAGTTTTAAAAAAGATCAGCGCCCCCGCACCATCGCTGACCGCATGGAACACCTCTAGTGAAATCCGGTTTCCATAATAGTAAAACCGAACCAACCATCCATCATCTTCCCGAAAACGCACCGGTTGGCATGGATTGGAAATATCCTGCTTTACAAAGGGGCCAGGTGCATCGTTAGGTTCAAAATAGTACCAGAAGGCGCCTTTTTTTATACGCACACCAAAGGATGGAAAACGGGGCATCGTCCGGTCCACTGCCCGCTGAAGTGTATCACGGTCCACCGGCTCCTCCAACACTGCCGAAAACCGGTAAATTGCGGAGTATTTTTCTTTCTGAAGGGCCGAATACAGTACCCCCGCATTGTCAAGCGGGTACCACTCCGGTTTTCCGCCTCCACGCTGTTTTGCCATATGCTCTCCGCCCCCGGTCTGCAGGATTTATAATCATGATACCACGATATCCACCTTGCCACAAGGGGAACGGCGGCGCATCTTGCCGCTTTCCTTTTTTCATACTCTGTGGTATAATGGCCCCACGATGCAAGGAGGAACCGCTATGGAAGAAGAACGCATCCGTATGAAGCTGACCCGCCGCACGCCGCAGCAGCGCCAGGCCGCAGAGCAGCAGCGGCTGGACCCGTTCATGCGGGCACTGCGCGCGGTTCACACCGCAGCTACCCCTGAGACCATGAATGTAGAAGACCTGGAGAAACAGCGCCGGGGACAGGAGTTGCTGGGCCGTCTGATTGCTCCTATGGCCGGAATGAGTTGGGAGCCCTTTGAACTGGATGGGATGAATTGCGCTTGGGTACGTCCCAACCGCGGCCACGACCGGCGCAGAGCCATTTTGTATTGCCATGGAGGGGGCTATACCAGCGGTAACTTGGGCTACTCCCGTATCCTGGCCTCCAAGCTGGCCAATGTTACCGGCTGGCAGGTGCTTTCTTTTGAATATCGTCTAGCACCTGAACACCCCTACCCCGCTGCTGTCGAGGATGCCATGAAGGCGTGGGACTATCTGATGTACCAGGGGTATGGCGCTCGGGATGTAGTGGTTGCGGGCGACTCCGCCGGCGGCAATCTGACCCTGGTACTCACCCACCTGCTCAAAGAAGCCGGTCGGCGGTTACCTAGGGCTCTGATTCTTCTTTCTCCCTGGACGGATATGACTGCCAGTGGAAAATCTTACCGTGAAAGGGCGGCTATTGATCCCGTACTCACGCTTAATTATATTTATGCTGTGCGGGATGCTTATGCCCGGGGCTTAGACTGGGCCGATCCCCACCTTTCTCCCCTGCTTGGTGATTTGAAAGGATTTCCTCCTACTCTGATCCAGGCTGGTACAAACGAACTGCTTCTCTCCGATTCCGTCCGCCTTCGGGACCGCTTGGTTCAAGCTGCCGTCCCCTGCCGGCTGGAAGTATGGACCGACCTGTGGCATGTATTTCAAATGTTTCCTATGAAAAAAGCGGGCGAAGCTATGGAAAGCATAGGTCGTTTTTTGCTGGAGACTTTATAAAAAACCGCCGCACCGAATCGATCGGCGCGGCGGTTTTTTATGTTTTCTTTTTGGAAAGGAGCAGGCCAAGCAAAATTCCAATCGCTGCCGGAATTACCCATCCCAGGCCCACAGAAGCCAGAGGCATATAATTCAGCACGCTCAGTGGCAACCCAAGACCCTTCAATGCGTAAAGGATGCTGAATACCCCTGTCAGCAGGACCGCCACTGGATAAACCAGCCGTTTCCCTTCCAGCCAGCGCTGGAAAAACGACAAGGCGATGAGCACGATAGCCACCGGATAGATCGCCCCAAGTACCGGCGCAGAGACTGCGATGATCTGGGTCAGTCCGGCATTGGAAATAATCATGCTTACTACTGCAAAGAGTACCGCCCATCCCCGATAACTCAGTTTAGGGCAAATACTGTAAAAATATTCTCCGCAGGAACTGATCAGCCCCACACATACATTGAAGCAGGCGATCAGAAAAATCCCCGCCAGCAGGATATTCCCGATCCGTCCAAAGAGCAGCCCCACTATGTTGGTCAGTGCTTCCGCACCATCAGCCGGTCCAGGGATGGCTCCGCCAGACAGTGCCCCGATATGGGCCAGCATACAATAGATCGCCAGGAGCATGATCCCTGCGATTCCTCCGGCCCGCACGGTTCCCTTTACAATGGCGCTAGGCGTCTCTATACCGCGGGCACGGATATTGACTGCAATTACAATCCCGAACGCCAGAGCAGCAATGGTATCCATGGTCTGATAGCCTTCCAGGAATCCTTTGACCACCGGATGGGTAATATAGTCCCCGGTAGGATTTCCATATCCCTCCAATGGATTGAGCAGACACCCCACAAATGTGATCACAATAAGCGCTACCAGAATAGGGCACAAAATTTTTCCCAGGCGGTCGGTGAGCTTCTCAGGGCGCAGTGCAATCCAAAGCGCCGCAGCAAAAAAAAGCAAAGAATAGATCAGTTGGTACAGTCCAATAGGAGCTCCCTCCCCCACAAACGGGGGAACTGCCATTTCAAAGGATGTGGTCGCCGTTCTGGGAATGGCCAGACAGGGGCCAATGGCCAAGTAGGCTACAATGGTAAACACACGGGCGAACAGCGGATGGACCCGCCGCCCCAATACATCCAATCCTCCGGCCCGCGCCACTGCCACTACCCCAAGCACGGGAAGCCCTACCGCACTGATGGCCAGTCCTGCCATCGCCGGCCAGGTCATAGTACCGGCCTGGGCCGCCACATTGGGCGGAAAGATCAGATTGCCCGCACCAAAAAACATAGAGAACAGGGTAAAGCCTACCAGCAAGAGGTCCCCGCCGCTCAGTTGTCTCTCTTTCACCGACCGCATTCCTCCTTTAGTTTAAAAACAGCGGCATACCAAATGGCATGCCGCTGTTTCTTTTCGTGCTTACGTACTCAATCAGCCCTGGGAGATGGCACCGGTGGGGCAGGTATCGGCGCAGGAACCGCAGTCAATGCAGGAACCGGCATCGATGACATAGCGATCGTCGCCCTGGGAGATAGCGCCCACGGGGCAAGCGCCCTCGCAGGAACCGCAGCTCACGCAAGCGTCGCTGATAACATAGGCCATTGGATACACCTCCAAACTCTAAGACTAAAAGTATTGTATCATAACTTTTCAAAAATGCAATGCTAAAATGCCTCTGCAGTGGGTATATTTTTTTACAGCGGGAAAAACTAGAAGCAATCCATTGACAGGAGGCAAAATACCTATGGATAGACCCTCACAATTCCATATGGAGACCGCCGGAAGCCTGACTCCGGAGCTGGAGGGCGCACCGCACAGCGGTGTACACCGGAATCGAACCAAAGAAAAGGGGCGTGAAGAAACCCATGAAGCCCGTCAAACGACGTTGGAAACCGATTTTTCCCATCCGCGGCAGACGAGGTGAGGCTGTGAATGAAACGCGCTTTACCCAGCGGGCCCAGACTGCGCTGCGCCTGGCCCAGGAGTGTTCCGCTGAACTGGGTCATGGCTATGTGGGCAGTGAGCATCTTTTGTTGGGACTGATCCGGGAAGGGCGTGGCGTGGCTGCCAAAGTCCTGTCAGCTGCCGGCCTGGAACCCGAGACACTTAAAGCTGCTGTCGCCCGCATGGTGGGAGTAGGTGCTCCGGGCAGCCCTCCCTCCCAAGGGCTGACGCCCAGGTGCAAAAAGATCATTGAGCTCTCCCTTACCGAAGCAGCTCGCCTGGGCCACCATTACGTGGGCACGGAACACCTGTTGCTTGGCATTCTGCGGGAAGGAGACGGCGTTGCGGTACGAGTTCTCTCTGCTGCCGGGGTGGAACCACGTCGCCTCCATGCTGATGTAACCGCCGCTATGGGCGGTGAGGCCGCGCCCTCTCCCTATCGGAACACGGGACGCGCAAGGGAACGGGAATATGGAGGCGAGACCAAGCTGTTGGACCAATTTTCCCGTGATCTGACCAAGCTGGCAGCCAGCGGAATGCTGGACCCGGTCATCGGGCGCGATCAGGAGATCACCCGAGTCATCCAAATTCTGTCCCGCCGGCAGAAAAACAATCCGGCCCTGATCGGCGAACCAGGCGTGGGCAAGACCGCCGTAGCCGAAGGATTGGCCCGGCGCATGGTGGCCGGTGACGTCCCCGAAGATCTGCAGAGCAAACGTCTGGTTTCTCTGGACCTTTCTTCCATGGTGGCCGGCACCAAATATCGAGGAGAATTTGAGGAACGGGTCAAAAACATTCTGGCTGAGGTCCGGCGGGCCGGCAGTATTATTTTGTTCATTGATGAGCTACACACGATTGTAGGCGCAGGTTCTGCGGAAGGCGCTATCGACGCAGCCAACATCATCAAGCCGGCTCTGGGGCGCGGGGAGTTACAGGTTATCGGCGCCACTACCACCGAAGAATACCGCCGGTATATCGAAAAAGATGCTGCACTGGAGCGCCGCTTTCAACCTGTTCTGGTCCCCGAGCCTGACCGTGCAACTGCCGTAGCAATCCTGCATGGTCTGCGTGATCGGTACGAGGCGCACCATCGCCTCCAGATCACTGACGAGGCCATCGACGCTGCCGTTGCTCTCTCTGTGCGCTACATCGGTGACCGCCGTCTGCCCGACAAGGCCATTGACCTCATCGATGAGGCGGCCTCCCGGGTGCGCATGGAGCGGCTATCGACTCCGCCCGACCTGCGGGAACTGGAAGAAAAAGTGGCCTGTACCCGTCGGGAGAAAGAGGAGGCGATCCGGGGACAAGACTTTGAAAAGGCTGCCATGCTGCGGGATGCGGAACAGGATTTCCGCAGAGAACTGGAGGAAGAAAAAGCGCTCTGGCGCTCCGGACAGAACACCGGCTCGGTCACTGCAGAGGATGTGGCCGCCGTGGTATCTGGCTGGACAGGGATCCCAGTCACCACCCTCACCACAGCTGAAAGCGATCGATTGCTCCGTCTGGAACAGGAACTCCACCAGAGAGTCGTGGGACAGCAGGAGGCCGTCCGCGCCGTGGCCAGGGCAGTCCGCCGGGGCCGGGTTGGACTTAAGGAACCCGGGCGTCCCACCGGCTGCTTTCTTTTCCTTGGTCCTACAGGCGTAGGTAAAACCGAACTGTGTAAGGCCCTGGCTCAGGCATTGTTCGGCAGTGAGGAAGCCATGCTGCGCTTTGATATGTCCGAGTATATGGAAAAGCACACCGTCTCCCGCCTTATTGGTTCACCGCCCGGTTATGTGGGGCATGAGGAAGGTGGGCAGCTCACGGAACGTATCCGGCGAAAACCTTACTCGGTAGTCCTTTTTGACGAGATTGAAAAAGCGCATCCGGATATCTGGGGCATCCTCCTCCAGCTTATGGAGGACGGAGTGGTCACCGACGCCCAGGGCCGCCGGGCTGATTTTAAAAATACCATCGTGGTTATGACCTCTAATGTAGGCGCTGCCCGGATCACCGCCAAAGGGACCCGCCTGGGCTTTTCCGCCGCACAGCGCTCAGAGCACGGGACCCGCTCGCTGGAAGAGCTGCGCGGAGCCGTGCTGGAGGATCTGAAAAAAGTCTTTCGCCCGGAATTTCTCAACCGGTTGGATGAGACCATTGTATTCACCCAACTGGACCGTTCGGAGATCCGAGACATTGCCCAGCGGATGCTGGAGCAGGTAGCCCAGCGAATGCTGGCACTCGGCATTACACTGCGCTTCACCGACGGTGCACTGGACGCCCTCGCCAACGAGGGATTTGACCCAGATTACGGCGCACGACCCCTCCGCCGCACCATCCGCACCCAGGTGGAGGACCCTGCCGCCGAACAACTGCTCAACGGCACGCTGCGGGCAGGAGATACCGCTCTGGTAGATGTCTGCGAAGGGCGGCTTCGCCTGTACGCCCCGCTCCAGGAAACCGTAACACAGGATGATGCAAAGGAGGACCTAATGTGAATCACCTCAAACTGTTGCCTCTACTGCTGGTTTTGAGCTTTGCGACCAGCTGTACCAGCACTCAACAGGCACAGGAAACCGCCATGAGCAATGAAGCACGCGCACAGCTCTACCAAAGTGCCATTGAAGAAGCACGTGACCAAGAATTGAATGAATCTATGTCGGTCTTAACTTCCTCTGAAGATGAAACGGCTGAACTTCTCTTTTCCATGCTTGGTGTGTCCGGAGAAGACATGCAGGCCTTCGCGCTTTCCGTCTCTCCTATGAACGTCAAGGCATATGGTATCGCGGCCATTTATCCCGCCGCGGGAAAGGAGCAGACCGTGCTGGATGGGCTGAATGGCTTTATTGATCAACAAAGGCAGAATTTTGAACTTTATCTGGCCGATCAGTATGACATTGCCAATCAAGCCAGACTGGAGACTTTGAACGATGGTACCATTCTGATGGTCATGTGTCCCGATCAGGATACTGTGTTTGACGCCATCCGAGCAAAGATCGAAACCGGAGCGTAACTTCCTTTCATCCGGGGGTTGCAGCCTACCTGACACAGGCTTATAATGAAATGGACGCAAATCCTGTTCACATTGGAGGCCTGTTTATGCAAGCACGTGCAAGCGGTATCCTGCTCCCTGTTTTCTCTCTGCCAGGTCCGTACGGTATTGGCACATTAGGTGCGCCCGCCCGGCGCTGGATTGACTTTTTGTCTGACAGCGGACAGAGATTTTGGCAGATCCTGCCCCTGGTCCCGCCGGGTGGTGGCGATTCTCCTTATATGTCCGCCTCTTCCTTTGCTGGTAATCCCCTATTTCTCGATTTGGATGAACTGGCCGGAGAAGGCTTGCTGACCCAGGAAGAAGTGGCCTCCGCTCGCCGGGAAGACCCAGACCGGGTGGACTATGCCTGGCTCCATCAGACCCGCCTGCCCCTGCTGCGTACAGCTTGGGAGCGAGCCCGTGCTTCCTGCACCGAAGAACTGGATACCTTTGTGAGGAATGAAGCGGACTGGCTGCCTGACTATACCCTGTTTCTGGCTCTGCGGGAACGCTTCGGCGGCAAAGAGCTGAAGGATTGGCCTGATGAGATTCGTCTGCGTCAGCCACAGGCCATGGCCCGCTGTCGGGCTGAGCTGAAAGAGGAATGCGCTTTCTACGCCTTTTTGCAGATGCGCTTTTTCCATCAGTGGACTGCTGTCAAGCAATACGCCAATTCCAAAGGGATCTCCATCATTGGAGATTTACCCATCTACGTCTCCCCTGACAGCGCGGAAGTGTGGAGCAGTCCTCAGCTCTTCCAACTCAAGGAGGATATGACACCCTCCGGCGTAGCGGGAGTCCCACCGGATGCGTTCTCTGAGACAGGGCAACACTGGGGCAATCCGTTGTATGACTGGTCGTATCATAAAAAAACCGGCTTTGCCTGGTGGAAACGCCGCGGTGCCCACATGGCCCGGCTGTATGATGTGGTACGCATCGATCACTTCCGCGCCTTTCATACCTATTGGTCCATCCCCAATGGCGCCAAAGATGCCAGAGAAGGCCATTGGGAGAAAGGACCAGGTATGGAACTGGTGGAAGTGCTGCGCTCCGTACCCGGGCTGGCTCTCATTGCTGAGGACTTGGGCGACTTGGATCAGGATGCGCTCCATTTCATCGCCGGAAGTGGATTGCCCGGGATGAAAGTGCTGGTCTATGCCTTTGACCCCGTTGGCGAAAGTTCCTATCTGCCGCATAACTGTCCCCGGGATGCGGTGATGTACACCGGCACCCATGATACACCCACTTTTGTACAGTGGCTCTTTTCCCTGGCCAGCCCCGCTGAGCGAGAATATGCGCTGAACTATCTGCGCCTGCGGGAAGACGAAGGCTTTGGCTGGGGTGCCGTGTGCGGAGCCTGGATGTCCCCCTGCCGTCTTGCCATTGCCCCCATGCCTGACCTTCTGGGACTGGGGGCAGACGCCAGGATCAACGCCCCTGGTACCACCGGTCCGCAAAATTGGAGCTGGCGGGTGCGGGAGGCCGCCCTCAATCCATCGGTCTCCAGCCATCTGCGCCAAATTACCCGCACCTATCGCCGGTGCTAAGGATCCGCTTTAGAAAAACAGCCCCCCGGAGATTCTCTCCGGGGGGCTGTTTTTCGCGTTGTAAAACGGTCAGATCCAAAGCAATTACTGGGGACCCAAGGTATAGTTGGGCGCTTCCTTGGTGATATAGATGTCGTGGGGATGCGACTCTCTCAGGCCGGCTGCGGTAATCTGCATGAACTGGGCCTTGGTGTGCAGTTCCTCGATATTGTGGCAGCCAGTATAGCCCATACCAGCACGCAGGCCACCCATCAGCTGGTAAATGGTCTCACCGGTCAGTCCCTTGTAGGGTACACGGCCTTCCACGCCTTCGGGGACCAGCTTCTTATTGTTCTCCTGGAAATACCGGTCCTTGGAGCCCTTGGCCATAGCGCCCAGAGAGCCCATGCCGCGGTATACCTTGAACTGGCGGCCCTGATAGACCTCGGTGTCCCCGGGGGACTCCTCACAGCCGGCCAGCAGGGAGCCCAGCATGACCACATTGGCACCGGCAGCCAGCGCCTTGGCGATGTCGCCGGAGTACTTCACGCCGCCGTCAGCAATAATAGGCACGCCATACTCGGCGGCCACGCAGGCCGCATCATAGACTGCGGTGATCTGGGGCACACCGATACCGGCCACCACGCGGGTAGTACAGATGGAACCGGGGCCGATGCCAATCTTGACACAGTCAGCGCCCGCCTCAATGAGCGCACGGGTGGCCTCAGCAGTAGCCACATTGCCGGCAATCAGCTGTACATCGGGATAGAGCGCCTTGATCCGGCGGACACAGTCCAGAATGTTGTGGGAATGGCCGTGTGCAGAGTCCAGACAGAGCACATCCGCGCCAGCCTCCACCAGAGCGGCCACCCGGTCCATTACATCGGAGGTAACGCCGATAGCGGCGCCCACCAGCAACCGGCCCTTCTCATCGCGGGCGGAATTGGGATAAACCGTGGCTTTTTCAATATCCTTAATGGTAATGAGCCCCTTCAGGCGGAACTCATCGTCCACGATAGGCAGCTTTTCAATCTTATGGCGGCGCAGGATCTCCTTGGCCTCATCCAGCGTGACGCCCTCTTTGGCGGTGACCAGATTCTCCTTGGTCATCACATTGTCTACAAGCTGGCTCATATCGGTCTCAAACTTCATATCGCGGTTGGTGATGATACCGATCAGTTTGCCGTCTTTGCAGATGGGCACACCAGAGATGCGGTATTTGGCCATCAGCGCATCCGCCTCAGCCAGCGTGTGGCCCGGCGCCAGCCAGAAGGGATTGGTGATAACACCGTTCTCACTGCGCTTGACCATATCCACCTGCTCAGCCTGAGCGCCGATGGACATATTCTTGTGGATGATACCGATACCGCCCTCACGGGCGATGGCGATCGCCATACGGTACTCGGTTACCGTATCCATGGCCGCACTCATCAGGGGGATATTCAGCGTGATTTTCTTGGTGAGCTGGGTATGCAGGTCGATGTCCGCCGGCAACACATCGCTCTCCGCAGGAATGAGCAACACATCGTCGAAGGTAAGGCCCTGTTTGGTAAACTTCTGGCGTTCGTCCGTATTGACCATAATGCATCTCCTTTTGGCAATCACCTAAAATTTTTTCTATTGTACTGGATGAAAGTTCCTCTGTCAAGCTTTGGTTGTACCCAGAATCACCGCACCGTCAAAGCGGCTCTTTCCCGCCTCGTCCGCGCCGTGGATATACTGGCTCTCTCCCTGGGTTCCGGCCGAGAGCAGGATCTGCTCTCCAGGCTGGCACTCAGCCAGATACCCCACCTGCAGAGAGGAGACAAACCGCTCCGCCCCCAAGTGCTCCATGCGCAGCGCATCGCAAATAAAATCAGCATACCGGACGTTGTTGACATGGCCGTTGACATCCATATCGCTGTAATGAAACACCCGCTTATCCACCGGTTTCATTTCATTGGGCAGGTGCAGTTTGCTCAAAAGCATTGTCTTACACAGCTCACCACCGTCGGTATCCCGGAATTCCTCTACCTTAGAGGCCCGTCCCAGCCGATGCGTCTGCCCATCAGCCAACACCCAGAGAGAAACCGCCTCCCCCACCGGCTGTCCATCCACAAACAAGTCAAAATCCCGGTATGAGGCCGCTCCACGTCCACCTCTGTGCCAGGTGCGTACACATACCTGTTCATTCCATCTCAATGGACGATCCAGCCGGTACCAGATCCGGGCCAGCATCCAGAATAAACCGTACTTATCCAGCATCTCGTCCCGGGAAACGTGCAGTGCGCAGGCTGCCTGGGTTGCCGCCTCCTGTAGGATCCCAAGTACTCCGGAGGGACGGCAATGGTACCATGGATCTACATCTCTGGAATCCACCCGGTAGGTATCCTCGTAAAACGTCATACCCCGCTTCCTCCTGTATTACCATGAATCAGCAGCCGGGTCTTACAGCAGATGTCGTCAATGTCACTGGCTGTAGCTGCCGGCAGGCGCATAGCACCGCCGCAGTCGGCACAGAAAAGATCAATGGAACTGTAATTGACCTTGAGTTTCCACCGGTGAGAACCGCAGGTGCAGGAGATACCGTCCCGCTGGGCAATCTCTTTGAGTTCGGAAAGCACTTCGTGCATCACCAGCTCATCCAGAAAAGCACCTTTTTCTCCTGCTTCTCCCTCCAGTTTGCTCAGAGCCTCTTCCAGCCGCTGGAGTGCCGCAAATACTGCGCCCTCCTCCCCTACGTAGCAGCAATCCAAACCAGATGCCGCGCAGGAAAATGCCAGTACTTTCTCATGCAGAAAGGCGTGTGAGGAGCAGCTGACACTGTGGTCCTTGCCGCAGAACAGGCAAGGCACGGTTAGCCGGACCTGATCCCCCATCATCTCCACCCGCAGGGAGGACTTGCCGCAGGGGCAGGGCAATTCATTGACCGATGCCGCCAGCTGAAAAATGCTGCGCTCCACCGCCACGCTCTGGTGGCAGACCGGGCAGATATAGGCCAGGGTTCGCTTGGCTTCTTCGACCATGATAGGCCTCCTGTCTCTTTATACAAAAATGGTCTTTTTTATTATAGCTCAAAATATCGTCTTTGAACAGACGGCCTGACCACAAAATCCACTCTCATATTTTCCTGGCTTTTCGTTCAAAATAGCATTATCCTGTTTTGCTACGTAAAGGAGGCCTTTTATGGGAAATAAAAAGTTGGGCCGACAAAGCGTGGCCCTTGCCACGCCCCCGTCTGTGGCTGGCTACGCCAGCGTGGTGGGGAAAAAAGAGGGCGAAGGACCTCTTGCCACTACCTTTGACCTCATTCAACAGGACGACACCTTTGGCGAAAAGAGCTGGGAAAAAGCGGAGAGCACCATGCAGAAGCTGGCTCTGTCCGCGGCACTGGACAAGGCTGGACTGAGTGCCTCCAACCTGGACTATATTCTAGCCGGTGATCTGCTCAATCAGTGCATTGGCACCGGCTTTGCTGTGCGGGGACAAAACGTCCCTTTTTATGGTCTGTACGGTGCCTGTTCCACCATGGCCGAAAGCTTGTCCGTGGGGGCCATGCTGCTGGACGGCGGCTTCGGAACCCATGCGGCCTGTATGACTTCCTCTCATTTCTGTTCTGCCGAGCGGCAATATCGCACACCATTGGAGTATGGTGGTCAGCGCACTCCAACTGCCCAGTGGACGGTCACCGGTTCCGGCTGCGTCATCCTCTCGTCTGAGGGGGCAGGCCCCTATGTGACCCACGTTACCACAGGTAAAATCGTGGACAAAGGCATCAAGGACGCCAATAATATGGGTGCGGCTATGGCACCTGCTGCCTACGAGACCCTTCTCGCCCACTTTCAGGACACCGGACGCAGGCCCTCAGATTATGACCTGATCCTCACTGGTGATTTGGGCCAGCTGGGTAAGGAGATTGTGCTGGACCTGCTGCACAGAGATGGATTGGAGGTCCCCAATCTGGAGGATTGCGGCGTGCTTATCTATGACCTGGAAGGGCAGGACGTCCACTGTGGCGGCTCCGGCTGTGGCTGCTCCGCTGTCGTGCTTACTGGACTGCTGCTCAACGGCATGAAGTCCGGTCGTTGGAAGCGGCTGCTCTTCTGCGGAACGGGTGCGCTGCTCTCCCCAACCTCTACACAACAGGGTGAGAGCATACCATGTATCTGCCATGCTGTTGCCTTCTCCACACAGAAATGAGGTGATACGATGGATGTTTTCTGGGAATATGCCCGCGCTTTTCTGTGCGGTGGAGTTCTCTGCCTGATCGGGCAGTTGCTTATCGACAAAACCAAGTTGACCCCTGCCCGCATTCTGGTGCTCTACGTGGTCTCCGGTGTGGTCTTGGGCGGACTTGGGCTCTATCAGTACGTGGTGGAATTTGGCGGTGCAGGAGCCACAGTTCCCCTCACCGGTTTTGGCTATCTGCTGGCCAAGGGGGCAGCCCAAGCCGTAGCCGAGCATGGAATTTTGGGGGCGCTTACCGGCGGCATCACAGCTGCGGCCGGCGGCATCGCCGCAGCCGTATTTTTCGGCCTGATTGCTGCGCTTCTCTTCCGGTCCAAATCCAAATCTTAAATCAATACGGCGGGCCGCATCATACGGCCCGCCGTATTTTATTTGTAAAGTAATATCGCTTTATATACTATCCGCGGTAAGGACGATAGCCTCTCCCTTTTCGACTTCCTCCATATCTTCTGCGCCGTTTGCTGCCTGTGAGCCGGACCACCAGGAAAATCACCAGCAGCAACACCAGTACCACCAGCACTACCGCCAACCACCCAAAGAGATTCAGATTTTTCAGCAGATTCAGTGGATTCCAAGTAGCGTTCTCCACCTTGCGCCCCTCCGCTGCTGCATAGCGGGCATCCACCTGCCCCATGGACTGGAGATAGGAAGCCAGAGCGTACCACTCCTTTACTTCCGACCCATTGCGGTTGTGGATGATCTGTGCTTCATAATCGGTAATGACATTTCCTTGGGCATCTTTGGGCGTAATAGCCAGAATGCCAAAGGACTTGTCGTTGACCGTTCCCAGCATCTGGCCGGTATACAAACCTGTGACCACCCGATAGAGCCGCTCATCCTCGATTGGAGCAGTGGAACCATCAGACAAAATCTGTGCACAGTCTGTCACCTTATTGAAAATCATCCGGTGGGGATTCCACTCCCAGGTCATACCAGCACCATAGATCTGGGCCTCGGGCATCAATGCCGTAACAGATGCATCCACCTCAAAGGCGTCTTTCAGTTCCCTCCCGGTGATCCATACAGAGATCAGCGGATAACCGGGCGACCCGTCCGCTCCGGAGCCAAGGGATGAGACGTTAAACGCATCCGATGTGGTGATTTCCCCTGCGGCAAAAGAGCCACGGATCACTCCGGAGGCCACCACGGCAAAATCCACCGGGATATAATCCTCCCCTTCTGCCTGCTGTACGGCATATACATAGGAGTCCGCAATCAGGTTCCCCAGCGGGTCCTCCCGGTGCTCAGCCCCAAACTGTTCAATTGGTGTAAAGGAAAACTCCGTTTCAGCCAGGACCTGGTCAAAGCTCAGATCAAACTGGGAAAGATACTCTTGTTCCACCAGAGGCTTAAATTGATTGGCCAGGGCCTTCATGGCCGGGTCTTCCGACACGGTCTCATCTACGGGGAACAGTTGATAATGGTAACCAGATACTGTGCCGTCACGGTCGAGTTCCAGTACCAGTTCTCCCAGGTTGGCAGTATAGGCCCCGGCAGATACAATCAATGTATCATTGACCTGGATGGGTTCGGTCAGTGTGGTGTGGGTATGCCCCGAGATAATCACATCGATCCCATCCACCTGCCGGGCCAGCTCATAGTCCTCTCCCTTTCCCTTCTCATTGGTGCCGCTGTGAGAAAGGCAGACAATGACCGATGGCCCATCCATCTGTCCCAGCGCTTCCTCCAGCGCGGCCACAGTGCGCTGGGCTGCGGGTACAATGGGTTCAAATTCCATGCCGGACATGGGGGCATTGCTGTCCGCAACCTCTCCCATCAGGCCAAAGATACCATAATTTACACCACCCCGCTGGAGAATTACATAGTCCTGTACACCGTAATACTCCCATGCCTGCCAAGAGGCAGCGTCCTCCTGTGGCGGTTTATAATTGGCCTGTACCAGCGCGGGAAGGGCATCCCCGCTGTCCACGGCAGCAGTAAGCATCTCTGCCAGTCCCCCGGCACGGTAATCAAACTCATGGTTACCCAAAGTCGTCACATCATATCCCATCGCGCCAAGCGCCCGCAGCTCCGGTGCTTGAGTGGTATAAATACTCTGGTAGAGGGTCCCCATGGAAAAATCTCCTCCATCCAGTGTGACCGCGTCCGGATACCGTTCCCGCTCCTGCCGGAGCAAAGTAGCCAGGCGGGTATACCCCCCATATTCGCCACCTTCGCCATCTGGTGTTGGCAGAAAATGATCATGGGTATCATGGGTAAACAAAATGACCGCATTGGTCATATTTTGACCGTCTGCCTCCGATGCCAAGGCTGGAACGGTGGCCGTCAGAAAGAGCACAGCCAGCGCAAGCGCACCGATTCCCTTTCCCAATGATATCTGCATATGCTTTTCACTCCTCTTATGCCAGACCTTCTACCGTCAGAACCTTTAAAACATCCTCATATGCCTGCTGTAAATCCGGCCAGCACTGACGTGCCTGCTCCGGCCTATCACCACGGATGTATTCCAACATATGGGTGCACGCATCAAACAGGCGCGTCATTCCCAGATTTCCTGCCACACCTTTCAGCGTATGGACCGCGGTAAGGACCGCTTCCAGTTCGCCTGTCTCCATGGCAACCACAGCCTGTCCATAACTGGGATCCGCGGGAAATTTGCGCAGAAAGCGCTCATACAGCGCAGTATTTCCCATAAAACGGGCCACTGCCCCATCGGTATCCACACCTGCTGCCTTAAGGGCCATCAGCGTCTGTTCTCCCATCATAGTTGTTCTCCTCTCCCTATGCTGCTGCGAGTAATTCGTCCTTGTGTACCCTGATTATATCGTATCCCCCTCAATCCGTCAAAAAAGAAATCCGTTTTTCCTGCCCATTTTCCTGTTGACATCCACCAGACAGACTGCTATAATAAACAAGCTACAACAAAGTAGGTACGGTACCCCGTCCTCACCTCCCGCCTTCGGCAAAGAGGTCAACATGCTTTGCAGCACGCCGTGTTTGCGGTTGTGTTTTTGTGCGCGTGGGTACCGGATGGTAGCCACGTTTTTTGTATGCGTTTTAGAATTGGAGGTGCTTTCGTATCAGCAAACAGGGTCATCAGATCAACGAAGAGATCCGCGACAAGGAAGTTCGCCTGGTCTCCGACAGCGGCGAGCAGCTGGGTATCATGTCCGCCCGTGAAGCGCTGGAGCGCGCCATTGAGGCAAACCTGGACCTGGTGAAGATCTCGCCCACCGCAACTCCGCCCGTGTGCAAGCTCATGGACTATGGTAAATACAAATTTGAGCAGACCAAGCGGGAGAAAGAGGCGCGGAAAAATCAGCATGTGGTGGAGATTAAGGAAGTCCGCATGTCGCCGAGCATCGATGTGAACGATTTCAACGTCAAGCTCCGCAATGCTCAGAAGTTCCTGGCCGAGGGCAACCGGGTCAAGGTAACGGTCCGTTTCCGCGGGCGTGAAATGGCTCACACCGACATCGGTAAGGGCCTGCTGCTCAAGTTCGCGGAGCAGTGCAGCGAGGTGGCCGCGTTGGACAAGGACCCCAAGCTGGACGGACGGCATATGTCCATCTTCCTCTCTCCCAAGGTTGCCAAAGAAGCTAAGAAATCCTGAGTAAGCCCCTGCACTTTGAATTGAACTGTAAAGGAGTATACCACCATGCCTAAACTGAAGACTCACAGCGGCGCGAAGAAGAGATTCAGCCTGACCAAGTCCGGCAAGGTCAAGCGCGCCCATGCCAACAAGCGTCACCTGCTCAACGGTCACGACAAGGACACCAAGCGCAAGAGAGGCCTCCGCGCCGGCGCTTATGCGGACAAGACCAACGAGCCCGCCATCAAGCGCATGATCCCCTACAAATAAGATTGACTATTTTACCTTAACATAGGAGGCTTTTACAAATGGCTAGAGTTAAAGGCGCGATGATGACGCGCAAGAGAAGAAATAAGGTCCTCAAGCTGGCCAAGGGCTACTGGGGCGCCAAGAGCAAGCACTTCAAGATGGCCAACGAGCAGGTCATGAAGTCCCTGACTTATGCTTACACCGGCCGTCGGCTGAAGAAGCGCGATTTCCGTTCCCTGTGGATCACCCGTATTTCTGCCGCCTGCAAGGCCAACGGCATGAACTACTCCACCTTTATGAACGGCCTGAAGAAGGCTGGCGTGGAGATTAACCGCAAGATGCTGGCCGAGCTGGCTGTCAACGATAAGGCTGCTTTTACTGCCCTGACCGAGATGGCAAAGGCTCAGCTGGGCTAATCACCTGTATAAAAAGTCCCATCCAAGGACCCGGTTTTCGGCTGTTCTTGGATGGGACTTTTTTGCATTATAATCTTCCTGTATATGGGTATACTGATTAGGCGCTCACCACACAAGTTGTTCAAATCTCTCGATATAATTTTAAAAATTATATTTAAAGTTTATATTGATTATTTATTGTGATTGGGTGTATACTAAGAACAAGGTAAGGTGATTTTAATGGATATGGAATATACGCTCCCCCGCCGCCGTTCTTTTTATGCTCCACTTCACGCCCATCCATCCAAGCCAAAGGTGCGTGAGAAGGATCGGGACCCTTACGATGGCCTGCGTCCCTGGTCTGCCATCACCCACGGAGCCGGTGCCTTGATGGCTGCAGTTGGCACAATACTTCTTCTGATACGCTGCGCGCTCCTCGGGCTGGATGCTTGGCACTCAGTATCGTTTCTCATTTATGGCCTGAGTATGACAGGCCTTTATACAGCCAGCACCCTCTATCACAGCCTCAATACCAGCGTATCTGGCCGAATTGCCCTGCGCAAATATGATCACACTTCTATTTATTTTCTGATCGCAGGCACGTATACTCCCGTTTGTCTGGTCGTTTTGCGGGAACAGGGCGCCTGGGGATGGGGATTGTTCGGTGTGATCTGGGCTCTGGCTATTGCCGGCTCCATCCTGACGCTGGTTTGGATCACGGCTCCTCGGTGGATCACGGCCGGCATCTACATCAGCATGGGTTGGCTGGCACTGGTGGCGCTGGTTCCCCTAATGCGTATGCTTCCTGCTGATGGTTTTTTCTGGACTTTGGGTGGTGGAATCCTCTATACCGTGGGCGGCGTGCTCTACGCCGTAAAATGGCCGGGTCGGGACAATCCCCACTTTGGATGTCATGAGATCTTTCATGTATTTATTCTGCTGGGTTCCATATTCCATTATCTACTGATGTATTTGGTGATCGTTCGGCTCCCTTGATTGGAAAGGGTGCCGGCCAATAAGGCCGGCACCCTTCTTTTTTACGCCTATTTCTCCAGCCATACCTGCAATTCTGTCACATATTCCTCTTCCCGATTCGTGTCATGGGCATCCACCCGATAAAGTTCCAAGGGCGGCGCAGCCGGTCGGAATCCGGCCCGTTCCACGCCCTCCATCAGAACGTCGCAATGCTGTTTGAGCTGGTCATAGGCTCCACGATAATAAAGCCTGGCATACATCCCCGCTGGAAGCACCGCATCATAGGGCAGTCCCGGCTGCGTCAGAAAAAATACCCTGGAGAAGTGATTATAAACTCCCTTTTGCAGGCTTTCTCCGTCCACCACAGCCCCCATACACTGCTCACCTATTATTTTGATATATGCCTGGTGCCGCTGTTCCAGTTTTTTGAGCAAGAAGTCGATTTCGCGCTCCAGAATAATATCCTCCCGCAAAAAGACATACGGACGTTCCGCTTCCCGGATCAGTTCTACCCGTCCAGCCTCTACCCGGCTGTATTGTTCCAACCTGGCCCGGCGTTGTTCTGCTTCCCGATGAGCCTGCTCCAACTCGGACATGCGCCGCTCCAGCAACGCTTCCTCCTGATCCAGCAGATTCAGAGTCTCTTCCACCGAACGACGCTCCAGGTAGGTCCGGATCTCCTTGGTCGGGACATTCAGTTCCCGTAGCGAACGGATGATATTCAGGGTACAGATATCCTGGATTCCATAAAGGCGGTATCGGTTCTCTCCACGCACCGGATGGAGCAGCCCCTTCTCTTCATAATAGCGCAGCGTATCCGGACAGAGATCGAAGAGCTTGGCCAGCTCGTGGATCTGATAAAATTCCTTCAACTTTTTCCCTCCTGCCTCTTGACTCTCGGATAGTACGAGGGTTTACCATAGTATCAACAGAGGAGGTTTTACCCTTGAACACAATCCGGAAGTTTTTTAAGTTTACCATTCCATCCATTGTATCCATGTGGATCTTTTCCCTCTACTCTATGGTAGATGGTATGTTCGTCTCCTGGGGCGTGGGCGATCACGCACTGGCAGCCGTCAATCTCTCTCTCCCCTTTGTATCCCTGATTTTTACATTGGGCATCCTACTGGCAACAGGTACCTCCACGGTTCTGTCTATTGCACTGGGACAACAGGACGTAAAGCGGGCCCGCAATTATTTTAATCAAAATCTGGCCGTCGTCACAGTGGTTACTCTGCTGCTGACTGCTGTAGTCCTGCTCAATCTGGAACGGGTAGCTCTTTTTCTTGGGGCAACTGCCACTACCCTGCCGCTGGTAAAAGAATACGTAGCCATTATCGCATGTTTTTCCGTCTTTTTTACTATTTCCTATAACCTGGAAGTCCAGGTCAAGGCAGACGGCGCGCCGCATGTCAGTACCATCGGTGTACTCTCCTGCGCTATTATGAACATTGTGCTGGATTATGTGTTTGTCATGCACTTTCACTGGGGTGTATGGGGCGCGGCACTGGCTACCGGTCTGGCGCAGGTCACTTCCACGGTGGTATTTGTCCTCTATTTCCTTACTCACCGTGAACCGCTGCGCTTTGGACGCTTTAAACCGGACTTTGGCGTTTACCGCCGTATTCTCCCCCTTGGCCTTTCCGACGGCTTGAGTGAGCTATCCAATGGTGTAGTCATCTTCCTGTTCAATCATATCATTCTTCGGGTCATCGGTGAAGACGCAATTGTCTCTTATACCATTATCAGTTACGTCAATACCCTGGTGCTCATGACCATGATCGGCATTGCCCACGGTATCCAGCCCCTATCCAGTTATCACCTGGGTGCCGGGGAACGGCATATGTGCCATCGATTTTTATCTTATGCTCTGCGATTCACTGCCTTCTTTGCCATAAGCTTCTTTGTGCTTTGCCAACTGTTTGCCGGCCCCATCGTTGGATTGTTCCTGGCTCAGGACAATCCTCTCTACCTCGATTCCATCGCTGCGCTGCGTATGTACTCCACGTCGTTCCTGCTGCTTGGATTCAACGTAGTAGTCTCCGGTTTCTTCACCGCTATGGAGCATCCCGTGCCCGCTCTTACCATCTCTTTTGGACGTGGACTGGTACTTATCGCCGGGTGTCTGATCCTGCTCTCGAGCCTGTTTGGTGAGTGGGGCATCTGGTTTTCTCCCCTACTCTCCGAAGGGATCTGTCTGGGATTTACGCTGTGCTTTTTGTGGTATTATTTCCGCAAGCTGCGCCTCAACCCTGAGATTCAAACTGAATATTGATGTAAAACGGCGCATGGCTCTTCGCCATGCGCCGTTTGTTTACAGATTCAGCACATATTGTTCTACTGCCATGCCGACCCCTGCTTCATGGTTCGTGCCAGTGAGAAAGCGGGCCGTCTGTTTCGCCTCGTCCGTCGCATTGCCCATGGCAAAAGACCAATTCGCCCAAGCAAGCAGTTCCAAGTCGTTGCCTGCATCGCCAAAGGCCATCACCTGTTCCGGTCCAAGCCCCAATCGGGCGCACAGCGCCTGTACAGCGGTACATTTGTTCACTCCGAGAGCCGTCAGTTCCATATTCTGTCCAAAAGAACTGGTAACCGCAAACGATCCAAACTCCTCCAGCCGGTTCAACAGGTCTGTCCGCCGTTCCTCTGGCACATGGAACAGATGAATCTTCTCCACTGCCTTGCCATCCAGTGCGCGGTTGAGATCTTCCGGAAAATGAGACCTGGTTTCCAGAATGTGCCGGAATGCCTGAGACAATGCACGAGAAACCGTCTCTTGCTTTCGGTCACGCTGGATATAGTTTTCTCCATCGCAGTAAACCTCAAACGGGATTCCCCATTCCAGCAACAGTGAAACTGCTCTGCGTCGGGGCTCCTCCGGAATACTCTTGCGGTATAGCCATTCTCCGGTTTTGGCGTCCAGCACCGCAGCGCCATTGGAGAGCACACCGTAGCGTACTACCCCCAACTGAGCATTTATCTCCCGCAGCAGATCCCAGGCACGGCCGCTGGCAATGGCAATGTCTACTCCCCGCTCCGCAGCTGTCCGCAAGGCACGCAGGTTACGCTGGGGTACGGTAGCGTGGTCATCATCCAAGAGGGTGCCGTCCATATCCAGACAGATTAATCGAATCTCGTTCACGGCTTCCGCTTCAG
This sequence comes from Flavonifractor hominis, assembly GCF_040095835.1. NCBI lineage: Bacteria > Bacillati > Bacillota > Clostridia > Eubacteriales > Oscillospiraceae > Flavonifractor > Flavonifractor hominis. The sequence continues at coordinate 445,422 of NZ_JBBMFT010000001.1, forward strand.
TGCCTGCCGCACTTTCTCCACAATTCCTTCCGGAGTCAGGCCATAGGCTTTGAGCACATCCTGAGCCTTACCGGAACGTCCAAACTCATCATTGACACCGTGGCGAAGTACAGGCACCGGGAAATGCTCGGCTACGCACTCAGCCACAGCAGAACCCAGGCCACCCACAATGGTGGCTTCCTCCGAAGTGACAATGGCGCCGGTCTCCCGTGCAGCCTTGATCACCAGCTCCTCATCCAAGGGCTTAATGGTATGCATGTCTATCACACGCACGGAAATTCCCTCGCCCGCCAGCTGCTCAGCCGCCTTCACCGCCATCTGGACCATCATACCGGTGGCGATTACTGTTACATCACTGCCGTCCCGCAAGGTCACTCCCTTGCCCAGCTGGAAGGAATAGCCCGGGATCTCGTCAGTGACGCTTTCCACGGCCAGACGGCCCAAACGCATATAGGCCGGTCCCTCATAGTCCAGCAGAGCCTTGACGGCCAAACGCATCTCCGGTCCATCACAGGGGGAGACAACCATCATCCCTGGAATGGCCCGCATGATGGCATAGTCTTCAATGCACTGATGGGTTGCCCCATCCTCACCCACAGACAGTCCGCCATGGGAACCGACGATCTTCACATTTAGTCCGGGATACGCTACAGAATTGCGCACCTGCTCCCAGGCACGTCCTGTGGCAAACATAGCAAAGCTGTTGGTAAATGCCATTTTCCCGCAGGCGGCAAGACCAGCGGCCACCGAGGTCATGTTAGCCTCGGCAATTCCCATATTATAAAAGCGTTCAGGATGGGCTTTGGCAAAGAAATGGCTCTGCGTGGAACCGGACAGGTCAGCATCCAATACCACCAGCTGGGGATATTCGTCCGCCAGAGCGGCCAGAGCCTGCCCGTAAGCAACACGGGTCGCGATCGTTTCACTCATGGCTTATTTCCCCTCCAGTTCTGCCAGCGCAGCAGCCAGCTCCGCATGTGCGATTTCATATTGCTCCCGATTGGGCGCCTTGCCATGCCAGCCATACTCATTCTCCATAAAGGATACACCTTTACCCTTGATGGTCTTGGCCAACAGCACGGTGGGTGCGCCCTTATGGGCAGCAGCGGCCAGGAATGCCGCTTCCAGAGCATTGAAGTCATGCCCATCCACATGAATCACATTCCAATTGAACGCCGCAAACTTCTGATCCAGCGGCTCAGACGGCATCACATCTGCTGTGGCACCATCGATCTGCAGGCCATTCACATCCACAATGGCGCACAGGTTGTCCAGGTGATACTTGGCCGCAGCCATAGCTGCCTCCCATACCTGACCTTCCTCGATCTCGCCGTCACCCAGCAACGTGTACACCCGATAATCCAGGCCATCCGCTTTGCCCGCCAAAGCCATACCAACAGCGGCAGAGATACCCTGTCCCAGGCTGCCGGTAGACATGTCCACACCACGGACATACTTCATCTCAGCATGACCCGACATCTGACTGTCGATGTGGCGGAACCCATTCAAATCCTCCACAGGGAAAAATCCCTTCAGCGCCAGCATGGGATAGAGCGCCGGTGTACAATGTCCCTTGGAGAGCACGAAACGGTCCCGTTCAGGGTCTTGTGGTCTGGCAGGATCCACCCGCATCATACGAAAATACAAGGTCGTAAGGATGTCCATAGAGGACAGGGAGCCGCCGATGTGGCCGGAAGCCGCCTTGTACACCATGTCCATCGCCAGCAGACGTGCGCGTGCCGCTGTAACGGCCAGCGCGTGGACGTTTGTCTGTTCCATCCAATTCACCTTTCCATCTTGATTGGCCTGATGGCCGCACGATTCTACTAATTTAGTATACCGTACCAAACTGTATGTTTCAACTGTCCGAACGCAAAAAAACGACGGCTTTCTTCTTCTGGTTTTTGGTATGCCGGTGCTTATGGATATTTTCTCCTTCTACTGTACATACTACTTTGGAAAGGAGGAATCCGTATGTATCAGGAAGGTTTTGGCCCTACTGCCGAACTGCCGGGGGCGCCGGATATACGCTGGTTTTCTGCGCTGTCCCCCGATCAGCAACGGGAGTTTATTGAACATGCCCACGCCACCCAGGACAGCGATGACTGGCACGCTCTCATCCGTGATATTACTGGTGGGCAATCGGATTTTTGACCCTCAGTTTGGGCGAGGTACCGCATCCAGGTCAGCTTTAGCCCTGGCCAGATCAGCCGGGATGGAAATGTGCTGCGGGCACAACTGTTCACACCGACCACAGCCAATGCAGTGGTCGGCCTTGGCTTCAGGCTTAACCGTCTGGTTCCACGGTTTCCAGACCAATGCGCCATCCCGGCACTGGTCCATTCGGTTCCAGAGACGAAAATGCTCTGGGATGTCTACCCCTGCGGGACATGGCATACAATATTCGCAGCCTGTGCAACCATTTTTCCGGCGCATGCGCAGTTGATCAGCCGTATGCTCCAGCAGCGTCTGCTCTTCCCCATTCAGCGGCTCCAGCGTCTCAAAGGTGGCCAGATTATCCTCCACCTGCTCCATCGAGCTCATACCGCTGAGCACGGTCAACACATTGGGAAGCCCTGCTACCCAACGCAGCGCCCAGGACGCGGAGGACCACTCAGGCCGTGCCGCAGCAAGCCCAGCCTCCAGATCTTCCGGCAGGCACGCCAGCGCTCCCCCCTTTACCGGCTCCATAATGATCAGCGGGACTCTCAGCTCCTCCGCCAGACGGTATCCCCGCATTCCGGCCTGTACCTGTGTATCCAGATAGTTGAGCTGGATCTGACAGAAATCCCAAGTCCGATACCGAAGGATCTGTTCAAACACCGTGTAATCGTCGTGGAAGGAGAACCCAAACCTACGTATCTTCCCCTCGCGCTGGAGCTGCTCACACCACTCTACGATGCCCAGTTCCACCATCCGCTCCCAGCGCTTTTTGTCCAGTGAATGAAGCAGGTAGAAGTCAAAATACTCGCTTTTCAGGCGCTCCTGCTGCAGGGCAAAAATTGCCTGTGCATCGGCCACAGAATCCACCTTCCAAGTAGGCAGTTTGGTGGCCAGATAGTAGTTCTCGCGGGGGACTCCCTCCAGTGCGCGCCCCACGAAAGGCTCGTTCTGGCTATTTTGATAAAAATGGGCGGTATCTATATAATTGACCCCCGCCTCCAACGCGCGGTGGAGCATTGCTACAGCCGCATCCTCCAGAATCACCCCTTGTTCATCCGTTGGAAAACGCATGCATCCAAATCCCAACAGTGAGGTTCTGACCCCCAGCGCTTTATGTTCTCTATATCGCATACTGCATCCTCCTTTTTATATCTGCACCGCTTCCTGCCCATATCATAGAATGGAATGTGGGGGGGTGGCACTATGGGAATCGAACACCATTTTTCAGGAGAAAGTCTGGCTCTCCTGGCCTGTCTTGCGGCCATCCGGCTTACTGACGGTGTCAGTGCCGAACAAGCCGGCGTGCTGGCTGCCTTCTTCACCACTCTGGGAGATAATATTGCACTTATCGCCGCCCAGCGGGCTGTTCAGGAGAGCAGTCAGTCTTAGTTTCCGTTCCAAAATGCCTCAACTTCATCCAGTCGGGCCAGTCCTTCCTGATAACCATCCCGCCAAAGTGCCCGGATCTTGGTCACATCCCGTTCCGTACGATGGAACGCGCTGGTATCATTAGGCGCAAAGATCAGCACCTTTCCCTGCTTCTCCAGTTCAAACAAATGCTCCCGGTCCGCATTATAAATCTCGGCCCTGCGGCGCATAGTCTGGCAGAAATTGGGGTATTTATGATAGATCCGATCAATGGCCGGCTGGAGCTTCTCTGGACGGCGCCGATAGGACCGTTCACGGGTAAGGATCACCACCACGCGGTCACACCCTTGGTCCAGTGCCCACTGATAGGGGATAGCATCCGCTGCCCCACCATCCAGGCAAGGTTTACCGTCAATGTGGAAGATCGGAAACAGCAGTGGCATGGCACAGGTCGCCTGCAGCAGAGTAAACTTTTCATCCGATCGGTTCACAGGAAAATATTCTGCCTTCCCGGTCTCCAGGTTGGTCACGACTGCCTCCACTTCCCCCTGGAACGCACCGAATGTCTCATAATCAAATGGGACAAGCTGATTGGGAATGGTGTCAAATACAAACTCCAGGCCGAAATAGGCCCGGTTATCCCGGTGCAGCAGGTTGCCAAAGCCCATATAACGCCGGTCGTGGACATACCGCTCCATGATCTCCAAATTGCGGCGGCTCTGTTTAGAGACATAGCTGACGCCATAAGCAATGCCCGCCGATACTCCGATCACATAGTCAGGCAGCAGATCACGAGTAAGCAGTGCATCGCAAACACCAGACGAAAAAATAGTCCGGATAGCGCCACCCTCCAAAACGATTCCGGTTTTCACGTTGAATCACTTCCTTACCGTTGGTATTATACGGCAGCGATCCATCCACTGTAAAGAGGGCTTCTGTTTAAAAAGCCGCCGGCACACACGTGCCGACGGCTTCTGCATAGCCACGCATCGCTATGTTATTTTTTGATTTCCCCACGAATCTCAGACTCTACATTCTCACCCAGATCTTCCATGTTAAATTCATAATCTTTTCCAGGCAGGATTGCATTGAGGACAATACCAAAAATTGCTGCGCAGGCCAGGCCGGACAGGTTGACATAGGGCCCCAGCTGCAGCCCACCGATGGAGTTGATGCCAAGACCCGAAACCAGGATGATAGCAGCAATCATCAGATTGCGCTGCTTGGTCAGGTCTACCTGATTCTCTACCATATTGCGTACACCGATAGCGGAGATCATACCATAAAGGATAAAGGACGCTCCTCCGATAACGGCAGACGGCATGGCGGCAATAACATTTTCCAAAATGGGTACAAAAGACATGACAATCGCCAGAATTGCCGCAATACGGATGACCAGGGGATCATATACCTTGGAGAGTGCCAGAACACCGGTATTCTCGCCGTATGTGGTGTTGGCCGGGCCGCCCACCAAGCCAGCCAGCGAGGTGGCCAGTCCATCGCCCAACAGCGTACGGTTCAGTCCGGGGTTTGCGATAAAATTCTTCTTACAAGTGGCACCGATGGCCGAGATATCACCCACATGTTCCATCATAGTTGCCAGTGCAATAGGAGCCATTGTCAAAATAGCGCCTATCTCAAACTTGGCAAATGTCAGGTGTGGGAAAGCCACAAACTGTTCGGGCATGGCGATGTTGACTTGTCCGGTCACCGCACCGATGATGTAACCGCCTACCACACCCAGCAGAATCGGAATGATTCCAATCATTCCTCGGCCAAACACAGCGCAGCCCACGATGATGGCCATGGTGATAACACCCAGCCACCAACAGCTCTGCACATTGGTAATGGCCGAGGGAGACAGAATAAGGCCGATAAGAATGATAATCGGTCCCGTTACAACCGGCGGGAACAGGCGCATGACTTTCTTGATGCCAAAAATCGTAATGAGTCCAGAGAGGGCCAGATAAAGCAGGCCGGCGATCACAATACCGCCGCATGCATAGGGCAACATGCTGGCATCGAAGCCTGGATCACCTGCTGCTCCGCCGCAGATAACAGAAAAGCCGCCCAGGAATGCAAAGGAGGAACCAAGGAACGCAGGCACCTTTCCCTTTGTGACCAGATGGAACAGAAGGGTACCCACGCCCGCGCAGAGCAGGGTGACGGAGATGCTAAGGCCGGTGAGGATAGGGACCAGGACGGTAGCGCCAAACATGGCAAACATATGCTGGAAGCCAAGGACCATCGTCCTGGGCCAGCCCAGCTGCTCTGGGGCATTGTATATGCCCTGACTGATGTCAATCTTTCTGGCCAATGGAATACCTCCCTCCAATTGTCATACATCTTCCTCTTGCTGCGCGCACACGACACCGCCTCCGGTCTTCTTCCTCCTTTCCATAGCCGGAGTCGGATTACCGGTTGTGCTGTTACATTGCTTCCTGTTCTCTCTTCTCCCGCAGCGCCCGCAGTACGTCATCCGGCGTGATGGGCATACGTTTGAACCGCACCCCAATGGCGTCATAAACTGCATTGGCAATGGCAGGTGCACCAGGAACCATCAGCGGTTCACCTACACCGCGGGCACCATAAGGACCCGTAGGCTCAGCGTGCTCCACATATTTGACAATCAGTTCGGGCACATCATCTGCCGTCGGGATCTTATAGTCCACGAAGCTCTTATTCAAAATCTTCCCGTTTTTCAGCTTAAGCTCTTCAAACAGTGCCGTACCCAAAGATTGTACCATAGCCCCCTCTGCTTGGCAAGTATAGGTCAACGGATTGATGACTTTGCCAGCATCGAAGCAGGAACACATCTTCAAAACTTTGATATGGCCAGTCTCCGTATCTACCTCTACCTCTGCTCCGTTGAAACCAATGGTCCAGAACGCCGCCGGATGGGAGCCCATACCAGTCTCATGATCCACGTTCAGATTGTTTTCCAGCGTGAAGGTGCCCACGCCAATGGCTGGACCACCCACACCAGATCCATCCGGGAATGCAAGGCCTAAGGCGAACTCGCTCAAAGGTACTTTGCGGTCGGGATAGAGTTTATGGACCACATAACCGCCCTTGATCTCCAGCTCACGCTTGTAGGCGCCCAGTTTGATCTGTGCCAGATCCAGAATTTTGTTCTTCAAATCCTCACAAGCCAGCTTGATGGCGTTGCCGGCACAGTAGGTAGTGCGGCTGGCAACCGTCTGCCACTCGTAAGGAGTGTGATCGGTATCGCCAAACCGACAGGAGATAAGCGTGGGATCTACGTCCAAAGTTTCCGCTGCAATCTGTATGAGAGCAGTCTCCGACCCCTGGCCGATCTCCTGACCACTGGTCATAAGGATATAAGTGCCATCCTCATTCATACGGATAATCGCAGAACTGCCAGCATTGGTAGGCTGGGAGGGTGATTTCCAACCCGCGGCAATGCCCTTACCCCGGACTTTATGCGGGTTCTCTGGCTGTTGGCAGGGTGTGCCGTAGTCAATATCCTTTATGACTTGGTCCAGACAGTCGTGGAAGCCGGAAACTTCCATCACCTCTCCGGTACCAGTAATACCGCCGGGGCGCAGACCATTGATGCGCCGTACCTCCGCCGGATCCATGCCGATAGCTTCAGACACTTCGTCGATGTTCTGTTCAATCGCAAAGTGGATCTCACACATGCCGAACCCGCGATAGGGTCCACCCACCGGATGGTTGGTATAGACACAGTAACTGTCCGTCCAGACATTGGGGATATCATAGGGGCCGGCGGAGGCCCAACCGCCCGCCTTGGTGATGTTGACACCATATTCCGTATAGGCACCGCCATCCCAGACAAACTCGGTTTTGACTGCCAAGATCTTACCATCCTTGTTGATACCGGTTTTGATCTTGGCATGCAGTCCCTGGCGGACATAAGAATTTTCAAACTCGTCCTCACGGGTATAGCACAGCTTCACCGGACGCCCAGGATTTCGCTTGGCCAAAGGAATAATAATACCTTCCAGCGTCGTGCCGGCTTTGGCGCCAAAACCGCCTCCCACGTATGGAGAGATAACCCGCAGCTTATTCAGCGGAATATCAAATGCGGTGGACAGGGCCTGACGCACCGCATAGGGCGACTGGATAGACCCCCACACCGTCACCTTTCCATCCAAATCGTACTGAGCAACAGCGGAATGGGGCTCCAGAGGCACATGCTGAACATGGGGAATATAATAGGTGTTCTCTGTCACCACGTCACATGCAGCAAAGGCCGTTTCCACATCTCCCTTACGCAGCTTATAGTGGTGAGAGATGTTGGTATGGGGCTTCGGATGGAAAATTGGAGCAACCTTATAGGTATGCAGATCCGGATGGATGAGGGGCGCGTCCGGCTTCATACCATCCAGTGCATCGAGCACCGCAGGAAGCTCTTCATATTCCACTTCAATGAGTTCCACAGCCTCGTCTGCAATCTCAGGCGTTTCAGCGCAAACCGCAGCCACCGCTTCTCCCCGGTACTTAGCTGTACCAACGGCCAGGAAATTTTTATCTTCCAGATAGAGACCGCACCGTTTGGTATAACAATCTCCTGTAATGACACTGCGCACACCGGGCAGCGCCTCCGCTTTGGAGGTGTCGATCCGCAGGATCTTAGCGTGGGGATAAGGAGAGCGTTTGACCTGCGCATACAGCATACGGGGCATCAGGATATCATCCACATAGGTAGCCTGCCCTGTTACCTTTTTGATGGCGTCAACCCGTTGGAATGGAATGCCGATGTAACTCATGCCTGGCCGCCTCCTTTCCGTGCTGCCAGTTCAATGGCTTCGATAATCCGGGCGTAACCGGTACAACGGCACAGATTGCCGCTGATGGCGTCTATAATTTCCTCTCTGCTTGGATCCGGATTCTCATTGAGCAAGGCAGTAGCCGACATGATAAAGCCAGGTGTACAGAATCCGCATTGGAGAGCTGCCAGATCCACAAATGCCTGCTGTACGGCAGTCAATTCTCCATTCTTGGCCAGGCCCTCCACAGTTGTGATATGCTTGCCGTCCAACTCAGGAGCCAGTACCAAACAAGCATTGATGGGCTTTCCGTCTACAATTACGGTACATGCCCCACACTCACCTGCACCACAGCCCTCTTTTGTACCGGTAAGAGCCAGTTCTTCCCGCAACACCCGCAGCATGGTTTTATTGGCGTCCACGTAGAGCTCCACCGGCTCATCATTAACAAAGAAATTCACGCGGTATTTCATGCTGCGTCCCTCCTCACATCAGTGCCCGCAGGCTCCTGGCAAGCACCACGCCTACCACTTCCAGCCGGTAGGCCTTTGTGGCGCGCACATCGTCGATAGGAGAAACCTCGGACCGAGCCAATTCTACCGCCGTTTCAATGGTCTCCTCACTCAGTACGGCCCCGTTCAGGAACTCCTCCGTTTTTCTCAACCGGATAGGTGTAGGCGCCACCGATCCGTAGGCCAGCCGCCAACCGTCATCGGCCTTTAAGACCGTAGCACAGATGGTGGACAGATCCACCTCACGACGCCGGGATATTTTTGTAAATTCTCCATGAGCACCGGGGACCACCGGCACCTGGATCGCAGTAACAATCTCCCCCGGCCGCAGGCTGGTCTTACGTACAAATACAAAGAATTCCGACAATGGGATCCGCCGCTCCCCCTCCCTGCTGCGGGCAATCACCACGGCATCGTGGGCCAGAAGCGGCGTGGAGGTATCCGCCAGAGGCGAGGCATTGACGATATTGCCGATGCAGGTGGCCCGGTTGCGCACCTGCTTGGACCCGACACTCAGCGCCGCCTTGGCCAAGGTGGGATAGTGCTCCCGGACCTGCTGGTCCTCGCCGATCTCATTCATGGTCATGCAGGCCCCGATGGTGAGCCCCTGCGCGGGATCGTATGTCAGCTCTTTCAGGCCGGGAATGCGCTTGATGTCGATTACCGCTTTGGGCGCGATGAGGTGATCCCGCAGCTGGATCACCACGTCGGTCCCGCCGTTGAAAAGTTTTGCGTCCGTCCCGAACCGGTCCAGCAGATCGAACGCCTCCTCCAGTGTGGCAGGCGCAAAGTATTCAAATGCTTTCATCCAATCCCCTCCTTTTTCTGGGGCTGGGGCCGTCCTGTCACGCGCCGTCCTATCACCTCGCGCCTTGCCTTGCCGCTCAGGCGCTGCATCAGGATCTGGATGACCTTGACCCGGTCTCCCATATAGACCTCCAGGTCAGCCCACGCCTCTTGGGTCATCTGGGTCCCTTCCGGGTCGGCACAAACCTGAAGAAATTGTTTGTGGAGCGTGAAAAACGTATTGAAATAATCGTAATATCTGCGTTTGAGATGAGCACTGGTACCTACGGCTTGAAACAGGTCCATTAGCGCTCCCTCAAGTTCCCGGTCATACTCGGCAAAGCGGGTGCTTCTCCCCCGCTCCAGTGCGTTCTGTGCGGTTCTTGGCTGCTGCTCCAGGGGCTGGAGTCGGATACTCCCTGTATCGTCTATTTCCCGGACGGGGGTGGACTTCCAACCATCCATGGCATAATCCCGTGCCTCCAGGAAGAGGAGGCCGAACCGGTCAGCTGCCCGGCGCACCGGGGCATTCTTCCACCAGTAAAGCAGTGAAATCACCGCGATTACCGCAATCATTCCACCATAAGCCAATAGCTGCTGCGGCATAGCGTCTCCCCTCCTCTATGCCTTCTTCGCTTTGGGTAGGCCAAATGCGGGCAGCTCCGCCGGGGGAGCTGCCCGCATGGGCAGGACAGTTACACGTCTTCGAACCCGTCGAAGGCGACAATGCGGGAAATACAGCTCTCACCGTCTACCAGCTTCCAGGGGAAGCAGCCAATGACGACCCGCTTGTTGGAGAGTTTATCGATCTCGCCGCCCAGGCATTCCGCATGGATGGCCTCATAGGGCTGGCAGAAGAGCTCGATGTGCATGGCCTGATAGTGGTCGGGCCAGGGATAGATTTCATTGAGGCGCTTGCCGTAGCGCTCCTGGAACACCTTGTCGCACTTTTCCGCCTCCAGCGGCTCCCAATCGCGGATCTTGGTGTTCATGGGGTGGTCGGCAGAGCCGCAGTCCACGCCGATCCATTTGATCTTCTTGTCGCGGACCCACTGGATAAAGTCCAGGGAGGGACCGGGGTGGCGGAGCATGTAGCGCCGCTCATCAGCAGTGGGAGAATCCCAGCCGTAGATGTGGTAGCCGGTGTTGATGATGAGGATGTCGCCCTCCTTGACCTCCACCCGCTTTTCAATGTCCTCGGGGGTATAGATTCCCCAGTCCTCCTTCTGGTCGGACAGGTCTACAATGACACCGGGGGCACAAAGCTTGGTCAACTCCAGAGATGCCATGTCGCGGCCAGCAGTATCAAAATGCAGGGGGCCGTCCAGGTGGGTACCCACATGGTTGGAGTGGGTCATGAGCTGGCCGTTGGCGCCGTTGGGAGCCAGGCGCTTAAAGAACTTCATTTGCAGCGGCTCATAGGTGGGCCAGGGCGGGGTGTTGATGCCGATGGGAATGGAAAGCTCGTACATCGTAATGTCAGACCATTTACTCATGATAATACCTCCCGTCATTCAGTCATTCTGGCTTCTCTGCTGCTATGTCGTCGGTCCTGGCTCAGGTCCACGCCTGGGCACAGGCCTCGATGGCCTTACGGAAGCACTCCTCCGGCGGATGTACCAGCCCGGCTCCCACCTGACCAACGCCATACTCCTTGTGGGCAATACCGGTATTGATGATGGGACGGATACCGGTCTCGATCACCTTGAGCAGATCGATGCCCGTAGCGCTGCCCCGGAAGTCCAACGCCGGGATTTTATAGGTATTGCTCTCGCCGGTGGTGATCTCATACATCTGGGTGGAGTAGTTGATGGCGTCCTGTACCTGACCGCCCACAAACTGTACGATTGCCGGCGCAGCAGCCATACAGAACCCGCCGATACCGGTGGTCTCGGTAATGCAGCTGTCGCCCAGATCCGGATTGGCATCCTCTTCATCAAAGCCTGGGAAGTACAGGCCTTTGACGATCTCTGCCGGAGCGGTGAACCAGGCATCCTTGCCCAGGCCTGCAATGCGGATGCCGAAGTCCGTACCATTGCGGCACATGGTAGCCACCACGGTAGAATATGGAATATCAAAAATCGGGTCCATCGTACACTTACAAACGGGCATAGACAGGTTGAGGAACGTGTGGTCATTGTTGTTGATAAACGCCAGTGCCGCCAGCTTCTGTTCCATGGGGAAGTCGGTGTTCATCACATCCATCATGATCTCCCGCAGGAAGAGAGATGTACCGGCCTTGTTTCGGTTGTGGGCCTCGTCGCCCATCTGCAAGGCCTGGGCGATCATGACCTTCATGTCGATCTCGCCGTGGCGCTCCAGCGCCTGCCGGAGGACGGGATAGTACTCGTTGCGCATGCGGTGCAACCGGTCGAAAACCTCCTGATCGCAGGCGCCGAAGCGGAGCACTTTGCCCAACCCTTCGTTCATGGTACAGTAGGCGTCATTGCCGTAGGTCTTATTTACCATATGCCACACCGGCATGGAATAGGTCACCACACCCGCCATGGGTCCCACTGTGCTGTGGTGGTGACAGGGAGAGAACGTAATTTTTCCGCTGGCCGCCAAAGCCTCTGCCTCTTCCAGATTCTTGGCAAGCCCCTCATAGATAAGTCCTCCCATGACGGCCCCACGCACAGGTCCGCACATACGCTCCCATGTGACCGGAGGTCCAGCATGAAGGATGGTGGTGGGAGTCATGCCCGGGATGGCCTCGCCGGCGGTAGACATACCCACCAGTACCGGCTGAGCCGCCAGAATGCGGTTAAGCGCCTCCTGATTGGCGGCGGCAATACGCTCGCCCAGCGGGGGCTGGCGCAGTTTCCGCAGATATCCGGCAATCTTCTTATCGCCTCCTGCCACCGGCTTCCAGTCTACATGGACAGCAGGCTTACTCTGCTTGAGCAGATCCTGATAAAAAGACTCAATGCCGAAGTTGACCACAGAGAGCTTTTTTCCGAAGAGTTCGTTGAGCTTACTCATGTTCCTCCCCCCTTCTTACAGGTGCTCCAGGATGAGCTGGACAAAGCGGGTGGCCTGCGCATTGGAGGGCAGTACCACGGCGCCGGCGTTGGCCAGCTTCATCTGGGAGCCGGACAGGCTCTGGGGGTCGCCCTCGGTGCCGCATACCGACGCTACGACGGCCAGGTAACGGCCCTCTCTGGCCGCCAGGTCCTTGGCCGCCCGGATCGCCTCGGACAGATCCTGGGCTGGGTCCTCATGAGAGCCGTAGCCGATAACGCAGTCCACCAGCACCACGGCTGTACCGGGATCGGCTGCCTCTGTGATGACCCGCTCGGCCCGAAGGGAGGGATCGATCATGGGATGAGGCCGCCCCACCGTGAACTCGTCGTCACCAAAGTCCAGGAAAGTATGTTCCCGGCTGCTGCCGTTGCGTGCGTTTTCCAGCAGGTCCTCCGGATGCAGCGGGATGTTGGACCAGATATGTCCCAGCTTTCCGATCATCAGCTTCATGGCTTCATCACACAGGGTTCCGCCGGTGTAAAGGCCGCGGACATAGGCCTGCCCGGGAGCCATTTTGGCCGCCTCGACCGCCGCCAGGGTCTCTGCTTTCTCCTGACCCATAGCAAAGCCGGTAAAGTCCTCCGGCTGCTCTCCACGGGACAGTGCCACCGCCTTATGGGCTGCATCTTCCAGGGAAATCGCCGCGCACAGGCCCCGTTTCTCGATCTCCGTGGGATCGCCACCGATGAAGCAGACCACAGTAGGCTTTCCGCCCGCCGCCGCCTGGTCCAGAATCTGCTGGGCAATTTCCGCTGCCGGGGGCTTGGAGACCAGCGTCAGCACCCGTGTCTTTGGGTCCTGAATCAACGCATCCAGCCCCAACTTCATCATAATGCCGCCGATGTCTTTCTTCAGATCCCGTCCGCCGGTACCCAACAACTGAGAAATACCGCCTCCCAGCTGGTCGATGATACAGGATACTTCCTGGGCGCCAGTGCCAGAGGCACACACCATGCCAATATCGCCGCTCTTTACCACGTTGGCAAAAGCCAGGGGGGTATTGTTTACGATTGCCGTACCACAGTCGGGGCCCATGACCAGCAGTTCCCGGGCAGCGGCATATTCCTTCAGAGCGCGTTCTTCTTCAATGGTTACATTGTCGCTGAAGAGCATCACATTGATGTCGTGTTCCAGACAATTCTGCGCCACTTCATAAGCGTACTTGCCTGGGACAGAGATCACTGCCATGTTGATATCCGGATCAATCTTCAGCGCGCCTTCCAATGTAGGAGGTGTATAGGCTGCTGCCTTATTTTCCGTTTTTTTGCTGAGCAGCTCGTCTACTTTAGCCACAACCGCCTCAAAGGCAGCTTCATCTTCACATTCGGCCGCCACGAAAAAATCGTTGGCTGTGACGGAATCAAAACCTTCGCCTGCCAGCCCGATGTTCCCGGCAATCTCCCGGTTCAGATCGGTCCCCATACCCACCAGCGCTTCCTTCACGCCGGGGAGCTTCTTTACGTCCTTGGAGATGATCATCAGCGTGACCGAGTCATAGTAGGCGTTTTTTCTCACCTCAAGTTTGACCAATGTATATCCCTCCAATGGCACAGGCGTCCAGGACGCCAAAATAGACCCCTGTGAGGAAATCATAGCCAGAACTGCTGCCAAAGCTGGCCACCCGCAGCAGGCTTCCAGCCAGCTCCGGCCCATCGTTCCCCCGGCGCAGGCATCCAATCAGGGCGAGCACATCTTCCGAGAACAGTCCCTCCCCCGCACGCTGGAGCAACGCGGCACTGATGTCATTGGTTCCCGCCGCAGCCGCGCTGGCCACAGTCTCTGCCATTCCAGTCCATGCTCCTTTTTGTGGCAGCAACGCCAGATACCCGCAGAGAAAATCATCCGAGGAGGGTGTTAACCCGGGCCCACAGCCTGCCATCCTACGGGCCATGGCCGCCGCCCCAGTCCGATCGGCCGCACGCACCATTCGGCGCAACACATCCAGTCTGGGGGTCAGCAGTGCGGCATATGGACCATCCACCCGTCCCAGAGCCATACCTGCAAGTCCGTGGGCTGGCGCAGAGGCCAAAAACCGCCGGATTGCCCCCGCCATTGCAGGGACTGGGGCGGGACCGTCCGCCAGGTGCAAATCTATTGCAGGTGCGCCCGTGACCTTGACTGCCAGCGTGCCGTCCCTCCAGATGCCTCCCGAGCCGAGCGCCAAAGCGCCCGGCTCCAGAAGACTCGATACCAAACTTTCTTGTAGTACGATCGAATAAGGCTGTAAACACCGACCTGGCGCCAATAGGGTAACCATCCCTAACGGTGTACTCAGATTTACCGCGCTTTGGAAGCGGGAATGGATCTTCGCTGGGACGTGCCTTCCTTCCAACGCTCTAACTAGCGTCTTACAAACACGCTCGCCGGGAACAGCCCCATCTGCCTGCATGGACTCAGGGCTTCTGGAAGATGAAGCCGTAATAGTCCTTGCCCACACCTTCCTTTACCACGCCCACAGTAGAAACCAGGTCCATACCGATCTCCGGACGCTCGTCAAACCCGATCTGTCCCAAGGCGGTAACACCGTTGTCAAATTGGACGATGCCGAAGTTCAGCCACGCTTTCATATAGCCCTCCGGCAGGTTGAATACCCTTGTCCAGGTAATTAGCTTGCAATGGCCGCTCAACGGCTCTTCCGTAAAGGAGCGGCCGCCGCAATCGGGATTCTGACAAACCGCGTAGCGCGGGTGGTGCAGCTTCCCGCATTTGTCGCACTTATAGGCGTACATCTCTTGCATGTCAGACCCTCCTTACTTCGTGGTGACGATGGTGGCGACCACATTGTTGCCAAAACCGCCAAAGTTCACAGCCATGCCGGTCTTAGCGCCCTCTACCTGACGGCCAGTGGCCTCACCGCGGACCTGCCGCACCAACTCCACCACTTGGGAGACACCAGTGGCTCCCAGCGGATGGCCCTTTGCCTTCAGGCCGCCGGAGGTGTTGATCGGCAGCTTCCCGCCGATTTCAGTCTCACCCCGGCGGACAGCCAGATGCGCCTCGCCCTTCGGGAAGAAGCCACACTCTTCGCTTTCGGCCAACTCCAAGATCAGGAACGCGTCATGCAATTCGGCGCAGTCAATGTCCTCGGGTCCCATCCCGGCCATTTTATAGGCCTTCTCCGCTGCTGTACGTACTGCCAGCAGCTCAGTGGGATCAGCGCGGTCTGCCACATAGTGAGTGTCGGTAGCGGAGGCAATGCCGGCAATACGGGCAAAGGTCTTATGACCAAAGCCCAATTCTTCCTGCTTATCCTTGGCTACCAGCAGCACGGCGGCGGCGCCGTCGGAGACGGGGCACATATCAAACTGCCGCAGAGGATCTGCCACCATCGGACTGGTGGCGTCTACATAACGGGGATCACTGATACGCTCCAGTTTTACCTTGCGTTGAATGTGGGCACAGGGGTTATTCATGGCATTGGCATGGTTTTTGACCGAAATGCGCGCCAGATCCTCGCTGGTCTCACCATACTTTTCAAAGCGCAGCCGGGTAAACAATCCCGCGAAGGACGGCAGCGTAATACCGTAGGGATATTCCCCAGTGGGATGGAGCATGGTAGCCACGAAATCGGTGGCCTCCCACCCCGAGACGACGCGCATCATCTCGCCGCCCACTACCAGTACACAATCACACATACCGGAAGCAATTGCCATATAGCCCAGCTTGATGGCCGAGGCTCCGGAGGCCGGGCCGTTCTCAATACATTCGGCCATAGCCGGACGGATATTCAGAGTATCCACCAGGGCGGATGCGGAACCGCTGATGCGATTAAGCATTCCGGCGCCCATGGAGGCCACAAAGACCTGATCGATCACATTGTCCTTACCAGTCTTGGCGCCGGCATCATCCATTGCTTCCAACGCCGCCTGGGTCAGCATCTCCAGGAAGGAGACATCGGATTTGCCAAATTTGGTATGGCCTACGCCAACGATTCCTACCTGCCGCATATGGGCACCATCCTTTCCTGCAGTTCTTCCTCAGACGCTGATCTTGTCGGGCTTGCGCAGGATCTTGTTGGCCTCGATCACATCCTCGAAGGCGGGCCGGATACCGGTACATTTGGCCGCCTTATGCTTCTCCCACAATGCCTTGGTCAGCACATAAGTAGGTACGCCGCCCAGCTCATGGGGGCAATCAGGACGGGACTCCAGCTCATACTCGATCATCCAGCGCTTAAAGCCGTTGGGGCTCTCGGCCACGATCAGAACCTCGTCCTGATTCATGACGTCCAGATGATATTCCATCTTGGCCGCAAACAGGTGAGCACCGACGCGGCAGCCACGCTTAAGCGTGATGGTATGATAGCTCATACCGACCTTTTCATCCACCATGCGGCCATTGACAATGCCGGCAATCTCGCCGTCTACCGCACCGACAAACACATATTCATCCCGTACCCGGTACCGCAGCATGCCCAGCAACTCGGCATAGATACGGGAAGCGACGATATCATAAAAGTCCTTGGGCTGCTTCATCAAAGGTTCAATGGTTTCCATCAGCAGAGGAATTTCATCCCAGGTTGCTTCACGTACCAGCATGTCCTCACCACTGGTCAGAGGGATCACTTTGGCTTCATAGGGCTTGAGGCCGATCGTAGGGGGCCGAAGCTGCTGCTCCATTTTGTCAATGATCGCCATTCCTGTTTTCCTCCTTTAATTTGTTCGGATGTGTGTAGGTACGTGTTTCGGTTTACAAATCTTGCTTTGTCTACATTACACATTATAACAAGGTACATTCCCCATTTCTATGTTGACTTTCTACAAACACTATTCTATACTCTTTGGTAAGGCGTTATAGCATTGACACAGACCACATCTTCCTTTATGCCGGAGGTGACTTATCTATGCTGCGTGTCCCGGAATGGTCTTTTCATCCCTCCTTGTCTGAGTTGCTGTCACTACCTGTATTTCAGGGGAGCCGTGTCTTGGCTGGCCATGCCGGGCTGGAGCATCCGGTCACCGGCATCAATTTGAGCGACACCCCGGAATACTATAAATGGCTTTCCCCGGGCGAGCTTATGGTCAGCACATGTTTTGCCCTGCACGACAATCCAGGGGCGCTGGCTGATTTCATCCCGACGCTCTCCAGCAAAGGACTGTCCGGCTTGATCCTCAAACCCGGACAATACTTGGGTTCCACACCCAAAGTCATGCTGGCCTGTGCCGACCAACTGGCTTTTCCGCTGGTTGAACTTCCAGAGTCGGTCCGCTTTTCCGATATTACCAAGGCTGTCTCTGATGAACTTCTGCGCCGTCAGACCGCTCTGCTGCGCAGCACTCTTACGGTCAATGAAATGCTCACCCGCACCATTGTAGAGGGTGCGGGTCTGGAGGAAATCACCCGTATGGTCTCCGGTCTGACTGGCGGAAGCATTCTTGTACTAGACTGCATCAATAACCGTCGCGCCCGGTTTCTTACCGAAACAGACGCCACGCGCTTTTCCGGTCACAGTGAAGAACAGATTGACCGCGCTTTGATTGCCGGCTCAGAAATGCACGTCCTGCGAGTCGGCGGCCACTCTTTCGGATTTCTTTATGTTTATCATAGCCTGCCGCCCATTGAGGCTCTTGACGACGGCATCATGGCTCAAGTCCTTCAAACTATCCCTCTGGAAATCGCTCGAGAACGCACGGTCCGGGAGCGTGGTGACCAGCATTTTGACGAATTTCTGCTGCATCTTCTTTCTGATCACATCGCAGATGAACACCGCGAAGCGGCCCGTGCCCGTGCCTTTGGTCTTGACCTGTCCCAAAATCATTTGATCCTCCGCGCACGCGTCATTGACCGCTCAGACACTAACAACAAATATGCCGGCGTTTTTCAGCGCACGCTGCTGGCCAGTGATGTACAGACCACTTTGACCAATTTGGGTTTTTCCCTGCACCTGGTCACTACCTCAGACGAATACCTCCTGCTACTCTCCGCGCCGCTAGAGAATCGTGCTTTTACTGCACTCACGACTCGTTTTCCCGAACGTGTGGATCGTTATATGGAAGATTACGACGCTCTGTCCATCATAGCGGGCTGCGGCCGGCCCCATTCCGGCATCGCTGGGCTGGTCAGAAGCGATCGCGAATCCCGTCTGGCCTTCCGCGCTTCTCTCTCTCGTGGTGGCGGTTTAACTCGCTTTGAGGATCTTGGGCTGTTGCGTCTGGTTTATGCCAGTGAGCCGGAAGCCGAAATCGACACCTTTGTACATGAAACGCTCCGTGGACTTCTGGACCACAGTCAACCCCGTTCATCCGAATTGCTTCAGACTCTGGAGAGCTATTTCCGCAACTATGGAAATCTAAAACGGATTTCCGAGGAAATGTATGCTCACTATAATACAGTCGTCTATCGACTCAAAAGCATTCGTGAGATTACAGGTCTGGATGTACACATACCAGCTCAGCGGTTCCAGTTGGAGCTGGCCCTGCAGCTTTATCGTCTCACTACACTTGACCATTGAAACAAAAGGGAGCTGCGTTCCTACCTGGAACGCAGCTCCCTTTTGTTCTTATTTAATTCTCACCAAATTCGCTGAAGAAGCGGTCATGAATGACCTGGACTGCCCGGTCGGTCTCGGCCGCATCCACCAGAACCGACGCCTTGATTTCGCTGGTGGCGATCATGTTGATGTTGATGCCCGCATTGTAAAGTGCCTCAAACATTTTGGCTGCCACACCGGGATTATGAATCATACCGGCTCCCACAATGGACACCTTGGCAATCTGATCGTTTACATCCACCCGCTCAAAGCCCAGCACATTCTTCTGCTCTTCCAGCAGCTCCTTGGCCCGCTGGCTATCCGCCTTACAGACGGTAAAGCTGATGTCCTTCGTGCCACCACGGCCAATAGACTGCAGGATGATATCCACATTGATGTTCTCCCGGGCCAGCAGGGAAAAGATCTTGAACGCAATACCGGGCTGGTCGGCCACTCCGACCACCGCCAGGCGGGCTACATTTTTATCCTTCGCCACACCTCTGACGTGCAGTTTTTCCATGGTTTTTACAACCTCCTTGACTTTGGTGCCCGGCTTGCCGGAGAAGCTGGACAAAACCTCCAGATTAACATTGTAACGCTTGGCCATCTCCACAGAACGATTGTGGAGCACCTGCGCTCCCAGGGTAGCCAGTTCCATCATTTCATCGTAGGTAATCTCTTCCAACAGTCTGGCTCCCGCCACATTGCGCGGATCGGCAGTATAGACGCCATCCACATCCGTGAAGATCTGGCACAAATCCGCGTGGAGCACTGCTGCCAGCGCTACCGCCGAGGTATCCGAACCGCCCCGGCCCAAGGTAGTGATATCGTCGTACTTATTGACCCCTTGAAAACCCGTCACGATGACAATGGCCCGCTTGTCCAGCTCTGCCATCACCCGCTCGGTATTGATACGCTTGATCCGAGCATCACCATAAGCTGAGTTGGTGCGAAATCCTGCCTGCCATCCCGTTAACGATACTACCGGGTAACCCATAGCCTCAATCGCCATAGCGCATAGAGAGCAGGAGATCTGCTCGCCTGTGGACAGGAGCATATCCATCTCCCGTTTGGAGGCGTTAGGATTGATTTCCGCAGCCTTGGCAATCAGGTCGTCCGTAGTATCTCCCTGGGCGGAGAGCACCGCTACTACATTGTGTCCCCTGCGGTAAGTTTCCGTAATAATACGGGCCACATTACGGATCCGGTCGGCATCCGCAACTGAAGTCCCGCCGAATTTCTGAACAATGAGTCCCATTGGTATATGTACCCCCTAAAATCAGGAAAATCTCCGATACCATAGACGCGGCATGTGCCGCGCCTATGGTATCTTATGCATTTACTCCAACACCCGGAACTGTGAGACCGGTTGGATCCCCGCCAAAGCCTTTTCCAGCTCTGTCTGGCTCATCGGGGCGGTCAGAACCGCCTGTTCCTCCTCCGGGGCATCTGTCCGATGGAGTACCTCGGCTGTTGGGAAACGTGCGCACACCCCCTGTCCCCGGAGATACCAGGGACTCTTCAGGCTGTCCGGCGAGGTCGTCACATCGTCGCCGCCCTCTTCCCAGACCATGCGCTTTTTGGCATCCCGATGTCTGGCCGCGTCGATCACATCGGCCACCACTGCCGAAGCAGTGGGCAGCTTGCCTGCGCCCCGGCCATAAAACATCACGTCTCCGATGGCATTGCCCCGCACGGCAATGGCATTGAATACATCCTCCACACCGGACAGCGGATTTTCCTCCGATACCAGGTGCGGCGCCACGTAGGCACACACACGGCCATCTGCCTGCCGGATGGCCCGCCCCAACAATTTGATCTTCCGGCCGCAGCTCTCTGCGTAGGCTATATCGGCCAGTGTCACGCCGGTGATCCCCTCTGTCGGTACCTGGCGGGGATATACATGCCGTCCAAACGCCAACGAGGCCAAAATGCAGATCTTCCGGCAGGCATCGTACCCTTCGATATCTGCGGTGGGATCCTGTTCGGCATAGCCGTTCTGCTGAGCTTCCTTCAACGCCACATCAAAACTCAGCCCCGCCCGAATCATCCGGGTCAGGATATAGTTGGTCGTACCATTGAGGATACCGGTAATCTCCTCAATCTCATTGGCTGCCAGACATTGGTTCAGTGGGCGGATAATGGGAATACCACCGCCCACGCTGGCCTCAAACAAATAACTGACCCCTTGCTCTGCCGCCAGCTTTAACAGTTCACAACCGTGTTCCGCTACCAGTTCTTTGTTGGAGGTAACCACACTTTTCCCCGCCAACAGGGCCCGTCGGGTAAATTCCAGTGCCGCTCTGGCCCCGCCAATTGTCTCTACCACAATGGACACATCGGGATCATTTTCAATAATGGAAAAATCATGCACGATCTTATCCGCAAAGGGACTCTCTGGAAAATCCCGCACATCCAAAATATATTTCAGCCGAACCAGATCGTCCGTCTTACGTTCGATCTGACTCTCATTGGTAGCCAGCACCTCCGCTACACCGGAACCGACCACCCCGAACCCCAGGATCGCTACCTGCACCATGCGTGTTCCTCCTTCTGCTATTGAAAAGGCCATCAGCCCGCCAAGATCTCACACCGCAATACTCCATCCACATCCAATGCCCGCTGCAGCAATTCTTCCAGAGGGATCTGGAGGCCGGAAGTCTCCGCACCAATGGTGACTGCTGCGCATCCGTTGGCCGGAATGGCCTGATTGATGGTCAGAATATTTCCGCCGCTCTTGGCAAAAATATTCAACACCGAGGAAAGCACTCCAGGCTCATCCTTCAGCAAAATCTGAAACGTAATGATCCGCCCCTGGAGCATATCGTTAAACGGACGCAATGCATCCTTATACTTGTAAAAAGCGCTTCGGCTGATCCCCACTCGCTGAGTGGCCTGGTGTACAGTCCCAGCCTCGCCAGTCTCCAGCAGCCGCTTGGCTTCCGCCACCTTCAAAAAAATCTCCGGCAGGGCTCCGGCCTCCACAATAAAATAGCCAGGTGTTTTGCTCATCCATCGCGCCTCCCATTGTGTCCTCTCTCAGGAGTCATTTGTCTTTCCTATGTGGTCCATTTTAACACATTGCTGTGTTTCTTGCAAGGCGGAGACCTTTGCCAACTCCACCGATTTCACAGCTCTTATTTTTGAATTTTTTGTCAATCTCTACAGTCACACCGGGAGGGACCTGATTTGCCGGAGAATCCACACCTTCGTTTTCTGCTTCGGTTGCTCTACGCCGGATTGGGTCTGGCCGGTCTTTGGGTCTGCATCCGGTTTCTTTTGCCATGGCTATTTCCGTTTTTAGTCGCGTTTGGGCTGGCCGCACTTC
This sequence comes from Flavonifractor hominis, assembly GCF_040095835.1. Taxonomy (NCBI): domain Bacteria; kingdom Bacillati; phylum Bacillota; class Clostridia; order Eubacteriales; family Oscillospiraceae; genus Flavonifractor; species Flavonifractor hominis. Next base: position 467,826 of record NZ_JBBMFT010000001.1, read on the forward strand.
TGGAGCCAGCAGTCCGTCTGCTGGCAGCACGACTGCGCCTTCCCCGCTGGGCTGGCGCAGCGCTGTGCACGCTCCTGCTCTCCGTGATTATGCTGGGTTTATTGGGCCTGCTGCTGTGGAGAACCGTCTACGAGCTCTCTCTTTTGCTGGGACGTCTGCCTACCCTGCTGGCCGGGCTTCCAACACTGGCCAATGCCTTGGAAAATCAGGCTTACCGTTTTGTTATTGCCTTGCCCGTTCAACTCCAGGAATTGGCACAACAAGCCCTGGAAGAACTGCTAACGCAGGGAATCTCACTCCCCAACCGCTTTTATGATATGCTGGTCAGCACGGTCTCACATCTTATCTCTGCATTGCCCGCTGCGATACTGAGTCTTTTTACTACCTTTCTGGCCACCTATTTTATCAGTGCCAGTCGTCCTCAGCTTCTGTCCGCCATACGTGGAAACCTCCCCGCCCGCTGGCAGGAAACGATCGCCCTGGGCAGCGCCGGAGCAAAACGCGTGCTGGGCGGCTGGTTGCGTGCTCAGGGTGTATTGATCCTGATCACTTTTGCCGAGGTAGCAGTGGGTCTTCTGCTGCTGCAGATTGACCTGGCTTTGCTAATTGCAGGGCTAACCGCACTGGTAGACGCGCTCCCGGTATTTGGAGCCGGTGCTGTACTCTTACCCTGGGCATTTCTGGCTTTTGTAAGTGGAAAGCGTACGCTCTGCCTTGGCTTGCTGATCCTCTACGGTGTGGTAACGTTGGTACGCAATCTATTAGAACCGAAACTGGTGGGCCGACAAGTGGGACTGCCTCCACTGCTGTCCCTGCTGTGTATGTATGTCGGTTTTCAGGTGTTCGGCGTACTAGGAATGATTCTGGCTCCCTTGGCCGCCGTTCTTGCCCGCCAATTCTGGCAATCCAAACAACAGGCATAATAAAGCAGGACCGTGGAGCACGCTCCACGGTCCTGCTTTATTTTCTTATTGGCCCTCCACCGGAACATAAGGTTCTTCTGAAGGGGTGGAGGAAGGCTCTGCAGATGCCGATGGTGTTGGTTCCGCAGTTGCCGTCCCCTCTCCTCCAGAGGGCGTCTCCTCGGGAGTCGTTTCTACCTTTGGATAAGTCGCCGGATTTTCCGGGTCGAAATCCTCATAGCGGGGATCGTTCACCGGCGGCCATGTGGAGGGATCCTCAATCCGGAACTGAGACGGATCGTACTCCGTCGGTTGTTCCGGCTCCGGCTCTGGGGCGCTGGTGTGCACGGTACAGCTCCCCTGTGCCTCCAGGAAACTGTAAAGATAGACGCTGTCCCTGGCACTTACACCGCCCACGCTCTCACGTACATAGTTCAAGATTCCAATCGTCTTAACGCTGCCAGCGTTCTCACCGTCACCACGTGGACAATAATCCCCCGCCAGGTGATACAAGCCTTCTATGGCGGTGCCATCACCGTTCAGAATCGGATCATCGGTACAAACCTCCACAGACGTATGCAGATTGCACCGTTCCGTTGGAATGTCATCTTCAAACAAATATACGTTCTTTACGCGGCTGCCCCGCGGATCGTTGAGACAGGCATCATCTGCCAGCAGACCGCTGTCCAGACAGATGCTCACCGATTTCAGTCCACTGGGCTGGTTAAAATCCTTATCTTCCAATCCTTCATGGACTTTACTCATTACCTTCTGCCACAGGGTAGCCGCCGGGTTGCCGCTGGCACTGATACGTTCCGGCATCTCATATCCAACCCAGACCGCAGCGGTGTAATACGGCGTATATCCCACAAACCAGCGGTCGTTGTTGCTGTTGGTGGAACCGGTCTTGCCCGCTACCGTCATACCGGAAATTCGGGCACCCGTACCAGTGGCGCCGCCATATTCTCCTTCCACTACGTTCTGAAGCATGTCATTGATATACCAGGTCGTCTCGCTGGAGAGAACCAGATCCTCTTCCTGGTCGGTATTGTCCAGAAGCACTACCTCCTGGCCATCCACCTCCCGCGTCACTTTCGTGTAGGTACGCGGCTCAATATACACACCGTCTCTCGGGAATACGGAATAGGCTGCCGCCATATCGATTACCCGGACACCATCTGTCAGGCCGCCCAGTGCCAACTGTGCTGCACCCTTGTCGCTTACCACTTCACCGTTGCTCTCTCGTCCCTCTTCCAGGTTAATGTGGAACTTCTCCTCCATGAATTGGAACGATTGTTCCACACCAAGCTCCTGGAATGTACGAACCGCCACCGGGTTGGAAGAAATCTCCAGTGCCGCAGCCACATTCATACGTCCCTTATAGTAGCCATACGAGTTAGAAGGCCAAGCACTGCTACCCAGCAACTGCACCGGGTAATCATCAAATACCGTAGCCGGTGTAATCAGTCCATATTCCAGGGCCGGCGCATATACTGACAGTGGTTTGATCGACGAACCGGGCTGCCGGGTAGAACGACTGGCATAGTTCCAACCACGGTTGGTGGTTTTCTCTCCCAGCGCACCCGCTAACCCTACCACATTGCCATCCTGGTCAATGATCACAATAGCAGACTGGATCTCCTGTCCGGATTTACTCGTCAGCTGAAGATTACTGCGATCGGAATAGACTTCCTCCACAGCGGATTGAATCTCCGGGTCGGCACAGGCATAAATTTTTAGCCCACCGGAAAGGACCAAGTCAGATGCCAGCTGTTCCGAGTAGCCGTACTCCTCCATCAAATCGTTCATAACATCGGTAATGACCTGCTCATCATACCAGTTATAGATCGTAGTCTCTTTTTCCTCGTTTTCGCCACGCTCGAATACCAGCTCTTCCGCCACGGCGGATTCATACTCCTCCTGGCTGATCATCCCCAGTTCCTTCATCTTCCAAAGCACCAGCTCCTGGCGCTGTTTGTTGCGCTCCCGGCCAGTAGTGACCACACCCGTATCCGGATTGGTCATGCGAACATTGGAATAGGGCCCATAAATGGTGGGGTTGTTGGTAATGCTGATCAGGCTGGCGCATTCCGCTAAGCTTAACTCAGAGACATCTTTGCCAAAGTAGTTTTGGGCCGCGGTAGCTACACCATAGCAGTTGTCTCCCAGGTAGATATAGTTGAGATACCACTCCATAATCTGCGTTTTATCATAGGTGGCATCAAAATCCAGTGCCCGGAAGATCTCCAGGATCTTACGCTTGACCGTAACATCGTCATACTGGGTAAAATTCTTGATCAGCTGCTGGGTAATGGTGGAACCGCCTTGGATATCTCCACCAGTAAACATCAGCAGCACGCCCTTAAGGGTGCGCTTCCAGTTTACACCATGGTGGGTCCAGAACGTCTCATCCTCAATCGCCACCGTGGCATTGATCAAATCTTCCGGGATCTGACTATAACTCACCAGTTCTCGATTCTCTGTGCCATGCAGTGACAAATGTTCCACATATTCGCCCGTATTAGAATCCTGATAATAAATGGTGCTTGTCAAATTCATATCAAAGTTCGCGTCCAGGCTGGCTTGTGGCAGAATGACCGTCCGAATGTAAACCGCGGCAAAGCAAACCAGGATCGCTCCTGTGATGAGCCCGATAAGCAGAAGGGTTCCCACGACCTTCCCAATCACAGAGAGCACCATCGCTGCTGTGTTGGGCTGCTTCCTGCGCCGGTCTCGACGCGGATGTGGGTTTTGATTGGTTGTTGACGCCAAAATGACACCTCCGTTTTTGCTGGAACGGTTTTCTTGCATATGCAGTCATAGGATGACTTATAGGGTATTATAGCATGTCCTGTCAAGTTGTCCAATAGCAAGTTCCATTTTTTTACATAACTGGTTTTGAAAAAATTTGGTTCATCACACTCTTGCATTTTCATCTCTGAGCCGCTACAATATAGACGATGACAAGGAAGGTATGGTGCCCGATATGAGCGAAGAATTTGGACCTGATTTTATCTCCGTCACCGACGAAGACGGCAATGAATTTGAACTGGAGCATTTGGACACAATAGAGTATAACGGCCAGACCTACATGGCTTTCTTTCCTGCTGTAGAAGGTGAGGAAGGCGAGGATGATTCTGTTAAGGATGTAGATCTGGACGAAGAATATGGTCTGATCATCCTGAAAGTAGTGGAGGTCAATGGCGAAGAACAGCTCTCCACACTGGACAGTGACGAAGAATTGGAGCTGGTTTACCAGCAGTTTATGGAGTCACTGTTTCAGGAAGAGGATGACCAATAAAACCGTCTTTTAGAGGTTGTTTTCCTGCTTGGTGCGTGATGGGCTTTATTTAAACCCACATTTTCGAAACGGGATGCCCCCTCATGGCGTGGACTGCAGGCCTCCCGGCACCCTTTGCGGTGGCTGGAAGTTGGAAGCAACGAAGCGTCATGGAGGCAACCCACCTGCCATTACGTGCAGGTTTTAAATGGGTCCGCACGGCTATAGCGGGGTTCCCCGCGGAACAATATGTTCCGCGGGGATTCTTTTTCTCTGCTACTGGAGATGAATAAAGTGTAAAACCTGTTTTCGCACTTGAAAGGCGCTGAACTTTCCTGTATAATACTTCATTGTGTATAAGAATGTCTGGCTACACCAGCCAGACATGACCGGCGCCGGCCGTCTCCCTGTTTGATGTTTGGATGTGTCAGCGGAGCAGTCAGCGGCGGGAGCCCCTGCGTTGCAGGAACAACTACGAGAGGACTGAAACAACAAATGAGCGCATCCAGAGAAAAGAAGCGGCGCCAGAACGACCCCGCTCAGGGCCTGACGCAGAAACAGCGGAAGGAACTTCAAGAGCAGCAGGCCGCCAAGCGGAAGACCATCCTCTATACTGTCATCGGTGTGATTGTGGCTGTATTGGTGGTAATCCTGCTGGTATGGCACTCCGGTATCTTCCAACGCCGGACCACAGCGGTCAGCGTAGGTGGGCGTGATTACAATGTCACCGACGTAGAGTATTACTACCGTACAGCGCTGGTCAACGAATACTATATGTCTTATTACACCGGCTCCAGCGCTTCGTTTGATCCCCAGGGCGATCTGACCACTCAGTATGTGGATGCTGACCAGACGCAGAGCTATCACGATTATTTCCTTGAACAAGCCATGGAAAACCTGACCGAGGTCGCTGCGTTGGAAAATGCGGCAGACGAAGCTGGTTATAGCATGACCGACGAGGAAAAAGCCGATGTCCAGGAGCAGATTGACTCCATGCGTCAGAGTGCTGAGCAGAACGGCTACACCTATGAGGGTTATCTGAAGGCCAATTATGGCAAGTATATGACTCCTTCCGCCTACAAGGCCTGTCTGGAGCGTGAAGCCCGGGTCAATGGCTTCTACAGCGACAAGTCGGACAGTCTGGAGTATACTGATGAGGAGATCCAGGCCTACTACGATGAGCACGCCGACGATCTGGACACCTTCCAGTACCGTTACCTCTTCTTCGATGGTTCCGTACCTGAAACCACTGATGAGGAAGGCAACACTGTAGAGCCCACCGAGGAAGAGACTGCGGTTGCTATGGAGGCAGCCAAGGCTCAGGCTGATGCTTTCGTAGATGCTCTGAACGCTGCCGAGGATAAGGACGCTGCATTTGCCGAACTGGCTCCCAACTACGTGGATGAAGAGGACAAGGATTCTTACACTGAGAATCCCGATCAGACTCTTTACACTACTGTAGGCAGCAACCTCGCCAGCAGTTACGGCTCCTGGCTGAAGGATGCCAGCCGCCAAGCCGGTGACGTAGAGGTCCTGGAAAACTCCACCGGCGACGGTTACTTCGTGGTCCTGTTCCTGAATCGTTCTCTGGACGAAACTCCCACCGTGGATGTACGCCATATTCTCGTTCTGGCGGACCTGACTCAGGAAGATGATCCTGATACGGAAGATGTGGATGAGTCTACCGTCCCCACTCAGGAAGCGCTGGATGCTGCTAAGGCAGAGGCTGAAGACCTGCTGGCTCAGTGGGAGAGCGGCGATAAGACCGCTGAATCTTTCGGCGAACTGGCCAACGCTAATTCGGATGATCCCGGTTCCAATACCAACGGCGGCCTGTATGAGAAGGTTTATGAAGGTGAGATGTTTGGCGCCTTCAACGATTGGATCTTCGACCCCGCCCGTCAGAGCGGTGACACTACCCTGATTGAGAATACTCAGTCTGGCCAGCAGGGTTGGCACGTGGTGTACTTCCAGGGTCAGAATGATCCCGTTTGGATGGGCACCGCCACTGATACTATGCGCAATGAGGATATGGTTACCTGGCTCAATGATCTAACAGAGGGTCTGGAAGCCACTCAGGCCAGCGGTATTCAGTACGTGGGTTAAAACAACGAAAAAACGGACGGGGGCATCCCCGTCCGTTTTTCTCAATGGAGGTTTTTATGGACGAACGATTCCTGCGCACGGAAATGCTTTTGGGCAGGCATGCGATGGAGCGGTTGGCTAAATCCCATGTGGCCGTATTTGGCCTAGGCGGTGTGGGAAGCTGGTGCGCTGAGGCTCTGGCACGCTCAGGCGTGGGAGCACTCACCTTAGTTGACCATGATGAGGTGGGGCTCACCAACCTAAACCGTCAAGTTGAGGCCACTATATCCACTCTGGGAAAACCCAAAGCCAAGGCCATGGCTGAGCGCATCGCTGACATTAACCCGGACTGCTCCACCACCGTTCGGATAGAAAAATATGAAGCAGAATGTCGGGAATCCTTTTTTGACACCCGGTATGACTATATTGTAGACTGCATTGATCTGGTCTCCTGCAAGCTCGATCTGATCGAGACCGCTTTGAATCGGGGGATTCCCATTCTCTCCGCACTCGGCACAGGCAATAAGCTGGACCCAAGCCTGTTTCGAATTTCTGACCTTTCCAAGACGGAGGGGTGTCCTTTGGCTCGGGTAGTACGCAAAGAATTGCGTGCCCGTGGGATTCTGCATCATCGGGTACTCTGGTCTCCGGAAGAACCTCGTACTCCTCTTCAGCATGAAGCTCCTCCCCCCGGTCGCCGCTCTGTCCCAGGCAGTGTAGCCTGGGTTCCTCCAGTCGCCGGACTGATGATGGCCGGCGATGTGGTGCAATCGCTGTCCGGACTTGGTGTATAAAACATCCCTCCATCGGCAAACTAATGCTGATGGAGGGATGTTTTTTGAACATAAAGCAAAATTTACGCGGAGCACTGGCTGGTGTGGCAGCCGGGCTAACCAATGGCTTTTTCGGCGGTGGCGGCGGCATGCTTCTGGTTCCTTTGCTCACCCGATGGTGTAAGCTGGAGCAACGAAAGGCCTTCGCCACGTCGGTGGCCATTATTCTTCCCCTGTGCGCACTCTCTTCCGCTATCTACTGGTTTCGGGGTGGTCTGGATCTCGTGACTGCTCTCCCCTATCTGGCCGGCGGTCTGGCGGGTGGTCTGATCGGAGGGAGCGTATTCCGTCGGCTGAATATGCTCTGGCTGCGCCGCGCATTTGCCCTGCTTATTCTCTATGGCGGCGTAAAGGCGCTGTTTTTCTGATGGAGTGGCTGCTTCCATTTCTGGTGGGCACAGCCACCGGGGTACTCTCCGGCTTTGGGGTCGGAGGAGGCACTCTGCTGCTCATCTATCTGACCGCTTTCGCCGGACTTCCCCAAACACAGGCACAGGGAATCAATCTACTCTACTTCCTCCCTGCCGCGTCCGCTGCTTTACCCGCTCATATCAAAAACGGGTACGTAGACAAACGTACGGCATATCCCGCTATTCTGGCCGGTCTGGCCGGCACTGCGGTAGCTGCGTGGGCAGCCACCGGTCTGGATGTGGAATTGCTCCACAAATGCTTTGGCGGCTTTCTCATCGTGGTTGGGTTGCGTGAACTGTTCAGCAGGCCCTGAGTTTCTGTCATCCCCTGGCCCGCTTAAAAGTCAAATATCCCTCCAGAATCAGTGTGGCTGCCACAGCGTCCACATTTTTCTTGTGCTGCTTCATTTTTTTCCCAGAGGCATGCAGAATATTGTGGGCCTCCACTGTGGTACGCCGCTCATCCCACAGCACCGGTTTACGTCCGCATGCCGCCTCTACCTGGGCAGCAAAAGCCCGGTAGAGCTCCGCCCTGGGCCCCTCGGTGCCGTCCATGTTCCGGGGAAAGCCCATTACCAGTTCGTCCACACTGTACTCCTCTGCCAGACGGACCAGCTCAGCCACCACTACCTCTGCCTTGCGGCTGTGGATCACCGTCGTATACCCGGCCAGAAGTCCTGTGGGATCAGAAATCGCTACCCCGGTCCGGGCATCGCCATAATCGATTGCCATAATGCGCACCTAAATCACTCCTTTTTTCCCACTATACCGGAAAGGACGGCAAAAAACAAGCAAAAACTGCTTGACTTCTTTCATAGGGTGTGCTATAGTTCAAGTACCTATGAAAGAGGGCTCTTTTTTTGTGCGCATTTTTACGGTGTGATGACGCATGAAACCCTTCCCCTCAGCGTGAGGACATAGGGAGGCAAACAAGCCGAATCCGCACCGTGACGGAAACAACAGGGGCGTTTTGCGCACCTGTACGTTGCTGGATTCGGCCCAAACGGCTGCGTCCAGCTTTTTTGTTGCGCGCGGTCAATCAATGAAGGAGGTGCCGAACATGGCGAAGGCCGGCAACCGAGTGAAGATCACTCTGCGCTGCTCCGAGTGCAAGCAGCGCAACTACAACACCAACAAGAACAAGAAGAATACCCCCGACCGTCTGGAACTGAACAAGTACTGCCCCTTCTGCAGGAAGCACACGGTTCACAACGAGACCAAGTAATGAGTGCTGCTATTGCGCAGAAGAAAGAAGGGTTTAAACGGAATGTCTGAATACGAGAAGCTCGAACAGGCCGCTTCTGAGGAAGTAGCGTCCGCCTCCGAGAAGCCCGCAAAGGCGGATAAAGCCGCCAAGCCTGATAAGAAAAAGGACGCCAAGAAAAAAACCGGTTTCTTCGCCCGCATCGGCAAGTGGTTCAAAGAGCTGAAGAGCGAGCTGAAAAAGGTCCAGTGGCCTACCGGCAAGCAGACCCTCAACAACACCGTGATCGTGATTGTCTGCTGCATCATCGTTGGCATCTGCATCTGGGTGTTCGACGCCCTCGCCGGCTCCGTGATCTCTGCCCTGCTGGATCTGTTTGGTAAGGGTTAAGGTGTAACCATGGCTGAGAGTGCGAAGTGGTATGTGGTCCATACCTATTCCGGCTATGAAAACACCGTGGCCGCCAGCATTGAAAAGGCTGTGGAAAACCGTGGCCTGCGGGACCTGATCCAGGAGGTCAGCATCCCTCTGGAGACCGTTACCGAGATTACCGACAACGGTCCCAAGACAGTGGAACGCAAAGTGTTCCCCGGTTATGTGCTGGTCAAAATGGTCATGACGGATGAAACCTGGCATTTGGTGCGCAATGTCCGCGGTGCCACTGGCTTCGTGGGCTCGGGCAACAAAGCCATCCCCCTGACAGATGATGAGATCGCCGCTCTCGGCGTAGAAAAGCGCGAAGTGGTGGTCGGATATCAGGTGGGCGACAACGTCAAGATCACCGATGGCGCTCTGGAATCTTTCCTGGGCACCGTCGAGGAGATCGACCTGGACCACAGCAAGGTCCGCGTAGTGGTCTCCATGTTTGGTCGTGAAACTCCGGTCGAGCTGGAACTGGATCAGGTCGAACCGGTCGAATGACCTACCTCGGGCCACAGGCCCGTTTCCCCCGCACGTGGGAGGGATCTCCGTGCGAGATTCCGCTTCCAACCACATTTATCGTAGGAGGTGCTGTTTCAAATGGCACAGAAAATTACTGGTTATGTGAAACTTCAGATTCCCGCGGGCAAGGCAACTCCCGCGCCCCCTGTCGGCCCCGCTCTCGGTCAGCACGGCATCAACATCGCCGCGTTCACCAAGGAGTTCAATGAGCGTACCAAGAACGACGTGGGCCTGATTATCCCCGTGGTGATCACTGTCTATGCCGACCGTTCCTTCTCCTTCATCACCAAGACTCCTCCTGCCGCCGTTCTCATCAAGAAGGCCTGCAACATCGAGTCCGGCTCCGGCGTGCCCAACAAGACCAAGGTGGCCACCATCAGCAAGGAAGATGTGCGCAAGATCGCCGAGACCAAGATGCCTGACCTGAACGCGGCCAGCATCGAGGCGGCTATGAGCATGATCGCCGGCACTGCCCGTTCCATGGGCATCGTGGTGGGCGACTAAGCCAGAGGAGGGAATAGAGCATGTTTAGAGGCAAGAAATACCAGGAGAGCGCCAAGCTGATCGACAAGGGCGCTCTGTATGATACCGCTGAGGCGATGGAGCTGGTGGTTAAGACCGCTCCTGCCAAGTTCGATGAGACCGTCGAGCTGCACGTGAAGCTGGGCGTTGACTCCCGTCACGCTGACCAGCAGGTTCGTGGCGCCATCGTCCTGCCCCACGGCACCGGTAAGACTCAGCGCGTGCTGGTCTTCGCCAAGGGCGACAAGGCCGAGGCTGCCAAGGCCGCCGGCGCTGACTTCGTGGGCGAGATGGATCTGGTCGAGAAGATCCAGAAAGAGAACTGGTTCGACTATGATGTGGTCGTGGCTTCTCCCGACATGATGGGTGTTGTGGGCCGCCTCGGTAAGGTTCTGGGCCCCAAGGGCCTGATGCCCTCCCCCAAGGCCGGCACCGTCACTCCCGATGTGGCCAAGGCCGTTACCGAGATCAAAGCCGGTAAGGTGGAGTACCGTCTGGATAAGACCAACATCATCCACTGCCCCATCGGCAAGGTCTCTTTCGGCGCTGAGAAGCTGACCGAGAACTTCAACGCTCTGATGGGCGCCATTGTCAAGGCTAAGCCTTCCGCTGCCAAGGGTCAGTACATTCGCTCCTGCGTTTGTGCTTCCACCATGGGCCCCGGCGTGAAGATCAACGGCGCCAAGCTGATGTAATCAGCTTAGCTGCAAAAAAATATCATTCTTGGACAGGTTATGCTTGACATAGCCTGTCCAAGATGGTATAATGAATTTCGTGTTCAAAGACAGCAGGTGGTGCAAACCATAATTCCTGCCGAGAATGCAGCCACAACGTGATTTGACTTTTGTGCTGTTTTCGCTGCTTTGAATGCGGAAACAGCTTTTTTGTTGCGTCTGCATCGAGAAAGTTGGACTCAATCTCAACGGAGGTGAATTCCAAATGCCTAACGCAAAGGTTCTCAGTGAGAAGCAGGCCATCGTGGCTGAGCTGACCGAGAAGCTCAAGAGCGCCAGCAGCGGCGTGCTCGTGGACTACAAGGGCATCACCGTGGCTCAGGACACCGCTCTGCGTGCCGAGTGCCGCAAGAATGAGCTGGACTACGCCGTGGTGAAGAACACTCTGGTGCGCTTTGCCATCAACAACGTGGGTCTGGAAGAGATGGATTCCGTGCTCAACGGTACCACTTCTCTGGCTCTGTCTCATGGCGATCCCATCGCCCCCATGCGGGTGATCAACAAGTTCGCCAAGCAGTTCAATGGTGAGAAGTTCACCATTAAGGCCGGCTTTATGGACGGCAAGGTCCTGTCCATGGACGAGATCATGGCTCTGGCTGAGCTGCCCTCCAAGGAGGCTCTGCAGGCTCAGGTCCTGGGTACTATGCTGGCTCCCATCAGCAGCTTGGCCATCGTCATCAAGGCCATCTGCGAGCAGAAGGGCGGCTCTGTCGAGGCCGTCGAGGCTCCCGCGGAAGCGGCTGCCGAGTAATTCCCCGCAACTTATTTTTACAAACATTTATTTAGGAGGTTACCTATCATGGCTTCTGAGAAAATCACTGCCCTCATCGAAGAGGTTAAGGGTCTGACTGTTCTGGAGCTCTCCGAGCTCGTGCACGCTCTGGAGGACGAGTTCGGCGTCTCCGCCGCTGCTATGGCTGCTCCCGCTGCTGGCGGCGCTGCTGCTCCCGCTGCTGAGGAGAAGACCGAGTTTGACGTGGTGCTGGCTGAGGTCGGCGCTGAGAAGATCAAGGTCATCAAGGCTGTCCGTGAGATCACCGGCCTGGGCCTGGCTGAGGCCAAGGCTGCCGTTGAGGCCGCTCCCAAGGCCATCAAGGAGGGCGTCTCCAAGGATGAGGCTGAGGAGCTGAAGAAGAAGCTGGAAGAGGTCGGCGCCAAGGTCGAGCTGAAGTAAGCTTTCTTTTAATAGTAAAAAAGGACTGCATCTTAAGATGCAGTCCTTTTTTGTTATCCTTAGCTCCGCTTACCGGCATATTTGCGCCACAGCAGGCAAGCCAGCCAACCACACAACAGGCCCACCAGCATACCACACAGTACATCACTGGGGAAATGGACTCCAACATAAAGACGGGACAATCCCATCAGTACAGCAAGTACCACACCCAGGATTTTCATCCAGCGGTGGGGCAGCGTACGGTACCAAGCCGAAGCGGCAGAAAAGGCGGCGCAGGTATGCCCGGATGGAAACGAATTTGGGTCATGCTCAGCGACCAAGGGCACCAGCCCCTCCACTGTCAGCCAGGGCCGCGTTCTTCCCACCAGATGCTTCAGCAGTCCATTGGTCAGAATCAGGCTGAACAACAACGCGGTCAGGCTTACGACACCAGCTCTGCGGGTCTTTCGGAAAAAGAGCATCACCACAGACAGGACGATCCACAGCATCCCGGCATCCCCCAAGTGTGTGTAGAGCGTAAATACCGGCGTAAGAACAGCGCTGCGCACACACGTCTGAATCCACAGCAGGATACCGCCATCCAACTGCAACAGAGCATCTAACATAATGATTCCTCCATAAAGCGGGAGCGGCGGGACCTCATCCCGCCGCTCCTCCTATTCGTTTCTTGTTCAGGCCGCCTCATCGCCCCAGACACAATCCACAATAATGCCATTGGCCAGTTCGATCTTATCTGTTTTGACAATATGGGTCTTCCCTACTCGAATCTCCTGAGTACCCAGTTCGGTGGTAATTGCGTTGACCACGTTGCATTCAATGGTAAAGGTGAGATCCAGCAGATCATCGTCCACCGGTACAATCACTGACTTGCCGGTATCGCTGACGCTAATCTTCTGTTCATGCGGCTCAGCAGTCACGGCGGTCACTTGACCATCCAGCAACTCACCGGAAGCCATCAGCGTAGAGGGGATATACTTCTGGATATTTTCGTATACCTCCGGTTCGACCCCCTCCACCAGTACGGTATAGGTCACGTGTGTTTTGGTGGGGTTAATGGCACTGTTTCCACTGCCGCCCAGGAACTTCATTCCAAGCACTACTGCAGCAATCACGATTACCAAAATCACCAGCAGATCCACAATGTTGATCTTCCCAAACAGTCTTCCCTTTTCGTCTATCATCTTTTGTAGCCTCCGAGGTTGTAAATTGACATAATACTTGGTACAATGATACTTGCTTATTGTAACATACTTCTCCATGGTGAGACAAGTCTTTTCTTTTTTTCTCGGAGGTCTTGTTTATGAAAGTCATCCACCTTATCTCCGGCGGTGACAGCGGCGGGGCAAAGACTCATGTTCACTCCCTGCTGCAAAACCTCTCCCACACCATCGACGTTACCATGGTCTGCTTTATGGAGGGTCCCTTTTCTGAGGAGGCTCGGGCTCTCGGCATTCACACCGTGGTACTCCCTGGTCATAATCTGTTGCGCACCTACCGGACCTTGCGGCAAATGATCCGCGAAGGCGGCTACCAGATCATTCACTGCCACGGTGCCCGCGGCAACATGATGGGCGCACTGTTACGACGGGACACCGGTCTTCCCGTAGTCACTACGGTCCATTCCGACTACCGTCTGGATTATCTGGGCCGCCCTTTCTCCCGGCTGACCTATGGTACCATCAATACCCTTGCCCTGCGCCTGCTGGACTATCGTATCGGCGTCTCTGACGCCATGACCAACCTGCTCATTACCCGTGGATTTGATCCAGACAAGCTTTTCACCATCTACAATGGCATCGACTTTACTCCCCGCGTCCCTGCGCTGGATCGTGAGGCATATTTTCGCAGTGTGGGCCTGGATGCAGACGAAAACTCTGTCGTGGTAGGTATCGCCGCCCGGCTCAACCCGGTCAAAGACATTGCCACACTGGTGCGCGGCTTTGCTCTGGCCTATCAGGAGTGTCCCAATCTGCGCCTGCTCATTGCCGGCGACGGTGAACAGATGTCCATGCTCAAATCTCTGGCTGCGGAACTGGGCGTGGCGGAGCGGGTATGCTTTGCCGGCTGGATCACAGACACGGATAGTTTTTATCACGCCATTGATATCAATACTCTTACCTCTCTATCCGAGACCTTTCCCTATTCTCTCACCGAAGGCGCCCGTGCCGGACTGCCCACAGTGGCCAGCCGGGTAGGCGGAGTCCCCTATCTCATTGAACACGGTATCCATGGCCTGCTCTTCCCTGCCGGTGATGCCCACTCCCTGGCCAAACATTTGACCACCCTTTGCAAAGACCCCACCCTGCGCCGTCACATGGGCGAGCGGCTCTATCAGCGGGCTAAGCAGGACTTCTCTCTGGAGAGCACTCTGGAGCGTCAGCTCACTATCTACAAGACGATCCTCCGCCGTCAGGCCCGTAAGAAAGGTCATCGAGATGGCGCGCTGGTGTGTGGTGCCTATGGACGCGGCAACGCCGGCGACGACGCTATTCTGGAGGCTATCGTCACGGAATTGCGGCAGATTGATCCAGATCTGCCCATCTGGGTTCTCTCCCGTAACCCAAACGACACCCGTTTGACCTATCGGGTCAATTCTATTTATACCTTTGCCTTTCCCCGTTTTCTCTGGCGGATGCGCAAGACTCATCTGTATATCAACGGCGGTGGTTCCCTGATGCAGGACGTGACCAGCCACCGCTCGCTCTGGTTCTATTTGTTTACCATCTCCTGGGCCAAACGCCTGGGCAATCAGGTCATGATGTACGGCTGCGGCATTGGTCCCATCCACTCCCCTGCCAACCGAAAACGAGCCTCCCGCGTGCTTCAGCGAAGCGTGGACGCCATTACGCTGCGGGATACTCACTCCAGGGATGAACTGATCGATATGGGAGTCACCCGGCCCGACGTGATCCTGTCCGCTGATCCTACCGTCATTCTGCCTGCTGCCCCTCCCCAGGTGGTAGACGGTATTTTGGAGAGCCATGGTATCGATCCATCCGGCAAGTACATTGGATTTACACTTCGTCCCTGGCCCGGCTTTGAAGCAAAAGCGGCACTCTTTGGCGCAGCGGCGGACTATGCCTATGAGAAATATGGCCTCATTCCCGTATTTCTCCCCATCGAGCGCCGGCTGGATGTAGGGGCCGCCAGACTGGCTGCCCAGCACATGAAAGCCCCCCACTATATCTTGGAATATACCGGAAGTTCGGATTATACCATCGGGCTGTTTGCCCGCATGCAGGTCGTCGTCTCCATGCGTCTTCATGCACTGGTCTTTGCCGCAGGGCAAGGTGTGCCTCTGGTAGGCGTAGTATATGATCAGAAAATCAGTTCCTTTTTGTCCTACATCGGTCAGGATCTGTATACCGATCTGAATCAAGTAACGGTGGACCAATTGTGTGCTCATATTGACGCAGCCTGCAGCCGCATTGGAGATACCGCGTTTCTCTCCGGCGGTGTGGAGCGGCTGCGTCAGGTCGAGGAACACAACAGCGAAACTGCCCGACGGCTGCTGGCCGCTGACGAGGTGAGCGGCACTTGAAGGAAATCATATGTCTCTCCCCTTCCCGCTGGAGCACTTTTCCCAGTCGTACCCAACAGCTCATGGCCCGGCTGACCGGAGCCAAACTTCTGTTTTTTGAACCCCCTGGACACCGACAGGTTTCCTCTGGGCGAAAGGTCCGCCCCGGTATTACAGTCTATACGCTTCCCCCTATTCTGGATGTGGATGAGCGGCATCGGCTTCTGTTTCAGCGCGGCTGTCATAAACAGGCCCGCTTTATCCTGCGGCAAATGGAACATCATCGTATCCGGGAACCGCTGTTCTGGTGCGGAACACCTGAAGGCGTGCATTTTCTGGAGTTGATTCCTCACCGTGGAGTGGTCTACGACTGCGCCAGGGACTGGTCTGACCTGCCTCCCCGCTGGGAGAGCGACATGGCCCTGGCTGCCGATGTGGTCTTTGCCGCTTCCCAGCAGCTGGTGGAGCACCTGGCCCCCTGTAATGACAACATTGCTCTGCTGCCCAACGGGGTCAATTTTCCCATGTTTACCCGCCCCCCTACTGAGCGTCCCCAAGAGCTGGTCCATTTGCCCGGCCCCATTCTGGGCTATGTTGGAACGATCTGGTCCGACCTGGACCTGACCCCTGCACTGTATGCCGCCCGGGCCCTTCCCTCTGCCACGCTGGTCTTTTTAGGCCGGCGCATGGCCAATCCAACTGCGGACGCCCTGGAACACATGCCCAATGTCCGCTTCCTGGGTCCACGCACCCCGGTAGAGGTCCCGGACTATCTGTCCTGCTTCGATGTATGTATGAATTTTCTTCGGCTTAACGACCCAGAAAATGATATCCTGTCCCCCCGGATATATGAGTACCTGGCCTCCGGTGCCCCCATCGTCTCCATGCTATGCATGGATCAGGTAGAGCCCTATCCAGATGTAATCTACTCTGCCCATACCCCTGAGCGATTTGGCCAGCTGTGCGCTGTTGCCCTGCGGGAAACGGGCAGTTGGGCCAGAACGCGCCGTCGGGAGCATGCAGCACAGGCGGCCTGGTCTCTTCGGTCTGAGCAGGCACTCCGCATCCTCAGCGCCATCGGCCTTTACTGAGCTTCTTTTCAGACATGCACACCCCTCTGTCCCCATACTCTGGAGACAGGGGGTGTTGTTTTGTTCGGACTTTCGTTTCTTTTTCCCATTGGGCTGTTGGTACTGGCGGCTCTGCTGGTCAACGGCTGGACGGATGCGCCCAACGCCATCGCCACAGCGGTGGCTACGCACGCACTTTCCTTCCCGCAGGCGGCTCTGCTGGCTGCCGTGTGTAATTTAGCAGGAGTTCTGTGGGCCGCAACGAGCCACAGTGCAGTAACGGATACCATCTATTCCATTTTTCACTTCGGTGGCTCGTCCGCTCAAGCACGTTCCGCACTGTGCGCTGCGCTGTGTGCCATCGTGTTGTGGGCCGTGCTGGCCTGGCGATTCGGTGTACCTACCAGCGAAAGCCATGCATTGGTGGCAGGTCTGACCGGTGCTGCTCTGGCACTGCCCGGCGGGTTATCCAACCTTTCTCCGGACGCTTGGATGAAAGTACTCCTGGGCCTTGTATTCTCGCTTGGGCTTGGCATTCCCGCTGGACGTACGGTTTTGTGTCTGCTGTCTCATCTCTCCCTTTCGGAACAACTGTGTCGCCGCGGTCTGACGGTTGGAGCTGCTCTCAATGCCTTCCTGCACGGCGCCCAAGATGGGCAAAAATTTCTAGGTATGCTCCTGCTATGTGCCTTTTGGGAATTCGGTGGCCCACCCCCTGACACGCGCCCGGTTCCCCTGGTTCCCGTGGTCTTGTGCGGGATCGTGATGGCTTTGGGAACCGCTTTGGGCGGCCGTCGCATCATCGACACCATAGGTCAGGATATGGTCCACCTTACCGCCAAAGCCGGTCTTGCTGCCGATCTTGGCTGTGGAGCCTGTCTGCTGCTATGTACGCTGGCCGGCTTGCCTGTCAGCACCACCCACGTCAAAACAGCCGCCATTCTGGGTGCGGGACAGTCCGCTTCCGGTACGGCAAATCTTACCGTAGTGCGTCGCATTTTTCTTACCTGGGTATTTACTTTTCCAGGCTGCGGCCTGCTTGGCTTTTTTCTCACCCACGTCTTTCTCCTGTCACTCTAATGTGCTATAATAACGCTCAGAATCTCTGCGCAACAGGAGGAATTCCCAACATGCATCCCTTTCATACGGTTATCTTTGATCTGGACGGAACTCTGTTGAACACTCTGCTGGATCTGACCGACAGCGTAAACTACGCCCTGTCCCTGCATAATCTGCCCGGCCGCACTGTGGAAGAAGTCCGGACTTTTGTGGGTAATGGAGTTGGCCAACTGGTCCACCGCGCCGTGCCAGATGGCACCTCTGAAGCACTGGAGTCCAGTTGTCTGGCTGATTTTCGTGCCCATTACCTTTTAAATATGGAACACAAAACCGCCCCTTATCCTGGCATTCTGGATCTGTTGGATGCATTGGGAAACGCCGGACTTTCCTTGGCCGTAGTCTCCAATAAGTTCGACGGTGCCGTCAAAGGTCTCTGCCAGACTTACTTTGGCACCCGTATCCCGGTAGCGGCATCCATCGGCGAATCTCAAGGCGTACTGCGCAAGCCGGCACCTGATACGGTATTTCGTGCTTTGTCCGAGCTTGGTGTATCCCCCAACGGTGCGGTCTACGTTGGAGATTCGGACGTAGATATCCAAACCGCCCATAATGCGGGTCTGCCCTGCATCTCTGTCAGCTGGGGCTTTCGCAGTCGGGCATTCCTGGCCGCTCACGGCGCGTCCACGATTGTGGATACTCCAGCAGCACTTCAGAAGTTACTCTTGGGCGAATAACCAATAAAAAGATACGGGCCGCAGTTTTGACTGCGGCCCGTATCTTTTTTAATAAATCAGATTCTTCTCGCTTTCAGGGTCAAACAAATGAATGAGTTCAGGACGGAAGGCAAAGTTGATCTCCGTTCCGTAAGGGATACCGCCCCGCTGCTCCTGGGGCAGCTCTACCGTGGGAATGCGCAGTACCACATCCCGACCCACTGCATTGACATGGAGGTACACCTCGCTGCCCATCATCTCAGATACGTCTACTTTGCTGGCAATGGTATGAGGTCCGGCTTCCGCCGCAAAGGAAATGTGCTCCGGCCGGATGCCCACGGTCACTTCCCGGTCTTCCATCCCCTTTTCGCGCAGGATCTCCTGGACGTTATCGCTCAACTCCACCACGGCCTCACCTACTGCTACGCGGTAGCTGTCTCCCACCTTCTGCAGCTTTCCGGAGAAAAAGTTCATCTGAGGTGACCCGATGAATCCGGCCACAAACAGATTGGCAGGGCGATCGAACACTTCTTGCGGCGTACCGATTTGCTGGATGAAGCCATCTTTCATGATGACAATACGGTCGCCCAGGGTCATGGCCTCAGTCTGGTCATGAGTTACATAAATAAAGGTTGTATTGATGCGCTGGCGCAGCTTGATAATTTCCGCACGCATCTGGTTGCGCAGCTTGGCGTCCAGATTGGAAAGCGGTTCATCCATCAGGAACACCTTTGGGTCGCGGACAATGGCCCGGCCAATGGCCACGCGCTGGCGCTGGCCACCGGAAAGAGCCTTAGGCTTGCGGTCCAGATACTGCGTGATATCCAGGATAGCAGCTGCCTCCCGTACCTTTTTGTCGATCTCTTCCTTGGGTACTTTGCGCAATTTCAAGGCAAAGGCCATATTTTCATAGACCGTCATATGGGGATACAGAGCATAGCTCTGGAACACCATGGCAATGTCTCGGTCCTTAGGCTCCACGTCATTCATCCGCTTACCATCAATAAGCAGATCTCCACCCGAAATATCCTCCAAACCAGCTATCATCCGCAGTGTGGTAGACTTACCACAACCGGAGGGTCCAACCAGTACGATAAACTCCTTGTCGGCAATCTCCAGGTTAAAGTCGTGGACCGCCGTCACCTTGTTATCATAAACCTTCTTTATGTTCTTCAGCGTCACAGTTGCCATACGTATAGACCGTAAGAGCTGCGCCTCCGCGCCAACTCCCTCGTCCACGGGGAGCGTTACCCCGTGGGCTTTACGGCAGGTCTCCACACTGCCGCACCGCCGGTCTGGCGGCTCTTCTCCTTTTTTACAGCTCGCTCTGCTCTATAGAAATGGAGTAGAACGGAGCGGCCTGATTTTGGTGGACCAGCTCACATCGAAACCGGCTCTCCACGGAAAAAGATATCTTTCAGATTTAAATTTTCATCCAAAACAACCAGATTCGCTCGTTTTCCAGGCTCCAAAGTACCTGCCCGACTGAAAATGCCAATAGCCTTTGCAGGGTTCACTGCAGCGGCCCGCACCGCGTCTGCCAGAGGGATTCCGAAGGAGACCGCAGTTTTCATGCAGCTCATCAGATCCGTCACCGAGCCGGCCAGTGTACCGTCAGCGAGGGTAGCATATTTCCCCTTTACCGTCACGTCCTGACCACCCAGGGTATAGGCCCCGTCCGGCATGCCAGCAGCCCGCATCGTGTCCGAAATCAGGATCACCCGCTTAGGGCCAAACATTTTAAAAACCGCCCGAACCACTGCCGGATGGATATGGACCCCGTCACAGATGAGCTCTACTTTACATTGGGGCGCGTCCAAGGCCGCTCCCACCACGCCGGGAGCACGGTGTCCAAAGGCAGGCATAGCATTAAACAAATGGGTCACCTGACGCGCACCCAGCCGAAAGGCCTCTACAGCGATATCATAATCCGCCGTGGTGTGAGCAATGGATACCGTTACCTCACCCTCCACCGACTCAATAAACTCCATAGCCCCCGGCTCTTCGGGCGCCACTGAGACCAGCTTGACCAGTCCCTCTGCAGCAGCATTTAGCCGGCGGAACATATCTGCATCCGGACGGTGGAGCCATTCTCCGTTCTGTGCCCCTTTTTTGGCCATGGACAGAAACGGGCCTTCTAGATTGATGCCGCACAGAACTGCCCCTACCTTGTCCTGCCGCCGGTGAGCGGCAGCCACCTGGCAGACTTTCGTGAGCTGTTCTTCCGAAAGGGTCATTCCTGCAGGACAGATCTGGGTCACACCGCGGGAAAGCTCATACTGGGCCATTTTCTCCAAGCCCTCCGGATCTGCATCCGAAAAGTCATGTCCCACACAGCCATGGAAATGCAGATCTGTCAATCCCGGAATTACATAGCAACCCGTGGCATCGTAGGTTTTGCCGTCAGCACTGGAGTTGGAAATCAACCGTCCGTCAAAGCAGACGTCTCGGGAGACAAATCCCTCCTGTGCATCAAATACCCGACCACCGGTTATCCGCATACGGACACACCCGCTTCCACCAGTTTATGCAGGGCGGCCTTGTCGCCCACCAGGGTCACATCCGGGTGCAGCTGCAGAACAGAAGCAGGCACTTCTTTGGTCACCCGGCCGCAGAAGGCACGATAAACTGCGTCCGCCTTATCCTCACCACTGACCACCATCAGAATGCGCCGGGCGTTCATGATATTTTTGATTCCCATGCTCAGGGCCTTGCGGGGCACCTCATCCCGGCTCTCAAAGAAACGTTTATTGGCTTCAATGGTACTCTCCGTCAGGGTAACCACATGGGTCTCCAGACCGAAGTCGTCCCCCGGCTCGTTGAAGGCAATATGGCCGTTGTGTCCCATACCCAGCAGCTGCAGATCGATACCGCCCAGCTCCTGGATCAGCTTGTTGTAGGCCGCACACTCTTTGTCGGGATCCTTGGCCAGACCATTGAGCACATGGGTATTCTCAGGCTTAATATCGATGTGGTCAAACAGGTTGCTCTGCATAAAGTAACGGTAGCTCTGCTCATGGTGAGGAGACAAGCCCAGGTACTCGTCCAGATTCACTGAGCGGACCTCTGCAAAAGACAGATCTCCTTTTTTATACCAGTCCACCAGCTGCTGATAGGTCCCCACCGGAGTGCCGCCGGTGGCAAGTCCCAGCACACAGTCAGGTTTGTAGATCACCTGGGCAGAAATGATGTTGGCCGCTCTGCGGCTCATGGCTTTGTAATCTTCCGATTGATAAATACGCATACCAATTTTCTCCTATTTTTCAAATTGGAACGGTTCAGCAGTACTTGGCGATGGCAGCTGCAATCATAGCGGCAGCCTCGTCCACCACAGCGGCATCGCTGTCAATGAGACCGGGCATCGGCTTGCGGACCGAACCACAGGTTACACCGTTTTTGGCCAGGATGGCCTTCATTACAGCATACAGATTGCCATGTGCAGAGCACATCTTATAGATGATACGGTCAATGTCGTTCTGGATCTGACGAGCGGGCTCCATCTCGCCTTTCTGGAAGTGCTCATAGATTTTCAGAAAGAGTTCGGGCATCACCGCGTAAGTACCGCCGATACCGGCGCAGGCACCCATAGCCAGACCAGAGATATACTGCTCATCGGGCCCGTTGAAAACAATGACTCCAGCATCCCGCCACATCTGAATGTCCTGGACCGGCATGGAGGAGTTCTTCACGCCGATGACTCTGGGGTTCTTTTTCATCTCTGCCAGCAGAGAAGGAGTAAGCGCCACACCAGCCAGCTGAGGGATGTTGTAGATGACAAAATCGGTGTTGGGAGCGGCGGAAGAGATATCATTCCAGTATCCGGCAATACCGTACTCCGGCAGGTGGAAATAGATAGGAGGAATGGCCGCAATGGCATCCACCCCCAGGCTCTCGGCGTGCGCGGCCAATTCCATGCTATCGGCAGTGTTGTTGCAGGCCACATGAGCAATAACGACCGCCTTGCCCTTGGCCTCAGCCATTACATTCTCCAGCACCAGCTTGCGCTCGGCCACGCTCTGGTAAATACACTCACCGGAAGATCCCCCAACATACAGTCCGTTGACGCCCTTGCCGATAAGATAGCGAGCCAACGCCCGCACACCCTCAGGGGAAATATTGCCCGCTTCGTCATAGCAGGCATAGAACGCCGGGATCACACCCTGGTATTTTTTCAGATCGCTCATGTTATAATCCTTCTCTCCATTTTTAATAAGCAAAAATCAACCCTTGACAGCGCCCATTGCAATCCCCTGTGTGAAGTACTTCTGGAATGCAATAAACACCACTACAATGGGGATAGCGGCCAAGGCCGCGCCCGCCATAATGAGGCCGAAATCGTTGGACATCTCGCCCTGCAGGTTGGCGATGGCCAGGGGCAGGGTCCAGTTGGTGTCGCTGGTGAGCATGACCAGCTGGAGGAAGTAGTCGTTCCAAGTGTTGACGAAGGTGAAGATGGCCAGCGCGCCGATGCCCGGCTTGATCATGGGGAACACCACGCTGAAGAAGGTGCGCAGCTCCCCGGCGCCGTCCACCCGGGCGGCCTCCAGAATCTCGTTGGGGATGGTCTCAGAGAACTGTTTCATCAGGAACACGCCGAAGGGCCAGCCAACGGTGGGCAGGATCACCGCCCACAGGTTGTTGTTCATGTGGAAGAAGGTCATCTCCTGCAGCAGGGGGATGACGATGACCTGCTTGGGCAGGGCCATGGCGCAGATGATGATGGTGAACAGGACCCCGCGGCCGTAGAACCGCTTCTTGCCCAGGGCGTAGCCGGCTAGGGCCGCGGTGAGGCAGGTGAGGATCATGGCCATGGCGGAGATGAAGACGATGTTGAACAGCCAGTGGAAGGCGGGATGCTCAAACAGCCGGGCGTAGTTGTCCACAGTGGGATCCTGCGGGAACCAGATGGGGTAGTTGGCGTTGATCTCGATCTTGTTCTTGAAGGAACCGGTGACGATCCAGTACAGGGGGAACAGGAAGAAGATGGCCAGCAGGACCAGCACCACCGCCGAAAACACCTTGTAGCCGGTGGAAGTGCCGCTGAGATCCGTCGTTTTCGCTTTCATATTCTCTCACTCCCCCCTTAATCCGTCTTGACCAGCTTGAACTGGATGGCCGAGAAGACGGCGATGATGATGGCCAGGACGACGCCGATGGCGTTGGCGTAGCCCAGGTCGTTGAGCCGGTAGGCGGTGTCGTACACCTGGTACATGATGGTCATGGTGGAATTCAGCGGGCCGCCCTTGGTCAGCAATTGGATCAGAGCGAAGCACTGGAAGGAGTTGATGGTGGTGATGACCAGCACGTACAGGGTGGTGGGCAGGATCTGGGGCCACTTAATCTTCCAGAACACCTGCAGCTTGGTGGCGCCGTCCACCTGGGCCGCCTCCACCAGGGACTGATCCACGTTGCCCAGGGCCGCCACGTACAGCACGATGGGCTGGCCGATGGAGGTGGTGAACAGGATCAGGATGATAAACCAGATGGCGGTGTGCTGATTGCCCAGCCAGTCGAAGGTGCCGGTGCCGGCCACCTGGTTGAGAATGCCGTAGTAGGGATGGAGGATCCACTTCCACACCACGGTGATGGCCACCGAGCCGGTGACCACCGGCAGGTAGAACACACACCGGAAGAAGGAGCGGGGCACGGAGTGCATCTTGTAGATGGCGGAGCTCACCCACAGGGAGAAAGCAGTGACCGTGGGCACCGCCACCACCACGATAAGTACGGTGTTCAGGAAACCGCGGTGGAAGATCTCATCCTGAAAGAGTCTGATGTAGTTGTCCAGTCCGGCAAAGCCCGTGATGCCACTCAGGCCGTACTCCATGAAGCTGTAAAACACACAGATAAACATGGGTACCACCACGAAGGATACGAAGAACACCAGGCTGGGCAGCAGGAACAGGTAGGCGGATATGGTCTCTCTCCGGACCAGAGCCTTGCTCATACCGGAGAATTGCGATTTCTTTTGCTTTTTGGGTTTCTGGTCGGCCGGCGCCGTTACGGTGGTTTGCGCCATGAGTCTCTCCCCTCTTTCACTAAGTAGTGCCGTCCCGCAGCACACAGATCTGCGGGAAAAAATATGCCCGCCCCCTCTCATCCAGGGAGCGGGCACAACATTCGCTCAGGTCATGTCAGGCCGCTGAACGGGTTCAGCCGATGTTGGCGTTGGCCTGCTGCACAAAGTTGTCAGCCGCAGTCTGGGGATCCGCGCCGGTGGTCATGATCTCAGCCAGCATGGGCCACCACAGAGCGCGCTGCTCGGTCCAGCCGCCAGTCAGGCTGTAATAACGGCCCAGGTAGTCGCTCATCAGAGCAAAGGGAGCGCGGAGATCCGCGTCCTCAGCATCGGCGTAGACGTCGCCCCAGTCGGAGTGCACCGGGAAGAAGCCGGTGGTCTTGACGGCCTCAACGCCTGCAGTCTGGTCGTTGCACACGAAGTCGATGAACTTCTTGGCAGCCTCGATCTTGGCATCGTCACCATTGTCGAAGATACCGAAGCCGTAGGGGCCGGCCATCTCCAGCTCGGGCACGCCGTCATCAGAGGGGAACGCCATGGCGAAGGGAGTGAACTGGGTCTGCTCGGCATACTGGGTATAGTTGGAGTAGTTCCAACAGAAGG
Source organism: Flavonifractor hominis (assembly GCF_040095835.1). Lineage (NCBI taxonomy): Bacteria > Bacillati > Bacillota > Clostridia > Eubacteriales > Oscillospiraceae > Flavonifractor > Flavonifractor hominis. The sequence continues at coordinate 492,896 of NZ_JBBMFT010000001.1, forward strand.
TGACGGCGGCGGTCTGGTTGGCAAAGGCCTGCAGCTCGTCGGAAGCGGCGAAGCTGGCGTTGGCGCTCATGGAGCCGTTGTCCACCATATCCTGCAGCAGGGTCAGAGCCTTCACGTTGTTGGCGCTGTTGGCGTTGTAGGAAGAGCCGTCATCAGTGACATAGTAGTCGGAATACAGGTTGTTGACGAGAGCACGGGTGCCCTGGTCGCCGCCCTGGGCGCCGCAGTAGATGATGCCGGGCGTCTTGATGGCGATGGTGCCGGCGGCCGCGGCGTCACGGACGGCCTCCATGGCCTTCACGAAGTTGTCGGTGGTCCAGGTGCGGGTTTCCTCGTCCAGGTACTGGAGCGCGCCGGCGGCCTCAAAGGCCTCGTAGTTGATGGCCATGCAGTGGGCGGCCACGCTCAGGGGGTACATGTAGTAAGTACCGTCCAGCTGAGACACGGAAGAAATGCCCTCGGCGATGTCGGAGCCGCTGGCGGTCCACAGATCGCCCAGGTCCACCATCAGGCCATTGCGGGCGTAGTTGCCCACGATGCGCTCGGGGCCCTCAAAGATGATGTCGGGCGCCTGGTTGGAGGTGATGGCGGTGGTCAGCTTCTGGTCGCCGTCCTGATAGTTGATGGGAGTAACCGTCACATTGATACCGGGGTTGGCCTCCTGAAAAGCCGCAATCAGGGAATCCCAGTTGGACGCTTCCGTAAAGCCACCGATGTTAAAGGCCCACAGGCTGAGCTCCACCTGACTGCCTTCCCCGGTAGAGGTATTGCTTCCGGCAGGCGTCGTCTCACCGCTGCTCGTGGTGTTTCCGCAGGCAGCCAGTCCAAGTGTCATACCAGCAGCCAACAGAAGCGCAAGAGGCTTTTTCATCTTCATTGTGATTCCTCCTCATTTTTGATAAAATTGGGCGTCCCTACCCGGGTCTCGTTGGACAAATTGTACAGTCGAACCTGAGATTTGTCAATATCATTTTGAAAGAAATTTTTTATTTTTATTATTTTCTGCAAATTTCTTTCACATTCCGCCATTTAAGATCAAATGTGCTTATCCGAAAGTACTTCCGCCACCTGCTCCCGATGCCGGGTACTTTCTTCTACATCTCTGCGGCAGATCTCGCTGAAAAGAACATCCACAAGATATAACTGTGCAATACGTGCAGCAATCGACCCGCCCTGCAGGGGCCCCTCTCTTGATCCGCATTGGAGCACCACATCCGCATAAGCTGCACCAGGCGACTTGGGGAAACGAGTGATAAGAATGCTCATTGCCCGCTGTTCCCGGACAATTTTCAGGTTGTCCAGCAATTCCTTGGTGGAACCGGAATAAGAAAAATAGAGCACCACGTCCCGGGCGGTCAGCTGTGATGCCGCGATGGCCTGGATGTGAGAATCGATCACCGCATAAAAATTAGGGCGCACCAGGCTGAACAGATGCGCGCACTCCTGAGCCAGAATCATGGACGCACCCTGTCCCATGCACAGCACCCGACCAGCAGACACCAGAATGTCTGCTGCCCGCCGGATCTTCTCCGGGTCAATCAGTTCCAAAGTCTGACGTATGGCATCTACATCTGAATCACAGATTTTCTGACAGATGCCCAAAATATTATCCTCCGGCTGAAATTCTCCCGAGCGCGTACTGCTCTCTGTTCGCCCAGCCGTAGAGTTCGCGATTGCCAGCTTAAAGGCACTGTACCCCTTATAGCCCAACCGTTTACAGAAACGGGAAATGGTAGCCTCAGCCACACCGGCTTCTTCCGCCAGCTCAGAAATGGACATAAACTGGGTCTGCTGCTGGTGGATTACTGCATAGTCCGCTACCTTCTTTTCCGCACTGGTCAACTGATAATATTCACTGTTGATCTTCTCAAAAACATTTCCGTAGGGCATGGGTATCCCCTCACTTCTGCTCCAGAAGCTGTGTCAGCATCTGATCGCACATGATCAGCATGCGCGGCAGATGGAACGGCCCCTTAAATGTACTTCCTTTGCACGGAGGCATCGTCGGTTTGCCGTCCCGACGCAGGTAGCCATACCAGTCACCATATTCCGGGTCTGAGAAGTACTTCTTACAATAGTCCAGTGTCTTCTCAAACCAATCGAGATACTTCTGCTCTCCTGTATCTCGATAGATCATCAGACTCGCAATGAGAATCTCGTCATGGGGCCACCACAGTTTCATATCGTGCTCATAGGCCTCCGGCGGGCGACCCAGGCAATCGATAAAATAGAGCAGCCCTCCATATTCCTTATCCCAACCGGCTTCAATCGCCTGGTCAAAAATCTTGACTGCAGTGGCATGCTGCTGTTTATTCCCTCTGTAATTGGCGTCCTCCATCAGGAACCAGGAGCATTCAATATCATGTCCAGGATTGACCACACGCCCTTCCGTTACCTCAGACCTGAACTCACCGTTGGGTCCAACACTCTCCAGTGTGCAGCCCAACTCCGGCTTATAATGGTAGCGGAAAATTTCATCCACACACTGGGCTGCCCGCTGACTGTAAAGCTCCTCCTGTTCCGGGTCCACCCGGCGCAGGACAGAGGTGATATTCAGATAAATCATGGGATTGGCCAGCGCCCGTCCCGTGCGGGTGGCAGGAATGGTCTTAGGCCCAAGCCCAGTGGGATCTTCGATCAGCCCTTGGTTCAACTGCCAAATCAGTTCATATGCAGCCCTGGCACGCTCCAGGCATTCCCGCTCCCCGGTCACACCGTAATACTCTGCATTGGCAATGGCATAAAATCCCTCTGAAAAACAATACCGGCGCTGACGCAGCGGCTTACCATCGGCTGTCACCGTAAAGTACATACGGTTACCAGCCTCCCGATTGATGCAGTATTTCTCCATAAAATCCAAGCAGCTGCGGCTGGCCGACAACCATTCTTCTTTCACCCCATATACATGGCACAGATAGGCAAACGTCCAGGCACAGCGCCCCTGCATCCACACGCTCTTATCGGTGGAAAAAACCTGCCCTTGACGGTCCAGGCAGGTATATACACCGCCATGCACCGGATCCATACCGTTTTTCAGCCAAAACTGAATACTACGGTCCAACTCCTCCCGGATCCATTTTTGATGGTTCTGTAACGCTGTCATACCCATTTAAAATCCCACCTTTTTCAATTTGGGAGAATCCCCCGATTGTCTTCATCATACCCGCCGGTCCGGGTATCGTCAAGGGAAAAGAAGAAAATTATTTTCAAAACTTTGAAAATATGCTTGACAGATTTAAAAAAACTGGTAGCCTATAGATAACGGATTTTGGGCAACTGCCACAACAAGGAGGTCCCCTCATGAACAAATTTGGCATTGAAGTCCCTGTGAAACACCTTCCCGAACTAGATCCCGGTTTTCTTCCTCTCGGGAAATTCTACACTGCGTTCCTCCGGGATGCACACCAGCCGCTCCACTTAGCTGTCGAGCGGGCCGGCGGCGAGATCTCGGTCTATCATACGTTCATTCACGGTACTCCCGAGCGAGAAGAGGCTGACCGCTATTTTGTCGACCGCATCATCAAGACCTTGTTGTGGACCAAGGGCGGTTTCAAAGTTTATATCAGCGGCAGTCGGAATATGTCCGAAGCCATGAAACAGATCTATTGCCCAGGCGGTGCCAGGGAGTTTGATGCTGATTTCATGGCGAAGGTCTATGAGCGTCCCTTTGAGGTCGTACACTGCGAACATCTTCCTGTTGAAAAGAACAGTCCCCAAGCCGTCGGCCGCCATTTGAGCGGCTGTCGGATCGGTTTTGACGCCGGCGGCTCTGATCGAAAGGTCTCCGCTGTTATCGACGGTGAACCCGTATTCAGCGAGGAAGTCGTCTGGTACCCTAAAACCACTGCCGATCCGGAATATCACTATGAGGGCATCGTCTCTGCTTTGAAGTCTGCCGCCGAACACCTGCCGCGAGTAGATGCCGTGGGTGTATCTTCCGCCGGTGTATACGTGAAAAACCGCACCATGGTTGCCTCTCTTTTCCTTCAGGTCCCCCCCGATGCCTTTGAGGCCAAAGTGAAGGACATCTACATCCGCGCCATCCATGATACTTTTGGTGATATTCCCTATGCTGTTGCCAATGACGGAGACGTATCCGCTCTGGCCGGTGCTATGAGCCTGGAAGAAAACAATATCCTCGGCATTGCCATGGGAACTAGCGAAGCTGTGGGCTATGTGGATGAAAACGGCAATATCACCGGTTGGCTCAATGAGCTGGCTTTCTCCCCTGTCGATGGTTCTGATACTGCTATGGTAGATGAATGGTCGGGCGATATTGGCTGCGGTGTGAAGTATTTCTCCCAGGATGCAGTCATCAAATTGGCTCCCGCTGCCGGAATCAATCTCTCAGCGGACCTCTCCCCTGCCCAAAAACTAAAAGAGGTCCAAAAGTTAATGGAGACTCCGGGTTCTCCTGCTGAGAAGATTTATCGCTCTATCGGCGTTTATTTGGCACATTCCCTGGCCCTATACCATCATTTTTACGGCTTCAAGCATGTACTGTTGCTGGGACGAGTCATGTCCGGTCGTGGTGGTGACCTGATTCTAGACACCTGTAAGTCCGTATTAAAGGATGAATATCCTGCCATCGCCCGCCAAATTAACCCCACTCTTCCCGACGAAAAGGCCCGCCGCGTAGGTCAGTCCGTAGCTGCCGCTTCCCTGCCAGAGTTGAATTAAATCAGCAAACAGAAAAGGAGCCGGATCAATCCGGCTCCTTTTCTACCTCTTCTTCTCGTTCTGGCAACACACCAACCGAAGCAACACAGCGGTTGATAGGCGTTCCCAAATTATGAAATTTCTCTTCATAGTCAGTCATTATACCACAAATACCGTTAGCATGCAGATTTCTTGTCACCTGCGAAAGCTCAAAACCAACCCTGGGGAATTGAAAGAGAGACCACTCAAATAAATCGTGGTTATCTGTTTTAAAGTGTATCTCCCCTGCCGCATCCAGCACCTGACGGTAACGCATCAGAAAATCCGGGTGGGTCAGCCGCCGCTTTGCATGACGGTTGCTGGGCCATGGATCACAGAAATTGATGTAGATACGGTTTATCTCACCAGGCGCAAAAAATTCTTGTAGTCTCGCCACATCTCCATCAATAAAAAATACATTGGACAGTTCTTGAGCACACACGCGTTCCATGGCAATTACCATGGCATCTGGCACTCGCTCTACCGCAATATACAGGGCCTTTGGATTCTGCGCCGCAGTTTCCGCTGTGAAGCGCCCCTTTCCACACCCCAGCTCCAGATATATTTCTTCTGCTTGTGGCATTAAATCACGCCACTTTCCACGGTGACATTCCGGATCCTCAATCAATACCTGTTTGCACCTCTCCATTCTCGGAATCAAATTTGGCTTTTTTCTCATTCGCATGTTATTGCTCACCTCTTGCTGTTCATCATATCATATTTTATTATCTTCTTGCAATCTCTGGACAGATATATTATAATATCGATGTTATGCTAATTCGGGTACTTCCCTTTGACACTTGATGATCTGGATCATGTCTACTTTGAAGAAGTGCGTGAGCCACAAGACAGCAACTATGCACCCCGCTGGGACACTACCAGAAGCGGGAACCATTTCCACAAAGCCGCTGGTCAAAAAACGGCCAAGACCACAGATAAAACAATTCCATAACCGGGTGTAGCGCAGTTGGTAGCGCGCTTGCTTTGGGAGCGTGAGGCCCAGGTTCGGGCCACAGCCTTTGAAAAACCCGGAAAGCCTTGGGACACTTAGGCTGATAGCACTTTCACCCTCGCCGATAACTGGTCAAAAATCGGCGTTGACCACATGTTTGACCACAATTGGAAAACTTTATAACCGGGTGTAGCGCAGTTGGTAGCGCGCTTGCTTTGGGAGCAAGATGCCGGGAGTTCGAGTCTCCCCACTCGGACCAAATTTGTCAGAAAAACCGTCCGAAATGGCGGTTTTTCTGCATTTATCGCTTGATTTTGTTGACATTTACGAGCTGTGGAGGTGTAACATGGGTGTAGCTTCTGTTTCCGAGTATGTGGCATCGTTAAATGAAGAGCAACAGCGACATATCTGCGCATTCATAGAATTTATGAATACGGAATTTCCCCAGCTGACCAATAAGATCTCCTTCTCTATGCCCATGTGGCTGGTGGGGAAAAAGATGAATGAGGGATATGTGGCGGTCTCCGCAGCGAAAAACCATTTCTCCATTCATTTTTCCGATGAGGAGTTTTTGAACCGTTTGGCCGAAAGCCTACCTGCCTGCAAAAAGGGAAAGCGGTGCATCAACATCAAATACGGCGATGAAGCGTTCCTACATGCAGTCGAAGAAAGCATCGGCGATTTTCTGAAGCTCTATCGCTCTGAAGGGAGTTCCTCCCTATGAATGGTACAGAGGAAATCGGCTGCTGCGGCGCCTACTGCAAGACCTGCCGTGAATTTGAGAAGACCTGCAAGGGCTGCAAACCGGGGTATCTGGACGGCTCTCGGGATTTGAGGCGGGTCAAATGCAGGATGAAGAAATGCTGCCTGACCAGAGGCCACATTACCTGCGCAGATTGCGACGAATATGAACACTGCGAGACCATTCAATCCTTTATCAACCATCCCGGCTACAAATACTCCAAATACAAGCAGGCACTGGAGTACATCCGCGCCCATGATTATGCTGCTTTCATGAAAACGGCTGAAAATTGGAAAAATGCCTATGGTAAATACCACGAACAGGACAACTAAAAAAGCAGTGGCGCTCGCTGAACATCCACTGATTTCAGCGGGCGCTATTCTTTGTTTATAGCTTGTTAAATACTGATACGCCTGATGCGATAGCAAAGCAAAATTGGGGCAACAGCCAGTTGCTTTGCTTTTTGCTCCCACTGTGGTACAATCCGGGCAAGGTGGTGATCAACATGGATACCAAAGAAATCCTTCTGGAGCTGCGCACCAAACGCGGACTCTCCCAGGAGCAGCTGGCGGAACAAGTGCATGTGACCCGGCAGGCGGTTTCCCGCTGGGAGACCGGCGAAACAGTGCCCAACACAGAAACTTTGAAGTTGCTTTCCAGGCTGTTTGATGTCTCCATCAATACCCTGCTGGGTTCCCCCAGGCAGTTGATCTGCCAGTGCTGTGGTATGCCCCTGGAGGATCCCAATATCAGCCGGGAGCCGGACGGCACCTTTAACGAGGAGTACTGCAAGTGGTGTTATGCCGACGGGAAATTCGTCTACACAAGCCTTGATGAACTGCTGAATTTTCTGGAAAGTCATATGTCCAATGAAGCCTGGCCCCCAGAGCAAGTTAGAGCCTATTTTGAGGCTCAGCTGCCAAAACTGAATCACTGGAAACAGCCCGAGACATAAATACATCCCTCTGAAATCTGCGGTTTCAGAGGGATGTATTTTTTGCTCTGTGTCATTCAAGATAGGGGGAGCCCGGACTTTACAATTAAACAGGTCATCTGATTTGATCCAGCTGTCCCGATTGAATGGCATCCAAATTGGCCTTGATCTGCTCCTCCGGCCAGTCCCACCACCGCAACTCCAACAGCGCGGCGATTGTGTCCTCGGAAAACCGCTTTCGGATAGGCTTAGCCGGGACACCGCCCACAATGGTATAGGGCGGTACATCTTTTGTTACGACGGCCCGGGCACCGATAATGGCTCCGTCACCAACCGTCACCCCCGCCAGGATGACCGCCTCGTAGCCGATCCACACATCGTTTCCGATGACAATATCACCCTTGTTATCCCAGGCCTTGGCCACCTGACTCCGGTCCAGTCCCCACTCCTCGAAGAAAATGGGAAAGGGATAGGTGGAGAGGGATTGCAGGCTGTGGTTGGCGCTGTTGAAGAGGAACTTTGCCCCACAGGCGATGGAGCAGAACTTGCCAATCACCAGCCGGTCGTGGTTGACGGGATAGTGATACAGCACATTGTTCTTCTCGAAGTCAACGGGGTCATGGACAAAGTCGTTATACATGGTGTAGTCTCCCACAAGGATGCTGGGATCCGTCACGACTTGGTTGAGATAGACGGTCTGAGTATCTCCTGTTCGGGGATAGATGTTGGATGGATTCATATTCTTCTCCTCCTCTTATTCGTCTCGGCTGCCGCTCTCAAAGGCTCACGCACCAGCGTTTTTCTTTCCCAGCCCCTACTTTTGAAGTAGATAAACCCCACCAGGGCGGGCAGGATGGGCGAAAGGGCCTGACCCAGATAGATTCCGGAAAAGCCCATGGAGAGGGAAAAGGCCAGCAACCACGCCACCGGCAGGCGCACCACCACCGCGTCCAACAGGGCATTGACCATGGCCACATGGGCTGCGCCTACACCTATGGAAAAGGAATCCAGCGTGTACATGGCGGCATAGACCAGGCTGTTGACGCCGCAGCACAGGCGCAGATATAGCACGCCCACTCGGATCACCTCCGGGCTGGTGCTGTCAAACAGGCGGATGAGAGGTTCCGCCAGAAACTGAACCGTCACCACTACCGCCGCTGTGACGGCGAGGTTCAGCAGCAAACCGGACCGCACCACCTGGCGGGCCCGCCGGATCTGACCGGCTCCCACGCACTGGCCCACCATGGCGGTGATGGCCTGCCCAATGGCCCAGCAGTGCATCCCGGCAAAGGTGTTGATCTTCAGTCCCACGCCGGAGGCGGCGGCCACCGCGGTGCCAAAGGGATTGAGCATTCCCGTCACCAGCAGATAGGCCGTGTTCACCACCACCATCTGGGTGGCAGTGGGCAGGCCTATCTTCAAGATGGCCAGCAGGATTTCCCGGCGAAGTTCTATTTTTTCGTGGGGAAAACTCCATTGACGCCGCCACAGATATACCAGAGAACCCAAAAAGGAACCGCCTTGGGCAGTGATCGTGGCCCAGGCTGCACCGGCGGTGCCCATGGAACACGGCCCTACCAGCAGTACATCCAGCAAGACGTTGAGAATCGTGGCGGCACCTACGAAAAAGAGCGGCGTTTTAGAATCGCCCAGGCCCTTCAGAATGGAGCAGACTGTATTGTAGCCAAAGACGAATACGGTCCCCCAGCAGATGATCTCCATATAGCCGCAGGCGTCCGGATAGGCCTCCGCCGGTACATCCAGCACCCGGAATAGCGGCTCATAGACGGCAAGCCCGAGTATGGTAACCACAACGGAGGCCGCCAATGACAGGAGAAACAGCATTCCGATGGTGTCACGCTGTCCCTTTTGGTCGCCCGCCCCCTTGTACTGGGCCACCAAAACGCTCCCGCCCATGGTCAGGCCGATACAGAGGGAATTGATGATAAAGCACAGCATGGAGGCGTTGCTGATAGCGGCCAGGCCGGTTTCGCCCACCATTTTCCCCACCACCAGCATATCCACCACATTGTAGAGAGCCTGCAGCAGGTTGGCCAGAAACAGTGGGAAGGCAAACCGGATCAGTTTTTTGGGTACGCTCCCGGTCAATAAATCTTGTTTTTGGGTCATGTAATATCTTCCTTTCAAAAGGGCAGAGGGCAGCACAATGCTGTGCGCCCTCTGTTCCATCGCCCCTGAAATGGGCATAACAAAAGGCCGCGGACAAAACATCGTCCGCGGCCCAAAATAAACTATCTTGCCCTGTCAGTCTGCAAAAAGGGTACAAAAACCAAAGGCAGAGATGTTCTGCCCCGGCCTCCCGGTTTTACAACTTGACAGTCCGAAAAGGCTCCGCACAATGTTTTGTGGTATCCACTTGTACGGAGCCGAAATCAATACAGAATTTTCCGAACAACATCGTGCTCACCTCGCTTTCTTACAGTAAATACTATACCGCGTGCCACCGTCTGTCAATGTCCTTTTGATGGCCTATCATTGACAGGTCAGGGTGCTGACAGTATGATAAGTCCATCTGATCCATTATATTTAAAATCCCGCGGCATACAAAGGAAGAGAGCATAAAAGATGATTTTCTATTTTTCTGGAACCGGTAACTCGGCGTGGGTGGCCCGGCAAATGGCCCGCCTCACTGGCGATGCGGCCTATGATATTGTTAACCTGGAAGAACTACCGAATATGGACAACGCCAAGCAGATCGGCTTTGTCTTTCCGGTCTATGCCTGGGGTGCCCCGGAGTTTATCGTCGACTTTGCAAAAAAGCTGCCCAAGTCCCAGGTGTTCACCTTCGGTATCTGCACCTGTGGCGGGGACGCCGGACTTACCATGAAGCAGTTTTCCAAGCTGTATCCTCTGAGCAGCAGCTATAGCTTACTGATGCCCAACAACTACATCATCGGTTCCGATACCGATACGGAGGCTGAGATCCTCCAAACCATCACCTCCGCCCGAGCGGAGCTGGAGCGGATGGCCCAGGAGATCCGACGGCAGGAGCGGGTCTATCGGGTCCACGAGGGAGCATTGGCCGGAGTGAAGTCTTATCTTGCCAACTTTGGATTTAACAAATTTGCCCGAAGCACGAAACCATTCTTTTCCGGAAACAGCTGCAACGGGTGCGGCCAGTGCGTCAGGAACTGTCCGGCGTCTGCTATTTCCCTCCGGGACAGAAAGCCGGTATGGGCATCCCAGTGTTTCCAATGCCTGCGCTGCATAAATGAATGCCCCCAGCAGGCCATCCAATACGGAACGTCCACAGCCGGGCGGCGCCGTTATACCATCCGGGCATATCTGCCCCAGGACGAGCAAATTTAATGACTCGCCGCAGGCTGTCATGGTGCAGAGCAGCAGCAAAGCGGTCAGCGCAGCAAAGACTTGCTTCATTCCTTCTTCCCTCCTTGTAGCTTTCGAATTTCATGGCGCAGGTAATCCAGCCGCTGGAGTTGGCGCTCCTTGAAATGGATTTCCTCCAGGGCGGCACTGCGCTTTTCCTCCAGCATTCTGAGACGCTGAGCTGCCGTATGATTTCCCTCTAGCAAAAGGCGCATATAGACCTCTACTTCCCCCACGGTAAATCCAATGTCGTGGAGGGTCATGATGGTGCTCAGCCGCTCCAGATCGGCGTCGCCATACTGCCAATCGCCCATCACCTTTTTCACCGCGCCGCACAAACCCCAACTCTCATATCCCCGCAGAATGTGCATAGGGATGCGATAGCGCTCGCTCACCTGCTGTATGGTCATATCGAAGCCTCCAAACGAAAAAATGTGGGCGTCTTATCTCGGACACCCACATTCTAAAGCGGTTCGTTTACTATGTCTAATGCTTATTTTCTTTCTTTTAATATGCCTGTTGAACATTTTTTATGTGCTGATGGAAGGCCTCTACCACCGGAGTCAACGCCTGATCTTTTTTCCAGACCAGTACCGTTCCCGTCTCCATAGCCGGAGAAAGGGGCAGGAACCGGAGATCATCAAAGGCCAGGTTCAGATCGAAGCCCAGTGCCGCTCCAACCCCGCAGCGTACCATATTAGCAGCGTTGAGGATCAGGTTGAAGGTTGCGGCAATTTGCAGACGATCCCAACGATCCTCAAACCAACTGGCCAGCTCCCGCTGTACACTCTCCCGTCCACTGACCAGCAGAGGAACCGATTCCAAATCCTGCGGCGTAACTGCTTCTAACTCTGCTAAGGGAGAATCCCTCCGCACTAATACGCCCCAGCGGTCCTTCTCCTGCATCCGGCAAAAAGCATACTTGCCCACATCCACAGGCTCCGTCAGCAGTCCCATGTCCAGCAGTCCCATATCCAAACGCTCCTTCACATCGTCGGCGTTGGCGCTGAAGATACGGAAGGTGACCTTGGGGTAGCGCTCCCGAAAAGTGCGGATGGCCTGGGAGAGGCAGCTCATGCTCCGGGTCTCCCCTGCCCCGATGGCGATCTCTCCCATCAGTTCTGTCTCCCGGGCGGCAAATTCCCGGGCTGTTTTGTCCGCTAAGTCCACCAGTTCCTGGGCCCGGCGGCGCAGCAGCATCCCCTCATCCGTCAGGACGATATGGTAGCGACTGCGGTGAAAGAGCTGTACCCCCAGTTCCTCCTCCAGCTGCATCAGCTGCCGGGACAGGGTAGGCTGGGTCAGATGGAGCATGGCTGCAGCCTTGGTGATGTTCTCCTCCCGGGCTACCGCCAGAAAATATCGCAAAACACGCAGTTCCATGGGAATCCCTCCTTGTTTCATCCTACCATTCCCACCCGGTTCCCGCAAGATAAAAATGCCTTTATAGAATAATTGTAAATAGAAAATGAGTATTTTACATTTCTGAGCGCTGGATTTACAATGGAGCCAGAAGATGCGTAAGGAGGTTATTCGTATGAACGCATTGGTTGCTTATTTTTCCGCTACCGGCACCACCGCCAAGGCGGCGAAGACTCTGGCAAGTGCCGTGGGTGGGGAGCTCTATGAGATCAAACCCGCCGTTCCCTACACCAGCGCCGATCTGAACTGGATGGACAAGAGTTCCCGCTCCAGCGTAGAGATGAAGGATGCCCACTCCCGCCCCGCTCTGGCCGACACGGATGCCCCGGTGGGCAGTCACGATGCAATTTTCCTGGGGTTCCCCGTGTGGTGGTATGTGGCTCCCACCATCCTCAACACCTTCCTGGAGGCATACGATTTCTCCGGTAAGACCATCGTTCTTTTCGCCACCTCCGGCGGCAGCGGTCTGGGCAAGTCGGCGGTCGGGCTACGCTCCAGTGCCCCCGGTGCCAAGATTGTGGATGGCCGAATGCTCAATGGCCGCCTGAACGAGGCCGAACTGAAAGCCTGGGCAGAAGGACTGAAGCTGTAAAGCATCCCGGATATTAAAAAATGTGGAGTGTCTATCGGGACACTCCACATTTTTTACATCTCTCTTTGCAGATACACCATATCCACCAGCTGAACCCCGCACTCATAGATGGGGTGGTCATAGTAATCAGTGAAAAAGTTCTTAACCAGATGATGCCTGTAAAAACCGCAGGATTCATAAAACGGGATAGTAGAGGGGCTGTCCCCGGTGCCCACCTGCAGCACCGTATACTGTCCTATGTAGGTTCGAACGAGAAAGTCAACCAGAGCTTTTCCGTAACCCTTGCCCTGGCAGTCCGGCGTTACGGCAATGTTTTTCAGTTCCAGAACGCCGCCGCCCTCGTCCGTCACCACACATTCGGCCACGACTCCATCATCCTCCAGCACATACATGGTCCCACGCTCCAGATAGCGGTCGATCATGTCCTCCTGCTCGTCCGCCAGCAGAAGCAAATTCAGGTACTGTTTTTTATTCTTCTCAACTTTTCGGATTTCCATAGCCTGCCCTACTTTTTCAGAAGCCGCTTCAGCGCGGCGGCGTCCAGCAGATTCACCGTCACGAACTTGCCCTGATAAAATACCGCCCAGTTGTTGAACACACAGGGCAAAGCCTTGGCTTTTTCCAGCGTGTCCACCGGAATGAGGGTATAGGGCGCCTCCAGCTCCTGACAAGTCTTGCGCACCAGCTCCACGCTTTGATGGATGTAGGGACACTGAGAACTGTAATAGATAGTCAGTTCCTGATTTTCCATCTCCAGCCGTTTGGCGTTCTCCGCAAAGCGTGGCTTCGTTCCGTCAAAGGTGAGGGCCAGCAGCCGGTAGCCGTCCGGAGTGGCGTCCACCGTTTCAAACCCGTATTTTTCCGCGAAGGCCTGGTCCGAGAGCCAGGCCTTCTGCTTTTCCGCGCCCAGCATACACACGCCGGACTTTCCCTTGGCCCTGGCATCGGCCAGGCAATACTCCATCAGCTGCCTGCCGTAGCCCTTGCCCTTGAAGTCCCCGGTGACCCACAGGCAGTAGATATAGAGATAGTTCTCTCCCTCCACCGGCACCCAGGCCGTCTCCAGCGGGGCGTACTCGATGAACACCACGCCCTTAGCGTCCAGCTTGCGGAACACATGGCCTTCTTTCAGCCGCTCTTTGAGCCAGGCCCGCTTGGCCTCCACGCCGGGATGGGGCTTCTTGCTGCGGATGATGCAGCATAGATGCTCCTGCGCTAAATTTTCTTCCGTCAGATTGATAAATTGCTCACCCATCGCTTATCACCGCTTTTCGTACACCAGATCCACGATCCCGTTCCAATGTTCCGTCCCCACCAGCTTCAGCGGCAGTTCCTGTGGAAACTCTGGGAACAGCCGCACGCCTTTGCCCAGCACGGTGGGGATGATCGACAGCCACAACTGATCGATGCGGCTCTCTTTCAAAAGCTGCCCAGCCACGGACGCGCCGCCGCAGATCCAGACAGTGCCCTTATGCTCCAATTTCAGCTTGTCCACCAGGTCAGTCAACTCCCCATTCCAAAAGAAAATATCTTCCTGATTCTCTTCCTGCCGGTGGGTCACTACATAACAGGGTCGGCCTTCATAGGGCCAGCTGTCCGGGGAGAGCTCTGTGACCAGCTGGTGATAGGTGGTCCATCCCATGACGATGGCGTCCACCGTATCCAAAAATGCCGGGTAACTGCCGGGAGCATCCGGCTCACTGCCGTCGCCCACCAGCCAGCTCACGCCGCCCTGCTCGTCGGCAATATACCCATCCACACTGATGGCGAGATATAACACAATTTTTCCCATGGGCATCCCCTCCATTGTCCCTATTGTACCCAAGAGTTGTAAAAAGAACAAGGCAGAAGAGACATGACATACCGTTGTCGCATTCCTATGGTATAATACAGAAAAGCTCAGGAAAGGCGGTGCGGCACATGAAGATAGAGCGGCTCATCGGCATCCTGTCCATCCTGCTCCAGCGGGAAAAAGTTACCGCTCCGGAGCTGGCGGAACAGTTCGAGGTGTCCCGACGGACGATCCAACGGGACATCGAGTCCCTGTGCCGGGCCGGTATTCCCATCTCCACCACCCAGGGCGCGGGCGGCGGCATCTCCATCATGGAGGGGTATCGTGTGGACCGTACGGTACTTACCACTCCCGAGATGCAGGCCATCCTGTCAGGGCTCCGGAGCCTGGACAGCGTCAGCGGTACCCGACGCTATGCGCAGCTGATGGAGAAGTTGTCCGCCGGAACAGGTGAACTGGTACCCGGCGGCAGCCACATGCTCATTGACCTGTCTTCCTGGTACAAAACCAGCCTGCCGCCGAAAATTGAGCTGATTCAGGAAGCCATTGAGCAGCACCGCGCCATCCGCTTTACCTATTTCTCTCCCAAGGAGGAATCGGTGCGTACCGTCGAGCCCTGCTACCTGGTGTTCCACTGGTCTGCTTGGTATGTCTGGGGCTGGTGCCAAATGCGGAAGGATTTCCGCCTGTTCAAATTAAACCGCATGATGGGGCTCACCGCCGGTGATCCCTTTCCCCCTCGTTCCTCCCCTTTGCCCGACCTGGAACCAGAGCGGGTCTTTCCAATAAAATATCAGGTCACCGTTCTCTTTGACCCGACCTGCCGCTGGCGGCTGGTGGAGGAGTACGGCGCGGACCGCTTCACTGTGGAGCCGGACGGCAAACTGCGCTTTACCGGGGGCTTTCCCGATGCGGACAGCGTGCTCAGCTGGGTTTTGACCTTCGGGGACAAGGCGGAGCTGCTGGAACCGGAAGAACTTCGGAAGCAGCTTGGGGCGTTGACAAAAACGCTGGCCGACCGTTACAGGAGGAGTTGACATGGCATCTCATAAGGATTTTGTAAACTATGTGGCCGAGCAGCTACGGGAGGCCGGAACCATCCGCAGCCGGAAGATGTTCGGCGAATACGGCCTTTACTGCGATGAGGTGTTCTTCGGCGTTATCTGTGACGACCAGTTTTTCGTAAAAGTCACCCCACAGGGCGAAGCGGCGTTCCCCGACCTGCCCAAAGTCCCGCCCTATGAGGGGGCCAAGGATTACATCTGGGTGGAGGATGTGGACGACCGGGACACCATGACCGCTCTCACCCGCCTTACCTGTCTGGCGCTTCAGGCACAGCCCACAAAACGGAGGAAATGACCATGGCCTTTGACTATAAGAAAGAATACAAGGAATTCTATCTGCCACCCAAGATGCCGGGCATCGTCACCGTACCCGCTATAAACTTCCTGGCCGCGCGGGGCCATGGCGATCCCAACGAGGAAGACGGCACCTATAAGCAGGCCCTGGGGATGCTCTACGCCGTAGCCTTCACCATCAAAATGAGCAAACTGGGCAAACACCAACTGGAGGGCTATTTTGACTACGTGGTCCCCCCTCTTGAGGGCCTGTGGTGGCAGGATGGCATCTATGGAGTAGACTACGCCCATAAACAGGATTTTCAGTGGATCTCCCTCATCCGCCTGCCGGAGTTCGTGACAAAAGAGGTCTTTGACTGGGCCATCCGGGAGACCACGGAAAAGAAACAGCAGGATTTCTCCCAGGTGGAGTTCTTTCCCTGGGAAGAAGGCCTGTGCGTCCAGTGCATGCACATCGGCCCCTATGACAACGAGCCTGCCACCGTGTCTGCCATGGAGGAATACGCCAAGGCCCAAGGCTATGAAGAGGACTTTGGAGAAGGCCGGTATCACCATGAGATCTATTTGAGTGATGTGCGGCGGTGCAGGCCGGAACGGCTGAAAACCGTCATCCGGCACCCAATCAGGAGGGTACTATGAAAGGCTTTACCCGTACAGAAACCCGTTTCTCTCTGTGTGGTCTCAACTGTGCCCTGTGCTCCATGCATCTGGGCGGCTACTGTCCGGGCTGCGGCGGCGGAACAGGCAACCAGAGCTGCGCCATTGCCAAATGCTCCCTGGAGCACAGCGGCGTTCCGTTTTGCTGGGAGTGCCCGGAGTATCCCTGTCCCCGCTACGAGGGCTTCGACGACGGGGATTCCTTTGTCCCGCACCGGAACCGGCAGCAGGATATTGCTCTGGCCCGAGAACTGGGTCTGGATGCTTACCTTGCCCAGTTGGAGGAAAAGCGGGCGATGTTAGAGGAACTTCTGGCCCATTACAACGATGGACGCCGCAAGACCTTGTTCAACACGGCGGTGTATCTCCTGTCTCTGGAGGATTTGTGTTCCGTGATGACCGCTCTGGAAAACCAGCCGGAGCTGGGCGAACAGCCTGTCAAGGAGCGTGCCCTCGCCGCCGTGACACTGCTTCAGGAGGCGGCGGATTGCCGGGGCATCAGTCTGAAGCTCAATAAGAAACCGAAGAAGGAGTGATCCTATGGCGACTTCCAAGGTGACCGTCCATCTCCCCTGCCGGTTGGAACAGGTGTGGCAGACCGTGACTGACCTTACCCATACCACCTGGCGCAGTGATTTGGCACGAGTGGAATTCCTGGACGGAACCCATTTTGTGGAGCACACCAAAAGCGGCTATGCCACGGAGTTTACCGTCACAGCCTGTGAGTCGCTCCACCTCTGGACCTTTACCATGGAGAACGGCAACATGTCGGGCTCCTGGGAGGGGATTTTTGAGGCAGCACAGGACGGCGCCTTCCTGACCTGCACGGAGACCGTCAATGCCAAGCACTGGTGGATGCGCCCCTTTGTTCCTGGCTATCTGAAGCGGCAGCAGAAGCTGTATCTGGACGATTTGCGGAAGGAATTGCTGAAATAGGCCGTGTTAATCTGCGTTGCTTGCGGCAACGGGCCATTCTCCCTACAATAGCGGTAACACCTGTGCGAAAGGAGTTATCCCTCATGTTAAGCGAAAACATAAAAACAATCCGGAAATCAAAAGGGCTTTCCCAACAGGAGCTTGCCGTAAAACTGAATGTGGTGCGGCAAACGGTCTCCAAATGGGAGCAAGGACTGTCCGTCCCGGATTCGGATCTGTTGATTGCCCTGTCCGAAGCCCTGGAGACACCTGTGAGCACGTTGCTGGGAGAGAATGTGATAGAATCGGAGGTGGACACGGTCAAAGTCCTCTCCGAAAAACTGGAAATCATCAATTTGCAGTTTGCACGGAGAGCGGCCACGCAAAAAGCGTTCCTTCATTGGTCGCTGATCGCACTATGCGCGGTTATTGTGGTAATTTCAGCGGCCCTGGTCGTAGCCAATAGTCCTTACCTGGGTTGGGACTTTCGTGATCCGGAAACGGCCGTTGTCGGCACGGTCTTTCACGCATTTGAATGGCTGTTCGTCAGGCTGGCCCCCATTGTGCTGCTTGCGGCACTTGTCGGCATTTTTATGACGCGGAAAAACGTATAACATGTTTTAACTCCACACTTCTTAAAGGCCACCGGACAAACATGAGCATAGAAAATCGGGCAGGGGCCGCTTGTTTCCGGTATGCTGAATCCAGAAGGACGGTGTGAGCAATGGATTGGGTAACAAGCATTCATCAGGCGATCCGGTATATCGAGGAACATCTCCGGGCGGAACTGACCATCCGGGACATCGCACAGCAGGCGGCCCTGTCCCCCTTTTACTTTCAGAAGGGCTTTGCCATGCTGTGCGGCATGACGGTGGGCGACTACATCCGTCAACGCCGGCTCTCCGCCGCCGGGCTGGAGGTCCTTGCGACGGACCGAAAGATCATCGACATCGCACTGGAGTTCGGCTATGACTCGCCGGACAGCTTTACCAAGGCTTTTGCCCGCTTCCACGGCCTCACACCTGCCGCACTGAGAAAAAGCGGAGGCGCGGTCCGTTCTTTTGCTCCGCTTCGGATCAAAGTGACATTGGAAGGTGGTCAAAACATGGATTGCAAGATTATGAAAAAAGAAGCGTTTACGGTGCTCTGCCGGGCAAAGACCTTCAAGTATGAGGACGCGGTGGCCCAGGTTCCCCAGTTCTGGGCGGAGCACTTCGCCGCAGGCGGCGGCAACGTGGTGTGCGGCATGTACGGCATCAATCTGGACGAGAGCATGGGCGGCAATGAGTTTGAATATCTCATCGCTGACAACTACGACCCCGCCAAGGAGATCCCGGACGGCTTCACCACTCGTACCATCCCGGCCCATACCTGGGCGGTGTTCCCCTGCATTGGCCGGATGCCCCAGGCTCTCCAGGGCCTGAACCAGCAGATCTTCTCCCAGTGGCTGCCCACGAACCTCGACTACAAGATCGCGGCCGGAATCAATGTGGAGATGTACAGCGACGCCAGCAAATTTGAGGACGGTACCCAAGGTCAGGACTACTACTGTGAGGTCTGGATCCCGGTAGAAAAGAAATAAGACCTATCTTCTTCGGAAAAATGCGCCTGTGTGGCAGCGGCGGGAACGTATGGACCAATGGCGGCATCAAAACCCTGTGCGCACTCTAGGCGAGAAATAAAGGAAGCCAGGCCAAAAACAGAAACCGGAGAGTTGTTTTACGGTGTTCTTTTGTGTTATAGTAAACACTCAGGATGCCCGTCCCCAAAGGATCATTACCTGGGCGTTCTCCGAAATTATGCAAAGGATAAAAAAGGATTATTTATCTATGGGAAAGAAAACGACGGTACTGCTCTTGGCCCTGATCCTGGTGTTCACTCTGGCGGGGTGCGGAACACCCGAAGAACAACCCTCCATGTATGCTCAAGAAGAAAACTGGGCCTATCTGGAAACTGACAAAACCGCGGATGCGGATGTGTTTTTCATCTGTCCTACCGTCTACGGCGGCGAAGAGGGCGATTTCAACATGTCTATGGATGACGAGACCACCAAAAGCGATTTTCTGGGTGCCACCAACATGGAAAAAGGCATCTACGACCAGAATGCCCGATTCTTTGCCCCCTACTACCGGCAGGTGGGTCTGAACGTCTATGAACTGCCCATCGAGGAACGGGAAGCCTACCTGTCGATTGCCTATGAGGACGTGAAAGACGCCTTTACTTACTATCTGGAACACTACAACGAGGGCCAGCCTATCATCCTGGCCGGATTCTCCCAGGGAGCCGACATGAGCATCCGCCTGCTGAAAGATTGCTTTGCCGATGAGGAGGTCAACGACCTGTTGGTGGCCTGCTACGCCATCGGCTGGAGCATCACGGAGGAGGAGCTGGCGGAGTATCCCCACCTCCGGTTTGCCTCCGGTGAAGACGACACCGGGGTGATCGTCTCCTTCAACAGTGAAGCAGAAACGGTCACCGATTCCCTGATGATTCCCGCCGGAACCCGCACCCTGGCCATCAATCCCCTCAACTGGAAAACCGACGGTACAACCGCCGGGAAAGAGGAAAACCTGGGCGCCTGCTTTACCGATTATGACGGTAACATTGTTACCGAGATTCCCCAGCTCACCGGAGCCTATATTGATTCGGAGCGGGGCGCTTTAAAGGTGACGGATGTAACGCCGGAGGAATATCCGCCGGTATTGCCCATCTTCTCCGACGGTGTGTACCACCTGTATGACTACCAGTTTTTCTATCGCAACCTGCAGGAAAATGTCGAGGTGCGGCTGGACGCCTATCTGGCTGGCCGGGCGGTCTAGACATATCATAAGAGCCGCAATTCTGATACGATGGGTATCCGGATCGCGGCTCTTTTTTACGATACAGAGTTCTTGAAATCAGCACAAAACCCAAACCGTGTTGTTCTCTTTTTGTCTTACATCCCTTATGATCATATCAGCAGCTGCGAAGAATGATTGTAAGAGGAGAACATCACCATGAACACGGATAAAATTTTTGCAGAAGCCATTGCCAACGAATACGCCCCTAAGGATACCTCCAAGGTCGTCGCCCTGAGAAAGCTGGACCGGAAAGCGAAGGGCCCGGCCAACATCTTTGCATACAGCTTCGGCGTCCTGATGACCCTGGTCCTCGGCCTTGGGATGTGCCTTTCCATGCAGGTGATCGGAGGGGGCGGCATCCTGATGACGGGTGCCGGAATCCTTCTCGGGATCCTGGGCATCGTCGGCGTGGGCCTGAACTACCCCATCTATAGAAAGCTCCTGCGGTCCGGCAAGGAAAAGTATGCCTTTGAAATCATGCAGCTGGCCCGGGAGATCAGCGAATCGGCAGAGTAACCAGAGAGGAGGGCGGCAGATGAACAAGTCCGAAAGCAAATACTTCAATACCGCCCTGCGGATGGACGAGGCGCTCCTGGCCCTGCTGGAGGAGAAGGCACTGGAGTATATCACAGTGAAAGAGATCTGCCACCAGGCCGGTGTGAACCGCTCCACCTTTTATCTGCACTATGAGACCATTTCCGACCTGGTGAATGAGACATTGGAGATGATCAACCAGCGTTTCCTCTCCTATTTCCCTCAGCAGGAAGAGGAGGTCCTGGGGAATATGGGCAGCCGGGAACGGGAAGACCTGGTGCTGGTCACCCGCGAATACCTTCTTCCCTACCTCCGCTTCATCCGGGACAACAAAAAAGTCTACTGGGCGGCCTTCCGGAACCCAGGCAGTATGCAGGCCCATACACGATATGGGGACCTGAAGCAGCATATCCTCGGCCCCATTCTGGAGCGATTTGAGGTTCCAGCTGCTCACTGTCCCTACTACATGGCCTACTATGTGGAGGGTATCATCGCAATTGTCAGGGAGTGGCTGCGGCGGGACTGTACGGATGAGGTGGAGATGATTGCCGACATCATTGAGTCCTGCGTGCGGCCCAGAAACGGAAGCGATGAGAAATAACGGCAGGGCTGTGCGGCTTCCTACGGACATGTCGGGAGAATTACATTCACCGGCCCCTGATGTACTCCGCTGTGTCCTCTGGCTGTACACCACTCTTTGCCCTTTACAACGGATATCTGTGATTTCGCTATGGGTCAGCCTGACACGGGAACACCGGTATCTGTTATCTCTTGCTCATTGTAGCTCATGGAATTGTCCTTCTGATAGAGAAAAGCACATCCAGCAGATGGCCTTTTGCCATCCTGCCGATGTGCTTTTCGTGTTTTATGGCTCTGCGGGCGGCCCCTCCGTCCAGCTCCAATGGCGGAGAGGTGTGAGAGATGCTGCTGCGTTGCCTGAAAGCGGAAATGCAAATGTGCCGCCGCTCCCCGGTATGGCTGGCCTTTGTGCTGCTGCCTATCTTCCCGGCTATTCCGAGCACCGGAAACTACCTGGAGGACATGGAGGTACTGGATCATGCCTGGTACAGCCTGTGGAGCCAGCATACCCTGTTCTCCTTCATAAGGCCCCCGGCGTTTTGCCGAGGGCCTGCTTCATTCTTACTTTGCCCAATAAACCACCGCGTCCCTCAGGAAACGGGCACAGCCGTGAAATCGCTTATCGTAGTAGGCGGTAAACCGCTCATCCATTACATACAGCTCCACAATTCCACGATGTTTGGCCGGGTCATACCGGTTCCCGGTAATGGTGAGCCACCGACGGTGGAGGGCAGTAATCTCCTTGCCCTCCTCGCTCTCTGGGGTCAAGCCCGTCTGGACAGCCGCTTCCAGCCGCTCCTGAATCTCCCGCCCCAGATCCATCCACTCCTGATACTGTTCCTGGGTCAGGTTCATCACCGCGGCATTGGCCTCGTCCACCTCTTGGTTGCCGTACTTGGCGCGAATCTCCGCTCCATAAGTTTCTTCGTTATGGGCCACGGCCTGCTGCTTAAACACCACAAATTTCTGCTCGTCGTTCATGATCTCGTTCCTTTCTTCCGCCCCAATGGTATCTTTCACCGATTGGATCAGCTTCTCCAGCCGCTCCCGCTCTGCCTCCAAAGAGGCCAGGTGGCGTTTTAGGGCGGCCAGACGGTCAAAGGCGGGATCGTCCAGACATTCCTTGATCCGGGCCAGCTCCACCCCGAGGGCCCGGTAATAGAGAATGTCCTGCAGCCGGTCTACCTCTTCCCTGCCGTAATAACGGTAGCCGCTCTCTGCTACCCGGCTGGGTTTCAGCAGCCCGATCTGGTCGTACCAGCGCAAGGTGCGGGTGGTCACCCCGGACAGGCGCGACAGTTCCTGAATGGAATACTCCATGAACATCCCTCCCTTGGGTTACTGTATCAGTTGACGGAGCGTCAGAGTCAAGGGGAAGTTTTAAATTTGATGGATCTCCTGCTGCAGCCGCTCTAAAAATTCCGCGGCTGGGATTCCATCCATCTGGGTGTGGTGAAACTGGAAGGATACCGGCAAGGTGGCGTGGAACCACTTTTTTCGATATTTGCCCCAGATGAGGAATGGATTGTTGTAGCACCCGGCATAAATGTTCACCGCGCCGTCGATCTCATACCCCGCCAGTGCGGAGGTGCCGATCACCATATACTCCTCGCCCAGTTCAAAGCTCTCTCCGCTCACGTGAACCTGCCCAGTGAGCCTCAAGTAGTCTCGATTGAACTGCTCCAAGTCAGCGGAAACGGGAATATCGCAGGTAGCGATACCACCATCCCGGGTGTTCACCACCGTATTGACCGCCAGCTGGTCGTACTGCATCAGTTTGTCTCCCACCGGAAGCAGGTAGAAGTCTGCCGTCCGGGCCGCTGTCTTTCCAATGCACCAGCACAGGAGCATATGAAATTTATAACCCCGTTTCCGGCTCATGCGCACCAGCGGGGTCACATCCAGCGTCTTCATCAGGGTCACCATAGGCATGGGGGCCTTCCTCCAGAGTTCAAAGGCCAGCGCCCGGGCGGTACTTTTGGGATCTACTTCTTTCATGTCGTTCTCCATTCTGTTCGTCAAATCCGGTTCGGTTGGCCGCGGCAGGTAGATTTTATCATAGCTTCCCATAGTCGGCAACCGATCTCCATGTTCTAACGTCAGAACTTGTGTTATAATGGAACACCATAAGCCAAACGGAAACAACGAATGATGAGGACCGAACATGAAACGCATTTTTCTTTTGGAGGACGACGAAACCATGGGGCGGGGAATCACTATGGCTCTAACGGGGCCGGAGACATCCGTCATTTGCCGCTCAAGCCTGGCCAAGGCTCGGGAAGCGCTGGCAGAAGATCGGTTTGACCTGCTGATTCTGGACGTAAATCTCCCCGATGGCAGCGGTCTGGACTTGCTGCGTCAGATGCAGGCAGAGGGCGATGCCACTCCGGTGATCCTGCTCACCGCCAACGACCTGGAACTGGACGAGGTCACCGGACTGGAGGCTGGAGCGGATGACTACATCACCAAGCCCTTCTCTCTGGCAATACTCCGGGCCAGGGTGAATGCACAGCTCCGTCGAAGCGCTCCCAAGGTCTCCTCTCCCCTGTCCGTGGGTCCCTTTGCCTTTGATTTTGAACAGATGGACTTTCGCCGGGACGGCAGGTTGGTGGAGCTCTCCAAAACCGAGCAGAAACTGCTGCGGGTACTGGTGGAGAATCGGGGACGTGCCGTTCCCCGGTCCACACTGGTGGATCGTGTGTGGACGGACGGCGCGGAATTTGTGGAGGAAAACGCCCTGTCTGTCACAGTCAAGCGGCTGCGGAGCAAACTGGAGGCCGATCCCTCCAAGCCGGAATATCTGAAAACGGTGTATGGCATCGGCTACACCTGGGCGGTGAAGCCATGACCGGATATCTTGTGATGGTTACCGCCCTGCTGCTGGCCCTGGCCGTGGTCGTCTATGACCGCTGGCGGATCGCCCGCACCATCCGGCGGCTGGATGATATGCTTACTGCAGCCATAAACGGCAGCTTTTCCGAAAAAACCTTTGACGAGAGCCGCCTCTCCGCTCTGGAAAGCCGGCTGGGGCGGTATCTGGCAGCCAGCGCCCTGTCTGAACGGAACGTGCGGGAGCAGAAGGACCAGATCAGCGCTCTGATCTCCGATATCTCCCACCAGACCAAGACCCCGGTGGCCAATCTTCAGCTGTATGCCCAGCTGCTCTCGGAACAGCCGCTCACGCCCCAGGGAACGGACTGTGCCGCCGCCATCTCCGCCCAGGCGGAAAAGCTTCAGACACTCATTGAGGCCCTGGTCAAGACCTCCCGGCTGGAGACGGGGATCCTGGCCCTCCACCCCCAGCCCGGCGAAATTTCCCCGGTAGTGGAACGCGCTGCCGCCCAGTATGCCCCCAAGGCGGCAGAAAGGGGCATTTCTTTGACCGTTGGACAGGCGGAGGGCTCTGCCGTCTTTGATCCCAAGTGGACGGAGGAAGCGGTGTGCAACCTGTTGGACAACGCCGTTAAGTACACACCGCCCGGCGGTGCTGTGACGGTGGAGGTAAAAAACTATGAGCTGTTCTCCGCCATCCGGGTGACTGATACCGGCCCGGGCATTTTCGAGGAGGAGCAGGCCAAAATTTTCGGACGGTTTTACCGCGCCCCCGGCGCCTGGCAGGCAGAGGGCGTGGGAATCGGCCTCTACCTCACCCGGCAGATCGCCGAAAAGCAGGGCGGCTATGTGAAGGTAGAAAGCACACCCGGGATAGGGAGTTCATTTTCGCTCTATGTTCCCCGGGAGGCCTAGGGAAGCAGAGCACAGGAGGAAGAAACTGTGAGAAACGAATATGAAAACGAAGCATTTTTCCAGCAATACGCGCAGATGCCCCGCAGCCAGGCCGGACTTTCCGCAGCGGGAGAGTGGCATCAGCTCAAGCCCCTTTTCCCGCCGCTGGAGGGAAAGTCCGTACTGGATCTGGGCTGCGGCTATGGGTGGCACTGCAAGTTCGCCGTGGAGCAGGGCGCCCGGCAGGTGCTGGGCATTGATTTAAGCCAGAAAATGATCGAGGAAGCCAAACGCCGCAACAGTGGGGAAAGCATCCTCTATCGGGTTTGTGGGATCGATGAATATGAGTACCCAGAGGGCGTATGGGACTGCGTGGTCTCCAATCTGGCTTTGCACTACATCGAGGACTTGGACTCCGTTTTTAAAAAAGTCCATCGGACGTTGAAGAAAGATGGAATCTTTCTGTTCAACATTGAGCACCCCGTCTTCACCGCCGGCGTGGGGCAGGATTGGGCCTATGATGAAGATGGCACGCCGCTGTATTGGCCCATCGATCAGTATTTCATGCCTGGGGAGCGGATCACTCATTTTCTGGGCTGCGAGGTCCGCAAGCAGCACCACACACTCACCCAAATCCTAATGGGGTTACTGCGCAGTGGCTTTGTCCTGGAAGCAGTGGAGGAGGCGGAGCCCTCTGCGGAAATGCTGGACATTCCCGGCATGCGGGACGAGCTGCGCCGGCCCATGATGCTGTTGGTCCGGGCCAGAGCGATACATTGACCAAACCGATGCTGACTTCTTTCAAAACTGTCACATTCTCGAAAGTATCAGGACAGATTTCCATGTTAAAGTCTGTATTGTCACAAGACGGTACAGACTTTTTTATTGGAGGAAAACAGCCATGACGATTTTACAGACCCATGATCTGAAAAAATACTACGGCTCCGGGGACACCCAGGTAAAGGCCCTGGACGGCGTGGATCTGAGCATTGAGCAGGGAGAGTTTGTGGCCATTGTGGGCACCTCCGGTTCCGGCAAGTCCACCCTGCTCCACATGCTGGGTGGGCTGGACCGGCCCACCTCGGGCACCGTTGCTGTGGACGGCAAGGACATTTTTGCTCTAAAGGACGAGGCCCTGACCATCTTCCGCCGCCGGAAGATCGGCTTTGTATTCCAGTCCTACAATTTGGTGCCGGTACTCAGCGTGTGGGAAAACATCGTCCTGCCGGTGGAGCTGGACGGAAGCAAGGTAGATGAGGCCTACGTACAGGAGGTCATCGCCACCCTGGGTCTGGAGAAAAAGCTCCAAAACCTGCCCAATCAGCTCTCCGGCGGTCAGCAGCAGCGTGTGGCCATTGCCCGGGCCCTGGCCACCAAGCCTGCCATTCTTCTCGCTGACGAGCCCACCGGCAATCTGGACAGCCGAACCAGCCAGGACGTGCTCAGCCTGATGAAGGTGACCGGCCAGAAGTTTGCTCAGACTATGGTAATGATCACCCATAACGAGGAGATCGCCCAGATGGCCGACCGTATCGTCCGCATCGAGGACGGGCGAATCGTAACGCGGTAAGGGGGCGGACAGTATGAAGGTCTCCAACCGCAGCTGCATCCGCCGCCTGAGCCTGCGCTCTCTTCTCGCCAGCCGCACCCGGAACATCGTAGCAGTGCTGGCCATCGCCCTAACGGCGCTACTCTTTACTTCCCTCTTTACCATTGCCCTCTCCATCAATGAGGGTATCCAGCAAAACAACTTCCGCCAGGCCGGAGGCTGGTCCCATGGCACGCTTAAATATCTGACGGAGGAACAGTTTGAGGAATTGAAGGACGATCCGCTGATTGACCAGTGGGGCCTGCGGCGATTTTTGGGGATGCCCACCCAGGCTCCCTTCAACAAATCCCATGTAGAGATCGGTTACTCCGATGCCAACCAGGCCCACTGGAGCTACTGCGACCCGGTGGAGGGACGCCTCCCTCAAGAGGGCACCAACGAGGCGGCCACAGACACCCATGTGCTGGAACTGCTGGGCGTGGAGCCGGAACTCGGCGCAGAATTCACCGTCACCTTTGATGTGGACGGCCATGAGACGACCCAGACCTTTACCCTCTGCGGCTGGTGGGAGTACGACGAGGCCGTGGTGGCCAACCACATCCTCATTCCCGAAAGCCGGGTGGACGCCATTCTGGCAGAAGTGGGGGTTACCCCGCCTGGCAGCGACGGTATGACGGGCAGCTGGAATCTGGATGTGATGCTGGGACACGGCGCCCGCTCCATCGCCTCCGACCTGGAGGAAATCCTGGTAAACCACGGTTATCAGTCGGAAACTGCGGGAGAGAACTACATCTCCACCGGCGTCAACTGGGGCTACACCGGGGCGCAGCTCTCGGATAAGCTGGACCCCACCGTGGTGGCTATCATCGTGGGAGTGCTAGCCCTCATTCTGCTCACCGGATATCTCATCATCTACAATGTGTTCCAAATCTCCGTGGCGGGAGACATCCGTTTCTATGGCCTGCTGAAAACCATCGGTACCACGCCCCGGCAGCTGCGGCGGATCATCCGCACTCAGGCGCTGCTTCTCTCCCTCGTCGGCATCCCCGTCGGTCTGCTGCTGGGCTGGCTGCTGGGCGGTGTACTCACCCCTGTTATTACCGCACAACTCAATGGAGTGACCACGGTGGTCTCGGTCAGCCCACTTCTCTTTGTGGGGGCAGCCCTTTTTGCCCTGATGACGGTGCTCATTTCCTGCCGCCGTCCCGGCCGTCTGGCAGGCAAGGTCTCCCCAGTTGAGGCGGTGCGCTACACTGAGGGCAAGGCGCTGAAGCGGAAAGGGAAACGGAGCGGCAAAGGCGTGTCTCTGCTGTCCATGGCCTGGGCCAACCTGGGCCGCAGCCGAGGCAAGACCTTTCTCACGGTGCTGTCCCTGACCCTTGCCGTGGTGCTGCTGACCCTGACCGTGACCTTCACAGGCGGCTTCGACATGGACAAATATGTGTCCAGCTTCACTGCCAGTGACTTTATCCTGGCCGACGCGGGGCAGTTCCAGACCGGCGGGGACGCTTTTAACGACGAGATGGAGGTACCGGAGGAGGTCATCAACGCCGTGGATGCCCAGGGCGGTATCACCGGGAGCGGCCGCGTCTACGGCAAGACTGCCCCTGCGCTGGAGTTTGTCACCGAGGAGTATTACCGCTCCATCTGGAGTCGGTGGAACACCCAGGAGCAGTTGGACAGCATGGTAGCATTCAAGGATCGCACCGAAGACGGCCTTCTGGCTGACCGGGTACAGCTCTACGGCATGGAGTCCTTTGCGCTGGACCATCTAACAGTTTTGGAAGGAAATCTATCCAAGCTCAACGATTCCGACGGGAACTACATCGCCGCCGTGTACAGCACCGACGACTACGGCAAGGCGGAGATGAGCAGCCATTGGGCCCGGCTGGGGGATACGGTGACCATCCGCTATGTGGAGGAGTTCGAATACTACGATCCCAATACCGGCGAGGTTTATGGTTCCTGGGAGAACGTGCCGGAAGGCGCCTCTTACACCGAGCGGGCGATCAAGTACCGGGATGTGGACTACACCGTAGCCGCCCTGGTAACGGTGCCATCCGCTCTGAGCTACCGCTACTACGGTGCCGACGAGTTTATCATGGGGGCGGAGATCTTCCTCCGGGATACGGAAACCGACTCCGTCATGTACTACGCCTTTGACACCACAGATGAGGCAAACGCCGCCATGGAAGCCTTTCTGGCGGACTACACAGAGAATGTGAATCCTCAGTTTGACTATGAGAGCAAGGCCACCTATGCCGGGGAATTTGAGAGCACCCGGAGCATGTTCCTTTTGCTGGGGAGCGCCCTCAGCTTCATCGTGGGTCTGGTGGGCGTGCTGAATTTCTTCAACGCCATCCTTACCGGCATCACCGCCCGCCGCCGGGAGCTGGCGGTGCTCCAGTCCATCGGTATGACAGCTCGGCAGCTGCGTACCATGCTGGCACTGGAGGGCCTGTTCTACACAGTAGGCGCAGCATTCCTGGCCCTGGCTCTGATTGTGGTCACTGCACCATTTCTTGGTCCCGCCCTCAACGGACTGATCTGGTTTTTCACCTATCGCTTTACCATCTGGCCCATCGCCGTGGTGCTGCCCCTGTTCGGGGCACTGGGTATCCTCATCCCGGTTTTGAGCTGCCGCGCCGCCCAGCGCTATTCCGTAGTAGAGCGTCTGCGGCAGGAATAATGACAGTCAACCGCAAGCAGCATTTGCTTGCGGTTGACTTGTTTCTATTGCCCCAACATCCATTTCAGTGAGCTGAGTTTTGTTGAACACAACGTCAAGCAATGGTTGACGCAAATCCTGTTTTTTTCTATAATATCTCTATTCGATATATTGGAGGATATTATGGAATACCTTCTCTTAGGATTGCTGATGCTCTCCCCTATGACAGGATATGAACTGCAGCAGTTTATTAAGAAAAACCTGGCTCTGATCTGCTCCCACAGTGCGGGCAGCGTACAGACAGCCCTTTCCAAGTTGGAAAGGGAGGGCAAGGTGATGATCTGTGAAACCATAGAGGGTAAACGCCGCAAGAAGACCCTTTTCATTACAGACAGCGGTCGAGCCGCCTTTTCCAACTGGGTGGCCCAGCCCATGCAGGCAAGCAAAGTGAAAAATATGGAACTGGCCCGGCTGTTTTTCGCAGGACTGGCCAAACCTGAGGAACGCCTGGCCGCCATCCGTGATTATATCCGGCAGATGGACGAGACCCACAGGGTATTGTGTACCATTCGAGCATATTTTCAACAGATGGACCAGCAGCAGCTGCCTTCGGGGGTCAACTGGCCTGAGGTACTGCGCTTTCAGGGATACACCATCCAGTACGGCATCGCCGCCGCAGAATTTGAGATTGGCTGGTATAGCCGCCTTCTTCACGAATTGGAGGAACAACCATGAAGATTCTTGTTTTGAACGCCAGTCCCAAAGGAAAGAACTCCACTACGGTCCACACTGTCCTGTATTTGCAGGCTCTGCACCCAGAACACTCTTTCACCATCCTTCCGGTAGGCCAGCACATCCAAAGCTATGAGAAAAACTTTGCTCCGCTGCGCGCAGAGCTGGTACAGGCGGACCTGCTGCTGTTCTGCTACCCGGTCTACACCTTTATCGCCCCCTATCAGCTTCACCGGCTTATTGAACTCATCAAAGCCGATGGCGTAGACCTCTCCGGAAAATTTGCCTCTCAAATCACCACCTCCAAGCACTTCTACGATGTGACGGCCCACCGCTATGTGGAAGAAAACTGCTTTGATCTGGGAATGGAAGTAGTTCGGGGGCTGTCTGCCGATATGGATGACCTGCTCACGGAACAGGGCCGGCAGGAGGCCCGGAATTTTTTCGATCAACTGTTGTTCGCCTGTGAACACGGACTGTTTGTTACGCCACCCGCCAGAGCGCCCCAACATGAAAAGACGGTTTATCAGCCGGTACTTCCCTTCTCTTCCAAACGCAAAGATAAGGATGTAATTATCGTCACCAACTGTGCTCCGGAGGATAAAAATCTCCAAAACATGATCACTGATTTTCGCGCCGCTCTTCCCATTGAGAGCCGGGTGGTAAACCTGCGGGATTTCCCCTTTGATGGCGGCTGTCTTGGGTGCTTTGGCTGTGCCATCACCGGAAAATGCGTCTACAAGGATGGATTTGACACCTTTTTGCGCAGCACCATCCAGACCGCTGACGCTTTCGTCTATGCCTTTACCATCTCAGACCACTACACCCACTCCAGCTTCAAATGCTTTGACGACCGGCAGTTCTGCAATGGTCACCGCACTGTCACCCACGGCACCCCTATCGCATACCTCATCAGCGGCGACTATCAGTATGAGAACAACCTGCGTATGATCGTGGAGGGACGCAGTGAAGTGGGTGGTAATTATCTGTGCGGCGTAGCCACCGACGAGGGAAACACAGCAGCCAATATCCAGACCTTGGCCGATTGCCTGGTATTTGCTCTGGAGAAGAAGCTGTCCCGCCCGGCCAATTTCTACGGCGTGGGCGGCATGAAAATCTTCCGGGACCTGATCTATATCATGCAGGGTATCATGAAAGCTGACCACAAGTTTTATAAAAAGCATGGCATCTACGATTTCCCCCAGAAACAGAAAAAGCGCATTTTACAGATGAAGCTGGTGGGCGCTATGCTGGCAGTTCCGTCGGTGCAGAAAAAGATGAAGGGACAGATGAACCAGTATATTATCGCTCCTTATCAAAAAGTGGTGGACGAAGCGAAAAAATCTTCGAAAACATTGGCCTGACCCCCATATAGAAAGAGGGGCTTTGTAATGATAGATAACCTAAAAAAGAAAAAAACAGTCAAAGCAGGAAACAGCGTTGGGTTACTGCATGTATCTGTCATGTTGTTTGGCTTATCTGCTGTTTTGGGACAATTTGTGGATGCACCGGCGGTCATTATTGCTGGGGGGCGGGTAGTTTGTTCTTCGGCAGCACTCCTGCTTTTTTCCCTTGTTACGAAATCCAGCTTAACACTCAGGAGTAAAAAGGATTACGGAATTATTCTGTTTACGGGCGTAATCTTGGCCATCCACTGGACAACATTCTTTCAATCTATACAGAGTTCCTCTGTGGCGATTGGTACAATCACATTTTCTGCTTTCCCATTATTTCTCACCTTTTTGGAGCCACTGCTCTTTCATGAAAAGTTGCGTTTTCGCAGCGTGATAAGCGCTTTGGTTTTACTGCTGGGTGTGGGAATTACAGTCCCTGCCTTTTCACTGGAAAATGAGACCACGATGGGCATTGTCTGGGGGCTGATCTCCGCTCTGGCCTATGCGGTGATGTCGCTTTCCAACCGCTATCTTTCCAGATTTTATGGATCGAGAACGATATGTCTGTACGAACAGGGCACTGCTGCTGTGATATTGCTGCCTTCCATGTTTCTGATACAGGCCCAGTGGACGGTTCAAAATATTGCTGGAATTGTGGTAATTGGACTGATTTGTACAGCACTTGCCCATTCCCTATATGTGGCAGCACAGCGAAACGTTAAGGCACAGATTGCCGGAGTCATTTCTGGAATGGAGACTGTATACGGTATTCTGTTCGCTTTTCTGTTTTTACGAGAAATACCCGGTCCTCGGGAACTTATTGGCGGCGTTATCATTCTTGGTGTAGCGATTTTTTCTTCACTTACATCATCAAAAAACGACGTTCCGGATGGAGAATAAATGTCATAGGGAGAACAATTTATGGATATTTTATCAATTGCAATTTTCATTTTTATTATCATGGAGTCGGCAAATGTGGCCATCCTCTATTTCTGGCCCGGCAGTCAACTGGGCAACGGCGTAGGCGTGTTCCATGCCTATTCCAATCCCGAGAGTGAAGAACAGCGGCTTTTTTCCTCTTATCTGGTGAACTGGGTAGCCGGTGTAAAGCTGATCTTTCTCTTCCTGCTGGCGGTGATTCTGGTCATCGGCACAGAGCAGGTACGTATGTGGGCGGTGGTGGCTATGATCTTGTCCATTGCCACCTATTTCTGGCGGCTGCACCCCACCATCAAAAAGCTGGACGCCATGGGCTGTATCACACCCAAGGGTTATTCCAAGGCGCTGGGCTGGATGATCACCGGGTTTCTCATCATGTTTACCCTGGCTTTGATTGGGCATATACTGACTGAGGTGATGGGAGTATGAAAACAAAGCCAACGTCCCGGCGCAAAAAGTGGCTCATCGCCGGAGGAATCGCTCTTCTTATCCTGGCCATTCTGGCCGGAGTATTTTTCTGGTACGTGTCGGATTACTACCGGGCAGAGGACGTGGCTCTTGAGGTGATGGCCCAGGACAGCGGCATCACTGTACAGGACAATCTGACCATCTTATCCCCCACTTATCCCACCGATACCGCCATCATTTTCTATCCCGGCGCCAAAGTGGAAGCCGAGGCCTACCTGCCTCTGCTGGATCAGATCCGCCAGACCGGAGTCACCTGTATTTTGGTACATATGCCCTTCCATATGGCGATTTTTGATGCCGATGCCGCGGAACAGATAATCCCTCAGTTTCCTGAGATCCAGCACTGGTATATTGCCGGGCACTCCATGGGCGGCGCCATGGCATCCAAGTTCGCCTCAGACCATCCTGACCAGGTAGACGGCCTTATCCTGATGGGGGCTTACATCTACGGAGATTATCCGGATGAAAAGGCCCTGACCATCTACGGTTCCCTTAACCAGAGCGTGGAGGACCACATCGACTACACGGAGAACATCGTGGAGATCGAAGGGGGCAACCATGCCCAGTTTGGCAACTATGGTCCGCAGAAGGGGGATCTGACCGCTACAATCTCTGCAGTGGAGCAGCAGGCTCAGACTGTGGCCGCCATTGAGGCCTTTCTCGGACGGTAAGCAGAATCCGCAAAAAAGGACGCCTGAGCAACAAGGACGTTCTTAAAATCGGCACAAAGCACAAAATGAGTTGTTCCCTTTTGACTTCAGATCCTCTATAATTTTATTGCTGACTGCAGCGATTGGAAACCGTGGATCTTTTATATCAGATACCGGGCCCGTTGTATGGACCTTAGGTCGCATGGACATGGACACGATTATTTGACACGCCTATAAAACTGCTCTTTTAAGAACACCAAACGTATTTGAATCAGGAGGAGATGCGGTTTGAAGATGGACAAATTTGTCAGAAACTATCTCAAGGATGCCATGCGCATGGATGAAGCGTTCATTACCTTGTTGGAACAAAAGGACCTGGAGCATATTACGGTAAAAGAGATCTGCGAAACAGCCGGAGTAACTCTCCCTATCTTTAACCGGCATTATGAAACCATCTCTAATCTTATAGATGAAGTTGTAGAGGTGACCAATCAACGCTTTCTCTCCTATTTTCCTCAGATCAAAGAGGAGACGATCGATGAAACAGAGCCCCAAGAACGAAAGGACCTGCTTCCGATCACTCTGAAGTATCTGCGTCCGTATCTCCATTTTATGAAAGACAACCGAACCATCTATCGTACAGCGTTTCAGAATCCGGATGATATGCAGGCATGTGAACCGTACGGAGATTACAAAGAGCACATTCTCAGCCCAATTCTGGAACAGTTTGATATCCCGATGGCAGATCGCCCCCATTATATCGCCTATTACATAGAGAGAATCATTGCGATCATCAACGAGTGGCTGTGCCAAGACTGCGCTGACGGGGTGGAGCGTGTTGCGGAGCGTATTGAGAAATGCGTACAGGAAGATGAGAACATCTGAGAGACGTGTACCATCTTTACTACTGCATCAAGCCATCAATTGTGGTCCTCCCATCGCTGTGCTATCATAGTTGGACCGGGAGGTATGTACCATGGACATCGAAAATGACAGATGGACGATACGTGGGATGGATTGGAACAATCCATCCCGCATCCACAGCTGGCAGGAACTGATTCGCTGGGTCAATGAAGTAGGGTTTCTCCCCCTCTTTAAAAATGAGATCAACGGCTTCTCCGCTGAGGAGCGCACTTCTGCGCGCTACTGGTGGAGCGGAAATCCGGAGCAAGATCCCTGGGAGTGGCGGCAATTCATGGCCCGCAGCGGCCAAGTAGCTTATGGCAAATTCTTTGGAAAAAAGGCCGGCTTTATTTCCAGGCAATGGTTCCCCCACTTTGCCAACTGGCGGCGGGACGGCTATGATTTTGACAGCCGCTGGGATGAGGCACTGGCCAGTCTTCGCCAGAAGCACATTATGGACCAGTTTAGCGCCAGAGATGAACTTTACTCCTTTGAGCTCAAGCGTTTGGCCGGCTTTGGCAAAGAGGGTGAAAAAAACTTTGATGGTACTGTGACCGACCTTCAGATGGGCGGCTATCTGCTGATCCGGGACTTCCGGCAGCGTCTGAACAAAAAAGGCCAGCCCTATGGATGGCCCATCTCCGTCTATGCCACACCAGAGGCCTTATGGGGCTATAAACATATTTCCTCCGCCTACTCCGTGGAGCCTGCACAGTCCAAACAACTAATCTATGAACAGGTACGCAAAAATTTCCCGTCAGCCACAGAGGCCACACTTCAAACAGTGCTTGGATGGGAAAGATGAAGGGAGTATTATCATGCGGATCTTGATGCTGGGCAACAGTTTTACCTCCAGCAATGGTATGCCCCAGATGCTGGCTGAACTGACCGGCGCAGAAGTAATCTGTCATACCCGGGGCGGGGCACGGTTGTCAGAGCACCTGAATCCCAAGGCCAAATTGGGTGCACAGACACAAGCGGCGCTGGAACATGAGCATTGGGATTATGTGGTACTCCAGGAGATGAGCCACGGGCCCATAACTTTCCCTGAGCGCTTCTTTTCCAGCGTGGAGCAACTATGCGGGCAAATCCGAAAAAACGGTGCCATTCCGATTCTCTACGCCACCTGGGCCTATCAAAAAGGCGGGGCAAAGTTGACCGCCAAGGGCTGGGACTATGATACGATGGTCCGTCAGATGTCGGACACATATCATAAGGCCGCTCAGGAAAATCACACCCTTATCGCCGATACGGGCCGGCGGTTCTACGAACTTTCCGACACTCAGGACCTTTACGCCGGTGACGGCGTTCATCCCAATGAGCAGGGCTCCCGCATTGTGGCGGAAACCCTTGCAGCGGTCATTCAGGCACACGAGGAGGACAAACCGTGATTCGAGATATCTGTAAAGACGAAGCCTTTCTGGCTCAAAAGGCCGAGTACGCCACCCCTGACGATCTTCAAGTCGCCGTCGATCTGCTGGAAACGTTGGAACACCACAAGGACGGCTGCGTGGGTATGGCAGCCAATATGATCGGCGTAAACAAGCGCATTATCGCTTTTGACAATGAAGGCACCTATATGATCATGTTCAACCCGGATATCATTAAAAAATCCGGTCCCTATGACACGGAGGAGGGCTGCCTCTCCCTTATTGGCACCCGGCCTGCCAGGCGCTGGCAATCCATCAAGGTGCGCTGGCAGAACGAGCAGTTCCAGACACGGCTGAAAACCTTTACCGGCTGGACAGCCCAGATCATCCAGCATGAAATCGATCACTGTGAGGGCATCCTCATATGAAAAAGTGTAAGATCACCGTCATGCGCATAACTCGGTACGAGGATTTGATGGCCCAATATGAAAACCCCATCTCTCATGCCTGTGACATGTCGGTAGGACAGGTCTTCATCGCCAACGGCTGGGCCAAACCCGAGGGCTTTTGCCAGAGCGCCTGGGATACCCTCTCCCCTTTTGTGCTGGCCTTGAGCCATGGTGGAGAAAATTTTTACGACGGCTGGATGAAGAACCCAAAGTCGGCCATGCTCTCCTGCAATGACGGCTTCCGTCCAGTCAGTTTTTTCGTTGAGGCCCTGGACGAGGATGCAGATTGAGGAGGACTAACCATGTTTGAAAACAAAGTTGCTGTGGTCACCGGCGGCGCAAAAGGCATTGGCAAGGCCATTGCGGAGGAATTCCGGAAGGAAGGCGCTACGGTGTGTGTCATCGACCTGCTCCCCGGCGGCTATTTTGTGGGAGATGTGGCCGATCAAACGGTCCTTGAGCAGTTTGCCCGAAAAGTCATCGCCGACTACGGCCATGTGGACTATCTCATCAACAACGCTCTGCCCCTGATGCGCGGCATCGATGCATGTACTTACGAGGAGTTCAACTATGCCCTGCGGGTCGGTGTCACTGCGCCTTTTTACCTTGCCAAGCTGTTTATGCCCTATTTTGCTCCCGGTGGGGCCATCGTGAACATCTCCTCCTCCCGGGACCGGATGAGCCAGCCTCAGACCGAGAGCTATACTGCTGCCAAGGGCGGCATTTCCGCCCTGACCCACGCCTTGGCAGTGAGCCTTGCCGGCAAGGTTCGGGTAAATTCCATCTCTCCCGGCTGGATCGACACCGATTACACTGTCTATGACGGCCCGGACGCAGCCCAGCAGCCTGCTGGCCGGGTGGGCAATCCCCTGGACATTGCCAATATGGTGCTTTACCTCTGTTCAGATAAAGCCGGCTTTCTCACCGGAGAGAATATTTGCATTGACGGCGGCATGACCCGCCAGATGATCTACCACAACGACTTCGGCTGGAAACTGGAGAAAGGGAATCTTTCATGAAAACTGCCATTTGC
Organism: Flavonifractor hominis; assembly: GCF_040095835.1. Classification (NCBI taxonomy): domain Bacteria; kingdom Bacillati; phylum Bacillota; class Clostridia; order Eubacteriales; family Oscillospiraceae; genus Flavonifractor; species Flavonifractor hominis. Next base: position 530,140 of record NZ_JBBMFT010000001.1, read on the forward strand.
TACTACTCTCGCCACCACGGGAATACGTTGACCGTTCTGAAAGCCATGGCCCAGGTCGGCGAGGTCGACCTTATCGATGTGACGGTGCGCCAGGTCGTCCATCTGGAGGAATACGACTGCATCGGCTTTGCCTCCGGCATTTACGGCTTTGAATTTCAAAAGGCCGTGGTGGAGTTCGCCCGGCAGTATCTGCCCCAGGGAAAGCCGGTGTTCTTTGTCTATACCTACGGCGGAGCCAAGGGCAACGGCGCAAAGTCCCTCACCGAGATCGCCAAGGAGAAAGGCTGTCCGGTACTCGGAGAATTCAGCTGTAAGGGCTATGACACCTTCGGTCCCTTCAAGCTGGTGGGCGGCATCGCAAAAGGCCGTCCGAATGCGCAGGATCTGGAAGATGCCTGCTGCTTTTTCCGCCAGATCCAAGACCGTCTGAGCTGACGCCCAAAGCGTCTCTTTCTCTCAGCCGGTCCAGCAGAAAGCGGACACAGCCCGGCCTGGATAGCAACCTCCGGTTGTTTCCGTTTTACCTCCACAGCGTCGTAACGGAGGAAAATCTCCTTCTTCCGACATGTTTAAAAATCTGATATACTGGAACAACAGGGGCAAAGAAGGTGATCCAATTATGTTTGGTCCAGATCCGGACGCTGTCCACCCCAACGAGAACATCCCCAGCGTCTGCTATATCAAGAATGTCATTACCCGTCCGAACATTGAAGTTGGGGCGTATACCTACTATGACGACGCAGCCACCGGCGGAGAGGACTTTGAGTCCCATGTGACCCACCACTATGCATTTATCGGGGACAAGCTGATTATCGGCAAGTTCTGTGCCATCGGCAAGGGCGTGGAATTTGTGATGAACGGAGCCAACCACCGCATAGCCTCGGTCACCACCTATCCTTTCAATATCTTTGCCCACGGTTGGGAGATGTACACGCCTGCGCTGGACGATCTGCCTCTCAAAGGCGATACCGTTGTCGGCAACGATGTGTGGATCGGTCAGAATGTTACGGTCCTGCCCGGCGTCCATATTGGTGACGGAGCGATTATCGGAGCCGACTCTGTGGTAGCCGGCGACATTCCTCCGTACACCGTCGCAGTTGGGAACCCCTGCCGGGTAATCCGTCCCCGCTTTGACCGGGAGCTGACGGACTATCTGCTGGAACTGCGGTGGTGGGACTGGGATGCGGAGAAGATCTTTCGGAATTTGGAGGCTCTGTGCAGCGGCGACCTGGAGCAAATCCGCCGCATCGAGCCGTGATGGGAGGACACCAAATGAAACTCGCCATTCTTTCCGACACACACGGCCTATTGCGTCCAGAGGTGCTCGAGTATTTGAAAACCGCCGACGCCATTCTCCATGGCGGCGACATCAACAAGCCGGATATTGTCGATAAACTTCGGCAGTACGCCCCTCTCTACATCGTCCGAGGCAACAATGACAAAGAATGGGCAGAGGCTCTCCCCCATGATCTTACTGTCACCTTGGGCGGCATAACCTTCTGCATGGTCCACGACAAGAAAGAACTATCAACGGATCTTTCCGGTGTAGACGTTGTGGTGTTCGGCCATTCCCATAAATATGTTCAGGAAGAAAAGGGCGGCATTCTGTGGCTCAACCCCGGCTCATGTGGTCCCCGGCGCTTCCATCAGGAGATCACTATGATGATGGCCGAGGTTGCTCTTGGAAAGCTCCGAGTGGAAAAGATCACCATCCCCCATGAGGCGAAATGATGGAACTGGGACTTACCTTTCCGCTGCAGAGATTCCTGAAAATAAAAACGCCGGCCTACGGTATAGAACCGGACCGGCGTTTCTGCTGGGACCTGCATGTGATCGACCTGCGGGGGCACAAATGCCTGCTGGCCGTTCACTGTCATAGCCGGTATACCTTCGTCCGCTTCAACGTGACATCCTTTCAGTGGGCAGATATTCCGCGCTTATTCCACGAAGGTCTCACAGAGAGCCTCATCGCCGCTGGTCGCTCCAAAGAGCAGGTAGATGGATATTCGCAACAAGCTGGCTCCCCCATTATCACCCGCACACACGGCCGTCGGGAGGTAGCCTTTCTCAACCGGGCCTGGGAAGATGTACTGGCATCGGATCTGTGTCTGGACTGCTCCCATCAGGCTCAGCCCCTGTTGGATTATGCCGTGAATACCCGTCCCAGCCGTTGCGCAGGCTTTGATGGGCTCGGGACGGGATTGGAACGGATATCCACTATATGGACAAACTGAAAGGCAGAACTATGAACATCCAACGAGTTCAAATCGATACGATTCCAGCAATTTTATACGGGGAACCTGCAAAACAAGGCTACTTATTCCTGCACGGCCAAATGGGCCGCAAGGAGGAGGCGGAGGCCTTTGCTCAGGTCGTCTGTCCCAAGGGGTACCAGGTACTATCCATTGACCTGCCCGGTCACGGAGAACGCCGGGGGCAAGGCAAGTCATTGCTCCCCTGGACGGCGGTATCAGACATCCAGGCCGCGCTGAATTGGGTCAGACCCCGTTGGGAAACGGTCTCTCTCCGGTCCAACAGCATAGGGGCCTATTTTGCCATGTTAGCCTTTGACTCACCGACGCATGTTCTGCTGGTCTCTCCCATTCTGGATATGGAGGGCCTGATTTTAGCTATGATGGATCAGGCCGGTGTATCAGAAGATGAGCTGCGGGAACAGGGCGAGATCACGACTTCCTCCAGCCAGACTCTTTCCTGGAAGTACCTGTGCTGGGTACGGGAGCATCCGGTCCATGACTGGAGCTGTCACATCAGCATTCTCTATGGAAGCGGTGACAATATGACTGCCCGCCGGAGTGTGGAAAAATATAGCCGCCAGCATAACGCCAGACTCACTGTAGTAGAGGGCGCAGAACACTGGTTCCACACAGCTCAGCAATTATCCGCACTGCGAAAATGGGAGGAAAGAGAGAGTTGAATACAGAGGAATGCCTGATCTGTAACGCACCGCTGGAATACCTGGTTCAAGATATGGTCATGGAGTGTGCCATCTGCCATAAGAAAGAACCCAGTAAAACCCGCTGTGTAAAAGGCCATTATATTTGCAACGACTGCCATACCCAGGGTATGGACCGCATCTTTGGTCTGTGCCTTTCCGAACGCTCCACCGACCCCGTAAGCATCGTCCGCCGGATGATGGACCTCCCCTTCTGCCACATGCACGGACCGGAGCATCATGTAATGGTGGGCGCTGCTCTGCTCACCGCCTACAAAAATGCCGGAGGTACCCTGGATCTGGAGCACGCTCTTCATGAGATGTATCGTCGTGGGAAAGCGGTCCCCGGTGGTGCCTGTGGCTTCTGGGGAGCTTGTGGGGCCGGAATCAGCGCGGGGCAGTTTTTGGCCATTGCCACCCAGTCCACACCGCTGGCCCGGGAACCCTGGGGGCTGAGCAATCAGATGACCGCCCGGGCTCTGGAGTGCATCGGCAAGACAGGCGGTCCTCGTTGCTGTAAGCGGGACTCCTTTCTGGCCATTCTCGCTGCTGTGGACTTTGTGCGAGAACATCTTGGAGTGGAAATGGAACGAACCGTCCCCATCTGCCCCTACAGCAGCCGGAATAATCAGTGTATCGGAAGTCGCTGTCCCTTTGCATCCGCCAATCATAAAAAGCCAAAGGTAGCTTTCCTTTGTGTCCACAACTCCTGCCGCAGCCAGATGGCGGAGGCACTTGGCAAACAGCTGGCAGGCGATGTGTTTGAGTGTTTTTCTGCCGGCACCAATCCCGGCACTCAAATCAATCCCGATGCCGTACGTCTAATGAAGCAGGTCTATGGCGTTGATATGGCGCTGACCCAATACAACAAACCTTTATCCGCTCTTCCCGTGGTGGATATCGTGGTTACTATGGGCTGTAACGTTCAATGTCCGACATTCCCCTGCTCCCACCGGGAAGATTGGGGACTGGATGATCCAAGCGGCAAGGGAGACAGCGCTTTCCTTGCCGTCATGACACAGATTGAAGAAAAGGTATTGGATTTGAAACGCCGCGTTCAAACAGGTGAATTGGAATAAATTCAGGATAAAGAAACGCCCGGAGTTTCTGCAAATTCAGAAACTCCGGGCGTCTTGCTGTCATTTCGCTATCTGCTCCAGTTCCCTCTCAATGAGAGAAACGGCAATCGTAAAGGCTTGCATGCGGCACCGAAGCCTTCCTCCCACACCCGCGGAGAAAATGTCAGGAAACCGGGCGAAAGTGTCCGTTTTACTTGGTGGATTTTCTGCACGCCAAACGGTATAATGAAGCACAGAAATCGCCAATCAGGAGGAGAACACCATGAGTTTGGGAAGCAGTTTGTATCAAGCTCGGAAAAAAAGCGGGCTTTCTCAGGAAAATGTAGCTGAAAAGCTGGGCGTCAGCCGCCAAACCATCTCCAAATGGGAAACCAATGAGACTCTGCCTGATATCCGTCAGTCCAAGGGCCTGGCCATGCTCTACCACATGACTTTGGACGAACTGATCGAGTACGACTTTGACGAACAGCAGGCCCAGCAGATGATCGACAGCGTCAGCGACGAGGCACAGGCTCGGATTGACTGGAACAAGGTGTGGAGCAAGAAATACCCGGTCCTGGCTACCTACCATAAAACGGTGCGCATCAACGACTACGCCCCTGCACTGCGGGAACTGCTCACCCAACTGCGGGTGGATTACGGCTACAATAACACCGATGCCCTGCTGGTACTGAAAGATATTTTGGCCCGCGTATGGAAAGGGCAGATGTGAAAGTGTTTCGCCGCAGCGGCCGCTCTGCCGTTTGGGGAAGTTCTCCTCAATGGTGCCGGTGGTATCGCTCTCCAGTTTCTGCATGAAGCCGGTACGATTCTGGAGGAGAACCACTGCTTTCAAATTTTTTCACAACAAAATTCCCCGATTCTGTGTGCCTGCCTTACAGACGCAGAATCGGGGGATTTTACTTTTTCATAGCCGTGGTCACCTGACAGGCGACAAACTCATTTCGTAGCCGTAAGCCTTATCTTGAGCGCTTGCTTCACCTTTTCCAAATCCGGATCACACAGCAAGGGCAGGACCTCCACCAGCGTCTCCGGCTCCAAATCCCACCAAGCAAATTTCAGCAAAAGTTCGGTCAGCTCCTCATCAAAGCGCTGTTTGATAAACTTCGCCGGGTTGCCGCCGAACACCGTGTAAGGCGGAATGTCCTTGACTACCACAGAGTAAGCGGCCACGATGGCGCCATCCCCAATCTTGATGCCCGGCATAATGACACACTCCCGGCCGATCCAGACATCGTTTCCGACCACAATGTCGCCTTTCCGAGGAAGCTGATCCAGATGGGGTGGGGTATTCTCCTGCCATGCTCCGCCAAATACATGGAACGGATAGGTCGTGATGCTGCTGACCCGATGGTTGGCGGGTCCCATGATGAACTTTGTGCCGGATGCAATGGCGCAAAATTTCCCGATGATGAGATGGTCGCCAAACTCCGGGTAGTTAAATAACACATTGTTCTTTTCAAAACCGGCAGGGTCTACCGTATCATCATAATAGGTGTAATCCCCGATAAAGATATTGGGCGCCTTGACCACATTTTTGATGAAGCAAGAGGTTTTATATTCGTTTGGAAAGACCTGATCAGGGTCTGGTATCTGATGCATAGCTGTCGTCCTTTCTCTGTTTTATATCACATCCTTTCCCCGGCATTCTATGGTGGCAACCGCCCGTTTTTTCCTGATTTCTTTCATTGCAGTATCCTCCTGTCATGATGGGGCACATTCCCATCCGACCATTACTTTCTCAAAATCTGTTCCATGGATTTGCCTTTGGCCAGCTCGTCCACCAACTTATCAAGATACCGTATCTCCCGCATCAGCGGATCCTCGACCTCCTCCACCCGGACACCGCACACCTTACCCGTGATAAGCATCCGGTTGGGATTCATGGCAGGGGCATTTCGGAAGAAATCGCCGTAGCTGAGTTCGGACTGTTCCAGACGAGTAATATCTTCAATGGTGTATCCGGTGAGCCAGGCAGTTACCTGACTCACTTCCTCTTTACTGCGGTTCTTTTTCTCAGCTTTCGCCACCAACAAGTGGTATAGTTTAGAAAAGGGCATCTGTGTTACATCGGTACGGGGCACAATATCAACCTCCCAACAGACTCTGATTGAATGCAAACAGGGCCTCGTTTATCTCAAAAATATTATAGTTCCGGTGGGTGATGAAATACTCCACAATGATGTCACCCTTGCTGGCGTTGGAGAAGGCAAAGCCAGCTTTCCCCAGCATCTCCCGCGCCTCCTCCAGCGGCAGCTCCAGGGCCACAGCGAGGGCCATGGCAATAGACTTGGAAGGCTTGTAGTGGATGTCCGTGCGGATCTTAGAGAAATCTTTGTGGTCAATGTTGGCCCTTTTGTAACACTGAGCCTCGGTGATACCTCGCTCATCCATCTTCCGCAGCAGCATTTGGGAAAAGCTCTCACCCATCTGGTCCAAAGTCTCATTACAACGGCATGGTTCCTCCTGATCGTTGATATGGCGGTCATCGATGTAGGCGGCAATATTGGCAAAGAGCGTTTCGCCAATGGTGTAAGCACTCTGGTCAAAAATAACCAGATAGACGGTCATATCGTGGATGAGCAGGAAGTCCCCTATGGTATCCACTGCCACCTTGAGCGCCTGGTCCTTTGGGTAGCCATATGCTCCGGAGGAGATCAGAGGAAAGGCCACCGTCTCACACTTGTTATCCAAGGCCAGCTCCAGAGACGAACGATAGGCAGAGACCAGCAAATCCCGCTCGCCATGTTCCCCGCCCCGCCAGACTGGCCCCACCGTGTGGATCACAAACTTTGCGCCCAGGCGGTATCCCTTCGTGAGTTTGGCTTGTCCCGTTTTGCAGCCGCCTAAGGTACGGCACTCTCTCAACAAATCCGGCCCTGCAGCACGGTGGATGGCACCGTCCACGCCTCCACCTCCCAGCAAGCTCTCTTTGGCGGCATTGACAATGGCATCCACCCTCATAGCGGTGATGTCATTTTGCACGATGTACAGGGGCATTGGGACACCTCCTCGGTTACGATACAATTAAAGATCTACGCAATAGTTCCCGTCAATCAGCACATATTCCACACCATATTTCTGGCAGGATTCCAGCGCTTGAGCGTTGTCCCGGAGCAGGCTTTCCACTGTGCAGGCTGAATCATCTACCCTTTGTTCCACAACATCGGCATATTTTTTAATATCCAGGTAGTGACTTCGGATATACGCTTCACTCATCACCAGACACCGGTATTGAATCTGAGTGCGGTATTTTTCTGCAAAATCCTTTTCCCAGTCAAATGGAATATAGCAGCCCTCGACGATGAGATTCTGCCCGTTTTCGATGACGGTTTTGATCATCTCCCGCACCACCGGCCACAGGTAATCCGTCAGGTCCCGGTCGCTGCTCATGGGTGTGAGCGATGTGTATCCGCTCCGGATCAGGCCCATCTTCAGGTGATCGATGGATAGACAGGGGTATCCATATTTCTGTAACAATCTTTGCGCAAGAACAGTTTTCCCTGTGTGCGATGCCCCTGCAATCAGAAAGACCATATCGTTCCCTCCCAGCCTGGCAGTAGCGGCGTGAATATAGAACGTAACGGATAGCGGATCTCCTTATCATAATAGCATGGGCAGCCTTATCTGACAATCAAAAGGACTGCACGGACCTGGGCAATAACTTTTTTATTGGCCAAAGGCTTGACAAGATAACGCAAAGCCTTATAATGAACATTGTTCATATTGAGGTGATCCGATGAATACCGTTGTCACATCAAAAGAGGAAATCTTAAAGACCAGCCGGGAACTAATCCAGCAGCATGGCTGGTCCGCGGTCAATATCCGCTCGGTGGCGGCAGCCTGCGGCGTGTCGGTTGGTTCCATTTACAACTATTTTGATTCCAAAGCTGCTTTGGTCGGCGCCACAGTGGAAAGCGTCTGGTGTGAGATCTTCCACCGCCCGGAGGATGGGACCGTGTTTCAGGACACCCAGACCTGCATTGCCTGGCTGTACGGGCGGATGGAATACGGCTGCAAACAGTATCCCGGATTTTTTACCCTCCACTCCCTCGGCTTTATGGGAGAGGACAAATCTGACGGGAGACAGAAGATGCAGCAGACCTGGCAGCACATTTTAGCTGGACTGTGTTCTGTTTTGCAGCGGGATGCCAGAGTTCGGCCGGATGCCTTTACCGAACAATTTACCGTTGAAAAATATGCGGATCTTCTCTTCTCTCTGATGTTGTCGGCTTTGCTAAGGCAGGACTATGATCCCACAGTTGTACTGGAGATCGTCCGCAGGACCCTCTATTAAAATTCCCACTCAACTGTGGGAATTTTATGTTCTAGAAATTGAACATTGTTCACCAAGAAGGGAGACAGATAATGAAAGTAAAACGGAATACCCTGTTGCTCCTGGCCTGTCTGGTGTGGAGCGCAGCAGGATTCAATATCCTCCGCATCGGTCTGATGGTCTACCCATCCTATTTTACGGTACTGAATGTTCTGTTGTCTGTACTGGTCTTTAGGTCAGTTTACAAGGAACTACACGCAGACCGTGAAACGGGCTGCTGACAACAAACGGCGCTATGCTCCCGGCTGGGTGCATAGCACCTGTTTGTTGCGGGGGTTTCCAAAGGGGGCAGCGCCCCATTTGGCACACGACTTTGCGGAGCAAAGTGTAGTGTGTTATACGCTCTGTCGGCGTTGCCCTGAAAATACCGTTGCCGCCGGGGAGGGCAAGGGCATTTGACGCGGCAGGAAAGCAGGGCTTTGTTTGGGGCTGGTAAGCCGGAAACAAAGGGCTGATTTCAGCAGCAGACAGGGCGTATTATGAAAGCCCCCGTCCCTCGTCCTCCGCCCCCGGCCTATGGGACAAAAAGTCCCAAAGCTCTGGACACCGTGACCAGATGTGTGGCCACACTCCGGGAAAAGTAGCAGGACGGCAGGAAACCGTCAAGGCTGAAATGAATGGGCTGACGCCCGGCCTTGACCGTTCCCCGCCGCCCCGCTGGATGGGTGGACAAGGTGGCCAATCCCTAAAAGTGTTTGGCCGCACTCGTTCATTTTGGGGCCTTTCTTCTCCCAAAATTGAAATGGGCGGGAAAGCCCTAAAATGGCTTTCCCGCCTTGATTACCCATTAGCAAAGACGGGCGAGACTGTCAACGGCGGCGCTGAAAGCGCCGTTCATCTTGACCGTTGACTGGCTCGCCTGGCTTTGCTACTGCCCGTAAGAGATGGAAAAACAAGATGGAAAACAAGGTTAAAAATGGTTGACAAGTCTATCGGATGTGTGTTATACTGTGCGACAGTTTGAGATTGGAAGGAGGCTTACGTGTGTTAATTTGTGTACGCTAATAAGCAATAAAAAGTAGAAGTACCTTTCCACATGATGGTGGGCTTTTTTTGCGTGCGTATGCAAAGGAACACGTAGGTTTGACACGAGCAGTCTTTGAACTGTATCGTGGTGTTTTTTCGTGCTTTGTTGTTATGCAGGCGTCTGCCCTCTCTGTGGGACAACGCCTGCTTTTTATTGCAGAAACAAAGGAACAATGCAATAAAAAAGGAGGTTCGCATTATGACCCAAAACAACAATTCATGGAGAAAAACTTATTTTACACTTCTTGCCGGACAAGCAATATCCTTTATTAGCAGCGGTATTTTGCAAATGGCCATTATCTTTTATTTGGTTGCGAAAACTAATTCTGCAATCATATTGACGGCGGCAACACTGATTGGATTTTTGCCGCAAGCCTGTTTAGGCCCGTTTGCAGGTGCTTTTGTTGACCGGCACAGCCGTAAAAGCGTAATGATTGGTGCGGATTTGATAATTGCCGCCGCTGGCGGTATTCTGGCGCTGGTGGCGTTTTACATGGAATTGCCCGTATGGTCTATTATGGTTGTCCTGTTAATCCGAAGTGCGGGAACTGCTTTTCATTCTCCAGCATTCAGCGCAGCAACACCTATGATTGTGCCAAAAGAGGAACTTACAAAATGCGCTGGTTACACGCAGACCATGCAAGCAGTAAGTGCGATTATCAGTCCAGCTGCCGCAGCGTTTTTATATGCTGTTTTGCCTCTTAATGCAATTATATTGTTAGATATTGTGGGTGCAATCCTTGCCTGTGTGACTGTTGCGATTTCGTCCATACCAACGCCTGAACTATGTCCAGAAACGAAAAGACAACAGTTTTTACAGGATATGAAAGAGGGGTATGTGGTATTAAAGCAAAACAGGGGCCTCTTTGCTCTGCTCTGGATTGGTGTAATTTATATGTTCTTTTATATGCCAATCAGTACGCTTTTTCCTCTCATCTGTATGTCATACTTCAAAGGAACACCGGCCCATGCCTCTGCCGCTGAAATTGCTTTTGCGGTTGGTATGCTGCTTGGCGGAGTCATTCTGAGCATTTGGGGCGGTTTTAAGAAACGGCGGTACACCATCGGTCTTTCCGTTCTCCTGATGGGCGTTAGCAATATGCTCTCCGGGCTTTTGCCGCCAGACGCATTTCTTGTCTTTGTTGTGTGCTGTACTGTTATGGGAATTTCCGCTCCATTTTACGGTGTGCAAAATGCGATTTTTCAAGAAACGGTCAAACCAGAATATCTGGGGAGAGTTTTTTCTCTACTGACAAGCGCCGCTTCCCTCGCCATGCCGTTTGGCCTTGTCATTTCCGGGCCTCTGGCGGAGCGGCTGGGAGTTGAGAAATGGTTTGTCATTTGCGGAATTGGCATTATCATCGTTGCGCTTGCCGTATTTTTACTACCCGGTTTGAGAGAGATTGACAATACGCAATAATCAACTGCACCTTTTTCTATTACTAAACAAAATGCCTGGATGGTGGTTCTGAAAAACCAGAACCGCCGTTCAGGCATTTTTTATCTTCGTCCTCTCTGCGGTTTTGGATTCTTCAGCAAGTCGGATTTTTCCGCAATCTTTTTCAGCCACTTCCGTTCTTCTACTGACAGCTTCCTAAAATTCAGCTTGAGCCGTTTGCAGATAAACGCCAAGTACGCTTGTTCCGTGTCGCTGTCCTGGCTGACGATTTCACCAGCAGTTTCCAGCATTTCTTTTAGCGGGTTATCCTCTGGGACGCTGAAAAAATCGTCCTTGTGTGTTTCCCGCAGAGCAAGGGCAATCCCGTTTATGTCCCGTTGTATCACATAGCGGCAAAACTCGTCCTCATCAATATGGGCGGTGATAAGCTGTCTTAACTGCGTATCACTCATGCCAGGATTATGCTTTTTTATAACAGTTGCGCTCATCGTGTCCACTATGGCGTTTGCACCCTGCGCCTGTTTCAGTGCCGTTCCGTTCACATAGATTTCAAGGTCAGCCATCAGCCGGGGGAAATCCGGGTGCGCCGCCAGCTCACACAGCAGGGTATTGTCTATCCTCCCGCTTTTCAGCAGGTCAATCATTTCATCACTCAAACGCAGGTCTGCAAGATCGGCGTTTGGGTGATTTTTCATTTCAGACAGCCCCAGCAGATAATCAGCGGTCACACCGTAAAACTTCGCCAGCCGGATAAGGGCATAGTGGCTGATGTCCTTGAAGTCTTCCGTTTCGTAACTGCCCAGCGCAGACTTGGAAAGCCCGGTCTGCTCCGCAAGCTGCCCCAGCGTCAAGCCACGCTCCACACGTAGGTCTTTTAATCGCTCTTGTATGGATAAAGACATATTCACCCTCCTTGCTAGCTCAACGAAAGAGAAGCCGTTATGCTATGTACTATGCTCATAGCATAACGGCATAGGCATTTACAGTTTTATTTTACCATTTGCTACATCTTCACGAAATTTATCAACAAGCTTCGCTGTCAGCTTGGATTTACCGTAGTGTTCAAGTACAAAAGTACGATAACTTTTTCCATCTACAAGCACATCACTTTTTCTGGTCAACAACCAATTTCCGTTACCTCCTCCCTGTTCTCTAATATTCCAGTCTTTCCCATATCTTTTATAGATTTCATCTTTTTTACCTTGAACAGACATTGATTCGCTTGGAATATAAACAATTTGCATAATAGCTCCTCCTTTATTTTGTGCAAGAAGACCAGAAACCTGAATTTGTCTTTTATCTTTTTTTGATTATATCACAAATCCGAGAGCGTGGAAATAGGGAGTTTTTCAGGCTGATTTCCTACCTCTTGGATATACGGCACAGGCGGTCAAAAAGGTGTAGACTTGGGATAGTTCATCGATGGACAAGCACCTTGGAAACAGAACACGCCAAAGAAAACGGAGGGACGCATGAGCAAAAGACCCTATCAACACCTGCCGCCGCTGGAACACAGGCCGGACGGCTCCCCCTACCGCATAACCCCGCCCCAGAAGAGACGAGCCAGCGGCCTGATACGCCGGGAGTGCTGCAACTGCGAGGACGGAAACTGCCTTGCGCTGGACGATGGCGACACCTGCGCCTGTCCGCAGATGATTTCGTTCTCCGTCTGCTGCAAGTGGTTCCGCTGGGCGGTCTTGCCGCTGGACAGGACGCTGGAAGCGGAGATTTACCGGGACAGGGACTTGAAACGCTGTGCGGAGTGCGGCGGTGTGTTCGTCCCGAAGTCCAACCGGGGCAAATACTGCCCGGACTGCGCCGCCAGAGTTCACAGGCGGCAGAAAACAGAAAGTGAACGGAAAAGGAGGTCTGCTGTGGACAGTTAAGAGCGGGAAAAGCCTTGATTTGCAAGGCTCCGCAAGCCCTCAACCGGGGCGGCTGGTATCATTTATCATTCGCCCCGGAAAACGGGCCTCTAACCGTCCACAAAACACGCTATGACAAACACGATTTATATTCACCAGCCGGAAAAGGCGTTCAGTTTCACCCGGCTCCCCAATTTCCTTTTTGAAGCACCCACATTCCAGCCCTTGAGCAACGAAGCGAAGGTGCTGTATGCCTTTGTCCTGCGCCGGGCGGAGTTGTCCCGGAAGAACGGCTGGGCGGACGAGTACGGGCGGGTCTACCTGTACTACCCCATCTGCGAGGTGGTCGCTTTGCTCCGCTGCGGGCGGCAGAAAGCGGTCAACACCCTGCGGGAGTTGCAGTATGCGGGGCTGGTGGAAATCCAGAAACAGGGCTGTGGAAAACCCAACCGCATTTACCCGAAATCCTATGAAGCGGTTCCAAACACCGACTTCAAGAAATCCGGTTATGGTACGCCGGAGGGCTGAAAACCGTACTTGGCGAGTACGAAAATCAATCCTCTTGAAGTACGGAAATCTGACGGTATATAGAAATACAGAGATTAAAACCATCTATTTACATTCATTCCATTCCAATCCTATCAGAGATATTTTCGGCGGGAAAACCCGCCGGAAAGGAATGGAATGGGGAAAGGAGTTCAATGGCACAACACGCAATTTTGCGATTTGAGAAGCACAAGGGCCACCCGGCGGGGCCGCTGGAAGCCCACCATGAACGGAAAAAGGAGCAGTACGCCAGCAACCCGGACATTGACACCAGCCGGAGCAAGTACAATTTCCACATCGTCAAGCCGGATGGCCGCTACTACCATTTCATTCAGAGCCGCATCGAGCAGGCCAGATGCCGCACCCGCAAGGACAGCACTCGGTTTGTGGACACGCTGATTACCGCCAGCCCGGAGTTTTTCAAGGGCAAGTCCCCAAAGGAGATAGCGGCCTACTTCCAGAGGGCGGCGGACTTCCTCATTGACCGGGTGGGCCGGGAGAACATCGTTTCGGCTATGGTACACATGGATGAAAAAACGCCCCATCTGCACTTGGTCTTTGTGCCGCTGACAAAGGACAACCGCCTGTGCGCCAAAGAAATTATCGGCAACCGGGCCAATCTGACGAAGTGGCAGGACGATTTTCACGCCTGTATGGTGGAGCAGTACCCCGACCTGGAGCGTGGGGAAAGCGCCAGCAAGACGGGCCGGAAGCATATCCCCACCCGGCTGTTCAAACAGGCGGTCAACCTCTCCAAACAGGCGAGGGCCATTGAAGCGGTTCTCTCCGGCATTACCCCGCTGAACGCCGGAAAGAAGAAAGAGGAAGCCCTCTCCATGCTGAAAAAGTGGTTTCCGCAGATGGAGAACTTCTCCGGGCAACTGAAAAAATACAAGGTCACAATCAATGACTTGTTAGCGGAAAATGAAAAGCTGGAAGTCAGGGCAAAGGCCAGCGAAAAAGGCAAGATGAATGACACGATGGAACGGGCGAAGTTAAAAAGCGAACTGGACGATATGCGGCGGCTGGTTGACCGTATCCCGCCGGAGATTTTAGCGGAACTGAAACGGCAACAGCGGCAGCATGGAAAGGAAAGGTGATCTTATAAGTAATATCAGATACAAAAAGGAAATCGAAATCGTGACTTTTCAGGGAAAGGAAATCACACTGGAAAATCTCTCCCCGGTGTTCACGCCGGAACAGGAAGCAGCCAAACGCCGGGAACTGGAACAGCAGCTTTATGAGGTGTTCCGCAAGTACGCCGACAAGCGGGAGAGTGAGGAAGCCGGGACATAAGGTTTTCCAAACCCATCATTGATTTGCGGGGCTGCTGGCGGTATAATAGAACTGTCAGCAGCTCCGTTTCTTTTTTAAGAAAAGGAGCGACAATATGAACAATCGGATAGACGCAATCTATGCAAGACAATCGGTAGACAAAAAGGACAGCATTTCCATTGAAAGCCAGATTGAATTTTGCAAATACGAGTTGAAAGGCGGTAACTGCAAGGAATACACAGACAAAGGGTACAGCGGCAAGAACACAGACCGTCCGAAGTTTCAAGAACTGGTGCGGGACATCAAGCGGGGCTTGATTGCAAAGGTCGTGGTTTACAAGCTCGACCGTATCAGCCGTTCCATTCTGGACTTTGCCAACATGATGGAGCTGTTCCAGCAGTACAATGTGGAGTTTGTGTCCTCTACGGAAAAGTTTGATACCTCCACGCCGATGGGACGGGCCATGCTGAATATCTGTATCGTGTTCGCCCAGCTTGAACGGGAAACGATACAGAAGCGGGTAACGGACGCTTACTACTCCCGCAGTCAGCGGGGCTTTAAGATGGGCGGGAAAGCCCCTTACGGCTTCCATACGGAGCCTATCAAGATGGACGGTATCAACACAAAGAAGCTGGTGGTAAACCCGGAGGAAGCGGCCAATATCCGGCTGATGTTTGAGATGTACGCCCAGCCCACAACTTCCTACGGGGACATTACCCGGTACTTTGCCGAACAGGGGATTTTGTTCCATGGCAAAGAGCTGATACGCCCCACGCTGGCGCAGATGTTACGCAATCCTGTCTATGTGCAGGCAGACCTTGATGTGTACGAATTTTTCAAAAGTCAAGGTACAGTCATTGTCAATGACGTTGCCGATTTTACGGGCATGAACGGCTGCTATCTGTATCAAGGGCGAGATGTAAAGGCCAGCAAGAAAAACGACTTAAAAGACCAAATGCTGGTACTGGCTCCCCATGAGGGTATCGTCCCCTCCGACACCTGGCTGACCTGCCGCAAGAAGCTGATGAACAACATGAAAATCCAGTCTGCCCGGAAAGCCACCCACACATGGCTGGCAGGAAAAATCAAGTGCGGGAATTGCGGGTATGCTCTTATGAGTATCTACAATCCCTCCGGCAAACAGTATCTCCGCTGCACGAAACGGCTGGACAATAAAAGCTGTCCTGGCTGTGGGAAAATCATCACTTCGGAACTGGAAGCGGTTGTTTATCAGCAGATGGTAAAGAAGCTGGCAAGCTACAAGACGCTGACAGGAAAAAAGAAAGCGGCAAAGGCAAACCCGAAAATCACCGCCCTGCAAGTGGAACTTGCCCATGTAGACAGCGAGATTGAAAAGCTGGTGGACAGTCTGACGGGGGCAAACAATGTCCTGTTCTCCTATGTGAATGTGAAGATAGCGGAACTGGACGGGCGCAAGCAGGAACTTCTGGCAAGGATAGCGGAGTTGACTGTGGAGGCCATCAGCCCGGAACAGGTCAGCCAGATTTCCGGCTACCTCGATACCTGGGAGAATGTATCTTTTGATGACAAGCGGCGTGTGGTGGATTTGATGATCACCACCATAGCCGCCACAAGCGACAGCTTGAACATCACATGGAAAATCTGACTGGCGGCACCCCTCCCGTCAGATACCTACCCTGTGTAGTCCCTTGTAAACTGTACTTTGCCGTGTTTCAGAGGTTTATCTTCGGAAAACTGGTGAAAAAACATACAGCCAGAATCAACGCTTATCTGGAAGAACGGCATTTTTTCCTGAAATTTTTTGACCGAAAGGCCTTTGCCATTATGGCAGTAATGATGACCGGGGGCATTGGGCTGCGAGTAAGCGGAATTGCGCCGGAGCGGTTTATCGCCGTCTTCTATACCGGTCTGGGCGCTGCGCTTCTGCTGGCCGGATTGTTGTTTGGCCGAAACTTCAGCAAGGCGGCTTTTGCCACAGTCGCCCCCCAAAACAAAACACAGCAAAAAGGAGAGTAAACAATGCAGGCAGTCATGGAAACTCTGTTTGATGCCGTCTATCTGATCTTGGTCATTACCATCGGAATCCTGATGATCCGGGGTAGCAAGGGAAATGGCCAGTTCCGTCTGTTCGGTTTCATGGCGGTGGTACTGGGCGCAGGCGATGCGTTTCATCTGATTCCACGGGCGTATGCCCTGTGTACCACAGGCCTTGAACACTACACCGTTCCCTTGGGCCTGGGAAAGTGGATCACCTCCATCACCATGACCATTTTCTACGTGTTGCTCTACTATGTGTGGCGGCAGCGGTACCGCATTAAGGGACAGAGCGGCCTCACTGTGGCGGTGTATGTCCTGGCTGGCCTGCGGATCCTGTTGTGTATGATGCCGCAGAATCAGTGGCTCAGCGCCGACGCGCCCCTCTCCTGGGGTATCTACCGCAACATTCCCTTCGCCCTGCTTGGCATTCTGGTGATCGTGCTGTTTTACCGCAGTGCCAAAGAACACCAAGATCGGGCGTTCCGCTGGATGTGGCTGACCATTGTGCTGAGCTTTGCTTTTTACATCCCGGTGGTACTATGGGCAGATGCCATTCCCATGATCGGGATGCTGATGATCCCCAAGACCTGCGCCTATGTTTGGACCGTGTTGATTGGGTATCGCGCCATGCGCAAAACGCTCTCTCATACAACTAAATGAAATAAATCAAAGGGGTTGATACCACAGTATGGTATCAACCCCTTAACGTTTATCTTTGAACCTGTCCTACGCACGCTCTACAAACAGGACCAAACTCCATCACTTGAAAGAAGGGAAAGCTTTGTCTGAACCTCTTGACACCAAAGCAGTTTCATCATATACTTAACACCGTTAACTATAGAAAGGATCTGGTGCTATGGAATGGACTGACATGATGCACTATCAACAGCAGTTCCAAAAAATCGTGCGCTCCCTGCTGCCTATACGCAAATCCATGCTTACCGCCAGTGAGTGTGAGCTTCTGGCCCGGCTATATCTGCAGCCGGAACAAAATACACCTCTTTTGCTCAGTCAGGGCAGCGGCATGAAAAAAGAAGCGGTGAGCCGCTGCCTGAAATCGCTCTATGAAAAAAACTGCATACGCAAACAGCAGCAGACAGCGGATGAGCGGAGCTATCGGTTGTTTATCACAGAAACCGGCCTTGCCGAATTAAAGAATGGATATGAGAGTATTCTGCAGCCCTTCTATGATTTGTGGCGCAGTTCCAGTGAAGATTTTGAAGCCTTTATGCATTACGCAGACAGGCTTGCTACACATATGGAGAAAGGACAGGGGAAAAAACGTGACCATGAAGTTTTATGACGCGCTGCAGATGGATCCCGCCATACTAAAACGGAAGATTGCCGCTTGTGACACAAAGCGTGAGAGAATATACTACTGGTCTGCAATGGCGGTACGTTCCGCATTGATTGTTGCCTTTGCCATCGTCTTTATCAGTTTGTTATCCCGTGTATTTGGTGCCGACAACACCCCCCTTGCGGTAGCATTATTCTGTATGATGCTTGGTATTCGCTTTGTTAATTTTGAATACTGTGTCGGCGACTCACTCATCACTCTGGCGGCGGTGTTGGCCATTCTGGTCTTGGCTCCCTGTGCGGCCGCAGTGCTCCTGCCGGTCCTCTTGATCCCATTGCACTTTGCAGCCTTTTTTGCCCTGCTGTGCATGACCACCCAGCGTCCTGAAATGGGTAACGGCGGTTTATACAGCTTTGCCTACATCTATCTGACCGGCAATCCAGTTGTTGGAGAGGCTCTCATACGCCGTGGGCTTCTGGCTCTGGTGGGCTATCTGATCTGCGGCGCAATTCTGTTTGTCAAGCACCGTGATCAGCACAAAACCACTCGTTTTCATCAAGTGATACGGAAGTTTGATCTCTCCATACCAGTATACCTTTGGCAGCTGCGCATGGCGCTTGGTGTAAGCTTGGTAATGACTGCCGGACAGATACTGGATGTGGAGCGGTTTATGTGGATGGGATTTGCCTGTGCGTCGCTGCTGTCGGAATATCCATATTCCGGGAATACCTTTGGCCGGTTTTGGCAACGGATCGTAGGAGCCATCGCGGGTTCCTGTGCATTTTTTGCGCTTTATCTGGTAACACCGGAAGCTTTTCATCCGTTGATGGGGCCCTTGGGGGGACTATGTCTGGGCTTTTGCGTCGATTACCGGTATAAAACCGCTATGAACTGTTTCGGCGCGTTGATGCTGGCTACCGGAATCTATGGGCTCCAGGGGGCGGTAATCCTGCGCATTGTGGATACCCTTCTGGGAGTAACATTTGGATTGGTATTTGCCACGCTCTTCCACCGGCTGGCTGCGGCCAAACTTTTGCCCGATCCAGACCTGGAATGACAAATTGCCCTGGCTGCCCAGAGTTTCCATGTCACTGTCTGATCATCTCCGGCAAGAGTGACCGTGAGGACGAGCTGCGCGTCCTGTCCGGCTGGCGGATGTAGCCCGTCAGCATCTGCGGCATGTATACGCAGAAAACTGCTGAGCCGCTAGGAAAAACTGCTGCGTGGACGCCCCTCTCATCGAAGAGCTGCCGATGGCGGTGGAGTGTCGGCCTCATCCAATATGATCCTGAGCGCCGCCGTCTGGTAGGCAAAATTGTCAACGTCAGCGCTGACGAGTCGGTACTGGACGCCGATGGGAAGATTGACCCGGACAAACTCCAGCCCATCACTTTCGATCCCATCCATAACACCTACCGCAGGCTGAGTGAAACGGTCGGCAACGCCTTCCATGATGGGTTGAAACTGAAGTAACCATTTCTCACAGGCCGGGAAACCCACTTCTGACCTGATTCAAAATGTTGAAACCGTATAAAATAAAACCGGCTTAAAGATTGATTTAAAGGGGATGGTGCAGCCCGCACCATCCCCTTTTTTATTTCTCTTGAGGCATATCCTCCATTGACTGCCGATGAACGTCTTTCAATATAGATACCTAGGGTCCGTTCCATACGGCTTGAATGTTTTCGCTACGGAACAGGGCCGTTGCCTCAGGATCGGACAGGCGGTGGCTTCGACTGTACTACCGTGGAATTTAAGCCGGGAGATCTGACGGTGCTTTCCCTTCCATACTATGGCAGCCCGGTACTCTGCTCAGGTGGAAAGACAGAGGAACTTTACCTCTGAGACGGGGACAACCGGAGCCAAAAGCCACCCCGTGTGGCCTCTGGCTCCGGTTTTCTTTGTATGCTCCTAGCCTTCTCGTCCTGGAATCAGGCGTTCCTGTAAACACTCCAGAAACTGTTTTGCCGCTTTGGAAAAAATTTGCGCCTTCTTCCAGATCAAATACATTCCCAACTCCAGCCTTGGCTGCAGAGGCCGAAAACAGAGCGCGCTGCCGTTGGTGTTCACCAACTTATCCAGCGTAAAGGCATAGCCCATCCCCTCATCCACCATGAGCGAGGCATTATAAATCAGATTGTAGGTAGCCACGGTATGAAGCTCGGAAGGTTCCTTCTGAAGCCAGCGGTACAGGCCGCTTTTATTATCAACCTGACGGGAGAGAATCAACGGTTTGTCCCACAAGTCCTGCGGTGTTATGACATCCCGCTGTGCCAGCGGACTGTCCCGCCGCATCAGAACTCCCCAGGTGTCCTTCATGGGTAATTCCATATAATTATACTTCGTCTTATCCATGTCGCCAAGGAGAACGCCAAAATCCAACAAACCTTTGTCCAGGCGTTCACACACATCCGCCGCGTCTCCACTGACAATATGAAAGCGAATACCAGGACAGCGCTCCTGGAGTCGGTTCGCAACCCGGGCAATCTGGCGCATGCCATCCGTCTCACCGGTGCCAATGTATATATCTCCGCTGACGGTATCGTCGGACCGCATGACCTCTTTTTCCGTCCGGTCCACCAATTCAAGGATCTCCTCTGCCCGCTTGCGCAAGAGCATCCCCTCCTCGGTGAGGGTAATCTTCCGGTTGCCCCGGACCATCAGCTGCTTGCCCAGTTGTTCCTCCAGCTCCTTAAGCTGTCGAGAAAGGGTCGGTTGGGTGAGGTGCAAAGCCTGGGCCGCCGCTGAAATGTTCTGCTCCCGTGCCACCGCCAGAAAATATTGCAGCACTCTCAATTCCATCGCATTTACCTCCGGATACTCGGATGATAGCACAGAACAGCTATAGCTTTCAAGCATGGATCATTATTCTCTATAAGTATTTGTTATCTGTTTTATCCAGTGATACAATGAAATCAAATCTTCCTATATCAGGAGTGCAAAATGACTTTAGAAGCATTTTTAACGTGTCTGAACAGCGGAAATCCCGTACAAAACGGCAGTGAAGCCCATTTGTTCATGCACCGCGTCAGTCAGGAAGCTCTGCGGCTCACCGCAGAGATTAACGGCAGCTACCACGAACCGGAGGAATTGCGCGCCCTCTTCTCTCAACTGATTGGCCAGCCGGTAGACGAAAGTTTCGGGCTGTTTCCTCCCTTTTACACCGACTGCGGAAAAAACATCCATATTGGAAAACATGTTTTTATCAACATGGGCTGTAAGTTTCAGGATCAGGGCGGTATTTTCATTGAAGACGGGGTCCTCATCGGTCACAATGTGGTACTGGCCACCCTTAACCATGCCATGTCGCCCAAAGACCGTGGCAGTATGATCCCCTCGCCAATCCATATTGGTAAAAATGTCTGGATCGGTTCTAACTCCACTATTCTTCCGGGCATAACCATCGGAGATGGAGCTATCGTAGCAGCTGGAGCGGTCGTAACCAAAGACGTCCCGGAAAATACCGTTGTAGGCGGTGTACCTGCAAGCATCATTCGCCACTTAAGCAAGGAGGAACTGTCATGAGCAAAAAGGTTTTGGTGCTCTCCACCAGCCCACGGAAGGGCGGCAATTCGGATAC
The DNA here is from genome assembly GCF_040095835.1 of Flavonifractor hominis. NCBI lineage: Bacteria > Bacillati > Bacillota > Clostridia > Eubacteriales > Oscillospiraceae > Flavonifractor > Flavonifractor hominis. The sequence continues at coordinate 551,515 of NZ_JBBMFT010000001.1, forward strand.
TCTGGCGGACGAATTTATCCGCGGTGCCCAGAATGCCGGGCATCACGTGGAGAAGGTCACGCTATATGACAAAACCATTGCATTCTGCAAGGGGTGCCTCACCTGTCAACGTACCCAGCGCTGCGTCATTCGTGACGATGCCGATGTCATCACCCAACGTATGCTGACGGCCGATGTCATTGTGTTTGCTACCCCCATTTATTACTACGGGATGTGCGGCCAGATGAAAACCATGCTGGACCGGGCCAACCCGCTCTTCCCCTCCGATTATCAGTTTCGGGATGTCTATCTGCTGGCGGCAGCCGCTGAAGAAAATGAACATACCGTGGATGGAACGGTCACCGGCCTGCAGGGCTGGATCGACTGCTTTGAAAAGGCCCGCCTTGCCGGGACGGTCTTTGCCGGCGGCGTAACCTCCGTGGGCGAAATTCAGGGGCATCCCGCGCTGCAGCAGGCCTATGAGATGGGGCAGAAGGTGTAAGGGGGACCGCAGACATGAATTCCAGATACAACGGATATTCCTTCCCCGTGCGGGACACGGTCCTGCGGGAGAAAGTACACTTCCACAACCGCTACGGCATTGAGCTTGTGGGCGATCTGTATATGCCCAAGGGGGCTGTGAGTAAGCTGGCCGCCATAGCGGTGGCTGGACCATTCGGCGCGGTGAAGGAACAGTGCGCCGGGCTGTACGCCGAGGAGTTAGCCAGTCGGGGCTTTGCCGCTCTGGCTTTTGATCCCTCCTTCATCGGAGAGAGCGGAGGGCAGGTGCGAAATGTGGCCTCCCCCGACATCAACACGGAGGACTTTTCCGCCGCAGTGGATGTTCTCTCCACCCTAGATTTCGTGGATCCGGAAAAAGTGGGTATTCTGGGCATCTGCGGATGGGGCGGCATGGCTTTGAATGCCGCCGCTATGGATACCCGTATCAAAGCTACCGTCACTTCCACCATGTACGATATGTCCCGGGTTACCGCCCGCGGTTACTTTGATGCCGCCGATAGCGCCGACGCCCGTCATGAGTCCAAAAAGGCCCTCAACACCCAGCGGACCCGGGACTACAAAAATGGGAGCTATACCCGGGCAGGCGGTGTAGTGGACCCGTTGCCCGAGGATGCGCCCTTCTTTGTCAAGGATTACTATGACTATTACAAGACGGAGCGGGGCTATACAGAGCGTTCCCTCAATTCCAACGATGGATGGAACATCACCTCCTCCCTTTCCTTCCTCAACATGCCCATTCTGCGCTACAGCAATGAGATCCGCAGCGCCGTGCTGATGATCCATGGGGAAAAGGCCCACTCCTGTTATTTCAGCAGAGACGCCTTTGCCGACATGGTAAAGGACAACACCTACGCCTGCAACAAAGAACTACTTATCATCCCCGGCGCCGTCCATACCGACCTCTATGACCGGAAGGATATCATCCCCTTCGACAAGATCCAGGAATTTTTCCAGGCGTATCTGAAGTAAAAATTTTGCAGAAGGAGGCCTCGCATGGTACGACTATTTTACATGCTCCTCGCCGTCCTCGGTCTTTCCGCCTGCGGAAGCGGTGAGAGTTTGGTCGATCCCTCCGCTTCCCTGCCCCCCACCGTTGTGGCAGAGCAAACCGCCGACCCCCAACCATCCGCAGAGGAGGAGTCCGCATTGAAAATTACCGTAGGAGACCACGAACTGCTGGCTACCTTTGAAGATAACCGCTCTGCCGAAGAATTTCAGGAACTGCTCTCTCAAGGTCCGCTGACCATTGAAATGGAGGACTACGGCGGCTTTGAAAAAGTGGGACCGCTTGGTACAACACTGGCACGAAGCGACCAGCAGATCACAACCCAACCCGGTGATGTGATCCTCTATCAAGGCAATCAGATCACGATCTATTACGGCACCAATACCTGGAGCTTTACCCGGCTGGCCAGAATCGACGACCCCTCTGACCTGGAGGCGATTCTGGGCGAGGGACCCGTTCAGGTAACCTTTTCTCTTGCATAGGAGGTATATCCAGTATGGCAGTGCAGCAGACAGCTGGCAGAGATGCTCTGGGCGAATTTGCGCCCAAATTTGCAGAATTGAATGACGATGTATTGTTTGGCCAAGTCTGGAACCGGGAGGATAAACTCTCCCTGCGGGACCGTTCCCTCGTCACTGTAGTAGCCTTAATGTCCCAGGGGTTAGTGGACAGCTCGTTCCAGTACCATCTGACCACCGCCAAACAAAACGGCATCACCCGGCAGGAAATCGCAGAAATCCTGACTCATGCGGCTTTTTACGCCGGCTGGCCCAAGGCCTGGGCGGCCTTCCGTATGGCGAAAGAGGTCTGGGCCGTGGATGCTGGCGCGGATGGCAAGACGCAGCACCAGAACGAGATGGTCTTCCCCATCGGTGCCCCTAACGACAGCTTTGCCCAGTATTTTGTGGGTCAGAGCTATTTGCAGCCCCTCTCCACCTCTCAGGTTGGGGTATATAACGTCACTTTTGAGCCGGGTTGCCGCAACAACTGGCACGTCCACCACGCCGACCAGGGCGGCGGGCAAATTCTCATCTGTGTGGCCGGCCGGGGCTACTATCAGGAGTGGGGAAAAAAGGCCCGGGAACTGCATCCGGGGGATGTGGTCAACATCCCCACCGGTGTAAAACACTGGCACGGCGCAGCTCCAAACAGTTGGTTCTCTCATTTGGCTCTGGAAGTGCCCGGCAAGAACTGTTCCAACCAGTGGCTGGAGGCTGTTACCGATGAGGAGTACGGCGCGCTTTCTTGAGCAAGAATGCCGTATATACTCTGCAAAAGAGTCAAACCACAGGATTACCACTAAAAATGCCGGACAGGTTCCCTGTCCGGCATTTTATTTAAACTGCATCTGTCAGCAGCGGTTTACTGCATCCCATCCCGAAGAACAGCATGGTCCCACAGCAGTTTTTCCAGCACCGTCCCTTTGATCCATTTCAGCGCCGGCTTTTTCAGCAGGTTCAAGGGCCCGGGCAATTCCATCTCCAGAGGCGATCTGCCGTCCATCAGGCACACGGAGCTGTCCAACAACGCTCGGATGTCATATACGCTGCCCCACACTTCGGGCACCCCCCGGTCCACATCCAGCAGGCCATACACCGCCTCCATAGCCGTGCGCACCGAATACTCCGTAGTAAACACCGTATCTCGCGGGGTTTCAGCAAACTGGCCTAGAAACGCAAAGTTGACACAGCCGTCTGGGATGACGTCCGGGCGGTCTCCTTTGGCCCGTGGCATGAAAAAGGCGGTAATATAAGGCATCATAGTAGGTACGCACACGGCGCTCTCTTCCGCCAGCTGCGGGATCTGCTCCACCGGAACGCCAATGTGATAGAGCCACTCCTGGGTGATCTCTCTACCGGTGCATTCCCTCATGGGCTTTTTCACATAGTCGCCCGGCACGTCAGTGAACAGGCCGTACACCCACACGCACACCTTTTCCGGATCCTGTTCCTTGAACTGGCCCTGACGGTTGATGGTCCAGCTCATCAGCCACTTGGAATCCTGGCAGCTGACGATGCCTCCTGTAACCACCCTGCCCATTCTTGGATCCCGCTTGCAGATATTCGTAAGATAGGGCAGGATTTTGTCGTCCAGGGTGGTGATGGTGGCGGACTCCCAATTGGTCTTCTTCACATCGGAGCAGAATTTCTCCGGCCGGCCAAATGCCGGATCCTGCCGGGCAATGTTCTTCCACAAACTCCAGCAGCCACTGGTGCGTACCTCCGCGTCACCATTGGGGGCATGGTCCTGATCCCCGTAAATAGTCCCTTCGGTGCAGGAGCCATTGGTAACAAACACCAGATCGTTTTCACTCAGAACAATCCCCTGTTCCACACCTCTGACCTTGCACTCAATGGCGGTCGCCACCTTTTTGCCGTCCTTGATGTCAAAGAGAACGTTGGTCACCTCGGTGCCAAACCGGAAGTCCACCCCGGCTTCTTCCAGATATCTCTGCATGGGAAGAATCAGTGATTCATACTGGTTATAACGGGTAAACTTCAGTGCACTGAAGTCGGGCAGGCCGGCAATATGGTGGATAAACCGCTGAAAATAGAGCTTCATCTCCAACGCACTGTGCCAGTTTTCAAAGGCAAACATGGTCCGCCAGTAAAGCCAGAAGGTGGAGGAAAGCACCTCATCGTCAAACACATCCTCAATGGTCTTGTCGTACAACTGCTCATCCGGAGTCAGGAAAAGTTTGACGATCTCCATGCAGCCCTTCTGACTTAGGTTGAATTTTCCATCGGTGTGGGCATCCTGCCCCCGGTTCACCGTAGCGCGGCACAGTGAGTAGTTGGGATCGTGTTTATTGAGCCAATAGAACTCATCCAGGACGGAGGCTCCGGGGGTCTCCAAAGAAGGGATGGAACGGAACAGATCCCACAGACATTCGAAATGGTCCTCCATCTCCCGTCCGCCCCGCATGATATAACCCCGGGTAGGGTCATAGATCCCGTCACATGCACCGCCGGCCACATCCATAGCTTCTAAAATATGGATGTTATGACCTGGCATTTGACCATCCCGCACCAAAAAGCAAGCCGCAGCCAGAGCAGCCAGGCCGCTGCCTACAATATAGGCGCTCTTATCGTCCACCCCCTCCGGCTTCTCCGGGCGCGCAAAGGCCTCATAGTTTCCGCTGGAGTAGTAAATGCCCTTGCGGTTTTTCCCGTGACGTCCCAACTCCGTATTGCGATAACTGCCGCACTCCCCTGCCGGCGTCTTTTTGTTCTGGACCGCTTTCCTCGCCAATGCCACAGCCGCCCCTGCGCCTGCCAGACCTGCGGCTGCAGCAGCCCATTTTTCCATATGTTTTGCCATTCTGATTGCCTTCCTTTCCCGATTCCGCTCTTTTGCGGCCCGGTTTTTGATCGTGGCTTTATCCTACTCTCTCTCTTCTCATACCGCCATTTACAAATAAGGCCGGGTGATCAAAGTTTGATCACCCGGCCTTATTTGTAAGACATTTACCTAATCGCTATAAAATTTTGTATGGAGTTGGAGATATTGCCCCGCATGGTGGCACTGACTTTTTCAACGATAGCAGATGGGTCGGCCTGCATTCCCTGCCGGATCCAGTCCAGCATAATCCCTACAAAGCTGTATTTGTAAAACTCTGCAATAAAGACCTTATCTGCTTCGGAAATCTCCACGCCTTGACTCTTTTCGTCCACTACGCCCCGGATAAGCCCATAGGTCAGCTGAAAGAGGAAATGTTCCATCTGTTCCCTTGGTATACAGCGGTAGGCATTCAGAATGAAGGGCTTGTTTTCCAGTACCGCGTCAAAGATCTGCTGAAGGCCCTCCTGCCAGGTATCACAGGTCTTTTTCCCCTGCAGAGCGCGGGAGGCATCCTCCACACAGACCCATTCTACCAAATCGTAGATATCTTTGAAGTGGTAATAGAACGTCATGCGGCTGATGCCGCACTCTTCTGTAATATCCCGAATGGTGATTTTGTCCAGCGGTTTTTTCAGCATCATTCGCTTCAGAGATGCCTCCAGTGCCTGTTTGGTGGTGTTGGACATGCTTGTCACTCCTTCTGTGGGGTTGTCTGCTTCGGAGAGAATGCCTCTCTCTGCGCGCTGATACGCCGCTTCAAATGTGCCAGAAAGTCGGCAGGCGCCCGCACCTCCAGCATAGGGCCAAATGAGAGGACCCGGATCAGCAGCTCGGTCTCGTCACTTTTGTCATACCACAGCTTGATCTCGTAGCACTGCTCATCCAGTTTTCGCGTTGTCTTTTCAAAATGAGAAAAATGCAGCAGGACCCGCTCCAGTGCATTGCGCTCATCATGCAGGAGCATCGTCAGCTCTACTTCTTTGTCCCGGGGCAGGGAAAACGCCGCAGGATCATAGGGCTCCAGCAGCTCACAGGTGCGGATACGGGCTACGTTCAACATATGCAGACGGCCTTCAGACACAGCCAGAAGGCGAAATTTGTCGTCTTTTGCGGAATACTCCAGCTGATATGGTCTGCATACCACACGGCGGGCCGCACCGCTTCGGCTCCGGAACCCGATTTGCAGGCAGCGCCCCTCCCGCACTGCCCGCAGGAGCGTGCGAAAACAACGGATATAGGTTTCGTCGCTATAGGGATCGCCATCATTATAGCGGTCATAGTAGACGAATACATCGGGACTGTACAGCGGTTCCACATCCTCCAATCCGGTTGTATCCGGGGCAAACAGGGCGATCCGCGGATCGGACAGCAGCGCTTTCAGCCAGCGCTTTTCCAACATAGTAACAGGCATGGTTGGTTTATGGTGCAGAACGGTATGCATCATATCGTCCAGCAGAGGCCACTGCTTCTGCCTGAGCGCCGCCGGGATGGCCAGCGTACTTTCTGAAAACGCCTTCTCCCGCACCCGCTCGGTCAGACTGGCCCCGGTCAGGCGTCCCTCTACCGCTTCGGCCAGGATCGCGGACAGAACCTGGAAATAGCTTCCGTAGATCTCACTGAACACCATTCCCGTTGCCTCCATACATCGCGCTCATCTGTGCAAGGTCCTGGTAAAAGGTCTCCACTACATGGGGATTGCTGCAGTTGAGTGCTACAATACGGCCAATGAAGGTGCGTATCCATGGCAGCATCTCCACAGCGTCATAGACATCTGCGGAAAAGCGGGCGGTGTGTTCATCGATGCGCACGACGCTGCCGTGGCGTTTTTCCCGCTCCAACCGCTGAACGATGAACTCCTCCCCCTGGTCAAAGCGTATCGTCATCTCCACATGATCCAAATGATATCCCGAGCCGGTTGATACCCCCCATAGGTGCCGGTCAAACCGTTCCTGATTGCCCAGATACCGGTCATACTCCTCTTCTACGCTTCCAGTCTGGACCGTTTGGATCGCATCCAGGCGGAAAAATGCCATCTGTCTGGCACGATAATGATAGCCCAACAAATACTGACGCCCGGATTGTGTTCCCACATATAACTTCAAGGGACAGACCGTGCGCACATAATCTCTTCCATTGCGCAGACTCTTTATCGTCAGTGTAACGCTTCTTCGTTCTGATATAGCCTGCAGCAGCTGGCACAACAGCTCGCTGTCCAGGGCGTGAAGGATGTAATGGTGTTTGAATCGGAACAGATCTTCTCCCCCGTCCAGCCGATCCAGCAAAAAGGAGCCAATCACTCCCGCAGGATCTTCCTCAGAGAAAAAGGCCAACGCATCCGACCAGGAAGACAGCGCAAGCCGCTCGTCATCCGTCCGACGGTAACATACTTCCCGTCCCCGTTTCTCGGAACAGAGCAATCCCAGCGCTACATATTCCTTCAGCTTCTTTCGTACGGTGGACTCGTCCAGAGAAAAGGAACCATCAAACCGGGAGAGATAGTCCTCTCCAATCCGGTCCACGATCTCGCGGGCGGAACGTGCGCACCCATCGGCCAGAAGATCCAGAAGATAAAAATGCAAGGTAACATCCTTATCCGTAAAACTCTTTGCCTTCAAGGCTCGATAAAGCGGATTGTGCGGGATCCGCCGGCTGTCTACCGACAAAAACACGCTTTTTCCGGCAGCATCCTGGCGAAACTCCATGTACTCACCCAGCCAACTTTCGATGCGGCGGCGTTCGTTGTCATAGCTGCGCGCACTCTTGGCATCATACTCTCCACGGCTTTTAAAGCCATAGACGTAAAACTGCCTCATGTAGTCGCGGATCCGTCCAAAATCCTTGATCAGCTCACTGTACGCCATATACCGCACCTCCCCTGGCCGCTTTTTGTCTTCATCTTACCACAGGCTGCACAGGATGAAAAGAATCTCTCCTCTCTTCGGTTCGTGTTCGCAACTTTTTTTCCATGAACAAGAGCCATCTCCCTGGTAAGATATGCCTTGCAAGGGCCGGTGTTTGCAGTCACCACGGTGCACCAGGAGATGCCGACGTGCATGCCGTCAGGCCCTGTATGCAGCATCGTCAGAGAGACATGGGGACGTAACGTCCCTGCATCGCGGGTTCGAATCCCGCCCGCATCCACAGATGCGGCCAGTGGTTTGGTACTGCCCGTAGCGGCACGCAAAAATGCTCACCCTTCCCCATGCTCCTTCTCTCGGAAGGAGCACACCGCAGACCGTGCGCCCTGTCCGGGGGGCGGATACCGCGTCAGTCACGCAGCCGGGCCAGAAGCAGCGCTTTCCGCCCGCCGCGTGCTTCGCTCAAGTCATCGGCCGCGCACGGTCCGCCGGGGAACTACAACCACACAGTAAGCCTTTGGAGGATATCAATATGAAAAAAATTGTAATTAACGACAATCAGCGTGGCCTGCTGTTCCAGAGCGGCCGCTTTGTCAAACCGTTGGGCTCCGGCAAATATCGTGTGTTCGGCAGCCGTGAGATCGAGGTATTGCCCCTGGATGCCATGCTGACCTCAGAAAAATGTCCGCTGGATATTCTGCTCTCCAACCCCGCCGTCGCGGAACAGACCACCGTCGTGGAGGTAGGGGATCAACAGCTTGGATTACACTTTACCAATGGTCGGTTCGCCGGGGTGCTCCCCAGCGGCAAATTTGCCTTCTGGCACACCCAAACGGAGCATACCGTTCAGCTGATTGATCTCTCCTCCCCTGCCGTCGCTAAAGATGTGCCGGACTATGTGTTGGAGATGCTTCCCGCATCCTGCTGTGAACGCATAACGGTGGAGGCGTACCAAAAAGGCCGGCTCTACTTTGACCGGAAGTTGGAGCGGATCCTTGACCCCGGTACCTATTATTTCTGGAAGACTCATGTTCCGGTGAGCGTCGAGTTGATCGATACCCGCCTGACCCAGCTGAACATCACCGGGCAAGAAATCCTGACCAGCGATAAGGTAAATCTGCGCCTGAATTTTGTGTGTACCTACCGCATCACAGACTGCGTAAAAGTGGCAACTGAGATCGACGATTATCTTGAGCAGCTGCATGTGGCCGCCCAGTTGGCTATGCGGGAGTTTGTCGGCAAGCAGCGGCTGGATGAACTGTTGGAAAATAAAGAGCAGCTGAGCCGCCAGGTGCTCTCCAGGCTACAGGAAAAAGCCGCCAGCCTCTATGTGGAGATCACTGACGGAGGTGTGAAGGATATCATCCTGCCCGGCGAGGTCCGGGATATCATGAACACTGTACTTATCGCGGAAAAGCGGGCACAGGCCAACGTGATCACCCGCCGAGAAGAGGTCGCCTCCACCCGGAGCCTGCTGAACACAGCCAGACTGATGGAGGAAAACCAGACGTTGATGCGTCTGAAAGAGATGGAATACATGGAGCGCATCTGTGAAAACGTGGGCAGTATCCACCTGAACGGCGGCGGCGATCTGCTGGCTCAGCTGGGGGCACTGCTGCAAAGCGGTTAACCATCGCACATACAGAGGGAAGGAGAAACCATGATACGGATCGAAGGCGCCTATAACACAGCCCTCTGCTTTTGCCGGACAATGGATGACGTGGCACGCCAGCAGATCAAGATGGTCTGTGATCAGGCCGCGTTTGCCGGCTGTAAACTGCGCATTATGCCCGATGTACACGCCGGAAAGGGCTGCACCATTGGTACCAGCATGACCATTCAGGATAAAATCGCACCCGCTATGGTGGGTGTGGACATCGGCTGCGGGATGGAAACCGTCATACTGAAAGAGAACACGCTCGACCTGGTGCGGCTGGATCAGGTGATCCGGGAATGCATCCCCTTTGGCCGTCAAATACGGGCAAATCCCCACCCCTACAGCGCACAGCTCGCCCTGGAAGCGCTTCGCTGCACTCATAAGGTAAATCTGGAACGTGCCCGCCGCAGCATTGGCACCTTGGGCGGCGGCAACCACTTCATCGAAGTGGATCGAGCCGAAGACGGCCGTTTATACCTGGTGGTTCATTCCGGCAGCCGGCATCTGGGCACTCAGGTGGCCAACTACTATCAGGAAGAAGGCCGCCGGGCCCTGTGGGGCAGTGCTGCCCACCAGATCCAGGCAGTTATCACATCTCTGAAAGCACAGGGCCGTGCGCAGGAGATCCAGCGCACCATTCTGGCACTGAGAACAGAGCATCCGTCGGACCTTCCTGCGGAACTGACTTACGTGGAGGATCAGCTGTTTGAAGACTACATCCATGATATGAAGCTGGTCCAACGCTTCGCCCAGCTGAACCGCAGAGCCATTACAGATACCATTCTTACATGGATGGGGCTGACGTCTGCCGACTGCTTTTCTACCGTGCATAACTACATTGATACCGACGCCATGGTTCTGCGCAAAGGGTGTGTCTCCGCCAGAGCAGGCGAGCGGCTGCTGATTCCCATCAACATGCGGGACGGCAGCCTGCTCTGTATTGGTAAGGGCAACGAAGAATGGAATTGTTCCGCGCCCCACGGCGCAGGCCGGCTCATGAGTCGTAAAACCGCACGCGAGCGGCTGAATATGGAACAATTCCGCCTGGAAATGGCCGGGGTCTATACCACCTGCGTGCTGCCCGACACGCTGGACGAAGCACCCATGGCCTACAAAAGTACGGACGAGATTCTTTGCCAGATCGACCCCACAGCGCAAGTCGTAGAACAGCTCCGCCCCATATACAACTTCAAGGCGGCAGAGTAACGTCACACAGAAAGGAGACTTCTGGCATGGAGCAGGCAATCCTGGAAACACTCCGTCAAATCGAAGACCGGGAGGCCTGCCGCATCCTGCTGGCCGCGGTATGCTGGATATCAACGGCTGGGATATTCGCAAGGCCCTGCGTCTGCTACACGGCTCCAACCCTACTCTTTTCGAGTGGAGTTTTTCTCCCATCGTCTACCGAGACAGTCCGTTTGCTCAGCAGCTGCGCCAATTGCTGGCCAGATACTTCTCCTCCAGAAGCGGACTATGGCACTACCTGCATATGGCGGAAGGCAATTACCAGGAATATCTGCGCGGCGATAGGGTGAGATCCAAGAAATATTTCTATGTACTGCGGCCCATCCTGGCCTGCCGGTGGATCCTGGAATATGGGACACCGCCTCCCATGCGCTTTTCCGTATTGGCGGCACATCAGCTGGATGAGCGCATGAAAGACACCGTCTATCAACTCCTGACACAGAAGCAATGTGCGCCTGAACGCAACTATATCCCCCGCATCGACCATCTCAATGCCTATCTGGAAACAAGTATTGCGCAGGTAAAACAAGCGCTGACCTGCCTGCCCCCTTCACAGTCGGGCAGCTGGGAGGAACTGGACCAGCTATTTCTGTCCGTTTGGACGGCACTATTTGACCCAATCCATCATATTTTTTCCGATAGCCGAGCAAACGGCATTGACGGTAGGACGCAGGATAAGAAGTACCAAAAAGGTCATGCCCACGCAAAAGTGGGCATGACCTTTCATCTTGCTCATGCATGTTCCGATTTTAGAAATCAGGCCGGTACCGTTCCAAGGTCCCCTTTCCTTGTACCATACAAATCACTTGGTGGCAAACCGATTCTGGAAAAAGTCTGTAAAATCCGCCAGTTCTTTTTCCTGGGAGACATAGACATACAGGGACTCATCCTCCAGCCAGTCATAGGCATTGATGGCAATGTAGCCTCTTTTGTCCGGATAAATGACAAATGCGTCCGTCGGGTATTTGTTTCGATAGGCCTTCAGGATCTCCCCGCGGCGGTAATAGGTAGGTTCGCCACAGCCGGACAGGTCCGGCACAGTTGGAACCACCACAATGGTCAAATCCGTCTCATTCCATCCCACGATCAAATTGCCGATCTTTGTCCGGCTGCCATGAACAAAGCCGTAATTAAACCGGGACACATCCTCGGTATATCCGAAGATCAGCCGATAGTTCGCCCCGTTCTCCACGACCTGATCGAACAGCAGGCGCATTTTCCCGGCATTGGCATCGCTCTTGGCTTGGTCAATTTCCGGCCCTTTGAACAGCTTTTTAAAAAATCCCATAGATACATCCTCCCTAGATCGTCTATTGCAGGCCGCATGTTCCGGCTAACTGCCAAAATAAAAATAAATTCTTATTTTTGTCTTTATTTATAGCAAACAGAAATCCGCCTGTTACGACGGATCTTCTGTTTATTTTCTTATTTCTCCCGCAGAGGTTCCAGATAATTTAAAATAGCGTCGATCTGGATCCGAACGGTCTCATCCGCCGCCTCAGGTACAAACAGCGGCAAGGTATCCGGGATCGCCCGCCGGATGATCATCACGCTCAGGCTCAGATTGGTAAACAGTGCAACCCTCTCCCGGTTCGCCCGCACTCCAAAGCACTCCAGCAGCTGCCCAAACAGGTTGGCCTGTTTCTCCTGGAAAACCCGATAACTCTCCCGCGACAGCCGCCGAAACAAAAGCTGCTGCTCTTCAACGGTCAGCACAGCAATCCCGTTGCGCTCCCCGTCACAGCACGTGTGGAGGAACTGTCCCACTGCCTGCCTCCAGCTCAGCGCAGGATCCGACATCAGACCGCGTGCATAGGCCAGAATTTTGGGCTGCTGGAGATAGAGCGCCTCTACAATCAGGTCTTCCTTACTGGGAAAAAAGGAATAGAAAAATGTGCGGGAAATGCCTACCGCCCGGTAGATCTGTTCCACGGTGGTATGCTGAATCCCCTGCTTGGCCATCAGCGCAAGCCCTGTGGCAACCAGCGTCTTCCGGATCTGTTCTCGTTCCTGTTCCGAATAAGCGACCTTGGGCATGGTTTTCTCTCCAAAATAAAAACATTTTCATCAATTTGTTTTTATTTTACCACGCACACCAGACAGATGCAAGCAAAACCTGCGCATTGTAAAAGCTGGAAAACCCAGTTATAATAAAATCGTTGTGTTCCAATCAACGCGGGAGGAAGATACCTATGCAGACAGCAGCTGATCTAAAAAATCTGCTCACGCGGATCGACCGGAAAAGCTATCCGGCTTATAAAGATACCAAGGGCTCCTATCAGTTCCCGGGATATGTGCTCTCCATTGACCATGTGCAGGGGGATCCCTTTGCCGCTGCGTCCAAACTGAGCGTCCATGTGCGCGGGACAAAAGCGGGATTTCCACACACTCTGTACCAAACCGCCTGCCAGCGCGTGGCCCTTCAGGACGCACTGACCCGTCGCTTCAGCCAACAGGCGGAGCAAGCTTCCTTCCAGGCCAAAGGTTCGGGCCACAGCGGGCTGATCTCCATCAGCCGCTGCGGCCAGGAGGTTCTGGAGCGGACCGCCTGCCAGATCGATCCCGCCAGTGGGGATATTCTGCTCCTCCTGGAGGTGGGCTTTCCTGCCAACGGTCGGACCATTAACGCCCGCGAGCTGGAGAAAATTCTTTTCCAGCTGCTGCCCAGGTGCATAGAGTCCGCCCTTTTCTATCACCCTTCGGATGCCGGACGCCTTCAGGCCGTGGCCGACCTGGCGGAAGATCAGCAGTACATCCGGGACCAGCTTCCCAAGCTGGGCCTGTGCGCTTTTGTTGCAGATGGCAGCATTCTCCCCCGGGCATCCGGCGTCTCTTCCCTGCCCATGAAAGACGCCGTTCCCTTCCGCTCCCCTCCGGAACGCTCTGTATGTTTGAACCTGCCCCACAGAGGGCGCCTCACCGGCATGGGGATTCCCAAGGGCATCACCCTGATTGTGGGGGGCGGCTATCATGGCAAATCCACCCTGCTCAAGGCACTGGAACGAGGCGTATACAATCACATTGCCGGAGATGGTCGGGAGTATGTGATCACCGACAACAGCGCCGTAAAGATTCGGGCCGAGGATGGCCGGAGCATCCACCGGACCGATATCTCTATGTTCATCCGCGATCTGCCCAACGGCAAGGACACTGTCCATTTTGAAACTCAGGATGCCAGCGGCAGCACCTCACAGGCAGCCAATGTGGTGGAGAGCATGGAGGCAGGCGCTTCCCTGCTGCTCATTGATGAGGATACCAGTGCGACCAATTTTATGGTCCGGGATGCGCTGATGCAGCGAGTCATCCACCGGGATATGGAACCCATCACACCGCTGATCGACCGGATCCGGGCGCTTTATGAGGACTATGATATCTCTACCATTTTGGTAGCCGGCAGTTCTGGGTCCTATTTTCACGTAGCTGACCACATCATACAGATGGACCGGTATGTCCCCAGAGAAATCACCATCTTTGCCAAAGAGGAAGCCAGGGCCTTTCCTATGGATCCCGACCCTCTGCCCCCCGCCAAAGCCCCGGATTTTGACCGTCGCCCTCTGCCCTGTGCGGATCTGCGCAGCAGCGAACGGGTCAAGCTCAAGGTCCTGGGTCGGGATGAGATATCCCTTCAGCATGAGACCATTGATTTGCGATACGTGGAACAGCTCACCGACCGTGAGCAGACGGCCGCTCTGGGTTATTGCCTGCTTTATGCCCAGCGCCATCTGTTGGACGGAGCACACACACTGCAGCAGGTGGTAGATACGCTGGATGGTATGTTGGAGCAGCAGGGCCTGGCAGCCCTGTGTGAGCGTAGAGCCGGCACGGATTTTCTGGCCCGTCCCAGAAAGCAGGAGATTTTTGCCTGTCTGAATCGGTATAGGGGGTTGAAGCTATGAACGGACCCTTCTGGAAAGACAGTGTTCGTTTGGATCCATCTGCCTCAGGCCATTTGGCCGCACTGTTTACGATCCTTGTCTGGGGTACCACATTTATTTCCACAAAGGTTCTGTTGGTGCATTTTCAGCCTGTGGAGATCCTGTTTATTCGTTTCGTCATTGGTTTTTTAGCCCTGGTAGTGGTCTTTCCCCGGCGTCTGAAAGACACCACACCTAAGCAAGAACTCACCCTTGCTGCCGCAGGTCTGTGCGGAGTCTGCCTTTATTATTTACTGGAAAATATTGCTTTGACAAGCACCATGGCCTCCAACATCAGTGTGATCGTCTCTATAGCACCCTTCTTTACCGCCATTTTGTCCCACTTTCTGCTCAAAGAAAAAGGAACGCTGCGCATCCATTTCTTCCTCGGTTTTGCGGTAGCCATGGTCGGTATCGCTTTCATCAGCTTCAACGGTTCCACCCTTCACCTCAGTCCCGTAGGCGACATACTGGCCCTGCTGGCTGCCATTGTATGGGCCTTTTACTCCATTTTGACCAGGCTCATCAGCGGATATGGTTATCCCACCGTTCTGACCACCCGCCGGACATTCTTCTACGGCATTCTGTTTATGATCCCAGCGCTGTTTCTGTTGGATTTTCACCCGGAGCTGACCCGCTTCGCCGATCCCGTTTCCCTGCTGAACATGGTCTTTCTGGGGTTGGGTGCCTCGGCGCTCTGCTTTGTCACATGGAATTTTGCAGTCAAACAGCTGGGGCCGGTCAAGACCAGTATTTACATCTATATGGTCCCTGTTATCACAGTGACTGCCTCGGTACTGATCCTGCACGAACCGTTCACCTGGATGACCGGCGTAGGGACCGTACTGACGCTGGCAGGGCTGTTTCTCTCCGAGTGCAAATTCTCAAAACGGCCCGCCCCAGACCAGAGCACCGACCGGTCTCCTTCTGTTTAAACGGCAAAGGCAGCGGCCCAGAAGTTCCTTTCCGGGCCACTCTGCACACCGGCACGCTCACGCCTTATGATCTGGTGGCCCCATTTTTTACTCAGCACACGGTCTCTCCTTGTGAACGGCAGAGTATGGATGCCGCCTGGCGCGCCCTGGAGGATTTTACCGGCGGTGAAAATGCGCTGGTGGTGATGGACGGCTCCGGCTCCATGTATGGCGTCTGCAGCAGGTGTTCCAGCTGCTGCTCCACACCACCGTAAAGTACCGCCTTTCCCCGGAGGAGCTGCCCGACAGGCTCTGCATCATTTTTTTGACCGCTGTGTGGATAACGGCGCACAGGCCAATCTCGACCGCGCTCGGGCACACTTTGCACAATATGGGTATCCGCTGCATCCCCTTATGATGGATGTCCTGAGCAATCCGCGCCATGCGGCCATCACAGCCTGATAGCACCCCCGTTTTGTATGAGGAGATGGAAACTATGGCCAATCCGTTCCACCTTCCACCACAAGTGAATACCGCTCTGTCTCTGCTGGAGGCCGCCGGTTTTGAAGCGTTTTTGGTGGGCGGCGCGGTCCGTGACCAGCTGTTGGGCTTAGGCGCGGGAAAAGACTGGGATATCGCCACCAGTGCCCGCCCCTGGGAAATAGCCAATGTATTTGTCAGCTCTCGTGTGATACGAACAGGCTGGAAACATGGCACTGTAACGGTACTCCTGGATGGCATGCCCCTTGAGATCACCACCTACCGCACCGGCGGTCCCGGCCCGGCAGGATTTGCCGGAAGCCTGGAGGAAGACCTGGCCCACCGGGACTTTACCATAAATGCCATGGCCTATCACCCCAGAACCGGCCTTGTAGATCTATATGGCGGGCAGGAAGATCTGGTCTGTGGTATGGTACGCTGCGTGGGAAATCCGGACCAGCGCTTTCAGGAGGATGGTCTGCGCCTTCTGCGCGGCCTTCGTTTTGCTGCGATATTCCGTATGCAGCTGGCTCCCGACACCGCCATGGCCATCCACCGGAACCGTGCGTTGCTGCAGGCTGTAGCTCCGGAACGCATTCACTCTGAATGGACCAGACTTCTTTGTGGTCCGGACGCAGAGCATGTCCTTCGCATCTTTGCCGATGTAGCCGCTGTATCGATCCCCGAGCTGGCCCCCATGTTTGGCTTTGAGCAACATAACCCCCACCATGACAAAGACATCTGGGAGCATACTCTGGCTGTTTTATCCGCTGTACCGCCCGATCCCGTACTTCGCTGGGCGGCCTTATTTCATGACATTGGAAAGCCGCAGTGCTTTTCCTGCTCCGAGGACGGCACAGGACATTTTTACGGCCATGGGACGCTGAGCGCTCAGCTGGCCGACGCCATTCTCACCCGCCTGCGCTGTGACACCGCCAGCCGGACCCGTATCGTGACGCTTGTCCGCCGCCATGACACGCCTATCCTGCCGGAACCGAAACCGGTTTGCCGATTGCTCAATCAGTTGGGACCGGAAGGCGTCCGCCAGCTGATTGAACTGCATAAAGCCGATACCATAGGCCAGTCCATCCTCTGCCGCGACCGTTTGGAACAATATCGGCAGGCAGAGGCGGTATTGGATGAACTACTGCGGAAAAAAGCCTGCTTTTCCCGCAAAGATCTGGCTATCCATGGCAAGGATCTGACCGCATTGGGCCTGCATGGCAAAGCCGTGGGCACTGCACTGCAGACCTGCCTGGAAGCCGTGCTGGACGGGCGCGTCTCCAACGAACGAAACGCACTGCTGGCGTTTCTTCTGTCTGATCCGCTCCATTTTCCCCCTTCGTCCATCTGAGTGCTGCAAGAGCGCATATGAATTCCGGGTGTGTCCGCACCCCTCTGGGCACAGGGGATACCATTCTTTGTTTTACTTCCTGTCGACAATCGTATATACTAAGATGGAAAACTCTGATGGGAAGGTGTCAACATGTCTTTGGAACGGGTCAAGGAATACTTTGAGCAGGTCGGTCTTGGCAGCAGAATCATCGTACCCGAGGCCTCCAGTGCCACTGTGGCAGAGGCAGCGCAAGCTCTGGGCTGTCAACCGTGTCAGATCGCAAAAACCATGTCCTTCTTGGTGGGCGGTGCTCCGGTACTGATCGTTACAGCGGGAGATGCCAAGGTGGACAATCCGAAATACAAGGCTTTTTTCCACGAAAAAGCCAAGATGATTCCCGCCAATCAGGTAGAATCCTGCATTGGACATGCTCCAGGCGGCGTGTGTCCGTTTGCTACGCTCCCCGGTGTAACCGTCTACCTGGATCGCTCCCTCAAGCGTTTTACACATGTCTACCCCGCCGCCGGCAGCAGCCAGAGCGCGGTGGATCTGTCCCTGGAAGAGCTGGAGATCCATTCCCACTCTTCCGGCTGGCTGGACGTCTGCAAGGATTGGGATGAGGCAGCCGTATAACTCCAATTTCTTACCAGAGAGCGTTTTTTGCTCCCAAAGCAAGGGCGGCCCGCAGCGATATGCTGCGGGCCGCCCTTGCTATTCCTTTCCCTTATTTAATCATACAGTGAGGAAATGGCATGGATATGCTCCTTCATGGCCTGCACCACCGGCTCCGGCCCAAGTACCCTTGCCTTCTCTCCAAAGCCGCACAGCCAGGCAAAAAACTGGGGACTGACCACCACTTCGGTCTGGACGGTAAAGTGCTCGGTATCCTCCGGTACCAAAGACACATCCTGCCCCAGCCGGTCCAACACCGCCCCCACCAGTTCCCGGTCAAAGCGCATTCGGACAGACACCATTTCCCCGGTAAACATCCCAAATACCCGACGGGCATATAGTCCCATATCCAACGCAGCATAGGCCTCCTGCCCATCCCGCGGCTGCTGAGTGACACCGATGTCAGCCATTTTGTCCACCCGGAAATGCTTGATGATACCGGCCTGCGTATCAAACCCCACCAGATAGTAGTTCTCGTCATCCCAGGTCAGTGCATAGGGGCTGATGACATACCATTCCCCTCCGCGCCGAAACTGCCGCTTTTTCTCCATGGTGTACTCAAAGTAATGAAAGCGGATCTTTCGATTTTCCCCGATACCACGGTGGATCTCATCGACGTTGTAATAAATGGACTCATTCATGGTCTTGACCCGATTTTTGACATAGACCTGCCGGTTGAGCTGCTGTGCTTCATAGATGCTGGCCAGAGCCTCAATTTTTTTGATCAGGCTCACGGTCTTTTTCTGTGTAATAAATTTCGAGGATTGGACACTGTCCACCAGCAGCTTCAGCTCGGGCAGTTCGAACTCCCGCCGGGCCGCATACCAGCCGCTGTTCCGCCCGGAACCAGCCTGCAGGATGTCCATACCAAAATTCCGCAGGGCCTCCAGATCGTCATAGATGCTCTTGCGCTCAGCAGAAATACCATGGCGGTCCAGTTCCTGAATGAGCTGCGCCACCGTCACGGGGTGTGCTTCATCCGAATTGTGCAGCAAATACTCCATGATGTACAAAATCTTCAGCTTCTGGTACGGGGCACGGGCCATGACCACACCACTCCTTTGGCTCCGGGATCTTCCTCCCTTACTATACCACTAATATTTGTTTTTGAAAAATAGTCCATGGCAAAATCCGGACAAATACCCCAGCAAGGACTGCACAAGCCATCTTCTTTCTGCGCCCCAGCATAACAAAGGATCTGTCCCGTTATCCGGACAGATCCTTTGTTCTTGGCCGCGTGCTCCGCACAGCGCAGTTCTATTCCCTGATGATACCGGTACACAAAAGATTGATCAGGGCACTGCGGCAGCAGGGCTCAAAGCAAATAGCGCTGAGCAAAGCGCTTCATGGGGCGGTTGACCTGCTTTGCAGTCAGGCCCACAAAAATGGCTGCCGCCACAGTGCCCTCCCGCACGCCGGACAGCTGATGTAGAAATACCAAAGAAAGCAGGCAGGCGATGAGGACCAGCGTCACGTCAAAGCCCACTTTGGCGTTGGCAAACTTTACCCGGAAGGCCTTGCAGACGGCCAATACCATACCTTCGCCCGCTAACGTAACCACATTGGCTGTCACTTCAAAGCTGACCCCTATCCCGACCAGCAAGATTCCCACCACGCACAGCAGCCACTGCGCGGGATAGGTCCCGACTGTGATCCCCCGCAGGGCCCACACGCTGAAATCGGTAAGTACTCCGAACACCAGCGCCACCGGCAGCTGGAGCAACTGGACCGGGTCATATTGCCGCCGCAGCAGCAAAATCTGCAGCAAGATGAGCACAATATGCATCACGATGGTTGCAGTACCCACACTGAGCGGGGTGAACTGGCTCACTACATAGGGCAGGCTGGAAATTGGCGAGGTACCCAGTCCCGCCTTAATGGAAAAGGCCACACCGAAGGCCATGATGAACAACCCCACACACAGCAAAAGGCTGCGCCGGATGGTACTGCGGATCTGTGTCTGCTGCATCACACACGCCCTCTTTCTGTACCGGACACACCGGTGCAGAACTCTGTCAGTAAATAATGCCGCACTTTCATGTCGGTTCCTCCAATAATACGTATACGAATTATATTACTCTTTATTATAAGCCTGCTGTCAAGGCGGGCAAAAAAAACAGCCTCTGCCATTTGAGCAGAGGCTGTCCAGGGCCGCCTGTGTTTTGATGCTTGTCTTTCTGTATGATCCCGGTTATACTTCAGTTGAGGTGATCGATATGGAGTTTACGCATACACCAGGGCGTATATACGCCTGCGCGCCCGACGGAACGCTGCTAGCCGAAATCACATTCCCCGACGCCGGCGGTGTTGCACAGATCGACCACACATTCGTGGCTCCCGCGCTGCGGGGACAATCTGTCGCCGGACAGCTGATGGCTGCGGCAGTCGGTCAGATCCGTACCCGCGGTCTGAAGGCCCATCCCACCTGTCCCTATGCTGTGGCATGGTTTTCCCGGCATCCGGAACAGACTGATCTGCTGGATACCGCCCTGTAGCAGGGGCGGTATCCAGCACTCGCATTGATCAGAGGCTCTTCTTGATCTGATTGATGGCATTTTTCTCAAGGCGTGATACCTGGGCCTGAGAGATCCCTACTTCGGCTGATACCTCCATCTGCGTTTTTCCTTCAAAAAAACGCAGATTCAGAATATGCCGTTCCCGCTCGGAAAGCCGGTTCATGGCTTCTTTCAGTGCAATGTGCTCCAACCAGCTGTCATCGGTATTTTTGGAGTCTTTTACCTGATCCATAACACAGATGGTGTCCCCTCCATCGGAATACACCGGCTCATAGAGAGACACCGGGTCCACAATGGCATCCAGAGCAAACACCACGTCTTCCCGCTTGAGATCCAGCAAGCCGGCAATTTCCTCAATGCTAGGCTCCCGCTGGTGTTCACTCATAAATTTCTCTTTGGTCTGCAAAACCTTGTAAGCAGTATCCCGCATGGAGCGTGACACCCGCATGGAAGAGTTGTCCCGAAGATAGCGTCGGATCTCTCCTACGATCATAGGCACGCCGTAGGTAGAAAAACGCACATCCAGATCCGTATTAAAGTTGTCAATGGCTTTGATCAGTCCGATGCATCCCACCTGGAACAGATCATCCACATTCTCGCCCCGGTTGGAAAACTTCTGGAGCACTGAGAGTACCAGTCTGAGGTTGCCGGCAATCAGGGCTTCCCGGGCGGCCATATCCCCCTGCTTGGTGCGGCGTAACAGCTCCATGGTCTCTTCATTTTTAAGGACCTTTAACTTGGATGTGTTGACGCCGCAGATCTCGACCTTCCCCTGCATATCCGCCGCCTCCCCATACGTGAAGTCTGTGTTCAGTATGTCCGAGACGGAACGATTCATACCGGTGGGCTGGTCCCTATATTTTTTATCGTGGGACGGGTTTCGATGGACTTTGCCCTTCTCCTTTTTCCAACGGCAACGCTTACTTCAATGGGAGGTGTGACCATGCTGACCCCAATTCTGGACGCCGGCAGTTCCCGGCCGCTCTACGAACAGCTCTATCGTCATATCCGGAGCGAGATCGAAACCGGCCGGCTCAAAGCCGGGGAGCGCCTGCCCTCCAAGCGCACCCTGGCTGCTCATCTGAAGATCAGCGTGGTGACCGTGGAGGGTGCCTATGGCCAGCTGCTGGCCGAGGGGTATCTGCGCTCCGAACCAAAGCGCGGCTTCTTTGTTCAGGCCGTACAGGAGGCGCCGCCCCCCGCTGTTCCTCTGCCCCCACTGGCCGCAGCTCCCGTGCGGCCCCGCTTTGATTATGATTTCTCCACCAGCGGCGTGGACACCAGTCTGTTTCCCTTTGCCACCTGGGCTAAGCTCATGCGGGAGGTCCTTTCGCAGCAGGAGGACACCCTGCTGGCCTCCTCCCACCCCCAGGGTATACCGGAATTACGGCAGGCCATTGCCCAGCACCTGTATCGTTTCCGCGGCATTCGGGCCGATCCGGAGCAGATTGTGGTGGGGGCCGGGTCGGAAACTTTACTTGGTTTTCTGGTCCAGCTGCTGGGCCGGACCGGCGCCTACGGCGTGGAGGACCCGGGCTATGCCAAGACCCATCGTATTCTGTCCAGCTGTGGGGCTAAGGTGTGTCCCATCCCGTTGGATGAGTATGGCCTAAACGTAGATCTGCTGGATGCGCAGCGCATTCAGATCGCCCACGTGACCCCTTCCCACCACTTTCCCCTTGGTACCATCATGCCTGCCCCCCGCCGGCAGGCGCTGCTGCGCTGGGCCGCAGAGCGGCCGGAGCGTTATATCGTGGAAGAGGATTACGACAGTGAGTTCCGCTTCTCCGGCCGTCCCATTCCCGCCCTGCAGAGCCTGGATGTCGGAGAGCGTGTGATTTATCTCAATACCTTTGCCAAGACCCTGGCCCCCTCGCTGCGCGTCAGCTATATGGTACTGCCTCCCCACCTGCTGGCACGTTGGCGGCAGGAGTTCTGGTTCTATGCCTCTACCGTTCCCTCCTTTGAACAATATGCACTGGCCCGGTTTATGGAGCGGGGCCATTTTGAGCGCCACCTCAACCGTACCCGCATGCGCTACCGCGCCCGGCGTGAGGCACTGCTGGCCGCTGCAAAAACCACTGGTTTGACGGCTGTTGGTTCCTTTTCCGGCGGGGACGCCGGGCTGCATCTGCTTCTCTGGATGGACCGGCGCTGGCAGGAGCAGGAACTGGTGGATCGGGCTGCCGCCGTTGGTGTAGGAGTGGCTCCTCTCTCCGCTTACGACCTGAGCGCGCCGCCCGCCGGCCGGCCTCCTGCCCTCATTCTGGGCTACACAAGGGTGGACGCTGAGAAGATGATGCCCGCTCTGCTGCGTCTGAAGAACGCCTGGGGTTTTTGACGTATTTTTCCGTGCATGCTTTTTTCCCTTCGGCACATCCTGTAGCCGAGGTGAATCAGATGCGTCAGCCTTACACCGATCTGTATGCGCTCTTCCGCCATGACCCCAGGACGGAAGAATATTTCAATGCTCTCCCTGCCTACGTTCAGGACCGACTTCGTTCCCAGTATCAGGCAATCGATACATTGGAACACCTTAAGCTGTACGCCCAACGAATCCAGGCCCGTCAGACATCCGCGGGAACCGTGAACATCGGTGGGAGCACCTATTTGCCCCCACCCCTCCACCTTTGATTTGGATAAAAAACACGTCTCCGTCGCCCTTAAAGGCAACGGAGACGTGTTTTCCTTTTTATTTATGTCTGGTCAGTTCCCGGCGAACTGCCTTGGCAATGAGTTCCTGCCCTTCGGGTGTGGTTAAAAACTCCTCTACCACGGACCGAAGCTGCTCCCTGGCCTGCCGGCCTGCAAACAACGCATCCAGCATGGTAGCTCCCTCAGGGGCGGACTCGCTCCGGCGCTTTTTGACCGGTGCAGGAGCGGGCCGCGGTTCCTCCGGCTCTTCCTCATAAGCGCCGCTCATCCAGTCGCCCTGGCGGGTGCGGTCGTTGCTCTCCCCCCGCAGATACAGCAGAGAGACCCCAAAGTAGTCGGCCAGCTTTTCCTGCTGCTCCTTGGTCGGTGTCTGACGGCCGGTCTCAAACTTTTCAAAGGCATTCTTGGGAAATCCAAGCGCGGCCGACGCCGGGCCGCGGCCCAGGCCCGCCTGGGTACGCAATTCCTCAATGCGCTGTGCCATCGTTACCATAACATCGTACCTTCCTTCTCCTTGGTCTGGCAGACGTTATTATAGCCGAATCCACTCCGACGTGCAACGGGCAATCAGTCCTTGTGGCTGCGGAAAATCAGCTTGCGCAGAGTACCCACCGGCAGCACGATCAGGGAGAAGAGGACCACCCAGCCCCACTCGCTCAGGGTGAGAGGAGCCGTACGCAGAATGGGGCCGCCCACAAAGGTCATGAGCACCTGTACTCCGGCGATCAGGGCCATAATGTACAGGAACATCTTATTGCCGCCGATGTTGTCAAAGATATTGATCTTTTCGGTACGGGCATTGAAGCCGTTGAGCATGGCGGACAGGACATAGAAGCAGAAGAAGCCCGTCATAAAGTAGATATCACGGGTACCGAACACCAGCTCGCCCTCTGCACGGAACAAGCTCTGGAAGAAGGGATGCTCCAGGAAGAGAAGGCTGGCCGCCGTCAGATAGATGCCCATGGTGAGCAGAGACGACCACATATCCTTGCTGACAATGGACTCGTCCCGGCGCTTGGGCTTCTCATCCATGTAGCGGTCCAGAGCCGGCTCACCGCCCAGCGCCAGGGCCGCCAGGGTGTCCATCACGATGTTGACCCACAGCATCTGAGTTACCGACAACGGAGTGCCCATGCCGGTAAAGGGACCGATAAAGGCGATAAGTACCGCACTGATGTTGATGGTAAGCTGGAATACAATAAACTTGCGGATGTTGTTGTAAATGGTGCGGCCATAGAGCACCGTCTTAACCAGAGAGTTGAAGTTGTCATCCAGGATGGTGATCTCGGCGGCCTCCTTGGACACCTCGGTGCCCGAGCCCATGGCAAAGCCCACGTCGGCCTTCTTGAGGGCGGGAGCGTCATTGACGCCGTCGCCCGTCATGCCCACCACCAGGTTCATTTCCTGGGACACCCGGACCAGCCGGCTCTTGTCGGTGGGCAGGGCCCGGGCCACCACCCGCAGGCGGGGCAGGCGCTGCTTGAGCTCCTCATCGGACAGGGCTGCCAGATCGTCACTGGTGAGCACCAGATCGTCCTCCGACTCAATGAGCTTGGCGTCCCGGGCGATGGCGGCGGCAGTCTCCTTCTTGTCGCCGGTGACCATGACCACCTGGATGCCCGCCCGTTTGGCGGTGCGGATGGCCTGCACCGCCTCGGGCCGCAGCTCGTCACGGATGCCCACCAGGCCCACAAAAGTCATGTCCTGGAGCAGATGCTCACCAATGCGGTTGTCCGAGGTAGCAAAGGCCAGGACACGCATGGCCTTCTCAGACAGGACAGCCATACGCTCCTCCAGCGCGGCTCGGACAGCCTCTGTCATGGGGTGGACCTGCAGGTCTTCGCCGTAGTAGTGGGTGCAGTAGGCCAGCAGCTTCTCCGGCGCGCCCTTGATGATGGCCCGGTCCAGCTTGCCCTTGATCTCACTGGCGGAATACTTGTTGGCGCTGTTGAACATCAGCGTCTCGCCGCATTCCAGCTTATAGGCTTCGTAGGCCAGGGTACCTTCCGGACCCACAAACTCATGCAGGGCCCGCTCGGTGGCGTTGCCGCCGGTGACCTGGAGCTTGCCGTTGTTTACAAGCGCTACGGCATTGGTATTGCCGCAAATGTTGATGAGCAGCATCTCCCGCAGGGCTTCGGGCACGTCCTGGAAGCTCTGATAGTCGCGGTTCTCCGCAGAGACAAAGTCCACCACCTGAAGCGCACCCTTGGTGATGGTGCCCGTCTTATCGGAAAAGAGGATATTGAGGCTGCCGGCGGTCTCGGCGCCGTCGATCTTGCGGATGAGGATGTTGTCCTTGAGCAGCTTTTTCATGTTCAGTCCGGAGACCAGCGCAATCATCATGGGCAGGCCCTCAGGTACCGCCACCACGATGACCACCACCGCCAGAGTGATGGAGTGCACCAGATCGGACAGGATCTGCATCAGGTTGGGCATGGAGAAGTAGCTTGTGGCCCCCTCCAACAAAGTAGGATTGAAGAAGGCACAGTTGATCATAAAGGCCACGGCGATGAGGGTACCGCCGATATAGCCAAATCTGGAAATGACATCGGCCACCTTGCCCAGCTTGACCTTGAGGGGAGATTCTCGCTCCTCGTCGTCCTTGAGCTCCTGGGCCAGCTTGCCGAACTGGGACTGGTCGCCCACGCACTTGACCTGCATGACGGCCTCTCCGCTGGTGACCACCGCGCCGCGGTAGACCTTGTGCTTGTCCAGGAAGTCCACTTTATCCCCATCATAGACATAGTCGTCGGGCGCCGCCTTTTTGGGGGCCTCCTCGCTCTCACCGTTGAGGCTGGCCTGGTTCACTTTCAGCTCGCCTTCCACCAGCACGCCGTCGGCGCATACCTTGTCGCCCGCCTGCAGCAGAACAAAATCGCCGGTGACGATGTCGTCGATCTTCAAATCACAGATCTGGACCACGCCGTCCCGCTTGCGGAACACCTTACACAGGATCTTGGAATACTCGTCCTGCAGCTTCTGGAAGAGCTGGTTGTTGGAATACTCGCTGTAAGTGGACACGGTGGTAGCCAGGACCACCGCGATGGCAATGCCCACAGCCTCCAGCCAGTCCCCCACCCCCACGATGGCAAATACCACCGTGATGGCCAGGGCCACCGTCAGGATGCGGATGAGCGCGTCTCCCCGGAAGGTCTCCCAGAGTTCCTTCCAGAAGGAGGTCTGCTCCGGCGGCGTGAGGGCGTTGGAGCCGTGTTTCTTCCGGCTTTCTTCCGCCTGCTCATCCGTCAGAGCGGGGATTTCATGTCGTTTCAGCATGGATCATTTCTCCTGTCACAGATAGATTCAAAGTGCGTGCAGCAGGTCCGTCAGGACCTCTTCCGTACCGGCCTGGGCCGGCGCGTGGGAAAAGCGGATGGGAAAGCCCCACTCCCCGCCCTCCAGTTCACAGCCCGCCAAAGACCAGGCCGTTTCGCAGACCCGGAGCATGGGCAGATCAAAGCCCGAATCCCCAAAGCCCACGGTATGATCGTCTCCCTCCCGCTCCATGACATAGGCCAGTACCGCACCTTTGTCGATGGCCGCCGGAAAGAGATAGAGTTTTTTGCGCTGGCGGACCAGACTCCAGCCTGAACCGGCCAGTTCCTCTGCCAGCTGACCGCAGACCTGGTCGTCGAAGGCGTCCGCCTCTACAAAAAAGACCGCCAGATATTCGTACTGCTTGGACAGGCACTGGATACCGGGCAAGTCGGACAGCACCCGCCCCACCCCATCGCTCAGCGACAGAGGCAGGCCATGTACCACGGCGGCCACCCGGCGGCTCCACTCCCGGTCCAGCTCACCGTTGTACAGCAGATACAAGCCGTTCTGGGCCGCCAGATAGGGGCAGCTTCCATCCCCTACAAAAACCACCCGTCTGGCCTGCTCCACTCCCCGCATGGTGTTGGGAAGAAACAGCACCTTTTTTTGCAGCTGCCGCAGGGCGGCAAGCGCCCCGGGCGTCATAAACCCGTAGGGCTCTCCCAGGCGGTACTCGGCGGGGACCACCGCCGGAGACTCGGTCAGGCGGCCCCGGGAAAAAATCAGCGTGCGGTCCAGATCGGCAGTAAAGATCATTCCGTCCCTCCCCGCCGGTCGGCGATAAGCCCACAGCACAGGTAGGGCATATCGGGATAGACCTCCACCGGAACCCCCCGCTCCCGGGCCAACAAGAGGATATGAGCGGTATCCGGATGATTCGCCTCCCGCACCAGCACCCGGTCAGGCACCCGACGCAGAAGCACCCGGGTGGTTTCGCCGATGCTGGGCTTGATGCGGTTGATATCGGAGATCCCGAAGTGTACTCCAATGCGCTCCACCGCCGTCATACCTCGCCAGTCGGGCGTGCGGTCCTCCCGCTCCAGCGCTGCAAGGCGGGATAAGATCGCCCCTTCCTGCGGTACAAACTGCGCCGTGACCGCATCCAGATACCGCGCTGTCTGGTCCAGGGGGGCAAACTCCCGGTAGACCCGTACCCCGTGAAAATCCTCCGGTCCCACCAGCGCGGTGTTGTGTACGGTCCGGCTGATGAGTCCGCAGATGGTAGAGTTGAGACAGCAGGATGGATTGATGAAATCCTCCCGGGTGGCATAGAGATCGGTGGAATGGGCCGGGTCGGCCAGCACCGCCAGGATGGGGGCGATGGCCCCGCCGTGCCCGGCATTGTAGGCGTCACAGGACTCCCGCAGCTGCCGGGTGATCATTCCCTTTCCCGTCCAGCCGTCCACAAACACCAAGGTCTGTCCCGGATGCCGGGCGAGGATATAGGAGATGGCATTGGCGTCAAAGCCCTTGCCCCGGATGATGCTCACCCCGTAATGGGGCACCTCTATACCCAACCGCAGCCGGGCATAGCGGGTCATGAGCGCCCCGCAGGGCGTGCCGGCCCGCACCAGGGATACCAGCACCGGCTGCCGGAAGCGCTCCAGCACCAGACGGGTCAGTACCCCGGTGTACTCCGCCACCCGGGGCACCTGGGTCTGCATCAGCTGGTCAAATACCTGCATATACGCCGGGCTTGGGACCTGCTCGATGGGCAGATCCTCCGAGTAGTGCCGCCCGGCCTGGATCTCCCGCTCCCGGCAATCCGTGGGCCGCTCGGCCACCCGGCCTGTTACATCCTGGAGCAGAAGGGTCACGTCTGCCGGGTCAAAGCTGCCGGGCGGATCCAACGGCTTCACAACAGCACCACCTCCTGCTGTTCCATACCACGCCCGGCCAGCCAACCCATCAGCTGTTGGGCGCCCTGGGCGCGGAAACTCGCCTGCTCCGCCAAGAGCACCACCCTTCGGTAGCGCCCCTGAGGAACATTGTAGATGTACCCGGCGGCGCTGTATCCGTCCGGGGGCTGGAATTGCACCCCGCAGGTGACCGCCGAACCGGTCAGTGGATAGACCGGGCTCTGCGTGGTGGAGTGGAAGGCGCTGGCGCCGCAGTAGCCGGCGATGAGGGCAGGCTCATAAATGAGCTCCCCCGTACCCAGAAACAGGGTATCCTCCCCTGCCGGCCCCAGGCTCCGGGCCACCCGGCGGCAGAAGGCTTCGCATTCCGCCTGGTCCCTGGGGGTGAGCAAGGTGCGCCCCATGCTCCCGCCCCGTTCCAGCGTTTGCGGAGCTATGGGAGTACCTGGCCATTCCCGGCAGTCGTCCAGAGCAAAGGGGGGCAGCGTCCCACGCTTCTCCCCCACAATCCGGCCGTGGAGCAGGCTGACCAGCTCGATCTCCACCCCCAACCGCCGGGCCAATTCCTCACGGTTGGCCTCGTCGGTCCAGTCCAGCAGAGTCAGCAGGGTAAAACGCCGGATGCCAAAGCGGCGGTGGAGGGCCTCCACCAGCTTCAGCGCCGTATTGCCGGTGGTAAGCTCATCATCCACCAGCACCGCCCGGGTCCACCCCGCCCGCTCGCCCAGTCCGGGCGCCACGTGGAGCAGATGGGTCCTGGCGTGGGAGTGGGACTCTTCAAAATATACCGTGTCCCACCCATCCAAGGGCAGGCGGGTGGTGCTGAGGTAGTCCCACGCCCCGTCATAACAGGCCGCCACCGCCCGGGCAAGGCCGGTGGCCGTCTCGGCAAAGCCGACGAACAGGGTGCGCTCCTCCGGCGGCAGAACCACACGTGAAGTCGCCAGGGCCTCCATCAGGGTGGGAAAGTCCGTCCGGTCGGTCCCCCGGACCACACCGGCCCAGCGCTCCCATTCCCCGCCGCCGGAACAGGCCAGAGCCAGCAGCTTTCCTGCCGCTGGAAGTACCTGGGGCCGGATGGGCAGGTGCTTGCCCAGCACCCGGCTGACAAAGAGGAAACTGCGCTTTGGATTTTTCCGTACCGCCAGGGCAAACAGATCCTCCGGCATCAGGCCGAACCGGGCTGGCTCCAGCTCCAGCTTCAAATCCAGGACCTGTGGAAAGGTATACTCAGTCACCAGTCACCGCCCCTTCCAGCGCGGCGGCCAGCGCGGCCCTGGACACACCCTCCCGCAGTACACCGTAGACCTCAGCCTGGGCCAGTATTTTCTCCGCCCAGACGGCATGAGGTTTACGCTCGTTCATCTTGTTGCGCCGGGTCCCGGCCAACACGCCCCGCTCCGGAGCCTCCTCCGCCAGGATGGACCGGGCATCCTCCCACAGCTCCCGGGGTACGGCGCAGGCGGCCTGCACCGCCGGAAGCTGAGCGGGATGGACGCAGGTCTTGCCCAGAAAACCGTTCTGCCGGTCCAGTGCCAGCTCCCGCTCCAGTCCAATCCGCTCGGCGCTGCCGGCCGGGCCGTAATATTCCCACACCGGGGCGCTGAGGGTATAACGGTCCCCCAGGCCAAAGACCCGCACCCCGTCCGCCAGAACCTGAGCCACAGGGAGCACTTCATAGACCGGGGTATCCACTTCCCGCCGGACCCCCAGCAGGCCGCACAGGTCGGTGGCACCGACGCGGATATTGAGGATGCGGTCATAGTGCGCCTCGGTACTCTCCCGCATCCGCCGCAGCAGGGCCAACCGATCTTGGGAATCCATCAGCTCCTCCGACTCCAGGATAGGCATGGCATAAAAGGGCTGGACGGCCCGGGCAGCGATGCTCTCCACGCATTGGAGCAGCCCCTCCAGGCCATCGGCCGTGACTTTGGGCAGGATCACGCCGGTGAGCACCGGGCTCAGCCGGGCAAAGGCGTCCCCCAGTCGCTCCAGCATGGCCAGATCCTTTACCCGCACAAAGAGTAAGGGCAGTTTTTCCGGTGGCAGCTGCCCCTGTTCTGAGGCCGCACACAACCGCTCCAACTGACGCACGGTGTTCTCCTCCGCCGCCCGCCGGGCGCAGTCGCCTACCGCATCCTCCAGACAAAAGGCCATGGACGTCAGCAGAGGAACCCGCTGCTCCAGAACAATGTCTGCCCCATCGGTCCGGGAACCGGGTGTATAGAGCAACCCACCCACCGCCCGGCGCAGCCGTTCTCTGGGCGTCTGCTTGTCAAACGGCGACGGAGTCCGCCAAAACAGATGTGTCTGCTCCTCCACCGTCAAGTGCTGATAATACTTCATGGTCCGATTAAACTACCTTCCGATTAAACGCCCCCGGGCGGAAAGGTCACGCCGCCCGGGGGCAAGTTTTTAAGAGAATCAGACGTCCAGCCCGTACTGGCGGCACAGGGCTTCCAGTCCGCCATTGAACCCGGAGCCTACCGCGGCAAATTTCCATTCACCGTTGTAGCGGTAGATCTCGGCAAACACAATGGCCGTTTCGGTGGAATAGTCCTCTCCCAGATCATACCGGAGCAGTTCGACCCCGGTCTGCTTGTCCACCAGACGAACGAAAGCATTGGCCACCTGGCCAAAGTTCTGACCACGGGCAGGGGCATCGTAAATGGTGACTGTAATGGCGATCTTCTGCACATAGTCGGGCACTTTGGCAAATTCAATGGTGATGGATTCGTCGTCACCATCGCCTTCACCAGTGCGGTTATCGCCCGAGTGCACCACACTGCCGGCAGGATCCTGCAGGTTATTATAGAAAATGAAGTCGGTATCGTGGGCACATTTTCCGTTGGCATCCAGCAGGAAGATGGATGCATCCAGATCGTAGTCCGCACCGGAATCATACTGCTTGATGTCCCAGCCCAGACCCACCAGTGCCACACTCAGGCCGGGCGCCTCCTTGCTCAGGCTGATCTTCTGTCCCTTGGAAAGATTGATAGGCATATGCATTTCCCCCTTTTCTGCCCCATGCTGCGTGATATTTACATATACCGGCGCACCAGGTCGGAGATGCCGGCATCGTTCCCCGGCTGCCCGATGGCGTTAAACTTCCAGGCGCCGTTATGGCGGTAGATCTCGCCCACGATCATGGAGGTCTTCCCGCCGTAGTCTTCCGTCAGGTTATAGCTGGCAATGGTCTCGCTGGCGCCCTTGTCCACAATGCGGATATAGGCGTGCTCCACCATACCGAAATGCTGCTTGCGGGAGACGCACTCGTAGATGGTGACCACAAATACGATCCGGCTGATATTCTGAGGTACCCGGGTCAGATCCACCAGGATCTGCTCGGAGTCCTCCATACCGCCCATGGTACCGCCCACCAGATTGTCGCCGCAGTGGTGGACACAGCCGGTGGCGTGATCCTTATGATTGAAAAAGATCACATCGTCCTTGTTGGCCACCTTCCCCTGGTCATTCAGCAGAAGCACCGACGCGTCGATATCCACATCTGACTTCTGTTTGAACAGGCCCATCAGTCCGCCCGGCTTTTTGACCTCCTGCCAGCCAAGTCCCACCATAATGTTGGTCAGCTGGGAGCCATCCTTCTTGCTCAGATCGATCTTCTGTCCCTTTTGCAGTGAAATTGCCATACTTGCACCTGCTTTCTCACATTCGTTCGATCAGACATCCAGGCCGTAGTTGCGGCACAGCGCGGCCAAGCCGCCGCTGAAACCGGAGCCCACGGCCGCGAACTTCCACTCCCCGTTGTGACGGTACAGTTCACCCACCACAATGGCGGTCTCTACCGAGTAGTCCTCACCAAGGTCATAGCGGATGAGTTCCTCGTTCTTGGCGGTATCTACGATGCGGATATAGGCATTGGACACCTGGCCAAAATTCTGGCCCCGGGCTTCCGCCTCATGGATGGTAACCGTGAAGGCAACCTTGGCCACATTGGCGGGCACCTTGCTCAGGGTAATATTGACCGACTCATCGTCACCCTCGCCTGCACCGGTGCGGTTGTCGCCGGAATAGACCACGCTGCCGGCCGCATCCTGGGCGTTGTTATAAAAGATGAAATTGGTATCCGTCTCCACCTTTCCCTGCTCGTTGGTCATAAAAACAGAGACGTCCAGGTCGAACTCATGGCCGCCGTCATAGCGGTTGGTGTCCCATCCCAGGCCGGCCATAATGTGGTCCAGACCTGCGTTGCCCTTGGTGAGGTCTACCTTCTGGCCCTTGGAAAGATTAATCGGCATACTGATACACTCCTTTTATAAAACCTTGTTTGTGTGGATAGATAGCTTTTTTCTATTTATTCCAGCTCCCGCCAAGCGGGAACAAAGAACCGCTCCTTACATCCGCAGCCGTGCCTGATACTCCTCTTGGCGGCGGCTGAGCTCCTGGGCGCCTTCCCGCTGGTTCTCCTGCCGCTCCTGCTGGAGTTTTCTCGTTTGATCGATCCCCTCCAGAATGGTCCGGCGGGAGGCGGTCAGCGTATCGGCGGAGACCGTAGACGGCTCCTCCCGGGCCACGCCGGCCAAGGCGGCGGCCGATTGGGCGCTGCGCTCGGCCAGTGCGCCGGTACGCTCCTCCAGCGCCCGCAAAGATTCCCGCTGCAGACGCTGGCGCTTGAGCAGCACCGCCTGGGTCAGTGCCTGCTTGAACACGGGCAACGTCACCAGGAAGGCGGAGTTGAGTTTGCGCATCAAATTGAGGTTGGTGTATTCCATACTCTTGACCATGGGCAGGGCCTGCATGGCCACCACCTCCGCGATGCGCAGATCCTGCACCCGCTGGTCCAGAAGATTACGGGCCTGCTGGACACTGGTGCACTCCATGGCCAGCAGATGGTCGCCCGGGTGGGCGGCAGCCTCCTGCCGCTTCTGCTCCAGGTAGGCATCCACCTGGCGCAGCCCCTCCTCCCCGGCCAGAATATAGCGGACCAGTTCTTTATAGTAGGCCAGATTGGCAGTGAAAATCTCCTCCAGCTGGCGGTTGGTCTGTTCCAGCTCGGCCTCCAACTGCTTGAGCCGGATATAGATCCGGTCTACTTCATCTCCCAGCGTGCGGTAGCGGACCAGCACCTGCTCCACCGTCTCTTTCCCGCCGCCCAGAAGGCGGCCCAGAAAGCCGCGGCGTTCTTCCCCGGCGATCTCGTCCACATCAAACTGCCCCATCAGCGCCGACAGATCCGTCAGCAGAGGCGTAGGATCGCTGGTCCGCCCCATACTGACACTGTGCAGGATGGTATCCGAACAGCGTGAGATCTCCTTGGCTGCATCCGCGCCAAAGGAGAGTATAGTGGACGGATCGTCCAGATAGATCTGGCTGACCAGCCGGTCCAGATCCTGGGAGCCCTCCAGGGAGCGGGCCAGCTCATTGCGTTGGGCACTCAGATCCAGGAGCTCCTGCGGTGTTTCCATGTCTCGCTCCTTTCTGCGTCAGTTCCCGCCGAACAGGCGGCTGAACCATTCGCCCGAACCGCGACGCCCACCCCGCAGACTGGGTACGGTCAGGTCAAAGCGGTATTCCCCTGCGTTGAGGGTCTGAAATGCATCGGGGTTCAGGTGGGCCTCCACATTGCGGTAGCCCGTTGGGGTAAATACGGCGATGTCAAACCCAACCAGGTTGAAAAATCCCAGCAGAATACATTCCGCCAGTGAAAAGACCCGGTCGGTCACATCTACAATCACCACCTTGGGGATGGTGCGGGTAAAATCAAAGCTCTGGATGGTATGCAGGGTGTCCTTGCTCAGTCCCATCAGGGTAGAGAGTACACAGGCGGGCAAGTCACGCCCCCCGTCGGTGATCAGGCCGCAGTCGATCAGCGTCTGCATCTTCTCCAGCATATAGTTTTGCGTATCATCGGGCAGGAATCCGTAGCGGTACTGCTCCGAGCGCTTAAGCGCCACCGGGTCCAGCCGTCCGTTATGGAAAAATGCCCGGGCTTTGGGGATGCTCATCACCGGTGCCGGGTCCACCAGGAAGGGTACGTTGGTAATAAGGTGGGTCTCCGGTGTGATGAGACCCCGGATGGTATCCCAGTAGTCCGACACGTTCCCCTCCACCCCGTTGATTTTGGCGAAGAGGTTGGGCACATGAACGGTGTCCCCCTGGGTCTGAAAGGATGGGCGGAACTGAGCCTCCTCCTTCCAGAGCTGCAGCACCTCGTCATACGTCGTGCGCAGGGTGACTGCCGCCGAGCGGGGAAAGGACCGGGTACGGAACATCCCCACATCGTTGTGGAGCATCTCATCGATCTCCCGGGCGGCGTTGTAGGCCGTTGTAGAGGCCCGCAGCAGCTCCTCCTTCTGGGGAAAAGGCTCTGCAGGAAAGTCCTGCTCCATCACCACCTCGCTCCAGTCGTGGGACAGCGGCGAAGCCTCGAACAGCGTCTGACCAGCCTTTTGGGGGCTGAAGTAGAGCACATCCACACCGCTGTGGGCCACTGCCCACAGCAGTGTTACCGTGGCCTCGTTCACCGGCCCGTAGCAAACCAGAGCGGGGAGCTGCTCCGGATCATATCCTTCAAACAGCGGCTCCAGATACCGCCGCATCCAGCAGGCCAGACGGACCCCGTGGTTGTAAAGACGCACGGAGTTGGTCTCCGCCGCGGATTCCATGGCAAGGGTAAAGGCCCGCTGCGCCAGCAGCTGAGGAACCTTTCCGCAGTTGAGGGCCAGCGCCCCGGCAATAGCGCGGATCAGATGGACCCCAGGCAACGTCTTATCGACTGTCTGGAACCGCTGCACCTCCGCCGGAGTAGGCGGCGGCGCGGCCCCCTCCAGCAGCTTCCACCGCTTGGGAGACTGTTCCAGGGCCCGTCGCAGGCGAAATAGCCGGGTCCGGTAAGCGGACCGTTCATCACCGCCAAAGCAGAGGGCGAACAGGGTATCCATATGCCCGTCCTTCCCCCGGCGGGAGGCCGGCAGGAGCACCGCCTCGGTCACTGCCTGCCCATCTGCCCAACGGTTGATACACAGGGTATTCCCCATTCCCTCCCAGGGCGCGGGTCCCAGAGGCGGAGGTGACGGCCGGGCCTGGGCCGGCCGGGGCTGGGAAGAAACCGTGCGGGACGGTGAGGGCGCCGGGCGAGGAGGAACAGGAGCAGGACGGGGCTGGGCAGGACGGGGCGGAGCGGACCGCGGCTCCGGCGTCAGCAGTTCTCCCTGCCACAAAATGGAACAGCTGCCTTCCGGGTCCTGCTTGCGGTAAGATGCGTCGGAAACCGGATTGGCATATACCACATCACACCCTGCCTGATGCAGCAGGCAGAGCACGTAAAAATCATACTTGGACAACTCCCCTTCAGCCAGAATACAGGGAGGCACATCCCGCAACAGGCCGGTGAGCGCATGTCCAAAGGCCCCCCGGAACCAGCACATGAATTTGATGTATGCGTTGCGGAGCACACCATCATTGGCACCCCGGCTGCGCAGGCGTTCCAGTGTCTGCTCCAGAGCCAGGGCCAGCGCTTCCCGCTGCTCGGGGCGCAGCTGCCCCAGCCACATGGTCATATGTCGGCGGATCAGCGCGCCGCTGAGCACAAACCGCTCCCCTACCAAATCATAAAAGCGGCGGATCTCAGGCTCCGTAGGGTTGGCCACACCGTCCTTCAGATACACACCGTTTCGGTCGGCCAGTGTATGCACTTGTGAAAGAAACCGGGCGCTCTCTCCCGCCGCATCCCGCCCGATGACCCGTAAAAAACACGGCTTAGGCGGCGTTCGTTGACTGACCGGCAGGTAAAAAGCGGAAAAGCAACAGTTCTGGCTCATAAAAAACGGCGCTCCACTTGGTTTATTTTGTTCAAAATAGGCGTGATTTTATTATACACGCTTTGTTCAAAGAACGCAATCCGCTTTACCGAGTGTTGCTGGTGTTCATATCCATGTGCCGTGTACTGACTACTCCGGAATTGATCGTATTGTAGATCTTGATGGAAGGTGCCAGCCACACGCTGCCGGTACCGCGGTAGACATTGACCAACCCTTCGCCGCTGACAGCCGAGCCCAGCAGCGTTTTAGCCGAGCGCTCCACCGTGAACTGAAGGCCTCCGCTGCGCAGCACAGCAAAGTTGCCATCCACTTTAAGCACATCGTTGCTGAGCTCAATGATATCGATCTCACAGGACGGCACGGGACACTCCAGCACCACAAGGCCGGTACCGGACAGAGAGATCTGGAACAGGCCCTCGCCGCCGGCCACTGCCGAGGACACCGTGCGCTGCATGCTGGCTTTCACTGTGACACCGCCCTGGGCACAGTAGAACATCCCCTTATCCACAATGATCTCCTCGTGGTCCAGCTGCAGCAGCAGGAAGTGATTGAACGACGGCTCCAGCACCAGCATACCAGTCCCCCGGTACTCCGGCTGGGCCAGTGCCTCCCCTGTCACCGCGCCGGAAAAAAGCCGGCCCAGCGCATTGCCCGCCGTCACTCCGGAGATCATCTCCAGATTGCCCCGGAAATAACTCATGGCCCCCGGCTCCACCGTCACCATATCATTATCCAAATAGACGGCCACCTGACGGGCGCGGATGTTTTGTTTCTCCATAAAATAGAGATCGGACGCCGCAGCGGTGTTGGTGGAGCCCAGCAGCTTTTGATACTCCATCACCTCAATGCGCATGCCCCCAAAACTGGCCTGATCGACGACCTTTATATGTTCCCTTGATCCAATGGCGCTGAGCATAGAAATGCCTCCTCTTTTCTCTTTTTATTTTCGGCCCGCCACCCAGCGGAACCCGAACCCATAGTGCTGGTCCACCTCACGATGGCCGTTAAAAAACCGTTCTTCCCGTCGAACCTCCAGCCCTCCGTCCCGACCGGTAAGACTGGCCAAGACACAAAACCGCGCATTGCTCCGGGCGTTGTCGATAAGAATCTCAATATCCGGCGCCCCCTCCTGGCTGAGCACCACCCGGGCATTGGTGGACCGCCAGTTGGGCACCCCGTCATAGATATAGGCAAATACGACTGCAAAGTCGATGAGCTCCGGCCGGAAGAAGTCCATATTTTCTCCGTTCAGGGCAGCGCCCGAACGATCATCCCCGTCCAGCCGGATATAGGGCATATCGCTGGCACTGCCAAAGCTTCGGCCCAGCGCCTGGATGACACCCTGTGTGCCATTTTTCAACCGGTACATGCATGCCAAATCCAGATCCACATCGCCCCCCGTTTTAAACAGGCCGGGACGTCCACGGTCCCAGTTCAGATTGACATGGATACGCCCTGCGTTTTTGCTCAGGTCGATTTTGTGGCTCTCACCGCTCTTTTTCAGACTGATCTTGGACAGGTTTACTTTGGGCACAGGCGGAGCCGGTTCGGCAGGACGGACTTCCTCTCCCCCGAAATGGGCCAACAGCGCCGACAGTCCACCGTTAAACCCACTGGCAACCACCGCACACCGCCAAAGCTCCTCCCTGCGGTACAGCTCACAGAGAATGATCGCTTTTTCCTCCTGAAAACCGTCCCCGTCAAAGGTATATTCCGCCTGCTCCCGCTCTCCTTTTATCGTCAGCAGACTCCGGGTCAGTTTCCGCATGGTGACGCCGCCATCCAGCGCAACCGTCACCACCAGTTTCTGTACAAAAGCCGGCAGCCGGTGCAGATCGATGGAAAACTCTGTCGTTCCAGAGCTCTGCGTCATCTCCACCGCTCCTTCGGGGGTGCGCGTCTGATTGTAAAAGACAAAATAGCGGTCATCAGACAGCTTTCCGGCCCCATCCACGCCAAAGCAGGTCACATCTGCTTCTCCTTCGGGCAATGCGGCCGAAACCGAAACACGGAAGCGCCCATCCGGTGCAAGGTCCGTCAGTTTCAGCTTCTGTCCCTTCTGCATCTGTATCATACCGTTGCCCCCTTTACCCCAGCCGTTTCGGCCAAAACTGTTATCATCATACAAGTTTCTTATCAGAAATACAATTTAAATTACATAAATTTCAGAAAGTCTTTAAAATTGTATACATTTGGCTAATACCATCTCTCTGCTTTTTCCAAAACAAAAAGGACAGAAAGCCGATATCTATCGGCTTTCTGTCCTTGGTTCAGCGTCTGGTTTTCAGCCGGGCCATAGCCCGGGCCAGTGCCGCTTTGGAGTGGTAATACTCATGGATGCTCTGCTTCTGACGCAGGCGCTCCTCCGCCCGCTCTTTGGCGGCCTCCGCCCGCTTACGGTCGATCTCCTCCGGGTGCTCAGCAAAACCCACCAGAAGGATCACATAGTCGGGCTTGATCTCAGCAAAGCCGGCGCCCACGGCGGCATGCTCCCACTTGTCATCATTTTTATACCGCAGTTCACCCGGTTCAATGGCGGTGACCACCGGCTCATGGCCGGGGTAAATCCCCATTTCGCCATCCACGGCGGGGAGCACCAGCGCCTCGGCCGGGCCAATGTAAAACTGCCGCTCGGGGGTAATGATCTCCAGGTAAAAGGTACCTGTCTCGGCCATTTACACCGCCCCCATCTTTTTCGCCTTGGTGATAACCTCGTCCACGTTGCCCACGTTGCTGAAGGCGGCCTCGGGGTACTTGTCCAGCTCACCACCCAAAATGGTCTCAAAGGAGCGCAGGGTATCTTCCAGCTTTACATAGCGCCCTTCCAGACCGGTAAACTGCTCGGCCACGGAGAACGGCTGGGAGAAGAACTGCTGAATGCGGCGGGCACGCTCCACGGTGCGCCGGTCGTCCTCCGAAAGTTCCTCCATGCCCAGGATGGCGATGATGTCCTGCAGTTCCCGGTAGCGCTGGAGCAGCTCCTGGGTGCCCCGGGCGATCTTGTAATGCCGCTCGCCCACCACATCGGGCTCCAGGATACGGGAGGTGGACTCCAGGGGGTCCACAGCGGGATAGATGCCCTGCTCCACGATCTTACGGGAGAGGACGGTCGTGGCGTCCAGATGGGCAAACGTGGTGGCAGGGGCAGGGTCGGTCAGGTCGTCTGCGGGGACATAGACGGCCTGCACTGAGGTGATGGCCCCATCCTTGGTGGAGGTGATGCGCTCCTGCAGCGCACCCATCTCATTGGCCAGGGTGGGCTGGTAGCCCACGGCGGAAGGCATACGGCCCATCAGAGCGGAGACCTCAGAGCCAGCCTGGACATAACGGAAGATGTTGTCGATGAACAGCAGCACATTCTGCTTTTCTTTGTCACGGAAATACTCGGCCATGGTCAGTCCGGTGAGGGCCACGCGCATACGGGCTCCGGGGGGCTCGTTCATCTGGCCGAACACCAGGGCAGTTTTCTCAATGACGCCGGACTCCGTCATCTCACGCCACAGGTCGTTGCCCTCACGGGTACGCTCACCTACGCCGGTAAAGATGGAGTAGCCGCCGTGCTCAGTTGCGATGTTGTGGATCAGCTCCTGGATCAGCACCGTTTTGCCCACGCCGGCGCCGCCGAACAGGCCGATCTTGCCGCCCTTGGCATAGGGAGCCAGCAGGTCAATGACCTTGATGCCGGTCTCAAAGATATCCACCACAGGGCGCTGATTCTCAAAGGCAGGGGGCTGGCGGTGGATGGACCACTTCTCGCTGGCCTTCACCGGCCCCTTCTCATCAATAGCGTCACCCAGGACGTTGAACATGCGCCCCAGCACACCCTCGCCCACGGGGACGGAGATGGGCGCGCCGGTGGCGGTGACGCTCATGCCGCGGCCCAGTCCCTCGCTGGGGGAGAGCATGATGCACCGCACCGTGTCCCCGCCCACATGCTGGGCCACTTCCATGACCTGGCGTTTCCCGTTCAGTTCCACCTCAAGGGCTTCCTTGATTTCAGGCAGGCTGCCGTTTGAAAACGCCACGTCTACGACAGGTCCCATGACCTGTACAATGGTTCCCTGATTCTCACTCATAATATCGTATCCCCTTTCGGGCGTTCACTCTCACATTTCATATCCGGGCGGTACATGCGCCCCGGGTCTCACAGCGCCGCCTGAGCGCCGCCCACCACCTCGGTGATTTCCTGCGTGATGGCGCTCTGCCGGGCGCGGTTATAGGACAAATTCAGACTCTGGAGCATGCTCCGGGCATTGTCGCTGGAGGATTTCATAGCCGTCATGCGGGCGTTCTGCTCCGAGCAGTAGGACTCCACCAGGGCACCGAACAGGTCGCCCTTCAGATATCCAGGTACCAGGCGGTCCATGACCGCCTTGACCGAGGGGACATACGTTACGTCCCGGTTATATTTATCGCGGTTTTTTTCATATTCCGGAAATACATCCGGGTCCAGAGGCAGCAGCTTGTGGACGGTGGGCTCCATCTGGAAGGAGGTCACCATCTTGGTAAAGAGGACATATACCTCATCCAGCTGTCCTGTCATATAGAGGTCGATCATCTGTTCACCGATATCCCGGGCCCGGGCCACGGTGGGGTTCTGGGCTGTATAGAGAAATTCTCCATCGATGGGAATCCCGTGTTCCTGGAAGTAGGAGCGCCCCACTTGTCCCACCACAAACAGGCTTGGATTGGCCGTCTTGGCCAGCTTTTGCTCGGCCAGCTTCAGGATGTTATGGTTGTATGCACCAGCTAGTCCCTTGTCGCCCGTAATGACGATATAGCCCACCTTACGTTTTTCCGCGGGGATACCCTCCCGCTTGTCAAAAAAGCGGTGCTCGATCTGAGGAGAGTGGTGCAGGATATCGGAGATGGTGACCTCGATCTTCTGGAAATAGGGCTCCACATCATTGAGCTGCTTGCGCGCCTTGCGCAGGTTGGAGGAGGAGATCAGATACATGGCGTTGGTGATTTTCAGCGTCTGCTCCACGCTCTTGATGTGGGTGCGGATCTCTTTTATGCTTGCCATGTGGCACTCACCCGCTTTTTGGCATCCTCCAGCGCCGAGCGAATGGTCTCAATGGCGGGACCGCTCAG
Source organism: Flavonifractor hominis (assembly GCF_040095835.1). Taxonomy (NCBI): domain Bacteria; kingdom Bacillati; phylum Bacillota; class Clostridia; order Eubacteriales; family Oscillospiraceae; genus Flavonifractor; species Flavonifractor hominis. The sequence goes on from NZ_JBBMFT010000001.1 coordinate 592,666, forward strand.
GTTGCCGGTGGACTCGATCTCAGATACCACGTCGCTGTGTTCGTTCTCCATCTCCTGGGCAAAGTCCAGCAGGAAGCCGCGCACCTTGTCCAGGGGCACGTCGTCCACCAGACCGTTGGTAGCAGCATACAGGATGATGGCCTGCCGGCTTACCGGCATGGGGTGGTACAGCGGCTGCTTCAGCAGCTCCAGCAGACGGCGGCCGTGGTCCAACGCCTGCTGGGTGGCCGGGTCCAGATCGGATGCAAACTGGGTAAAGACCTCCAGCTCCCGGAAGCGGGCCAGATCGATCCGCAGGGTACCGGCAGTCTTCTTAATGGCCCGTGTCTGGGCGGAGCCGCCCACACGGGAGACCGACAGGCCCACATTGACGGCGGGCCGCTGGCCGGCGAAGAACAGGTCGTTCTCCAGGTAGATCTGACCATCTGTGATGGAAATGACATTGGTTGGGATGTAGGCTGACACGTCGCCGGCCTGGGTCTCAATAATGGGCAGAGCGGTCATAGAGCCGCCGCCATACTCCTTGGTCAGGCGGCAGGCCCGCTCCAGCAGACGGGAGTGCAGATAAAACACGTCGCCGGGATAGGCCTCGCGGCCGGGAGAACGCTTGAGCAGCAGAGACAGGGTCCGGTAAGCCACTGCGTGCTTGCTCAGATCATCGTACACGATGAGCACATCCTTGCCGCGGCTCATGAAATATTCGCCCATGGCTGCGCCGGAGTAGGGTGCGATGTACTGCAGGGGGGCAGACTCACTGGCGGTGGAGGAAACGATGATGGAGTAGTCCATGGCCCCGTGCTTCTTCAGGGTATCCTGAATACGGGCCACCGTGCTGGCCTTCTGACCAATGGCCACGTAGATGCAGATCACGTCCTGCCCCTTCTGGTTGAGAATGGTATCCACGGCAATGGCGGTCTTGCCGGTTTGCCGGTCGCCGATGATGAGCTCACGCTGGCCACGCCCGATGGGCACCATGGCATCAATGGCCAGGATGCCGGTCTGCAGAGGAACATTGACCGGCTCGCGGCTGACCACACCGCTGGCCTCGTGCTCAATGGGCCGTGTCTCCGTGGCGTTGATGGGGCCCAGGCCGTCAATGGGCTGGCCCAATACGTTTACTACCCGACCGACGAGTCCGTCGCCCACCGGCACATCGGCTGCGCGGCCGGTACGGCGCACCAGCGTCCCTTCCTTGACCCCGGCATCGCTGCCCAGCAGCACCACGCCCACGCTGTCCCGAGCCAGATTCATTACCATGCCCTTAACACCGGTATCCAACTCCACCAGCTCGCCGTATACCGCTTTGTCCAAGCCATAGACCGTGGCGATACCGTCACCCACCTCCAGGACAGTACCGGTCTCATCCCGTCGCACGCGGGTATCATATCCCTGGATCTCCTCCCGCAGGATGGAGACGATCTCTTCCGGTTTGCTGTTCATGCCATTCGCCTCTCTTCCAATTGCCGGCCCAGGCCGGAGAGCGCCCCTCGGACACTCTTGTCATACCGCACGCCCTCGATCTCCAGCGTAAAGCCGCCCAGCAGAGACGGGTCGGTGCGGATCTCAAAAATCACATCCTGCTTGTGGTGGAGCCGGCACAAAGCACGGCGGAGCTTATCCAGCTCCGCCGCATCCGGCGCCCGTACACAGCTCAGGCGGCAACGGGCCATTCCCTTCTGCCGGAGCACCTCTTCATTAAAGGCTTCCAGAATCTCGGGCAGCAGGGTCATACGCCCTTTCTCCGCCAGCAGACGGTAAAAATTCAGCAGCAGTCCATGGCCGTCCAGAACCGGCAGACGGGCCAGGACCCGCGCCTTCTCCTGCCCCTGGATCGCGGGCGAACAAAGTGTCTGCCACAGCGTGGTATCGTCCATGAGAACGTGGGCAGTTTGCTCCAGTGTCTGCTCATCTGGACAGACGGAATAAAGCGCCAGAGCATAGCGGCGCGCCAGTTCGCTCATGCCTGCTCACCTACTTCCGAAAGAAAAGACTCCACCAGGTCCCGGTCGTCCGCGCTATCCATGGATTTCTGCGCTACCTTAGCCGCAGCCAGCAAGGCCAGAGAGGCCACTTCCTCCCGGGCGCCGCGGAGCATGTTCTCCCGCTCCGTGGCAATCTGGGCCTGCGCTTCACTGTGCACACGCTTGGCGTCGGTCTCAGCGTCGGCAAGCTTGGCCTCATAAACCCGCTGGCCCCGGTTCTGGGCCTCGGCTACGATGCGGGCGGCCTCCTGATGGGCGTCGGTGAGCTTGGCCTCATATTCGCTGCGCAGCTCCTCGGCCTGGCGGCTGTTGCGCTCGGCTGAATCCAGTTCCTCTTTCACCAGCGCAGCCCGCTGCTCCAGCACGGCGTTGACCCGGCCAAAAAGAAGCTTGCGCAGGATCACATAGAGTACCAGCAGATTGATGATGGTAAATACAATGGTGGAAGGTTCAAATTCCAGCATGGGGGACGCCCCCTTAACCAACGAAAATCACAAGCAGCGCGGTGATAAAGCCAAAGATGGCGGTACCTTCCGCCAGAGCACAGCCCATCAGCAGTGCGCTGTTGATCTTACCGGCCGCCTCCGGCTGGCGGGCAATGGCCTCGCTGGCCTTACCGGTGGCAAACCCAATTCCGATACCGGCGCCGATGCCGGTGAAAACCGCAATACCCGCAGCAATGATTCCCAGTGTCATAATGAATTCCTCCTAAAACTAACAGTGGTTTACGCTTCCTCTTTGATCCCTTCACCAGTAAACAGCGTGGTGAGGAACACAAAGACGACGGTCTGGATCACTCCATCAAACAGGTCGAAGTAGAGACTGAACACGGCCGGCAGCACCACCGGCACCAGCAGCTTGACCATCTCCATAATGATGAAGGCGCCCAGAATATTGCCGAACAGACGCATACACAGCGCCAGAGGCCGTATGGCGATCTCCATCAGGTTGATGGGCACAAGCAGCGGCATGGGTTCGGCGAACTTCTTCATTCCACCCAGAAGTCCGTTATAGCGGAACTGGGCCCCATAGATGAGCAGCATGCTCAGGATGGCCAGAGCGGCCGTCACGCTCACGTCTTTGGTAGGGGGTGTCAACCCAAAGATACCGATCAGGTTACACAGCCCGATGTACAGCGCCACCGTACCCAGCCAGGGAGCAAAGGGCCGCCAGTGGGCACCGATGTTTTCCTTGACAAAGCCGTTGAGAAACTGCACGGCGCTCTCCAGCACGATCTGAGCCTTGCCGGGATTGCGCACACTGAGTTTCCTGGTCAGCAGCAGTGACAGCACCACCAGTATGACCATGACGATCCAGCTGACCACCACCGACTCCCCCACCGGGATACCGCCCAGCACTGGAAGGGTGAACGCGGTCTTGTTCCCAAGCTCACTCACCAGGGATTCCTTGAATGCACCCAAACACATCACCTCGTTTTCGCGTGGGCTATCTTACGCCTGCGAAGAGAATTTGGGAATCCTTTTGAAAGTAAAAAAACTATTGAAACTCTCAGGCAAGCACCTTCCCCTCAGGGAAGGCGGTGCGGAACACCTTGCGCACCAGCGGGCCAGCAATCAGCAGCTGGAAGGGCAGGGCCATGATAAAATTCCGGGGAATATTGATCAGCCAGTGTACCGGCACACTTGCCCATGCGCCGGTATGGAACGCGCCCTCACAGGCGCCGTACAACGACATGATGATCACCATGGGCACCACCATGCAGCAGGACACACAGATCACCTTCTTCAGCGGCGTATCCTGGGGCTTGACCAGAAAACGGAAGGCAAAGCCTTTGGCCAGCTTGGACACCAGAAACCAGTCGCAGCACATGGCAAACACATAGGCTACCGGGAATCCCAGCCAGCCAGCCTGGAATACTGCCAGGCTGAGGCCGCCCTGCTGGATCGCCACATTATAAAAACTCATCCACAGCACCATGACAAAACACATCAGTACCGTGTAAATCAAACTCTCTCGCTTATTCTGAGGCATCGTATGCTTCTCCTTTCTCTCTTCCCCTCTTGATTTCCGGACACGGCCGAAGGGGAACGGTGGTTATTATACCCCATGGTTTTCCATCCTCGTAATTGTGGGTTTTTCTGAATCTCGGCCTTTAGGGGCAAACATTTCTTCTCCAACCTGACGGAACGTCCGTTGATTTGACAGGATGAGAAAAATTTTTTATACTGATATTATTCGAAGGAGGTGTATCGCTATGCCCGCACAGGTCAAGCGTTCCATCCGTGCCCAGCTGATGTGGATGAATCTGATCATCGTCACGGTCTCAGTGGCTCTTTCCCTGGCCGGAACCCTCTATCTTACCCTGCGGGGCGAGCAGGAGTCGCTGGATAAAAACCTGATCAACTCCGCCTGCATCCTCTCTCAGGTGCCGCTGGTGCGGGATGCCCTGACCGGCTCCGCCTCCTTTGAGGAACTGGCTGACTTTCTGGACGCGGCTACCACCCACACCTCCGATATCGATCTTATCCTGGTGGGCGATCTGAACGCCCGCCTCTGTTATGCCCCCGACCGTACTCTCATCGGCAGTCAGTACACCGGAACCGCCCAGGCTGGTGCGCTGGCTGGAATCCCTCCCTATACCTCCAATGAAACCGGCCCCATGGGCTCAGACCACTCAGCCTATGCCCCCATTCTGGACACCAATGGAGACGTCATCGGCTTTGTGATCGTAGGGATCTATCTGCGCAGCATGACCCAGGTGGCCGTAACTACCGCCCTGCGCCTGATCCTCATGGGTGCGTTGGCCGCAGTTCTGGGTTCCCTGCTGGCGCTGCGCCTGTCCCGGCGCATCAAGCAGTCCCTGCTGGGCTATGAGCCTGATGCGCTGGCCAAACGGTTCCACCAGCGGGAGGACATTCTGGATGCACTGGAGGAAGGCATTCTGGCCATTGACCGGGACAGCAAGATCATCTTTCTCAATTCCTCTGCCGCTCAGATGCTCTCTCTGGACCAGGATACCTGTCTCAATCAGCCGCTGCATGCGGTCTATCCCCGCTCTACTCTGGATCGCATCCTGCGCACTGGTAAGGCGGAATACAATGTGAGCATGCGCTCACTGAAGCACGTACATGTACTGGCCGACCGTTTGCCCGTGTATGAAAACGGCCGTCTGGCCGGCGCGGTAAGCATTTTCCGGAACCGCACGGAGGTCACCCGCCTGGCCGATGACCTTACAGGGGTACGGCACATGGTGGATGCCATGCGGTCCTATACTCACGAATTCATGAACAAACTCCACGTGATCCTGGGTCTGTTGCAGATCGGCCAGCCAGACCGCGCCCAGCAGTACATTATGGACACCACCCGCATCCAGCAGGAGGCGGTGGGGCGCATCATGAACCAGATCAAGGAGCCGTCAGTGGCTGCTCTGCTGGTGGGAAAAACCAGCAGAGCCAACGAACTGGGCGTACGACTCACCCTGGATCGTGAGAGCGCCCTGAGTGAAGGGGCTGACTGGCTGCCTGCCGACGCCTACGTGACCATCCTAGGTAATCTCATCGAAAACGCCATCGAGGAACTCAGCCGCTCTCCTCGCAGCAACAAGGAGGTCACCGTCAGCATCCGCGAGGATGGCGAGAATCTGCTTTTGTGTGTGGAGGATACCGGGCCTGGTATTTCCGGTGATCTGAAGGGTCAGCTGTTCCAGCGCGGCGCTTCCACAAAGGGAAAGGGCCGGGGCACCGGATTATCCTTGGTCCAAGAGATCGTTGAGGCTTACCACGGCGAGATCCGCGTAGAGTCAGAGTCAGGTGTGGGCACCTCTTTTTTCATCAGTTTTCGCCGGGAAACGGCCCCGGCTATCAAGGAGTGATTTTGGTTGTATCAAGTGGTCATCGTGGAGGACGATCCCATGGTCGCCCTGCTGGACCGGACCTTTGCGGAAAAAGATACCCGTTTTCAGGTGATCCAGTCTTTTCAAAATGGACAGAGCGCGCTGGATTGGCTTTTGGAACATCAGGCAGACCTGCTGATTCTGGATGTGTACATGCCTCAGCTGACCGGATTGGAACTGCTCCATGCCCTGCGTGCGGAAGGGGTCCAGCTGGACGCTATCATGGTCACCGCCGCCAACGACGTACAAACGGTAGATGCACTGCTCAAGCTGGGTGTGGTGGACTATCTGGTCAAACCATTTACCGTGGAGCGGTTCCAGCAGGCACTGGACGCCTTTTGCCGACATCGGGCCGCCATGGCAGGCAGTGCCGTGGATCAGGATACATTGGATCGGCTCTTTCCCGCCTCCAGTCTCACTGGAGAGCACACCCCGCCCAAAGGGATGCAGGAGGCTACGCTGGAACGGATCCGCAGCTGTCTGCGTACCGCGCCGGAACAGGGCCTGCCCAGCGAGACCCTTTCCCGCCAAACTGGGCTGTCGGTGGTGACGGTACGGCGTTATGTGAGCTATCTGGTGGAACACGGCGAAGCGGCCAGCACTGTCAATTACGATACCGGCGGGCGGCCCTGTCGCCTGTATCACGCCACACAATTCATCCATCCGCCTGCACCGCAGGCAAATGAATAACCGGAGGGGCGCCCGACTGAGTCGGGCGCCCCTCCGGTTCATTTTTACAGCAGCGGAGCCATGACGCGCAGGATGGAGCGAAACAGCCGTCGGGCCCAGGAATGGTCCAGGCACTGCTCCAGTGTAATGGGCAGGCACTTCTCCTGGGTGGCCAGAAAATCCGCCTTGACCGCCAGTACGCTGGGGTCATGGCACAGCCATACCGCATCCTCGAAATGCAAAAACATGCTGCGGTAATCCAGATTGATGGATCCCACCACCGCATAGAGGTCATCCACCACCATGTTTTTGGCGTGGACAAAGCCAGGCACATACTCAAAGATCTTTACCCCCGCCTCCAGCAGCGACTCATAGTGGGCGCGGGTCAGTTCGAATACCAGGGGCTTGTCCGGGATATGAGGCGTCATGATACGAACATCCACTCCGGATTTGGCTGCATTGCACAGCGCAGTATTCACGCTGTCGCTGATGATAAGATAAGGCGTCATGGCATAGATATAATGTTTGGCCTTGCTGATGAGGTTCAGATACACGGTCTCCCCCACCGCTTCCTCATCCAGGGGGTTGTCCGCATAGGGCTGGACATAATGATCTGATCCCAGTGCCGCCTCAGGCGGCAAACGTTCCGGCCGGAAACTGCTGTAATCTTCTTCCACGTCCCGGATATATTCCCACATGGTAAGAAACATTACCGTCATGCTCCATACGGCCTCTCCTTTGAGCAGAATGGCGCTGTCCTTCCAGTGTCCAAAGCGGATGGTACGGTTGATATATTCGTCGGCCAGGTTGATGCCGCCGGTAAAAGCCGTGTGCCCATCGATAATGCAGAACTTCCGGTGATCCCGGTTGTTCATGCGAATGGAGATAATGGGCTTAAACCGGTTAAAAAAGCAGCAAGGAATGCCGGTCTCCCGCTCAAACTTCTTTGCGTAGTTCATAGGCAGTGTATTCAGCGACCCCACATCATCATAGATGACCCGCACATCCACTCCTGCGGCATGCCGCTCTTTCAGGATTTCCACGATGGAGTCCCAAAACACACCGGGCCCAATAATGAAATATTCCAGGAAAATGTAGTGCTGTGCCTTCCGCAGTTCCTCCAGCATAACAGGGAATACGTCGTCCCCCAGAGCAAAATACTGCGTATAGGTGTTGCGGTACACCGGGCAGCGGGCATATTGCTCCAGGTAGCGGGCCTGGTTGACCGCATCGGCACCAAATCGCTTGAGTTCATCGGCCTTGAAGTCCCGTTCCAGTTGTTCCAGCATGGTACGGTCCATTCCCTGCATCTTCCGCCGCTTGCGGGCCGAGAGCTTGTTGCCGCCGCAGAGCAGATAGACCAGCCAGCCAAACGCCGGGAAAAGCAGAATGGGGATGATCCAGGCGATTTTGTACCCCGGGTCGGTCTGGCGGCTGACGATAACCAGAACAGCCAACAGAGATAATACCACACAGCCCCAGTAGGCATAGATAAAATCGCTGGAAAACCACAGCATATAGAGCAGCAGCACCGCAGCCTGTAGCGCAATGAGCAGCGCCACGATCACCCGCCGCTGAAAGAGAATCGATGCCAGTTTTTTAATGTTCATGCGTTTGCCTTTCCCTGACGAACTACCACATTTTCCGTTCCCAAAAGCTCCTCCAGTTCCCGGATGAGCGCACGGTGTACCAGACAGACTGTCCCCAGTCGTTTCCCTGTATCTTCGCATTTGACCACCAGCTGTTCCGTACCCGGAAACATGGTGAGTACCAGCTTGATTTTGGCCCATCTGGGATCGTCCAGGCTTGGGATACGGATATAGAGTTTGCGGATAGCTGCCTCCTCCACAGCAGGTGTGCCGGCATCCTTTACCTGGTCCAGCGGTCGGATCCGGTCACACATAAGCTGGGGAGATTTTTCATCCCGCACGGAGATGCGCCCCTCAGCCAGGATGGGCATGCCCTCCTTCAAATAGGGCCCGGCCTCCCCCAGCACTCGGGCAAAAACCAGCATCTCCATCGAGGCTGTGTCATCCTCCAGGGTGACATAGGCCATCAGCGTGTTGTTCCGTGTGGTCTTGGTCCGGGCGGTGGCCACCACACCGGCAATCGTCACCCGCTGTTCGTCTTTGTAGGTCGTGGGCCCTCCCTCTTGATCAAAATCGCTCAGAATGCTCCCGATCGGGGCGACCCGATATTGCTTTACCAAATCCCGATATTCATCCATAGGGTGACCGGTGAGATAGAGCCCGGTGGTCTCCTTCTCCATGGTCATCAGCTCCCGGCGGGAAAACTCCGGGATGGGCTTCAGATGGAGCTCCGGTGCGCTTTGGGGATCGTCTCCCCCGCCGCCGAAGAGGTCAAACTGTCCCTCCAGATTCTTCCTCCGGGTCTGGGCTATGGAGTCCACCACCTGCTCATAGGCATCCAGCAACTGGGAGCGGAAAGCCCCCATACTGTCAAAGGCGCCGCACTTGATGAGGCTCTCCAGCACCCGCTTGTTGAGGTCCGCCTCAAACATCCGCTGGCAGAAATCCGGGAAGGAGACAAAGGGCCCGCTCCGCTGCCGCTCTGCCAGCACCGCATTGATAAAGCCCCGGCCCACTCCCTTTACAGCCACCAATCCGAACCGGATGTTCTCTCCCGAGACGGTGAAGTCTGCCCCTGACTCGTTGATATCCGGGGGCAGCAATGTGATACCGCAGTCCCGGCACTCGGCGATATACTCCGCTACCTTTTCGCTGGAATCCAGTACCGAGGTGAGCAGAGCCGCCATATATTCTTTTGTATAGTGACACTTGAACCAGGCGGTGTGATAGGCCACGATGGCATAGCTCACCGCGTGGGCCTTGTTGAATGCGTACTGTGCAAAGGCCTCGATCTCATCATAGATGTCCTCGGCGGTCTGCTGAGGGATCCCGTTGGCGGTACAGCCCACGATTCCCCGCTCCGGGTCGCCGTGGACGAAGGTCTGCCGCTCCTTCTCGATCTGGGCCTTTTTCTTTTTGGAAATGGCCCGGCGCACCATGTCGGCCTGTCCCATGGTATACCCCGCCAGGCGGCGGAAGATCTCAATGACCTGCTCCTGATAGACGATGCAGCCGTAGGTCACCGACAGGATGGGCTCCAGGGACGGATGCTTATACTTCACCTTGTCCGGATTATGCTTGCAGGCAATGAACCGGGGAATGGATTCCATGGGCCCCGGCCGGTAGAGGGCGATAATAGCGGTGATATCCTCGATGTTGTGGGGTTTCAGGCCCACGCACACACCGGTCATGCCCGCAGACTCCATCTGAAACACGCCAGAGGTCCTGCCGTCGGACAGCATCTGGAACACCTCCGGATCGCCGTCCGGGATATCCGCCAGGGTAAAACCGGGACGGCTCTTCCGGACCAGCTTCACGGTGTCGTCCAAAATGGTCAAGTTCCGCAGGCCCAGGAAGTCCATTTTCAGCAGCCCAAGCTCTTCCAAAGTCGTCATCACGTACTGGGTGACCACCGATTCGTCATTTTTCGCCAGGGGCACATAGTCCACCACCGGCCGGCGGGTGATGACCACCCCGGCGGCGTGAGTGGAGGCGTGGCGGGGCATGCCTTCGATGGCCTTGGCGGTGTCGATGAGGCGCCTGATCCGCTCATCCCCCTCATAGGCCTCCCGCAGAGGTTTGGAGAGCTTCAGTGCCTCATCCAGCGTGATATGGAGAGCGCCAGGCCCGCTTGGCACCTGCTTGGCCACCGCATCCACGTCGGCATAGGGGATGTTCAACGCCCGGCCCACGTCCCGGATGGCGCCCCGGGCGGCCATGGTACCAAAGGTGACAATCTGGGCCACGTGATCCTCGCCGTACTTGCGCTGGACATACTCAATGACCTCCTGCCGGCGGCGGATGCAGAAGTCGATGTCGATATCAGGCATGGTGACCCGCTCCGGGTTCAGGAATCGTTCAAAGTACAGGGAGTATTTCATCGGGTCCACATCGGTGATAGCCATACAATAGGCCACCATGGAGCCCGCCGCCGAGCCACGGCCGGGGCCCACCGGGATGCCCTGGCTTTTGGCATAGCCGATAAAATCGGAGACGATGAGGAAGTAATCAACGAACCCCATCTGCCGGATGACCCCCATCTCATAGTTCAGCCGGTCCTTAAAACCCGCCGGATCATCGGGATAGCGGCGGGCGTACCCCTCCTCGCACAGCTTTTGGAAATAGGCGTCCCCGTCGGTGTACCCCTCCGGCAGTTTGAATTCCGGCAGGTGGTAGGTGCCGAACTGGAAGTCCATGTTGCACAGGTCGGCAATCTTGACGGTGTTGGCCACCGCCTCCGGATAGTCCGGAAAGAGAGCGGCCATCTCCTCGGTGGACTTGACATAGAGTTCGCGGGTCTCCATCTTCAGGCGGTTGGGATCATCCACCGTCTTGCCCATCTGGATGCACATAAGGGTGTCCTGCATTTCGGCATCCTCCCGACGGAGGTAATGGGCATCGTTGGTCACCACCAAGGGGATGCCGGTCTCCTGATGAATGCGGATGAGTCCCTGATTCACCGCCGGGTCGTTGGGCAGGTTGTGGTCCTGAAGCTCCAGGTAGTAGCCATCCTCCCCAAACAGCTCCCGCATCTCCAGCGCCGCAGCCTTGGCCCCTTCGTAGTCCCCGGCCAGGATGCGCCGGGGCACCTCGCCCGACTGGCAAGCCGACAGGGCGATCAGCCCCCCCGCATGCTGGCGCAGCAGCTGCTTGTCGATGCGGGGTTTGATGTAGAACCCCTCGGTAAAGGCGGCTGAATCCAGAAAGCACAGGTTACGATACCCCTCCTCATTGCGGCAGAGGAGGATGAGATGGTTCATGGCCGCATCCAGCTCATGGACCCGGTCGGTGCGGCCCCGGGGGGCCACATAGACCTCGCAGCCAATGATGGGCTTGATCCCCTCGGCCTTGCATGCCTTATAGAAGTCCACCACACCGTACATCACACCGTGGTCGGTAATGGCCACGGCGCTCTGGCCCAGCTCCTTCACCCGCTTAACCAGCAGCGGGATACGGCAGGCTCCGTCCAGCAGAGAAAATTCGGTATGCACATGCAGGTGGACAAATGACATTTGAGTTCCTCCTTATTCTTCCAAACATCGGACCGGCTCAGACCGCTTTCCTGCTTTGCCCAGTCAGGCAGGTGTACAAAAAACGCAGCACCACCCGGTCCCGCCCCACCAGCGGTCCCGCCAGGTGGGCCAGAGAAAGGCACACCGCGCCCCAGAACACCAGCACGGGCCCCACCGGCAATCCCGCCCCCAAGGCAACCACAAACAGGACCGCCGCTACCCAGGTCAGATACTGCCTCGGCAGGCGAGCCATTGTAAAGTGTCCTTGGATGACAGATCCTGCGGCACTAGGTTTTGCCGTTCCGCACCATTGCCAGAGCATGGAGGGGTTTTTGCTAAGTCTGGATCGCCGAAGCACTCCAACTGTAAAGCAGTTTGCCTTTTCATGCCTGAACATGAGCCGAGGTAGGGCATCGGCATGACAAGGGGCCGGCGTCGCCCCGTTTTCCAGGGCTTTCAGGGCCTCTTCCGGAGACAAGCTGCATTCGAACCGCATCTCATCTGCTCCCTTCTAGCGTCTGGCCAGTTCCATCAATTTACGCAGCCGGTGGTTGAACGCAGATTTGCTCACCGGCGGATCGCACAGCTCGGCCAGCTGGGAGAGGGTAAGCTCCGGATGGGCCACCCGCAGATCCACCGCCTCCTTGAGCTTGTCGGGCAGCTCTTCCAGCATGCCTCGCGCCTCCAGCTGATAGATGGCTTCGATCTGGCCTTGAGCGGCGTCCACCGCCTTATCCAGGTTGGCCGCGTCACAGTTGACCCGGCGGTTGATGCTCCCCCGCAGGTCCTTTTCCGCCTTGGCATTCATGATCTGCATGGCCGCCAGCGGGGCGCCAATGGCGGTGAGAAAATCCTCGATGGCCTCGCTCTGTTTAAAGTAGGTGACGGAGTTGGACTTCCGGGTGGTCTCCTTGGGGGTAAATCCCGCCTCCAGCAGCAGGGCGCGCAGCTCCCGGCTGACGCTCAAATGGGGGGTGGCCAACTCCAAATGATAACGCTTGGCGGGGTCGGTGACCGAGCCGCCGGCCAGGAAGGCCCCACGGAAAAACGCGGTGCGGCAGTGTTCCTCCTCCAGCACCGCGAAATTGATATGGTGGGCCAGAGTCTCGGCCGGGTCATGGCCGAAGGCCGTCCACAGCGCCGAAAGCTTGTCCCCATCACGGATGGCAAAGGTCCGCTTGCCCGCCCCCGTCACAGGGAGGCGGTCAAAGGCAATCTGGAACGCCTTCTGGAACAGGGCGGGCAGTCGGGCGGCAAAGTCGGGCGACTCGGTGGTAATGCGCACCTCCCGCCCTGTAAACTGATTGCAGTAAAGCAGCACACCGTAGGCTTCCGCCTGGGCGCAGCAGCGGCGTGAGAGGGCCGCACGGCACAACTCCGCCTTGACGTCAGATGAAAAGGACACTTCCCTTCCTCCTCAGAAGATCTTGGTATGGGCCCGCTCCCGGTAGAGTTCCATGACAGCGTTCGCCAGGCGGGTATAAGAGTGGCGGGCATAGTCGAGGGTCTCAGAGGCCAGCGGCCGGGTGACCACCTCCACCCCCAGCGCCTCGATCTCCGCTCGGTCCACTACAATAGGGGCGGCGTCCTCTTCCCGGTAGCGCTCCACCAGTCCGGGCCGTACCGGCGCGGAATTACACAGGCAGATGTCCACCAGACCGGGGCCGGAGTGGCGCAGCAACGCTTTCACGTGGTCGGAGGCCGTCATATTCTCGGTCTCCCCATCCTGGGTCATGATATTACAGATGTAGATCTTCAGCGCCTTGGAGGCACACACCGCCTCCGAGATTCCATCTACCAGCAGATTGGGGATCACGCTGGTATAGAGACTTCCAGGGCCCAGCAGGATGAGCTCCGCCTCTCCGATGGCGCGTATCGCCTCCGGCAGTGCCTGGGGATGCTCGGGCAACAGGCGCACGCTCTCGATACGGCAGTCCTGTGCTTTCTTGAAATCGCTGATCTTGGACTCTCCCAGTACCCGGGTACCATTTTCAAATTTGGCCTCCAGCGCCACATCGGCATTGGTCACAGGCAACACCCGGCCGCTGATGGCCAACACCTCGCTCATCCGGGCCACAGCTTGATCAAATGAATCAGAGATACCATTTAGGGCAGCCAGAATGAGATTGCCGAAAGACTGACCGGTCAAATTACCCGAGCCAGCTGGAAAACGGTAGGTCAACAACTGCTGCATGACTGGCTCGGCGTTGGCCAAGGCCTCCATACAGTGGCGAATGTCCCCCGGCGGGGGCATGCCCAGATCCTGCCGCAGCACACCAGAGCCGCCTCCGTCATCGGCTACCGTGACGATGGCTGTCAGGTCCTTGGTACGGCTCTTCAAGCCGCGCAGCATAGTGGACAGCCCCGTGCCGCCGCCAATGGCCACAACCTTGGGGCCCTGTTCCCAGGTTCGATTGCTTTGCGCCATTCTTTTTCCCCCCTCAGGATCGGGTCATGTCCCGGTGGTTCTCTGTGGCCTGGAATCCTTTACGCCGGATGAAATCAGCCAGAGCCCGAGTGATGGCCACCGACCGGTGCTGACCTCCAGTACACCCAATGGCAATGACCAGCGCGGTCTTTCCCTCCTCTACGTATTGCGGCAGCAGAAATCCGATGAGTCCCTCCAGGTAACTCATGAAGTCCTTGGTTTGCTGATAGCCGAATACAAAATCATAGACCCCGGCATCCAGTCCGGTCTGATGGCGCAGCTCGGCTATGTAATAGGGATTGGGCAGAAAGCGCACGTCAAACACCAGGTCGGCCTCAATCGGAATACCGTACTTAAAGCCGAAGGAGATGACGTTAACGCTCATGGCCGGGGTATCAGACCCGGTACCGAACAGGCGCAGTACCTCCCCCCGCAGCTTGGCGGTGGAGAGCGCAGAGGTATCAATGATGTATTCCGCCCGCTTGCGCACCGGCGCCAGCACGGTGCGTTCACTGTGCACAGCCTCGTCCAACGAGCGGGTGGAACCGGCCAGCGGATGGATGCGCCGGGTTTCCTTATAGCGCTTAATGATGGTCTCCACGCTGGCCTCCACAAAGAGGATCTTGTACGCGCATCCCATCTCATGCAGGTCATTGAGGGCGGCAAACAACCCGTCAAAGGTCTGCCCGCCCCGGATGTCCGTCACCAGTGCCACCCGGTCGTACCGACCTGGATTGGCCATGCACAGCTCGGCAAATTTGGGGATCAGCGGGGCGGGCATATTGTCCACCACGTAGAATCCGATGTCCTCCAAAAACGAGGCGACTTTACTCTTTCCAGCTCCAGACAGACCCGATATCAGGATGAATTCCATGTTTCTTCACCTCAAAATCCCAAGAACTTGACCTCTGGCTCCAGTTCCACACCCGTCTGACGTAGGACGGTCTCCCGAATGTGGTCCATGAGCCGCCGGACATCCTCCGCCGTGGCACCGCCCCGGTTGATGACAAAGCCCGCGTGCTTCTCCGAGACCTGAGCCCCGCCGATCCCCACGCCCTTGAGCCCGCACTGCTCAATAAGCGCGGCGGCAAAGTGTCCCGCCGGCCGCTTGAAGGTACTGCCCGCACTGGGCCACTCCAGGGGCTGCTTGCTCCGCCGGCGCTGGGCCAGATCCTCCATACGTCCCCGGATCTCTTCGCCATCCCCTTGGGTAAGGGTCATTTCCGCTGACAGGATGAGCCACTCGGGATGCTCGGCAAACAGGCTGTGCCGGTAGGACAGGCCGCACTGATCGGCAGGCAAGGTTCTGTACTGTCCTTCCTCGTCCAGGTAAGTCACGCTGGTGAGTACCTGGACCATCTCCCCGCCGTAGGCTCCCGCATTCATCAGCACCGCGCCGCCCAGTGTGCCCGGGATACCGTGGGCAAACTCCAGCCCGGCAAGTCCCCGCCACAGCGCAGCCATCGCCAAACGGGCCAGCGGAATTCCGCTCTCTGCACGAAGCCGCCGGTTTACCTCCCGCACCTGGTCCATACCGCCGCATTTGAGCACAAATCCATCATATCCCCGGTCAGCCACCAGCAAATCGCTGCCGTTGCCCAGGAAAAACGGTGTAATTTCCAGCGCCCGGGCCGCTCGCACTGCTGCAGCAGCCTGCTTGGGGTCGGCAGGCAGCGCCATCAGCCGAGCCGGGCCGCCGATCCGAAAGGTCGTATGCCGGCTCATGGGTTCCTGTTCTCGTATCTCCAGCCCAGGCACCTGCTTACGCAGCGTCTGGGCAAGTATCTCAAATCGGTCCATTCTGGCCTCCACATTGCAAAAATACTTTGATTTTTTATTATACCAGAATTCGCCGGAAAATAGAAGAGGACGGGCGAGAAATCTCGCCCGTCCCTCAGGTGCCGGGTTGGCCGAAGGCGTCAAATTCCTCCCGGCTGCCCCGGAAAATATTCAGATCAATACGGCTCTGGCTGCCGTAATAGCCCTCCAATCGGGCACTGTGAGAATACTGCCAGAAATCCCATCCCGGGACCAGAGGAAACACAGTGGGGCTGGAGCACCAGATGGGGTAAGCGCTGTACTTTCCTCCTGCCAGATACAAATAATAGGAGCGGTACGTCACATAGAGAATGGGCTTAACCCCATAATATTCCTCCAGCCGTTCCAGCAGTGGGTCCAGAATAGACTGCACCTGCTTCCGTCCGGGCGGCTGCTCCAGATACTTACCATAAAACTCAATGTCCACAACCGGCGGCAAAGCCCCTTCGGTGGCCGGTACCAGCGAGATAAAATTATCCGCCTGGGTCTGACCAGGGCTGTCATAACTGAGAAAATGGTAGGCACCGGTACGGACCCCTGCCTCAGCTGCACCGGCCCAGTTGGCCGAAAACTGCCGGTCCTGGAGTGCGGAGCCCTCTGTGGCCTTGATAAAAGCAAAATCCACTCCCTGATCCGCCAGCATGGACCAGTCCACAACCCCCTGATAGGCTGACACATCGACTCCGAACACTTCCCACATCTCCGGATCCGCCTCGTGGGAAAAGAGGATATAGCCCCGCCAGCGCAGGACACCCACAGCCAGCAGCACTGCTGCCGCCAGGCACAGCAAAACCAGGATGATCCTGCACAGGCATTTCAGAATGCGTTTCAAAGACATCACCGTATTTTATCATACCCGGATACAAACAAAAAGGCAAGGAAAACTGCTCTTTGTCAGTGGGTGCCCAGCACCGTCCGGGCCACCTGGGCCAGACGCAGCCCGGTGGTCATGCTCCTGCGCTGGAGATTTCGGTGAGCCTGTTCCTCGCTCAGGCCATAGCGCTGCATCAGATATTCCTTGGCTCGGGCAATAAGCGCCCGCTCCTCTTCTTCCCCCCGAAGCAGCTCCTCCACCGCCGAAAGCAGCGCGCCCCGGGACAGCGGAGAAGCCAGCTTGAGTATCCCCTCGCACTGGATGTGCTCCAGCAGGGGTTTTGCTGCAACCACCAGCATGGGGCAACCGCCGGGCAGATCCTCCCGCAGTTCCTCCGCCGTACCGTCGGGGAATTTGTAACCACAGATCACTCCGGCCACCCGCTGCTGGCAAAGGGTCCGGCGGACCTGGTCAGCCGACCGGCAGATCAGGCAGTCGGCCGCGCCGGCACTCTCCAGGATTTCCCGGATGCGGGTGCAGCTGACCTCTCCGGAAAAGGCCACCACCACCGTCTGCATATCCCATCACTCCTGCCGTATAGGCCTGTGGGCGGGATCAATAGTTGATGATGTACTTCTCCCGCTCCCAGGAAGAGACGCGGGTGCGATACTCCTCCCACTCCTTCCACTTGCCCTCGATGTAGTTGGCCGCCACATGCTCGCCCAGCGCGTCCATGATCAGCTGGTCAGCCTCCAGGGCGTGGATGGCCTCCTCCAGAGAGCCGGGCAGTCCCTCGATGCCGTGAGCCTTCCGGGTGGCGTCGTCCATAGCGTAGATGTTCTCGGTGATCTCATCGGGGGGCGTCATGCCCTTTTCGATCCCGTCCAGACCGGCGGCCAGACAGACCGCAAAGGCCAGATAAGGATTGCAGGAGGGATCGGGAGAACGCAGCTCCACACGGGTGGACTGGCCGCGGGAGGCGGGGATGCGGATGAGCGCGGAGCGGTTGGAGGCCGACCAGGCCAGATAGCAGGGAGCCTCATACCCGGGCACCAGGCGCTTGTAGGAGTTGACCAGCGGGTTGGTGATGGCAGCCATACCCTTCACGTGGTGCAGCAGACCGGCGATAAAGCTGTAGGCCTCCTTGGACAGTCCACGGGCGTCGTTGGGATCATAGAAGGCATTTTTACCATTGCGGAACAGGGACATATTGGTGTGCATACCGGAACCAGCCACACCAAAGATAGGCTTGGGCATAAAGGTGGCGTGCAGGCCGTTCTTCTGCGCCAGAGTCTTGACCGCCAGCTTGAAGGTCATGATGTTGTCGGCAGCATGCAGAGCCTCAGCGTACTTGAAGTCGATCTCATGCTGGCCCTCGGCGCACTCGTGATGGCTGGCCTCGATCTCAAAGTCCATCTGCTCCAGCGCCATGCAGATCTCCCGGCGGGTGCTCTCGCCGTGATCCAGCGGGCCCAGGTCAAAATAGCCCGCCTCGTCGTTGGTCTTGGTAGTAGGCTTGCCCTCATCGTCAGTCTGGAACAGGAAAAACTCCGCCTCAGGGCCCACATTGAAGGTGTCAAAGCCCATATCCTTCGCCTTCTGGATGACCCGCTTGAGTACACCGCGGGGGTCACCCACAAAGGGAGTACCGTCGGTGTTGTACACATCGCAGATCAGCCGGGCCACCTTCCCGTGGCCGGGCCGCCAGGGAAATACCCGGAAGGACTTCAGGTCGGGATACAGATACTGGTCGGACTCGTCGATACGGACAAAACCGTCGATGGAGGAGCCGTCGAACATGCACTGGTTATTGACGGCCTTTTCAATCTGTGAGGCCGTGATCGCCACGTTTTTCAGCATACCGAAAATGTCGGTGAACTGCAGCCGGATAAATTCAATGTCCTCTTCTTTAACGATGCGGATGATATCCTCTTTGGTGTGGAGGTGGGTCATTGCACGCTTCCCCTTTCGTTCTCAAACTCGGTCACATATGCACCAAAGGCGCTCCGCCCCCACAGGTCGGAACGCCTTTGTTCTCAACAGATTTAAGTATACGTGCTTTCCCTTTCGCTGTCAAGAATAGTTTCTACAGAGTTTTAATCCGCCATGGGCAGCTCGTTGTACATGATCACCCCGTTGAGGATGGTGGCTCTGGGTTCCAGGCGGCACTCCCCCACCGTCTCCACACCATAGGCGTCCACAAAACGCTGAGGACCGGGTACCTGTTCCAGCAAAGTGATATTGGCCCGCCCGCCCTTGTGCAGGCCCACCGAAACGCCTTTCATATAGCGGGCCGGCACATTGGTAGCGTGGTAGAGCACATCTTCAAACGACATGCCCAGGGACATACACTCGGACATGTGAACGGTCAGGCGGCTGGTATTGGGATCGTTGCTCAGGCACGTCAGATCCGCCGAGATGATGTCGGGGGTAAAGCCCTCGGCAAAAGCCTCCCGGGCCACCTCCGCGCTCCAGTTGCGCGCTCCCCGGGCCGAATCGAAGAGCACGCCCCGCTCCTTGGCCAGGAAAGCCTCCCGGTAGACATGTCCATGCTCGTCCAGGATGTTTCCCTTGTTGTACGCGTGGGTGAAGTTGTCACCGGGCCGGAAGTAGTCGATGATCTCCGGCAGCTTGACGCAGGGGTTGGCCACATGCACGATCATGGGACATCCTACCTCGTCGCAGACCTCCCGGGACTTGCGCATCACCGCGTGCACCAGTTCGGGTGTGGGAGTCTCCGCGCCGATGAACACCTTGATACCCATAAGTACATCCCCATGGATGGCAAAGAAGTCCCGAATCTCCTCCTTGTTGATCTCGTTGTCCAGGTTGGTGAACAATGGATAATACAGGGTGCTCTCCATGGTGTTGGTGATGCATAGCGCGGCGTTGATAACGCAGGGAGCGGGGTTGATGATCTCCCGCCGCGCCCGGTGGAAGCTGGAGATGGACACGCTTCCCATATCGCAGATGGCCGTGATGCCGCGCCTCCACAGCCCGTCCACATCGAAGCCGAAGGACAGGGGCAGCACATGGCCGTGGCCCTCGATCAGGCCGGGGACGGCATACATGCCCGAGGCGTCAATGACCTTGCGGGCACAGACCTTACCGGGCATGGTACCCGGCTCAAACAGATCGCCGATGTTGGGCTCATAGATGCCGATATCCATCTTTTTGTGGATGTGGCTGCCCGGGTCCACCACGGTGGCATTGCGGATCAAAAGGTCATAACAGTGTACCAGAAACGGCATGGTTTATTTCCCCTCCTTTGCTTTCCTTACATGGCTTTCCGATAGAGCTCCTCAATGTCACGCTGCACCGACTGTCTGGGATTGGCCAGCACATTGCCGCTCTTCATGGCGTCTGCGGCCATGTGGGGAATGGCCTCTTCGGTCACACCCACCTCCGACAGCCGGGTGGGCAGCCCCAGTTCTGTCAACAGGGACCGTATCTCGTCCACCAGCATCTGGGGACGGAAGTTCTCCTCCCGCCGCCCGGTCAGAAGATACAGCAGCCGCGCATAGCGCCCGGTATCGGCCAGGGCATTGTATTCCAAAACGGTGGGCAGCAGGATCGCGTTGGCCACCCCGTGGGCCACACCGAACAGGGCGCTGACCGGGTGGGACATGGCATGCACATTGCCCAGCCGGGCCCAGGCAAAGGCGATCCCGGCAAACATAGCCCCCACCAGCATGGCTCCGGCCGCCTGCTCGTTCTCCCGGCAGGCGGTAAAGGCCCGCAGGTTGCCGCCGATGAGCTCCAGCGCTTTCTCCGCCATAGCGTCGGAGAAGGGGGAGGCATCCCGGGACAGATAGGCCTCCATGGCGTGGATCATAGCGTCCACTCCCGTAGAGGCGGCCACCGAGGGCGGCAGGGTCATGATCATGGACGGGTCCAGCAGGGCATATCTAGGAATCAGCTCATAGCTGAACACCGTCAGCTTATACGCCCTGGCCTCGTCCACAATGACGGAAAAGGCCGTCACCTCGCTGCCCGTCCCTGCGGTGGTGGGGATGGCCACCACTGGGACGATAGGACCGGGCACCCGCCCGGCTCCCTCGTAGTCCATGATGTGCCCGCCGTGGGTCACGAGCACGCCCACCGCCTTGGCCACATCCATGGGGCTACCGCCGCCCAGGGCCACGATGCTGGTGGCCCCGCACTGCCGGTAGCACTCCACCGCCGCGTCCACGCAGCGGTCGGTGGGGTTTGGCATGACGTCCAGATACTCCGTGTGGGCCACACCGCCGGCCTCACAGAGCCGGATGATCCGCTCCACTGCGCCCAGCCGTTCCAGGCCGCGGTCAGAGATGATCAGCGTATGGCGGGAACCGCTCTTGCTGAGCAGCTCCGGCAGACGCTCCAGGCACCCCATGCCAAAGAGGATGTTCTGCGGCACCTGAAAGGTAAATGCATTCATGACTGTTCTCCTTCCCCGGCGTGCAGCGCCCGCACCGCCTCCTTGCAGGCGGAGGCAAAGTATTTCATGTCCGTTCCCACGATGATGTACCGGAAGCCCATGTCCCGGTACGCCAGGGCCTGCTCCACCGTGGAGGCAAAGATCCCTGCGTACTTTCCGTGCCGCGCTGTGGCATCCAGGACCTGAGCGGCCACCGCATGGATCCCCGGAGCGTTCACCTGACCCGGGATGCCCATGGACTGAGACAGATCAAAGGGCCCCACGAAGATCACGTCAATGCCGGGCACGGCGGCGATCTCGTCCAGGTGTTCCACGCAGGCGATGTTTTCACACTGCACCGCCAGCAGCAGATTTTCGTTGGCGTGGGCCATGTAATCCAGGATACTGCCTGACATACCGTAGTCCGACGCCCGTGGGGTGGCCACTCCACGGAACCCCTCTGGATAATAACGGGCGGCCCGGGCGATGGCCTCGGCCTCCTGCCGGCTGTTGACCTGGGGTACCAACAGGCCCTGGGCACCCACATCCAGGTTGCGCAGGATAACGGACGACTCCTGACAGGGTACGCGGGTAAACATGGATACCCCTCTGGCCTCTCCGGCCATGATCAGGGTGCGGTTGTGCTGGGGCGTGGAGGAAGCGTGCTCGCTGTCGATGACGATAAAATCGAATCCGGCCAGCCCCATGATCTCCACCAGTTCCGGGGAAAGTCCATTGGCAAACACGCCCCAGATGCAATCGCCCGAGCGAAGCTTCTGTTTGGCCTGATTGACATGCATTTGTCTCAGTCCTCCCCTTGATTGAACTCCGGCATGTCATAGGCCATGACTCCGCCGGCCATATAGCGGTTGCGGGGCAGCTCGTCGATGGTGACCCGCACCTGGTTGGGCTGCGCCTCAAAGTCGCGCATCAGGACGTTGGACAGATCCACCAGAGCCTGCTCGATCTGCTCGGACTTCTTCCCCTTGGGAAGCTGTACCGTACACATAATGGGCATGTTACTTCACCTTCTTTGTAAAATCTTTATGCTTGCCGCCAATGCAGAAGTGGTGGCCTTCCTCATTGTCCATGACATAGCCCCGCACATCCTCTTTCCGGCAGTCCAGATTCCGGCTCAGGATCTCGGCAATCTGCTCCATAAACGAAGCCTTGGCCTCTGCGCTCCGGCCCGGCCCAATGCGGAACAGCACGGTGGGCTGGAGCTGCTGCGTCGGCACGCCGCCGCAGTAGACCCGCTCGGGCTCGGCCTCATAGACGCTGACACGGATCATCCGCTCCAGCGTATTTTCCAGCGTGTTGGCGCCCGCCAGGGTGATCTCACGCATGGACCGCTCCAGGGCCGCGTCGTCACTGCCCTTGCGCAGATACAGCGTAACAAACGGCATCTTGCTCTCCCCTTCCTTTAACCTTTTAATAATCGGTCTTGATCTCGTTGTACATGACCTTGCCTTTCAGGATGGTAGCCTTGGGCACGATGAAATGCTCCCCGGTGTAGTGCACGCCGAAGGCGTCCACAAACTCGTGGGGGCCCTCCTGCACCTCCAGGATGGTGATGTTTCCGGGCAGGCCCCGGCGGATGCCCACCTCTACCCCCTTCATATAGCTGGCCGGGACATTGGTAGCGTGGTACAGCACATCCTCAAAGGACATGCCCATGGCCATACACTCTGCCATGTGGACCGTCAGGCGGCTGGTGTTGGGATCGTTGCTCAGGCAGGTGAGGTCGTCCGTGATCACGTCGGGATAGAAGCCCTGAGCAAAGGCCGTTTTGGCCACCTCGGCGCTCCAGTTACGGGAGCCGCGGGCCGAGTCAAACAGCACGCCCCGCTCCTTGGCCTTCCACGCCTCCGGATAGACCTCGCCCTTCTCGTTGAGAATGTTGCCTTTATTGTAAGTATGGGTAAAGTTGTCCCCGGCCTGGAAGTAGTCGATGAGCTCAGGCAGCTTCACGTCCGGGTTGGCCACGTGCACAAACATCCGGCAGCCCACGTAATCGCAGACCTCCCGGGCCTTTTTCATCACCGCGTGGGTCAGCTCGGCGCCGGGGGAGTCGTTGTGGCCGATAAACACCTTGACGCCCACCAGCACATCCCCATGGATCTCAAAGAGCTCCTTCATCTTCTCCTTGTCCACTTCCCGGTCCAGCAGGGTATAGCGGGGGATCTCGCCCTGGGTTTCCGACATGTCGGACAGCCCCAGGCAGGCGTTTACCACGCAGGGCGCCTCGTCGATGAGGTGGCGCGTGCGATTGAAGGTGGCCGTACTCTGGCTGCCCATGTCAATGCAGGCGGTGATGCCCCGCTTCCACAGCTCCTTGATCGGATAGCTGAAGCGCAGGCCAGGCAGGACGTGAGCATGTCCGTCCACCAGGCCGGGCACCACCGTCATGCCGGTGGCGTCGATGACCTCGGCAGCACAGATCTTACCGGGCAGGGTCCCCGGCTCAAAGACGTCGGCAATGCGGGAGGCGTAAATCCCGATGTCCATCTTCTTGTGGATTCCGTTGGCCGGATCCACCACCGTACCGTTTTTGATGAGCAGATCATAGCAATGTACAATAAATGCCATAGTTTGACACCCTTTCTGTCCGCCGGCCCGGACGTATTGTCCGGGCCGGCGCATATGATTTTAGAATCCCATCATGCGCAGCAGCGAGCCGCCGAATACACCCAGATAGGATCCGGCCACCTGGCCGAGCACCGCGATGATGATGCCGGGCAGTACCAGGTCGCTCCAGCCGTACAGCTTAGCCAGCGGCGGAGTGGAGACCGGGCCGCCGATACAGGCCATATGAGCCATGAGGCCGTACTCCCAGGGCATCCGGATCAGCTTGCTGACCAGGATCAGCAGCACCGCGGAGGCCACATAGATAAAGATCAGGTACAGGAACAGCTGCCAGGGCACCGAGGCGATCTTGCTCCAGTGGGCGCCGCAGCCGGTCTTGAACATATACATGGCAAAGATCAGCGTAGCCAGATAGTCGTTGACTACACACTTGTGGATGGGAGTGAAATTGGCCACCAGAATGCCGATGGTGGCATAGAAAACGATGGAATAGAACCCGGTAACTTCACCCAGCCAGTTGCCAATGCCGGCAATGGCAACGGCCGCGCCCAGCACCACTGCAGTCTCGTTGATGTTGAGCATGACTTCTTTCCGGTTGAGCTTCTCCAGAGCGGCGGCGTGCTCTTCAGCGGTGAGTTTCATGCCGGTATCCACGTCCTTATAGCTCACCAGGAACTTGGGGATAAAGGACTTACCCACCATGTAGGCCAGCAGGCTGTACACGACCCAGGGAATGGCAGTAGCAGCAGTGAAGAAGGTCATATTCTCACTGGAGATATCCACGCTGGTGGCCACGCCGGCCGCTGTCTGCATGTTGCCCACAAAATCGCCGATGGAGATGGCCGCGAACTTCCAGGTCTCATCGCCCAGATCGAAGATCATAGCACCGCCCATACAGGCAAGGAAGATCACTGCCGCGCTGAGCACCATGGCCCCAACCACCTTCGGGCCACATTTTCCCAACTTGCGCAAATCGCACATAAACAGCATCAGCACGATTCCAATTGGCACAAAGTAATTGTCCACGATGCTGTATGCGTCCGAGGTGATGGGCGCTACCCCGATGTTGGACAGGACCACACCGCCCAGCAGGCCCATATTGACAAATCCCAAAAACTTACCTACCCGTGTGTTGTTTGCCAGCCAGATGGAGAGGCCGGCCCAACCGACGATCATTGCCCAAACGAGCCACGTGTTTGTAATCATGTTCCATTTCTCCTCCGCAACGTTGACGTTCTATCTTCTGTACGCGCCTTCCCGGCGGCCGTCTCTCCTTCGGCCGACGGGAAGGGCGGGGCGCGGAGAGATACGCCCCGCTCCGCCGACGTACACAGCGCGCTTTGGGGTATGCCTTACCGGCCGGAAGCCGGAGTCGTGGGATGGATAAACGTGAGATAGCGCTGCTGGCGCTGCCGGAAAGCCTCGGTCTTCATCTGTTCCCGGCGCACCGCCTGATTGTGCTTGATATCTTCCGCATGGCGCAGCTTGCCCTCCAGGGTATCACTGGCCCGTTCCAATTGCTCCTTATCAAAGAGAAACCGCAGCCGGCCGTTCTGGATCTCCAGTCGGCCCTCGATCCCGCACAGGCAGCAGATGGCCTTGTCGGCGGCATCATTGAGGTAAAAATTACGGCTGTGACAGTGGGGGCACATGCCAGGGTCGCCATAATAAGTCCCGTGGGTCGGATCAGCCGCCGCTTTGGCCAGCCGGACTCCAGTTTCATGGGCGTGGGCCACCTTTTCGTCCTCCATGGCAAACAGCTTGGTCCACTGATAGACCCGGTTTTCCACCACGCTCCACATCAGATGAGATGCCAGCATGGCGCAGTCACATTGAAAACGGCTGGTGTAGTCGGTCCCGCCCATTCCCAGGAAGGCTACCGCTTTGTCCTTGAGTACTCTGGGGTCTGGAGGTGTGCCACCCCTCTCTTCTGCGATGCGCTTGCCGGTGAGGTTGGTGCCCCGGTCATGCCGGGGACCAAACCGGTCCAGGATCGTATGAAAGACGCCTGCGGCGCCCTTTTCGAACACCGGCATGGAGAACACCACGCCGTCCGCGTCCAGAATCTTGTCTCTCAGCCATTCAAAGTCGTCCTGGATCGGGCATCCGCCGCCCTGGCCGGCGTTCAAGCTCCGCATACACGCCGCACAGCCGGTGCAGTGCTTCAGATCCAGATCCAGCAGGCGGATGAACTCCACCTCTGCCCCGCACTCAGCCGCTCCCATTAGCGCCTCCTTGCAGATGGCGTCGTTGTTTCCATTGGGGGTTCCGCCGGAAATGCCAAGTATTTTCATGCTTTCACCTTCCTTGTGCCGCTCATACCACTCTCAGCCGCAGAGAACCCATTCCCTCAAAATCTGAGACCACCTCGTCTCCGCGGGTCAGCACGTGGGAGGCACAGATGGCCCCCGTCAGAATAATGGACCCTGCCGGCAGACCCAGCCCCATTTCCTCATAGAGGGTCTTGGCCAGAGAGGCCACGGCGCGGGCCGGGTGTCCCATGACCGCCCCGGCGGCGCTGTGCCCCGTGATCTGCCCGTTGAAGCTGGTGCGCACGCCCATGCCGATCATGTCCACTTCCAGCGGCTCACGGAACACATTGCCCAGCTTGAAGCGGGCGGCGGAGATGTTGTCGATGATGGCATCGGCCTTACCGCCCATTTTAAAGTTGTGGAAGCGGCTGTCAATGATCTCGAAGGCCGGAACCACATACGCCGTAGCCATCATCACATCCGGCGCAGTCACAAAGGGCCCGTACAGCTCCTTTCCCAGAACAAAGGCCAGCTCCGCCTCCAGCTTGGGGTGGATGAGCTCGTCCAGGACCAGTTCTTCTCCCTCGATCTGCATATAGTCCATCAGTATACCGCAGGTGGGTGCCTTCCGGGGCGTCCAGGTGCCGGCACTCAGGTCGGTCTGAATCTGCCGGCTCTTGGCCAGGCTGGTGCCGCCCAGCTTGGCGCCCACGCGCTTGTGGCCCTCCGCCTCCATCTTTTGCAGACGGAGCTTTTGTCCGGCATAGCCGTCGTGGACATCCAGTTCCGGATAGTCTGTATAAAACGGAGCGATGGAGCGGATCTCCCGCTCTCCCCGCAGGGAGCGCTCCGCCAGCTCATTGAGCAGTTCATAGGATGCACTCATTGCCTCAACCTCCTTTACACGAACTGGACGGACACTTCGCCGAAACGGCCGTAACGACAGCGGAAGTGGTCGCCCTGTGCGGCATCCAGAATGGTAATGGCCGAGCCGGACATCACCATCTCCCCCGCCTTCAGGGGATTACCCAGCTGGGTGAAACGGGCCGCCAGCCACGCCACTGCATTGGCCGGATGATCCAGTACCGCCGCCCCGCAGGACACCTCCGTCTGGCGGTTGTTGTGCTCAAAGACAAACCCCACCAGCCCAAGATCCACCTGATAGGGCCGGATGGGTGTGTCCCCCAGCACATACGCCCCAAAGGATGCATTGTCCGCCACCGTGTCATAAATCTTCCGAGGCCGGTCCACCTTCTGGCGGATGTCCACGATCTCCAGCGCAGGGACCACATACTCTGTGGCGGCCAGCACCTCATCGGCCGTGATATGTTCCCCTACCAGGTCCCGCTTGAGCTTGAAGCACAGCTCTGCCTCCACCCTGGGCTTGGCAAAGGCGTCGTGACGCAGCTCGCTCTCATTGGCGTAGCACAGCTCATGGAACAAAATGCCGTAATCCGGCTCTTCGATGCCCGCGTGC
Source organism: Flavonifractor hominis (assembly GCF_040095835.1). Classification (NCBI taxonomy): domain Bacteria; kingdom Bacillati; phylum Bacillota; class Clostridia; order Eubacteriales; family Oscillospiraceae; genus Flavonifractor; species Flavonifractor hominis. Next base: position 620,045 of record NZ_JBBMFT010000001.1, read on the forward strand.
TTGCGCATGACATTGCTGGTCAAGCCAACCTTCTTGCCCGACTCTGTGTAACCTGCCCGCTTGTATTCCTCTACCATGGCGCTGGCGATGGCATACGCATCGTCATATCCCATATCCGGATACAGGTAACTGGGCGGCGTCAAAAGCTCACGTGTCCGAATCGCCTCAAAATGCAACCGCCCCTGTTCTAAAATTTGTGCATTTGTCAATACCATGGTCACGCCTCCTTTGACTTAACGTTATTCTTCTTTTGTCTTAAAATCAATAATTTTATCTAAAAAGTTTAAAATTTTAAACTGAGTTTTTTATATATTTTTACTCACACTTCGGTAAATTGACATTAAAAACATGGTATGCTATAGTTAATATAACCATAAGCGGCCTAGCCGCATTGGAATAGGGGGTATTTTTTTGAGTACAAATCTCTCTTCCGAGCCGCCGGCCGTACCCATCAACAGTTCGTTGGATAAGGCGTTTGATATTCTGGAATTTCTGGCTTCCTTTGGCTCACCCCAAAGCGCACCGGAGATCAGCCGACGTCTTAAGCTGAACAAGGTCACCACTTATAATCTGCTGCGCACACTGGAATACCGGCAGTACCTGCAAAAAAATGAGAGTGGGAAGTATGTGCTCAGCAGCAAACTCTTTGAACTGGGTACGCTGTACCGCACCAGCAATCCCGTCACCCACGTCTTTGAGCTGTGCTGCCTGCCCCTGCTCCAGAAATACCCCGCCTGCAACATCAGTCTGGGCGGATTCGGCACCTCTATGCGGGGAATCTATCTCAGCATTTTGGGCTCAAACGAATCCTTTGTGTCGCCTGGTACTGCGTTCCCCCTCCACGCGACTGCGGTAGGAAAAGTCCTGCTGGCCAATAGCTCCAAGGAGTTCCGTACTGCCTTTTTCCAGCAGGCCACACTGACCCGGTACACAGAAAATACGGTAACCGACCCGGAGATTCTGAAAGAACAGCTGTTGAAAATCCGCCATCAGGGTTACTGCATTCTGGACGGTGATCTGTTTACCGACTTCCACTGCATTTCCGTCCCGGTGTTTTCTTCCGGTCGGCACCTGGCTGGGGCCATCAGCATCCGCGGCAGCGAATCCTTTGTAAAAAAGCATCAGAAAAAACTGCTGGAGGATATCCTTGCCATGGGGAAATACATGTCCGCCAATCTGGGCTATACCGATCTTGCCCTATAACATACGAATAATAGAAAAAGGCGGGCGCCAAAGCGCCCGCCTTTTCTTCGATCAAACCGATATAGATTCATCCCTTGTCATCAGCTCCAGATGGCCATCATCAGCGTACCGGCCACCATCAGGCACAGGCCGGTACACGCCCGGCGGCTAAGCCGCTCTCCAAACACTACCCTGGAAAAAATCACTGTGATGACCAGGCTGAGTTTGTCAATGGGAACCACCACGCTGACCACACCGTTTTGGATGGCATAGTAATAGCACAGCCAGGAGGCACCTGTGGCAAGGCCAGACAGGAGAATAAAAATCAGTTCCTGCCGCTGCAAATACCTCAGCTGTCTCTGCTTTCCCTGCATGAAAACCACCAGCCACGCCAGTACCAGCACCACACTGGTCCGGATGGCCGTACCTAGGTTGGACTCCACGCCGGATATGCCAACCTTCGCCAGGATGGAGGTAAGAGCTGCACATATCGCTGAACCAAAGGCGTAGAATATCCACGCCCGGCCTGTTTTCGTTTCTCCTTGCTCGGCTTTCCGCTCCACCATCAGGAAAATGCCCGCCGCCAGCAAAACCGTCCCGACCAGCTTGACGGCCAGATGGCCAGTCTCGGAAAAGCAGATGATGGCCAGCAGGACCGTAAGAACCGTGCTCGATTTGTCAATGGGGACCACCTTATTGACGTCCCCCATCGAAAGCGCCTTAAAATAGCACAGCCAGGAGGCACCTGTAGCTGTCCCCGACAAGATCAGAAAGAGCAATGACCGTGGAGTAATCGCTCCTATGGTACCACCCGATCCGACAACCAGCACCATGATCCATGCAAACAGCAGCACCACTACCGTCCGCAGCGCGGTGGCTAGATCTGAATCCGTCTGCCGGATCCCGCATTTGGCCAGTATGGATGTTATGCCAGCAAAGCAAGCCGAGAGCACCGCCGCCAAAAGCCACGCCATTGTTCGTCTCTCCTTCCCATTTTGCGCCCCTTATCATAGCGCGTTTTTCCGCCATTGACAAGCGGGGTATAATCAACATGGACAAAAAGGGGGAGGCACATTATGGATCTGAATGCCGGGGCGAGAGCCGCTTTCGATGCCATGCGGGAAGGTATCACCATTATCGATACCGAGGGCCGGCTGGTATTCTGCAACCGCGCCTATTTGGAATTTCTGCGCAAGGAACTGGGAGAGCCACTGGATCATATTGAAGGGAAGTATCTGCGGGACCTGCGTCCGGGGGCCCGTCTGCCCGAAGTTCTGAAGGAAGGCAAACCCATTCTGCACATCACCCGACAGGAGATCAAGGATTTTTACTTTGTCAACCTCTACCCTATCTATGAGGATGGCATACTGACCGGCGGTCTTTCCGTGGTGACCTTTTTGGAGGATGCCTATCAGGCCAAAGAGGAACTGGAGGCTGTGGAAGCCCGCAGCCAGCAGCTGCTCCGCCGCATCAACAAGGCAAACGGCGCCCGCTATACCTTTGACGATATCACGGCGGTCAGCCCCGCCACTCTTCAAGTAAAGGAACTGGCCCAGAAGGTAGCGGCCACCGATGCTACCGTGCTTTTGGAAAGTGAGAGCGGCACTGGCAAAGAGCTCTACGCCCAGGCCATTCATAACGCCAGCGACCGGCGGGACGGAGTCTTTGTGGCCATCAACTGCGCCAGCTTTAACGCCAATATCCTGGAATCCGAACTGTTCGGTTACGTGGAAGGGGCTTTCACCGGTGCTAAGCGCGGCGGAAAGATCGGCCTGTTTGAGGCCGCTGCCGGCGGTACTCTGTTCCTGGATGAAATTTCAGAGATGGACCTCGGACTCCAGGCCAAGCTACTACGGGCTCTGCAGGAACACACCATCCGCCCAGTTGGAAGCATTAAAGAGGTGGATGTGGATGTGCGGGTCATTGCCGCTTGTAATGCCGATCTGCAGGCATATGTGGCCGACGGAAAATTCCGCAAGGACCTTTATTACCGCCTGAGTACATTTCTCATCCATGTCCCTCCCCTGCGGGAACGGCCGGGAGATATCCCAGCCCTGGCCCGCTCTATTCTGGAGGACTTTTCACACAAACTTCACCGCCCCTTTACATTAACGGAGGACGCGGTGAGCTGTCTCCAGGCTCACAACTGGCCGGGCAATGTACGGGAACTGCGCAACGTGCTGGAGTTTTCCGCCTACCTGACCCCCTCCGGTGTCATCGACCGCGAGGCCCTTCCCAATGACTTGACCCGCATCCGCGAGACAGCCGGCCTCACCCTCGCTCAGCGTACCAGCGCATTTGAAAGACGGGTCATTCTGAACCTCTTAGAACGCAACGGCTCTTCCCTGGAAGGGAAGAAAAAAACCGCCGCTCAACTTGGTATCTCCTTGGCCAGCTTGTACAACAAACTCTCAGCAAACCGCTCCTAACCAAATTCCAGTTTTTTAGAATTCACTTCTAGAATTTTAGAATCCTTGCTATTTCAATCTCTTCCATCTTTTTCTTTCCTCCATCGTTCGACTTATTTCTAATTTTTTAGAATTTACTCCTCCCCTTCTTTTAATGCCGCCATTCCCGGATGTCTTGTCCCACAAGATATTCCGGGAATTTTTTATACAGAGCAAGAGTTGGCATGCGGTTTGCGTCGTATTGTAAGCGCAATCGATAAGAGAGGATTGCATATCTTCCGGGCCGCGTCCCGGAAATTAGAGGAGGTACATCCATGTTAGCAGCACTCGGCTTCATCACTGTCCTGGTCATGCTGATCCTGATCATGACCAAGAAAGCCTCGCCCCTGGTGGCGTTGATCGCGGTCCCCGTGGTCACCGGCATCATCGCCTGTGCTTTCATCCAGGTTGTCCCGGAGGGTTCCACCGAAGGCGTCGTGGACTTTCTGGCCAACTTTAAGAGTCTGGGTGGCATGATCACCGGCTCTGACGGTATCGGCTCTGTGGCCGCCACCGGCGTCATGTTCATTTTCTCCATTCTGTTCTTCGGCGTCCTCACCGATGCCGGTACGTTCCGCCCCATCATCGGCGGCATCACCAAATTCATGGGCACCGATCCGGTGAAGATCGCCATCGGCACCGCCATTCTGGCCATGGCTGTCCATCTGGACGGTTCCGGCGCCGTTACCTTCCTGATCTGCGTACCCCCCCTGGTGCCCCTGTATGATGCGGTCGGCATGAAGCGCACCACTCTGGCCACCATCGTAGCCATGGCCGCCGGCACCATGAACATCCTTCCCTGGGGCGGCCCCACGATCCGCGCCGCCACCGCGCTGGGTGTGGATGTAGTCAGCGAACTGTTCATGCCCATCCTCCCCGCTGTCATCGTGGGCCTGGTATGTGTGGTCATCTTCTCCGCTTTCCTGGGCAGCCGTGAGAAGGCCCGCATTGGTACCGTTGCTCTTGGCAGTGCTGAGGTAACCATGGCCGAGCTGTCCGACGAGGAGAAGGCTCTGCTGCGGCCCCACCTGTTCCCCATCAACATCATCCTCATCATCGCCGCCATCATCTCTCTGCTGTTCTCCGGCTTCGCTCCCGCCGTGGTCTTTATGGTATTCTACGTATTGGCTACCGTTATCAACTACCCCAGCGTCAAGCTGTCCAAGGCCCGGGTGGATGCCCACGCCAAGGAGTGCCTGATGATGTGCTCCGTCCTCTTCGCCGCCGGCTGCTTCACCGGCATCATGAAGGGCACCGGTATGATCACCGAAATGGCCAACGCCCTGACCGCTCTCATCCCCGACTCCCTGGGTCAGTTCTTCCCCGTCATCGTGGGTATCATCGGTATGCCCGCCTCCCTGCTGTTTGACCCCGATTCCTTCTACTACGGCGTGCTGCCCGTGCTGGCTCAGACCGCTGAGGGCTTCGGCGTAGCCGGCGTCAATGTGGGTCAGGCCGCTATCCTGGGTCAGATGACCACCGGCTTCCCTGTCTCCCCCCTCACCGCCTCCACCTTCCTGCTGGTAGGTCTGTCCGGTGTGGACCTGGGTGAGCACCAGAAGAAGACCATCCCCATGGTGTGGCTGATCTCCATCATCATGCTGGTGGTTGCTGTGGTCACCGGCGGCATTACCATCTGATCATTCCAATCGCTCCATCCACCTTCTTGTTCAGAAAGGAAGTCATTGTATGAAAAGCATCCGCATCGGCAGCGGCGCCGGGTACGCCGGCGACCGCCTGGAGCCCTCCCTGGAGCTTATTGAGAAGGGCAATCTGGATTACATCAGTTATGAGTGCCTGGCCGAGCGCACTATCGCCATCGGCCAGCAGGCCAAGCTGAAGGACCCCACCAAGGGCTACAACGGCCTTCTGGAGCACCGCATGGAGAAGGCGCTCCCCCTGTGCTGGGAGCACAAGGTGAAGCTCATCACCAATATGGGCTCCGCCAATCCCCAGGCCGCCGCTCAGAAATGTGTGGAGATCGCCCGCAAGCACGGCCTCACCGGCATGAAGATCGCCTGTGTCACCGGCGACGATCTGCTGCCCGTTATCGATAAGTATATGGACACCGAGGTGTGGGAGACCCACGAGCCGCTGTCCAAGCTCCCCGGTGAGATCGTCTCCGCCAACGCCTATATGGGCGTGGAGGGCATCCTGAAAGCCCTGGACATGGGTGCCGATGTGGTCATCACTGGCCGCGTGGCCGACCCTGCCATCTTTATGGCTCCCATGATCCACGAGTTTGGCTGGTCCCTTGACGACTGGGACAAGCTGGGCAAGGGCACCATCATGGGCCACCTGCTGGAGTGCGGCGGCCAGGTCACCGGCGGCTACTTCGCCGAGCCCGGCAAGAAGGATGTGCCCGGCCTGGGCCACCTGGGTTTCCCCATCATCCAGGTATCTGAGGACGGCTCCTTCTTTGTCACCAAGGTACCCGAGGCCGGCGGTATGGTCACTGTAGAGACCTGTTCTGAGCAGATCTGCTATGAGATCCATGACCCTGAAAACTATCTGACCCCCGATGTGGTGGCCGACTGCAAACAGATCAAGTTCACCGAAATCGGTAAAGACATGGTAAAAGTGGAGGGCATTACCGGCAAGCCCAAGACGGAAACGTTCAAGTGCTCCATCGGCTATCGCGACTGCTTCATCGGTGACGGTGAGATCAGCTATGGCGGCCCCGGCTGCGTCAACCGCGGTAAGCTGGCCCTGGATATCATCAAAGAGCGACTGGAGCTGGTCGCGCCCGGCGTGTTTGACGAGCTGAAGTTTGACCTGATCGGCTGCAACAGCCTGTATTGGAATCCTGACTACAAGTACAATGAGGAGCCCAGCGAGGTACGGGTGCGGGTATCCGGCCGCGCCAAAACCAAGGCCGAGGCCGACCTCATCGGCAACGAAGTGGAGGCTCTGTACACCAACGGCCCCGCCGGCGGCTGCGGCGCCGTCAAGCGCACCCGCGACATCGTCTCTGTGGCCTCTATCCTGGTCAGCCGCTACGATGTCAAGCCCGAAGCCGAGATCTTTACCGTCTGATTCTGGGACAGAAAGGAAGCATTTACTATGAAACTCTGGGACCTCGCACACTCCCGTACCGGCGATAAGGGCAACATCTCCAACATCTCCCTCATCGCCTATGACCCCAAGGACTATGAGCTGCTCAAGGAGAAAGTCACACCCGAGCGTGTGAAAGAGCATTTCAAGGGCATGGTCAAGGGCGAGGTGGTCCGCTATGAACTGCCCAATATCCACGCCCTCAACTTCGTGATGTATGCCGCTCTGGGCGGAGGCGTCACCCGTTCCCTGTCCGTGGATATGCACGGCAAGGGCCTGTCCTCCTATCTGTTGGATATGGAAATCTGATCCCTTTCCCCAAACAGCGGTCCGCTGCCTGGCAGCGGGCCGCTGTTTTTTCTCCTCTGTTCCACTGCGCTCGGAAATGACATAGACCACATTCCTTACATCTGCAAATAAGCAAAAAACGCCTGCCAGGCACCAAGTGCCTGGCAGGCGCAAAATAAAGCGCATGCCTCAGAGATCATAACGATAAATACGCTCAAACGTTCCCTGTCCTGCCGGGGCCTTGTCCACAAAAACCCAGCCCGTCTTCTCATAGTAGCCATCCAGCTTTGTGACAAGGTAGAGGCACGGATAGCATCCCAGGGCCCGAACCGCTTCGATACTGGCCTGCTGCAGCTTCTGGCCGATGTGCCGGTTCCGCTCCTCATCTTTGACATACAGCGTCGCCATCCAGGGTGACAGGTCTTGCCGGGTCTTCAGATCATTGAGCCAGAGCGACACCACCCCTACCGGACGTCCCTCCAAGACTGCCACCAACATCTGCGGGATCGTATCCCGCTGGCACGCATACCTGGTGCGGTAAATAATCTCTTCCAGGGAATATCCGTCCGCCTTGGCCCACTCCAGCCACAGCCAGCGGGAGACCTCCTCCATATACTCCGGCGCGTCAGCCAAATGGACGATTTTGACCTCTTCCGTCATGACAGACCTCCTATCTGAGCATAGCCTCTGCAATCGCCTTCATTATAGAAATTTTTTCTCTTTTCGTCAAGTTCTGCTCAGGAGGCACCACCCCTGCGCGCTCAATCCTCCTGCGCTACCGCCGCCGCTGCAGCCACTGCCAGCAACCGCTTAAATTCCTCCCGCTCGGCATCTGTCATCTGCTGCGTCATACGGCGGAAACCTTCCTCAATCTGCTCTTTGATGAATGGATACACCGCCCACGCTTTTTCCGTGGGGCAGATATCATAGGTCCGTTTATCCCTTGCATTGGTACCACGCAGGATATATCCGCTTTCCTCCAGCTTTGTAACCGTCTTTGCAATGACACTTTTGTCCAGCGAAAGCCGTTTTGTGATCTCGTCCTGCGTCAGTTTCTCAAAATCACACACGATCAGGATAACGACCGCCTGTGCAGCGGTAAGTCCATACCCTCCACAGCCGCTGTTGAGCCAAATGTGCGATTTTCGATACAAAATGGATATCGACTTAAAGGGGCTGTCCATGATATAAGGCACCGTGCATACCTCCTTTTCGCATGTTGATTATAGTCCATTTTGGTGGCACTTGCAACCAGTTCTTGACGCAGGAGAACAACTGTGCTATGTTAATATAGTGGCAATTGCCACTATATTCTTTTGTTACAGACAGAGGAGGTTTATTTATATGGAAACAAAGGATACCATCTGGAACCGAAGATTTCTGCTTCTGTTCCTCACCAACCTGCTTGTGTTGGCCGCCTTTTACGCATCCATTCCCATCATCCCGGTCTATTGCCAGGAGATTGGAATTACCGGCTCTGGGATTGGAATCGTACTGACCGCCATGTCCGTCGCGACGATTCTGTTTCGTCCAGTGGCTGGATACCTGTTGGATAACTTCAATCGTTATCGTGTCTATCTGGTCTTTCTTGCCCTGTTTTGCCTGTCGTTCCCGGCCTTTATTGCTTTCCCTATATTTGGGGTGCTCATCCTCATCCGCCTTTATATGGGCGCGGTATATTCCGTGTGCGGATCCGCTACTATGACATTGGCCGGCGACGTCCTCCCTCCTACAAAGATTACCGAGGGCATCAGTCGGTTTGCCTTTACGGTATCCATTGGCATGGCGGTTGGTCCTTATGTCGGGATTCAGGTACAGAACCACATGAGCAGCAAGGCATCCTTTCTCACCATCTTTGCCATTACGGTAGCCGCCTTGGTCTGTGTATCCTGCTGCCGTATACACTACCCAAAGGTAGAACGAAAAAAGTTTTCTATCAAGGACACTATATACGTCCCTGCGCTGCCGTTTATGTTTAATATGATGTTCCTGATGATCCCTTATGGCGCTGTGATTGCATATTCCTCTATCCTGGCCCAGGAAAAACAACTCACAGCATTTCTCCCCTACTTCTACATCTGTCTCGTCGCCGGGATGCTGTGCTCCAAGCTTTCCACACAAAAGATGATCGACGCCGGCAAACATCGTATTCTGGTCTACGCCAGTCTGGTAATCCTGATCCTTACCATGGCCAGTTATATCTTCTTGTCATCCGGAATTCACCTGCTTGCAGCCGGTTTCTTCTTCGGACTGGGATACGGGATTCTGCAGCCACTGTTTCAGTCTTTTGTCACCGGAACAACTCCCGCTCCGAGGCGTGGCGTGGCAAACGCCACTTATATGCTCTCCTACGATGTCGGGATCGGAATCGGTTCCCTCCTGATGGGCTTCCTTCAGGAGCCGATTGGACTTCCTGTGGGGTTTGCTTTGACCGCTATTGCATACGGAATCGGCGGAGGTATCTATATGGCTTACACCGATCGGTATTACCGCAAGTTAAGAAGAACATAACACCATGAGTCCCTATTTAAGTTTGCACCTTCTCCAATCGGACAGAAAAAGGCAAACAAAAACCACCCTGCTGAACAATAAATTCAGCGGGGTGGTTTTACCTATTCTATAGGCTAAAACTCCTGTATTGATGCGGGTTTGTGACATTTCAAATGATTGGTAGGAGAAAAGAGTGTCTCTCGTGGGGAATTCCCCATGAGAGACACTCTTTGCACACACCTCAAATTATCCTACTTTTACAACAATTCGCTCGTTCTGTAAGCCGGTTCCCTGATGGCTGATAAAAAGATCGTACTCATGGGTAGGATCAATGTGGAACAACGCGGTGACAGGAGCTTTACTGTTATAGGCAAGGGAAAAATAGTCCGTAATAAGCTGATCGTCCTTGTCGTAAATGGATATGTTCACATCAGACTTACTCAGATCTTGGGAATCGGTAAAGGTGACCTCGACAGTACCGGACTCACCTTCCTCAAAAGTTAAGTCAGTTACAAGTGCGTACTGACTGGTACCCAGAGAAGCATTTGCAGGGACTCCCTTTACCCAGCCACTGAACGCAGCCCTGTCTGCACTCAGTAACGAGGTAGAAGGCTGTTCATAACGGTGATACTCGGTTCCAGATATACACATTGAGGTGTCCACCTGACTCCAATCTACACCGCAGTAATAAGGATCATCTTCGATGGATGTTGCGCTTGCCCCAACAGCCATAGAAAACACGATGCAGGAAGCACACATGAGACTTAGAAAACGTCTGGCCTTCATTTTTGCCTTCTCCTCAATAAATTGATTTGCGGTGTAAAAAAGTAAGGACACCGTATAAACCTTGTTGCCATATAAAGTACATAGGACAAGACAACTTCATGTCCTAGAATAAAATATGATTGAGTTACTGTGAGAAGCATTTTTATTATACATCAGAGGTCCTTTATTTTGCAACTTTAATACCAAACATTTCTCATCTCATGTCAACATATGCCGTACAAAATGATTGGTAAATCAACATAGCGGCTTGCTACATTATCGGATCTTACTTAAAAACACAGAGTTTCTGAGAAATTGTACTCAAAGTGTAGTCACAAATGTCCAGTTCCTCCATGATTTGCTGCACGTGGAGAAAAGCGGTGGCAAGTACACGGAAGATATTCTCAAATTCTATGGCCAGATGGAACTGAATGCGCTTGAACTCATGCGAGCCAATCGTATGCTGGATACCAGCAACGGCGTCTCGGTCAGAACGCCTCATAAAGTAAAGAAAAGTGAACTCAATTTGCACTCAGCGGGCACAAAAAAACACCGGAAACCCTGATGCAGCAAGGGTTTCCGGTGTTGATTTTTTATTCCCACTCGCTCCTGTCAGAAATTTTCTAAACAGATTTGCTTATGGGATTTAGTTCAGGGTATTGGCATTATTTTCATTATTCAGATAGTAGAGGCTATCTGATTTTTTGTTGCCATGATGTTGCCATTACTCCACTATATTTTTTGACAATATAATATTTTTGGATATCTCTGATAAAGTAGTTTCTCGAATCTTAACATCCTCTATTTTATTGGCAATTGAGTTTGCAAGCAAAAGATTGTTACTTTCTGCAAATTTGGCATGAAACTTAACAGCTGCTTCTATATTTTTGGTATACATCTTAATAAAAACTGCTCCAATAAAATCTACAACGATTCCGCTTAAACTCCCTACCACTAACAGAACCTTATCCGTTTCAATCGACATATACATATACAGGGTTATTCCTACTATCACTATACCAAATATAATCATCATAATGCCAAGTCCAGAAAGAAATTTTGTTTGAGCTAAATTCATATCATAATATCTCATTAACTCCTTTTGATTCATTCTAAACATTTTTTCTGCTCTCAAAGCCCTTTTCTCAGGATCTATTTGCGAAAATTCTTTTTCCTCTCTACGAGCTTCCTCTTCTAATTTCTCCAGTTTTTTTGACTCTTTCAAATCAAAGAAACAACTTACAGATACCATAAAGCAAACAAACGCTAAAAATCCCGTTATATACACCAGTATCTGTCCAATTGGAAAATCAAATATTTTATCATATATTAAATAAGCAAGAAACGCTAGAAGGATGCCAAATACAAGCCCACCTATTACACCATTTCTATCTCTTTCAGATTTTTTTTGCACCTTGTGTTCAGATTTATTGGCACCAATATTTGCTGATTTTTCTTCCATAGCTTTTGTCTCCCATTGACTGTCTTTTAAGACATTAAAACTAATGCCTGATACATCCTTTAACTCCAAGCTTTTCATCTTTTTGTCGATGAGAATTTTGGGAAGTTTATCATAAGATACCAGCACTGTAACTTCTCTATATCATGTATAGATAAATAATTATATCAGAAAACACACGATACCTCAAGATAGCCTCACGAAAATATAAGCTCGCTCCAAGTCGAATGACATACACAATTATATAGCTGCATGTGCCAATAAGGTTATTTGGATACCGCTTTTCTGTTGTCTCTTCCGGGCATATTCCACCAGCTCGCGCGCGTTGCTGGCAGGGTGCCAAGCATAGGCGATCAGATAATCTACATGATCCACAACATAGCGGTTTGCTTTTACGATTGCAACCTTGTGCGGAACGCTCTCCATTCCGGGCGGATAGAATGTTCCGTCAAATCCATCTGGTGTTGGGATGGGATGCTCCGCCGGGTGGTATGGTAGCAGCAAAGTGAGCTTCACTTCCGGGTAGAAACGCTTTGCTTCTTTGACTGCTGACGCTACCAGGCGGTCAAATCCGCCGTAGTGGCCGACGATAAATTCTGTGACGCCATATTCCAAAATGTGCTGCTCCACAGCCGCATACAATGCCGGATAAATTTCTTCCGCGGCCTCTCTGTGCCCGATGAAAAAACAACTTTTTCCACTCAAATTTCTCCCTCCCTTGTGGTTGTGTTTATCGTTAAAATTATACGATATAAATGATTAAATCACAACGATTTATCAAAGTATAATTTACGAAGAACACTAGCAAAGGAGTGATGCAGGTGAAGGATATTCTCTCGGTTATAACCGCGTATCGGGAGGCACGGGGCTGGACAGAGTATCAGCTTGCAGAACGCTCCGGTTTGCCGCAATCCACGATCTCCTCATGGTATCGCAAGAACATGGTTCCGACCATTCCATCCCTGGAGAAAATCTGCACAGCCTTTGGCATTACGCTATCTCAACTGTTTGCCGAAGAAGATGCACCTGTTTCCTTGACTGAGGCGCAGAAAAAGCTTCTAGAACGCTGGTCAAGATTGAGCGAAGAACAGCAAGCTGTTGTATTTGCTTTGATTGATAAGATGTAAAAAATCCGTCAGAGGCGCACCCTTTAGAGTGTTGCTTCTGGCGGATTTTCTTTGCCATCAATCTAACGGAGTTTTCTTTGTTACTGCTTTTAGATACAATTCAGGGTCCCCATTCAAAATCAGTTCGGCATAGGACAGCGGATCATTATAGATCAGCCAGTCCAGTTCTGACCGCTGGTACATACTGTTCGCTACCTCGTTCTCCACGGCGGTGCAGTCGATGGACAACAGGGTTCCATCTTCCATGCACAGCTCCACGCAGGCAGTGTCCGGGTTGAACTCACAGGACAAAATCTTTCTCATACTCGTTACCTCCCAATACTTGAATTTCAGTTGATTTTCCGCAGCGGCACAAGGGCCGTTTCGGTTGTTTTAGATACAGGCAAGCAATGCGTGTGGATAGCCACACACAAATCCGGCAAGCAATGCGAGTGTTAATACACACTCACATTTCCTGCCATCTGCTTGTTGAGGGCAGCGCCCCCAAGCCCCTTCTGAACACAGAATTTCATTCTGTGGCTGCGCGTTCTCCGAACGCTTTTTGCCCCTGTACCCGGTGCCCTGTTTTGGGGCATAGGGTGTCGTGAATCGCGACATCCTCTGATACTTTTAGGGTACCCTAAAATGGGGCATCCTCCTTGAAGATGGGGTGGCAAAATACCACCCCATCTTTTTCTTTCCGCGACGGTGGCGACGGTCGCAACGGTGCTGGGAGCACCCCTCAAAACACCGTCGCGACCGTTGCAAGCGTCGCGCTTTACTCGATTACTTCAAACGCAGGTGCTTCCACCACCATGTAGGTCAGCCGGATACGCCGCCCGGCGTGCTTGGTTTTGTTCTCATACTTTACCTGATGTTCTTCCAACAGGCGGCTGGCATTCACATTCAGATGCTTGGTGAGCCGATTTACCGCCATATCTGTTTGAATCGCCTGGGCCAGCTCGGTGGGACTGCCTTCCCATTCGCGGTTGTCAGCAGATACGATCTTTGCTACGGCTTCCAGTACCGGGTCTGGAGGCTGCTTCCAAAGCTCATTCTCTGCATGGTCAAGCCCCCAAACCAGGCTCTCTTGTTCTTTGCTCAGATACAACCGCTGATCCGGCTGGTCTCTGCCTACCACTTCCAAGGTGGCCCTGCTATCCGTCCGCTTTTCCTTCTGCATCAGGAGCGCACCATCCGCACAGCCCAGCAAGCCCGTGGTGCCGGAAATCATTTCAAAGCTATCTCCCGCAGGTTGCTTTCTGGTGTGGTGGACAATCAGGACGCAGACGCCATATCGGTCAGCAAATTGCTTCAGCTTGCCGATCACCTCATAGTCGCTGGAGTAGCTGTAACTATCGCTCACTGCCTCCCGGACTTTTTGCAGGGTATCCACGATAATCAGCTTGGTATCACTGTGTTCCCGAACAAACTTTTCCATCTGTTCATCCAGGCCACCGCCGATCATCTTAGCGTTGGTGGCGAAGTGAAGAGAGCTTGTCCCCTCCACGCCAAACATACGGAACATCCGGCGCTGTAAACGGCTCTCGTCATCTTCCAAAGCAAGATAGAGAACAGTCCCCTGATGGGTCTTATAGCCCCACAAATCCTGCCCGGTACTGACATGGTGGGCAATCTGCGCCACTAGGAAGGACTTGCCGATTTTGGGCGCACCGGCAAGGATGTACGCTCCCGTGTGGAGCAGGTTTTCAATCACCGTAGACTTGCCATCAAACACATTGTCCATCAGCTCGTCCAGGGTCACAGTATGGAGGTAAGCTGGGTCGCTCATGCGGCGTATTTTCTGGTAAAGTTCCTCCAAATCTTTTTCCGGGGAATTGCTTTTTTCGTCCGGGTCTGGTATAGTGAACTTGGAATTTTGAGAGATTGACTGCCCATCATCTGCGCCAACAGATGAGTTCTGGGCGGTCATTTTCTTTTTCTCATCGGTCATAGGCAAAGTCCTCCTGCATTCCGTTCATAATGGTAGCGATCATCTGGATGGTGTCCAGCAGCTCGTCGTTCACGCCCTGCCCAGCCTCGATCCGGCGCAGCTCGTCCAGCACAGCGGCCAGCTGATCCCGCAGCGCCTTGTAGACCCTGGGGTTGCCCTGGACCACCACATCCCGGCAGAGCAGCCGTCGGATGATATAGTCCTGCTTGGTCAGGCCGGTGAGTTTGACCGCCGTCTCGATCTGGGTATCCTCTTCCGGGGAGACCCGAAAAGCCACGGTCTTGTTCCTCCAACGGTTGTGCTTGTCCAAATTCTTTGCTGACATTTTTAATTGCCCCTTTCCATGTTTAATTTATCCGCCATTTCCGCCTGCTTGGATGGAAACAGGTGCGCATAATTGTAGGTGATGTCAATGCTCTCATGGCCCACCCGGTCCGCGATGGCCGTGGCGGAGAATCCCATGTCAATCAGAAGCGACACTGCGCTATGACGGATATCGTGGATTCTGATGCGCGGTACTCCCGCTTCTTTGGCTCCCCGGTCCATCTCCCGGTGGAGATAGCTCTTGGTGACAGTGAACATTCGGTCATCCGGCCCGATCCCGTAGAGCATCTTGATGTAATCCTGGATTTCCTCAGACAGAAACTGCGGCATGGTAATGACCCGGTTACTCTTTTCCGTTTTGGGGGTGGTAATCAGATCCTGGCCGTTCAGCCGCTGGTAAGACTTGTTGATGGACACAGTGCGCTTCTCAAAGTCAAAATCCGCTGGGGTCAGAGCCAGCAGCTCCCCCTCCCGGATACCGCACCAGTAGAGCATCTCAAAGGCGTAGAAGGACAGCGGTTTATCCATCATCACCTCGGCAAATTTCAGGTACTGCTCCTTGGTCCAGAACATCATCTCCCGGTTTTTCTTCTTGCCCATGCTGCCCGCCTTTTTGCAGGGATTTTCCCGGAGGTTGTAATACCGTACTGCGTGGTTAAAGATGGCGCTGAGCTGGTTGTGGACCGTTTTCAGGTACACCGGAGAGTAGGGCTTGCCGTTCTCGTCCTTGTGGTTCAACATCTCGTTTTGCCAGGTGATGATCTGCTGAGCGGTGATGTTGCACATTTTCAGCCTGCCGAAGTAGGGCAGCAGCTTGGTGTGGATGATGTGATCCTTGGTGGCCCAGGTGTTTTCCTTAAGCCGGGTCTTCATATCCGCTGTGTAGAGGTCCACGAAGCTCCTGAAGGTCATGTCCAGATCGGCGCTGGTCTTGTTAAGCTGTTCGCGCTCCCAGGCTTGAGCCTCCCGTTTGGTCTTGAAGCCCCGTTTCTGGGTCTGCTTGCGCTCGCCGTTCCAGTCGGTGTAGCGGTAGACCGCTCGCCAAGTATTCGTCTTTTCTTCTTTGTAGACCGCCATGATTAGCCCTCCTTTCCCGTCTTGCCGTAGCAAAACTTCTCCATGAAAAAGTTCCGATTGACCCGCCCGGAGATGGTCAGATAGCCCTTCTCACGGAGTTCGGCGTTGAGCTTGTGGATCACCTTGTAGGCGTGGGACTTGGAGATGCCCAGCTCCTGGGCCACTTCCTCCACACGCATAAAGTTTTGTGCCTGCATTGAAAATACCTTCCTTTCCTCATTGATGGCTGCTGCGGCTGGATATTGTGTTCCATAAATGCCTCCTCACTTCCGTCCGCCACTTTTTTCTCGGATGTATAACCGAGGGGTTGCGGCAGTTCTTTTCTATTTATTGATTCTAAGCTATTATGCTTAGTCTATTGTCATTATACTAAGCAAAATAGCTTGTGTCAATCGGAGTACGCAAAATAAATTAAATAAAATTGTTTAGGATTCTCTTGACTTTACTAAGCATTTCTGCTACGCTTTTCCTAAGGACAACCAACGATTGGAGTTGACGATATGGCGATTGGCGAACGGATTCACTTTTTCCGTCTCCTGCGGGGGATGACACAGAAATATCTCGGCATGGCGCTGGGCTTCCCGGAGAAGTCCGCTGATGTGCGCCTTGCTCAGTATGAAACAGGATCAAGAACCCCAAAGGCAGACCTAACTGCTGCCCTGGCACAGGTACTGGATGTCTCCCCCCATGCTCTCTCCGTCCCGGACATAGACTCCTATGTGGGGCTCATGCACACCCTGTTTACCCTGGAGGATAACTACGGGCTCAAGATCAGCGAGATGGATGGAGAAGTCTGCCTGAAGGTTGATGTGCGGAAGAACAAGGACGCCGCCCGGCTGCATGAGATGCTTTGTTCCTGGCAACAGGCCGCAGCCATGCTGGAAGCAGGTGAAATCTCTAAAGAGGATTATGATAAGTGGCGCTACCACTATCCCGAGTTTGATACTGCACAGAAGCGGACCAAGGCCATGTCCCAGGGATTGAGTGATATGTTATTGGCGCAAATGGAGGGAGAAGAATAACTTGGACGATTTAACAGCTCGAATTATGGACAATAATAAATGGCCATCCTTACAGTTACCCGAAAATTTAGACCTCCTCAACGAATTAGCCGATAACAGCTTTTCGTTAGGTACTTTTGAAGGGAAGCTTGCCGGAACTCTTATGTACCATCAAATTCTGGAGGCTATGTGTATGCATCTTCTTGATGATTGCCATTTTCTCATCCAGCTTTCGGTATACCCTGCTACAATACAATTCAAATTACCAACAGATAAAATGTTTGGCTATTATATAGGAGAATTAAAAAGTTCTGTAAGCTTTTATAAAAAAGATGAGTTCATCCAAAAAGCAGAGCAATTCAATGGGTATCGAGTTAATGCCGTTCATAAGATGAGAAGATCTAATCTTACTCAATTATCCAAGGAATTGGATAAAGTAAAACCTTGCTTTGATGAACTGTATAATCTATACGATGAAATCCAAGATTCTTTTCGTGTAGACTTTCATGGCTTCAAGAAAGATGTATTTATTGACTATCTTACTGAAGAAGAGCAGGAGCAATATTTTGGATAAAAAGAGAGCTAACTGACTAATCAAAATCAGTTAGCTCTCTTTTTATGAATAATGAAAAAGTGTTGCCAAATCGTTGCCACAAAGGGCCTTAACCCCTCAAAAAACCAGTAAAATCAGGCTTTTCCGGGTCTCTGAAATCATTCCCACTCGGCAAATTCAGATATAGTAGGGTGTATTTGAGGTGATTTCGCAGGAAAAACTTTCGCAAATATGTTAATATTCCACCTGCTATTTTCGGCTGTAAAGTTTATTAGTATCAAAATAGTATCACAAAAGGCTGGGAAATACAACAGAATTATGTGGAGCTCTACATAATTCCGGCACGGACGGACGCTGTCAGGCACAGCGGATAACAGCCTTGCAAGAGGCGTTGTACCTGCGCTGGATATATTCTTGATAGGCTTTCTGGTCTGTCATGGAAATTCCCCCTCTCTGAATAATAGTGCGGGGCGGCAGCACTCCTTGCTGTCGCTCCTTGACTGCCTAACTGCGAAACCGGGCGGGGCTGTCAACGGTGGGCGAAGCCCGTTCATCTTGACCGCCCGCTGGCTCGGCTGGCTTTGCTATTTACCCGACAAACTTGAATTTATTGTAAGGTATCACGTTTTACCTTCTTAAGCCTTACTATCATTACCATAGGAATTTCTTTGTTGGTTTTGAAACATTCTTCATAAAATCCATCAATGACAAATCCAGCTCTAAAACAAAGGTTAAAAATATCTTGTATGGAACGATGATAATAAATCTGCTCTTTCGGTTGCCCTTCAATCGCTATATCATAGTAACTGTGCGGTGTCATATATTTTTCAGTCAACGTGACAAAACAAGGGTGTTGCGTTGCAAAGACAAAAATTCCGCTTTCCTGCAACAGTTCATAAACAGCCATAAGAAGTGGTTCAATATCCGTAATATCCATAATTGCCATATTAGAAACTGCTTTCGTAAAGGCTCGATTTCTTTTTAATTCTAATATACTTTTTCTATTGGTCGCATCCGCCACACAAAATTCAATTTGTTTTGCATATTGTGATTGCCGTCTTTTAGCCAATTCTATCATTTTTTTGCTGTAATCAAAAGCGACAACCGAAGCGCCTCTTTGTGCAAGATACGAAGAATAATTTCCATTGCCACACGCAATATCCAAAATATAATCCGCAGGATTAGGAGATAGAAGTTCCGTTACTTTGGGACGCACTACCTCTCTGTGAAATTCATTAGATTCGTCACCCATTGCATTATCCCAAAATTGTGCGTTCTCCTCCCAGATTTTTTTACTTTCCTCTGTTCCCATGTTCTCTCCCACTCCCAAAATTTGCTTTTTTGCTTCCATTAAATCTTCCTTACGATATTCCATTGTTACCCTCCATAACTTCTGATTGTTGCCGTCTTGACGATTATGTATCTTTACATTACCTTCTGAAACATATGGCGCACCTTGTCCAGGCGGTTGTTTGGACGGCGGGGCTGGATGACCGGCTGGCCGACAGCGGCCTGATACCCTTTTAGCTCTGTAAGGCATACGCTCTGCCCGTTGGTGTAAAAGGCCAGATCAGTACGGTATGCCTGTATACAGCGGGCGGGAATCTCGCCAGTAAAGACAACTTCATCCTTTTTTACCTGGGCCGTTTCGATGGTGGCACAGTATTTCGGTGCATCATGATAAGCCCTGGAAAGGTATTCCTGGGGCGCATAGAGGGTGAAGGAGAGATAAGGTTCCAGCAGCTGCGTCCCCGATTCCTTCAATGCCTGTTCCAATACAATCGGGGCCAATGAGCGGAAGTCCGCCGGCGTGCTGACTGGACTGTAATAAAGCCCGTATTCAAAGCAAATCTTACAGTCCGTTACGTTCCAGCCGAACAAGCCCTGCTCCAGCCCGTAACGGATACCATCCCTGACAGCGTTTTGAAAACTCTGGTTCAAGTATCCCAGCGAAACCCGGCTCTCGTATTGTACGCCGGAGCCAAGCGGGAGTGGTGTAACAGACAGTCCGATAGATGCCCAAAACGGGTTGGGCGGCACCTCGATATGGATGGTGTGGCTGGCTGCTTTGAGCGGCCGCTCCATATAAATGACGGTGGGTTCCTTTACCACTGTTTCAATCTTGTATTTTTCCGACAGCAAAGCGGAAACGACCTCCAACTGCACCCGGCCCAAAAAAGAAAGAATGATCTCATGGGTGATGGAATCCACTTCGCAGCGCAAAAGCGGGTCAGTATCCGCAAGTTGCGTAAGAGCGTCCAGCAGCCGTTCTCTTTGCGCTGCCGTTTTCGGCGCAATCGTCGTCCGCAGCATGGGGAGGGGGGCCTCGCGCCACCTTTTACGAGGGAGCCGGGTTTGATCCCCTAATACATCGTTTAACCTCACGCTGTCGCTGGGAAGGATAACAATTTCGCCCGGATAAGCGGTGTCTGTCCGAACAATTTCCCCTTTGGATGGAATACGCATCTCTGTGATTTTCAGCTTTTCTCTCCCGGCCAGGGCCACCGTATCCCGCAGGCGCAGCGTTCCGCTGTATAGCCGCAGATAGACACGCCGCTGGCCGCAATCGGTGTACTCAACCTTGAAAACGCTGCCGCATAGGGTGGCGCTCCCCTGTTCCCCAATCGGTTGGAACAGTCCTGTCACCGCATCCATCAACGGTTGAATGCCAAGGCCCTTTTTGGCGCTGCCATGATAGACCGGAAACAGGGAGGCTTCTTGAACCCGCCGCTGTTCCTCCCGCGCAAGTTTTTCCTGGCTGATTGGTTCTCCTGCGATATACTTTTCCAATAATGCATCGTTATTTTCGATGACCGCATCCCATGCTTCTATGTCGGTATTTTCCTCCAGGACTATTTCCGGGGACAGCGACACCGTCTGCTTGATGATAATATCGGCGGAGAGCTTATCCCGAACAGACTGAACCACGCTCTGCAAATCAACGCCAGCCTGGTCGATCTTGTTGATAAAGATAACGGTGGGAATGTTCATTTTCCGCAGGGCATGGAACAGAATACGGGTCTGGGCCTGCACGCCATCTTTCGCGGAGATCACCAAGATGGCCCCATCTAAAACAGCCAAAGAGCGGTACACCTCCGCCAAAAAATCCATGTGGCCGGGCGTATCCACAATGTTAACTTTACATCTGTGCCACTGGAAGGAAGTGACTGCCGCTTGAATGGTAATCCCACGCTGCCGCTCCAAAAACAAGGTGTCCGTCCTCGTTGTCCCTTTTTCGACGCTCCCTGGTTCTGAAATGGCTCCACTGGCATATAGCAGACTCTCCGTCAAGGTCGTCTTTCCAGCGTCTACATGGGCAAGAATCCCGATATTGATAATGTTCATGTCTATCCTCCATACAAGGCCCGAATGGGCGCAAAAATCCCCAGCGGCTAATACTTTTACCGCTGGGGATCATGACTTCGGACACACAGAAACATACACGACTTACATAAGCCGCGGTCCGTCACGATATTTACTAAAAAGGCAAAAGTATTCTTAAAATTGGGTACAAAAACCAAGCCCCTGCAAGGGGCAATCATTTTTGCGCCCATTATCAAATTTTATTTAAGAATACCTTGCCGCATATTTGATAGACTCCTCAAATCAGGATAATAGCAGTATATCATAGTACGCTCTAAAAAACAAGAAATCATTTTACCGATTCCACAAATAAAATCGGAGGGTATTCACTGGAATACCCTCCGGTTTTGGTGATTATCGTGCGTCTATCCGAATTTTTGACTTTGCGGCCCGTTTCCGTTCCTTTTCGGCATGTTCCTGCTGGTAAGCTGCCTCTAATATTCTGTCCACTTGTTCTGGGCCAAAGGCCCTTTTGACCCGCTCATAGTCAGCGGAGACTTGCCGCATGGCCTTGTTTTCCAACTTGACCTCCTGCAATCGATCAGACAGGCGGATGTTGCTCTCCCTCACCCGGCCATAGTCCCCTTGCAGACGCTCAAATTTCCCCCGCAGCTCCACATAGGCCAGATACAGGGAGCGCAGCACCTTGACGATTTGGGCCAGCAGGGGCTTTGCCTTTTTCTCTCGGTAGGCCCGGCCTGTTTCCAGCGTTCCCGGCTCCGGCAAAATCTCCTCCGGATTGGCGGAGAAATCCGCTGCCAACCGCTCCATATTTTTCACCGCCGGGGCAAGTTCTTTGAGCCGCCGTTCCTGGCTCTCCACCTGGTTTTCTTTCTCCGCCTTGACCGTCTCCAGAACGGCGATCTCCTTTGCCCGCTGCTCTTTCTTGTAGTCCAGCACAGACAAGTGCTTGTCGTGGGTGCCTTTGTCCTCCCACTCAATCCCGTGGCGCTCCATGACCAGGGAAAGCTGCTCCTTTTCCGAGCGCACCCACTGGCTCCACTCTGTGTCCCCTCTGGTGCCGCCCTGGAAACCCTGGGCCGCTAACGCCTGTTTCAAAGATACCCTCGTGTCCAGCCCTCGCTTGCTCCCGGTGGTGAATGGTACAAAGTCAATGTGCAGATGGGGCGTAGCCTCGTCCATGTGGAGGTGGGCAGAGAACACCCGGAGTTGGGGGTTGCGCTCTTGAAAGCCCTTCATGTACTCGTCCAAAACCGCTGCCGCAAGCTGTCCCTCCTCGCTGTCGGCGCTCATATCATCTCGATTGCCCACTTGCAGGATGATTTCATGGAACGGCTTTTCCTGCTTGCCGGAGCGGATCTTCTCATAGTAATCCTCTATCCTTCTGTCGGCCCTGGTTTGTTTAGCGTTGTACCGTTCCAGAGCCTCGTCAAAGAGTTCATGGTACACCGCCTTGATATTCTCCTGGCAGTAGGTTATATTCAAGTGGGAGCGTTCCGGGTCAGTGTTCTTGGCGTGGAATTTTCTACTGTTATGGTTCACCGATCCTTGGCCCACCATGGCGCTGATTGTCCTTTTCAAATCAATCCCTCCTCCCTTTTCCGCCGCGCAAGCGGCGAGCCTTTGTTACTTTCTGCGAAAGTAACGCAAAAGCACTTTTGACAGCCTGACGGCCATCAAAAGCGCATTTGCGCCCTACGGGGTGGTGTGGGGGCTTTGCCCCCGGCAACTGCGGTTGCCTCCCCCAGCAGGGCCGCCCTTTGAAAAGGGCACCCTGCACCCCGCCTAAACTTTGTCACTCGCCGTTGGGCAGGGTGGAAAGGCCAGGGGCCTTTCCACCGCCCGGCAAGTGTTTTCCGTGGGCCGAAAGTCAAGGGGTACGGGTTGTATTGACTTGCGGCAATCTCCACCCGCAGGTATGCCCCCCTTGACTTTCGCCCCCGCTCCCCGTGACAGCCGTGACGACCGTGACGATGTTTTACACACCGCCTCCGCACTCCGAAAAGCTGTCACAGCTGTCACGGTCGTCACGCCTGGGGTTCCTCCAACGTGAGCTTGATACTCCGCCCGGCATGGGTTCGGGCGCTTTCATAGTGGATGTGGTACTCATAGGACAGCCGCCACGCCCGGACATTCAGCCGCATAGCCAGGGCATTGGGTTTCATATCCAGCCCCAGGGCGGCGACAAGTTCCGTGGCCGTCCCTCTCCACTCTGGCCGTTCCGCCGTTACCAGGGCGGCAACAGCCTCCAACACCGGGTCAGGCGGCTCCTGCCGCAGCTCCGTTTCCCGCCGCTCCAGCTCCCACACAAGCCGTTCCTCGTCCCGCTTGAGGTAGAGGCGCTGGTCTTGCTGATCCCGCCCAGAAATGTCCAGGGTGGCGGCGTTGTCTGCCCGCCGCTCCTTTTGGAGCAGAAAGGCCCCGTCTGCCGCACCCAATAAGCCGTTGGTGCCGGAGATCATATCAAACTTATCATCGGCCTGCTGCTTGCGGGTGTGATGTACAACCAGGAGGCAAACCCCGCTTATATCGGCAAACCGTTTCAGTTTGGTGATTACCTCATAGTCGTTGGCATAGCTGTACTTCTCTGCCCCGGCCTCCCGGATTTTTTGCAGGGTGTCGATGATAATAAGCCGGGTGTCCGTGTGTTCCCGGACAAAGCCCTTTAGCTGCTCCTCCAGGCCACCGCCGAGCTGCTTAGCTCCGATGGCAAAGAACAGGTTTCCGGTACTCTCTACTCCAAACATCCGGTACAACCGCTCCTGTAAGCGACGGTGGTTGTCCTCCAGGGCCAGATAGAGGACTGTCCCCTGGCGCACCTCATACCCCCACAGGGAAAGGCCCATACTCACATGATAGGCAAGCTGGGCCATGAGAAAGGACTTGCCCACCTTGGGAGCGCCCACAAAGAGATATGTCCCCGCATAGAGCAGACCGTCTACCACAGGAGGTCTGCCGGGGTACACCTGTTCGTAGAGGTCATTCATAGACACGGTAGGCAGATAGGCCGGGTCATTGACCCGGCTTATCTGCCGCAGGATTTCCTCCAAATCTCTTTCCGGGGGCTTGTGTTCTGTCACGCCCTCTGCTATACTTTGGTTAGGTTTTTGTGAGAGCGACTGTCCCCCGTCTGCGCCAACAGGCGGATATGGGGCAGTCGTTTTCTCTTGCAATCTATCCATCTATCAATCCTCCCTCATGCCGTCCATGATGGCGGCGATCAGCCGGATGGTGTCCAGCAACTCCCCATCCACGCCATTCCCGGCCTCGATACGCTCCAGTTCTTCCAGAACGGCGGCCAGCTCGTTCCGCAGGGCCTTATACACCCTGGGGTTGCCCTGTACCACCACATCCCGGCACAGCAGCCGTCGGGTGATGTAGTCCTGTTTGGTAAGGCCGGAGAGCCGCACAGCGGTTTCAATTTCCCTGTCCTCATCCGGGGACACCCGGAAAGCCACAGTTTTGTTTCTCCAGCGGTTGTGTCGGTCAAGATTTTTCACTGACATGATTTAGGCCCCCTTTCGCTCCATGTCCAGTTTGTCCGCCATCTCCGCCTGCCGGGTGGGGAACAGGTGGGCGTAGCGGTAGGTAATATCAATGCTTTCATGTCCCACCCGGTCAGCGATTGCCAGGGCCGTAAAGCCCATGTCAATGAGCAGCGAAATGTGGGAGTGCCTCAGGTCGTGTATTCTGATCCGCTTTACCCCGGCCTCTTTCGCACCCCTGTCCATCTCCCGGTGGAGGTAGGATTTTGTCACCGTGAAAATGCGGTCGGTGGGCTTCACCCCATACAGGCTCTTGATATAGTCTCGCATTTCTTCACAGAGGAAAGCGGGCATTTGAATGACCCGGTTGCTCTTAGGGGTCTTGGGGTCGGTAATCACATCCTTGCCCTTAATCCGCTGGTAGGACTTGGAGATGGTGACGGTCTGTTTCTCAAAGTCGAAGTCGCCAGGAGTGAGGGCCAGCAGCTCCCCCTCCCGGACGCCGCACCAGTAGAGCATTTCAAAGGCGTAATAGGAAAGGGGCTTGTCCATCATGGCCTCGGCGAATTTCAGATACTCCGCCTTTGTCCAGAACAGCATTTCCCGTCCCTTTGGCTTTCCCATATTGCCCGCCTGGGCAGCGGGATTGACCTTTAGATTGTAGTGCCGTACCGCATGGTTGAACACGGCGCTCAACTGATTGTGCAGCGTTTTTAAGTACACCGGAGAGTAGGGCTTGCCGTTCTTGTCCCGGTAACCCAGCATTTCATTCTGCCAGGCGATGACCTCCTTGGAGTGAATGTCGCACATCTTCCGCTTGCCGAAGTACGGCACCAACTTCTTGTAGAGGATATGCTCTTTCGTCCCCCAGGTGTTTTCCTTGATACGGCCTTTCATGTCCGCCACATAGACAGCCACGAAGTTTTCAAAGGTCATTTCCAGGTCGGCGGTCTGTTGTTGCAGGAATGTCCGCTCCCACTCCAGAGCCTCCCGCTTGGTGGGAAAGCCCCGTTTCATTTTCTTTACTTTCTTGCCCGTCCAGTCCTCGTAGTAAAAGGACGCATACCATGTGCCCTTTGCCTTGTCTTTGTATGCCGGCATTGTGGTTCCCTCCTTATTGTCTGTCCCGCAGCCCATAGAATTTTTCCTCGAAGTAGCGCCTGCTTACCCGTCCGGGAATGGTGAGAAAGCCTTTTTTCTTCAGCTCCTCGTTCATCTCCCGCACCAGCTTGTAGGCGTAGGGCTTGGAAATGCCCAGCTCCCTGGCGACCTCCTCTGCTCTCACAAACAGCTCCTTTTCCATGGTCAGCACCTCCTTATTTTAGTTTCGCAAATATGTTAATGTCACCATCTTCATTATACATTAACATAAGTGTTAATGTCAAGAATTTATTTCGCATTTTTGTTAAAGATTATCTTGCATCTTTCGCTTTTTTGCGCTATACTATTGGCAAAGGCGGTGGGATATTATGACAGTCGGAGACAAGATAAAGAAAATCCGCACCTTTCGAGGCATGACACAAAAGGAATTGGGGCTTGCTATCGGCTTTGAGGAAAAGGGAGCGGACAACCGGATCGCCCAGTATGAGACGAATTACCGTGTTCCGAAACGGGAACTGCTGGACAAGATGGCCGAGGCGCTGCGGGTAGACCGCCAGAACTTCTACACCATCGCCCCCGGCTCTGCCGAGGACTTCATGCGGACATTCTTCTGGCTGGACGAGGACAGCCCTGGCGCTATCCGCCTGTTCCAACTTGTCCGCAATCCGGGCAGAGCAGGGGCCGCTGATGATACCGCTGTACGGTACAATGATAGCGATGACTGGCCCGCACACCCTCCCGTGGGTATGTACTTCCAGTATGGCCTTGTGGACGAGTTCATGCGGGAATGGCTTTTTCGTCAGCAGGAGTTACACGCCGGGGAGATCACCAGGGAAGAGTATTTTGAATGGAAACTCAACTGGCCCCATACCTGCGACGATGGCCTGGAAAGCGAATATTATATCCCTTGGCGGAAAAATAAATAAGACAAGCAAAAAAACCGCCCTGCTGAATTTGTCGTTCAGCAGGGCGGTTTTGCTTGTCCTTTTGGGATTTTTCTCTTGAGAATACCGGGCGGACACAAATAGTATCAATCCAGTATCAAGAGCAGTATGGACGGGCAAAAAAGCCTGTATTCATGCGGGTTTTCGCCGTTTCGAGCGTCATTCCCACTCGCCGAGTCAAATCCATTTCTAAACTTTTTTGTATAGAGGATTTGATTCGGTGTTATTTGTTTTGATACAGATTATCCTTATCCTATGGTCTATCCGAAATTCTGCTATCAAAAATCTATCAGCCTTGTGCTATCAGTGGTTATTCTTGATAGGGCTGTGCAGATAGCTTAGATGTATTATAGCCTACTTCCACTGTATTTGCCAGACAGCGATTGGCGCTTCCTCCTACGAAGTGCAAGCCGCTAAAAAGCAAATTTTTCTTCTCGTGCAAAGCCAACAAAGTCAATGCATTCAATTTGATATGCATCACACACATCCGGTATTTTGGGCGATTTGACATTTCTTGTCCGGGATTCTTCTGTAACCACCTTGCAATGTTCCTGTTTTGCCAACGCAATTACGAATGGGTCGGCCGAGTTCTTTTTGCTTCCGCCTTCTACTAATCCACGATGGGACACCAAAATTGCTCGAACTTCTTGCTGCACAGGAACACTGGATGGAAGAAAGCATTCTTTCCGAGCTTTCGCCCATTTTTCCAAGTCGTCCCCGCCAATCATAATCTCGTCATAAACCTCTTGGCTGGATATGATTGTACCATTCTCCATCAAATCTCCAATTTTGCTCCACAGAGATGGATAAATATCAATAGGTTGGCGCCGTTGTAAGTTAATAAAGATATTGCTATCGAACACATATTTAGCCATCAATAGCACCACCTTTCGATAGCTCCGAAGTGCTTAACACGCAGACCCAAAAGATAGTTACTTGCTTCTCTCGGACTAAGTTTTTCTGCGTGATAGGCTGTTATAACAGTTTTAGTATATAGCTTGCCAACCTGCGTTCCCTTATCCAATGCAGGAGGCAGAAAACCGTCTTTCTTTTTCCGGTTTTTGTAAGCCATATACTCTTCGGAATACCTGTTAAAGGTATCAAAATATGTTGTTCGATCGATAACACCAATATCCCACAACCGGTGAAGAATCACTTCTTTGCTTACTGCAAAATCTCTTGCAATAGCATTTACATAGGCATCGTCAAGGCCATACTGTTGAATTAAAGATATATTTCTATTTTTCTTTAATTGAGGAGTCGGGACTAATGTCAATCCTGCAATCTTATTGCAAAACAATTCTATTTTGCTAATCTGAACCTTGTCTTGACTCATATCATTGCAGATACCGGAGGTTCTGGATAAAATGTGCACCAATTCGTGTATCAGTGTAAACAGCCTTGCGCTTGGCTCGTCTTTCCGATTTAGTGCGATAATTGGGAACATATCATAAGCTATCGACAAGCCGCGCATTTCCTCTGTCTGAATTTTTGCCGCTTGAAAAACAAGAAAGTCCTGTTCCTCCAATCTGGAAATGCAGAACGATAGTGCAGCTTCCGGCTTCCGAAATTTTATTTGTATTTGGTCAGTCAAGGACAAAAAGTTTCGGATTTGAGTTGCAAACACGGCCTCCGCAGTGTCGACCGAGATGTTCAATGTAAATGGAACTGGTTCCACTTCTGCTTCTTTATATAGCTCAATCATGGTATCTCTGCGATCTTCGATGTCTCTTAGAAACCATCGCAATTCGCGAGACATTTCGCTCACGCCCCAGTTGCCAAAAGTTCTGTAATCAACCTTTTCCAAGCGTTTGGTTTTTTGCGGAGTATCGGGCAAATAAAAATAAGCAAATGGCACACGATATTGCTTAGCAAGATTTTTTGCTTGTATCAAAGAGGGATATTCACTGCCGTTTTCCCATGCTTCCACTTTGGCGACTTCAACTTTCAATTTCAGTGCAATCTCTTCCAAAGTGATTCTATCCAGACTACGAGCCCATTGAAGCACTTCGGGAGTCACGATTGCAGGAATACTCTTTGCCATTGCTGTCGCCTCCTCCCTTTATCAATATGTTTCACAATTCACCTATTCTACTGTAAGTTCTCCCGTTATGAACTCTGTAGGATATGATAATCTCATAATAACCTCTTGGAACACAATGACATATGCATAAACTGTACCCGCACCAAACCGATCATGCAGCAGTTTTTTACCATCAGGGCAGACACTTACCTCATCGGGTAACGATCTCAGATATGGCAATTCAATCGTTTTGGCCCGACACTCGGGGAAATTGGCCTCAAGTGCAACAACTTGTCCCTCCCCAAATGCTACATGGCGCACAATGGCCCCTGCCGGAACAAGGGGGGCTTCGGAGCCTCTGTGAGCAACAGTTCCGTTGGTGATTTCAAGCGATTTATCTGCAACAGTGGAGTCAATATATTGCTTCCAAGCTGGAGCTTCCAGAATATCCCTGCGAGATTCGCACTTAACGATCAAATCTCTGAGCTTTTCGGGAGCCGCTTTGTTTGCCTCAAACATTGCAACAAAGTATTTCTGAAACTGCGCCAAGGTTAGAGGGACAATATCAAGCCGTTGCTTCACATCATCTTTGGTATACCAAATGCCATGCCTGAATGTTTCTGCTGTGTTCGTATCGATGCGGACAGCAATAAACATACCATACACAGGTTTATCATACTTCAACACGGCATCGGAGACATGACGCCTTACCGGCTCACCTTCCATTGCCTCCTGCCGAGAAGATGTAGACATTGTGACTTCAGTCAAAATAGTGAAATCTTCAAATTCACAATATAAGTCCCCCTTGCCGCCTCCAGCGGCCGAAACAGGCAAAAAGTCTGAATCCAATTTGAACCCGCGAACTTCATAAGGCTCATTGACCATGTGATCGATTGCTAACGCAGCGCGCCAAAGAATCCACTCCAAATATGCCGGCATTTCATCTTTAGGTACTTCGATCGCATTGTCTTCATCATAGACAAGCTTACCGCCGCCTTTTATGATAAGCGACATATAATCTCGAATTTCTTGCCATTGGTTGCACTGATCTTTCGCATATTGGATTTCATCAGTCTGTGCAAGTATATTTTCGAGCCTACGCCTTGCAATATTGATTTCTGCTGCGGTGTCCAGTGGTAGATCGGTTATATCAAACAGAATGTGGCGCTCTTTCATCTGCTTCATCAGATCATCCAGCAATGTTTTCGCCACATCGACATTGTCGGTAGGCAGCGGAGCTCCGCTGCAAAGCAATCTATATTGTTCTATAATCGGCCCTTTGCTTGCTGTTACTTTTGCAAGCTTTTCAGCCAAAATGTGCTTTGTGGGAACAATCATAAGACCTCTGCCCTTGCGCTGTAATACGCCGGAAATGCGGAGGTATCTCATGTTCATATCGCTATAATCCAAAAAATTGTCGGATTTTTTGTCATAGTTTTCGCCTCGCTTGGCGATTTCTTTTTTATCGAACGCACGCTTTGCCGGGGCGGCTGCTCTCCGCTGCCGCAAATCAAGAATGTTGTCAACAACGCTTTCCAGATCATAACTCGGGTTAGTGGTGTGACCCCACAAGGCAAACTCAATTCTGCTTAATTCAGAGGAACCTGTGCGCTTTTCAAGCTCCAGCATAATTGCCAAAAGCCATCTCAGCGGAGAAAAGTAGTGTTCGCCGTCCGTAAGGGGAAACTGTTCCACGCTCATAGCGCGAAGAAAGCATTCTTGAACAGCAGCATAAGTGTCAGCGTTTAGAAAGGCTCTCCCGAAGGGAGTAATATCGTCCAGCTTTCCGAGATCTTCTTGCTGCCCATCTTTCTTTTTGACTTGCGGGTAAATAAAACCGTTCTTAGCGAACATCAATCGCCATTTACGGGCATGGCTTCCTGATACATCCTTGCCATCTTCGTTCTGAATAATCCCTTTTTCGTCCAGAAGACGCATAAAGCCAAGCTCGTTTTCTCTGCCGTGAAGTTTGCCCACGAAGGAGGAACTCGCAAATACAGAAAAGCCTTCTTGTATGCGGTTTGGATTGCGCAGGCCGGTGTTTCCAACCAGCCAAATATCAATATGTTCGCTCACGAGGCCACCTCCATCTTAGAAGCCGACAAACAAATATTCTTGTACGGAATTTCTATGCGTTTTTGCGTCGCCTTGATTGCCGAAGGAATATCTATAATCTACCGGTATAACTTCCACATGTTCTTTATACTTTGCCATCAGCGCCACCATTTCATCTTGTGTGGGCAAGCTATTAGAGGAATACGAAACGATCAGCACACTGTTTGCAAATTTTTTGAATAGCCGATCAAAGGCATCTGCTGCCCCTTTCCTGGTAGAAAAAGGGGTCGGATAGGATTTGAACTTCTTGGTCTGTGTGTGCTGCTGAATTTCAACACCTTTCCAATCACGGGCAAGCCCCTCCACAAAGTGGTATCTGCGGACATATTCATTATCAGACAACGGCGAATAATAAGGCGGATCGATATATACCAAATCTGCCTGTTCGACACGCAAATCCATCGCGTCCCCATTTCTGGATTTGTTGGGCCTTCCGTTATCAAACACAGCCTTGTTTACAGCCTCAACTGCTTCAAGAAACTGCTGTTCAAGGCTTTTTTGCAAATCTTTTCGTCCATCATTGTAGCGCTGTCCGGTATAGGTAAAAATACCGCGTGGACGCTTTTTAGTGCAGGCCCGAATCAGTGCAGTCATAGCGATTGCGTATTTGTATGGGTCGCGGATTTCAGCTATATTTGTGCGCAAAGTATCAATCAAGTCGTTTTCTTCGTCGGTATAGTACAAACCCTTGAAAGTATTTGCCACGAAATGGTCTGATTCTTTGCTGGCTTTCAATAATTGTTTTGCTTCCTCTATCGGTAATGTTACAGTGTTGTTCTCTATCATCGCCTTGGTAAAAGTCGCGGACATCGCCATATAGTCGTTGCTGATTACGGTTTTACCCTGCGCCTTAAACATGTATCCGACGATGCCAGAGCCAGAAAAAAGATCGACAATGGTTTCCGCCTGAAATTGAGATGCTACAGCCCAAATTTCAGAAAGTAACTTGCTCTTTGACCCCATAAATCGGGTGGGGGGATATGCTGATACCTGCGCAGGCAAAGGTTTTGGTGCGAGTTTGATTAGTGTATGCTGCTTGGGAGGGATGGTGACAATAACATCCTCCCCCTTACGCGTACTTCCATTACAAGAAATATGCCTCTTTGTCTGGATAACATCAATCTTAAAGGGCGCGTACAGCTCATGCACCAAGGGATGGTTGGAGTTGGTCAGCAAGACATGGCATCCCTTTTCATGCAAGCTCATGACGACCTTGGCCAATTCAATATGATCTTCTTCATAAAATTGCTCTTTTGTATATCTCTTAAAGTCAGAATACTCGGAGATCGGAAGGTATGGCGGGTCTAAAAAAACGAAATCGCCTGGCTGCGCGTAATATTCCAATACAAGAAGATAGTCGCCGCAGATAATATCAGCTTTTTTTAGCGTCTCAGATGCAGCCCAAAGGGCCTCAGCATCACAAATTTTGGGATTTTTGTACTTCCCATATGGGACATTAAACTGTCCTTTCTTGTTTACGCGATAAAGACCATTGTAGCAGGTTTTATTCAAATAAATTGTTCTTGCAGCAGCTTCGGCCTTGGGAAGTGTTTCCCAATCTAAACCGCGCACAGAATAAAACATCTCGCTTGTGTTTTCGTACTTTTTAAGATAAGAAATCACATCGTCAACATGTTCAGCTACCTGCCGATACATATTGATGAGTTCCGGATTGCTGTCCGCAATAATAGCTTTTTCCGGTTGTAACGCAAAAAAGAGCGCACCCCCACCAAAAAACGGCTCAATATATCGCCCATAGGAGGACGGAACCTTGGGCAGCAATTCACTTAGCATCTGCGTCTTCCCACCGGCCCATTTTAAGATCGGTTTTGCAATAACAGTGGAAAGTTCTTTTGCTGTGCTGCTTTGCATAGTCGCCGCCTCCTTTCATTTCTTAGTATCTGGAACAAGCTCCATAATATCGCCTATGTCGCACTGTAACGCGGTACATATCTTTACAAGAACATCTGTTGTCACATTCTCGTTTTTCCCGAGTTTTGCCATCGAAGCATGACTGATACCCGCTGCTGCGCAAAGGTCCTTCTTCTTCATATCTCGATCAATCAGTATCTTCCATAGCTTTTTATAACTTACGGCCATACAATTCACTCCACAAAGGATTATATCACAAAGTCAAGAATTGAAATCAGCGTTCGCTGAATCCGAATCCAGTATAGCATATTTCAAAGGTGATCGCAAGCAGAGAGGAAACATTTTCTGCATTTCAAGCAAGACGCCGCCCGCAGGGAACCGCTCTCCCCACGGGCGGCGTGCCGTCACTTCTTGCCTTGCTGCAAATTCTGGATATTCTTCTTTGCCAGCTCGCTGGCCGCCTTCCGGCGCTCTGCGCTGTATGGGGCATTCAGCTTGAAACTGAACCGCCCTTTCCTGATTTCAAATGTAAGGCAACCGTTTTCATCGTCATCCACCAATCGGCACTCAGACGGATACTTTCCCGAATACTCGCTCAAACGGTTCTTGAGCGATGTGTTGTAGGTAGACACTTCAATGATGGGACTTGCCTCGTCAAAAAAGACGCTGGTTGTCTTTTGCTTCTTGGAAAGACCTGTTCTCATAAAACCTCCGTATTTTCATAAATTTTTCCCAGCTCTACACCGGAAAAAGTAAGCGGATTTTTGGATAGAAAGCACCCAAACGATACACGGTTCAGTTCAGATGCCTCTATCCGCAAAAATCCTATTTTCTCAGCTCTACACGGGATTACCGCGCATCCCGGTCATGCCGCCGCTTTTGACTGCGTTTCTGCTCTTTTTCCGCCTGCTCCTGCTGCTTGACAGCGGCCACTGTTTCGGCTACGCGCTCCAGCCCATAGGCCCGGCACAGCCGGTGATAGTCTCTGGCGGTTTCCTGCAATTCTGCATTTTCTCCCTTGACCTCGGCCAACTGCTTTTTCAAATAAGGAACCTCCGTATCATATTTGCGCTGCAACAGCTCGAATTTCTGGCAGACATCCAGATAAGCACGGTAAACAGAGCGCACCACCTTGACGATCTTCTCCAGCAGCGGTTTGGACTTTTTCTCCCGGTAGGATTTGGCGGACTCCATTCGATCGGGGAGCGGCAGCAGGTCCTCCGGGTCGGAAGAATACTCAGCCGCCAGCTTCTCCATGCTCTTGAGTTTGGGAGCAAGCAACCGGAGTTCCGTTTGCGCTTCTTTGGCAGATTTTTCTGCCTCGGCCTTCTCTGCCTGGAGCTGGCCGATCTCCGCCTGAACCTCTGATTTTTCTGTTTGCAGCTCCGCCAGCCGCGCCTGCTCTCTCTCCACCTTAAACTGCGTCACCGTCAGATGTTCCTCGGAGCTGCCGCGCTCACCGCGCTCTATATCCGCGTAACCGGCCTTGCGCATATACTGGAAGAAATCATCCTGCAACACGCTGTACGATTTTTTGAGAACAGGTTTTCCCTTCGCCGTTTTCAGCGGTTCGCCGGTGGCCTCATCCAGAACCGGCTTGGAGGCCCACTTTTTGCTCATGCTGACCTGCATGACCGTTTCTTTTACCTTGCCTACCAATGACTTGTCCTTGCACCTCTTGGACCATCGTATCTGCTTTTCTACCACCGGCACATAGACCACATGGAGGTGGTAGTGGTATACATCCTGACCCAACGCCTCGGACATGGCCCGGTTGCGCTCGTCGGCGTGCATGACTGCCGACAGAATGTACTGTTCACCGCCCACGATTTTGATTGCAGCCTGATAGGCGTCGTGGTAAAATTGTTTTGCGAAGTCATATCCGCCGTGGTTGAAAAAGTAGGCGGAGTTCACATCGAAGATCAGCTCGCCGTAGCGGAAGGCGTCCTCTTTGATGCCGCGTGTGGAGATAAGCCCGTCCGCCTCCATCTGTTCAAACTGTTCCAGATAGCCGCCGTCCGGTTTCTTGAAGTGAATGTTCAGATGAGAGCGTTCCGGAACTATATCCTGGTTGACATACGATTCTTTTTCGCGCTCGTTGTGCTGCTGCGCGTTTTTCAGTTTGGGTGTGGTTAGTCTCATATTTCTTGCGCTGGTACGATGGATACCGTCGCCTCTTGCCATAGAACTCCTTTCTCGCCCACAAGGGCGGTTGAGATACGGGTAGCTTTTGGGGGATGCACTTCTGCGGAAGTGTAATAACCCACTATGATACTTTCATCCTGCGGCTGCAAAGTATCGTGGGCTCTCCGAGGGGGTATGCGGCTCCTGCGGGAGCCTCGCCGCCTTTTTCGGCTTGCAGGTGATACCCACAGCCTCAAAATGCGGTGTGACCGGCGTTCTTTTCGCAACTGCGTTTGCTTCCATTCCGCCGCCCACCGGCCGGGAAAATCCACCGGATTCTCCCGGCCTTAGCCATCGCCAAATCTGCGGATTTTTCGATGGGGACGAAGGATGCGGAGGGCGTGTGCTGCCAGCCAATTCGCCTTGTCCGCCAGCCACAGGAGCGTGTCACGCTCCTGTATATGCCAACAGGGAGAAGATTGACTTTTGTGCTGATTTCATCCGCGAGATTAGTATGAAAGTAAACACCTGTTACCAGCGAAAATCCGGGAATACACCGCGCCGGGCCAGATACTCCTGCCGGGCCTGCTCCCGTTCTTCCGCGCTGGGTGCGGTCTTATATTTTGCATACAGCTCGTGCCGCATCAGGGCGTCCAGCTTCTGCTCCAATCCCTGCCGGATTTCATCATCGTATTCGTCATCATAGCCGAGGTGATACTCCACCAGCGCCACGAACAGGTCATAGGGAATCTGCACATTTTTCATTCGCTTCCGTTCCTTTCCGCGACGGCTGCGACGATAGCGACGGTTGTTTGGGCGGTAGCATTTTCACCGTTGCAACCGTCGCAACCGTCGCGCCCATCCTCAACCACCTCAAAAGACGGAGCCTCCACCAACATATAGGTGAGCTTCACCTGCCGCCCGGCGTGCCGCGCCCTGTTCTCGTAGCCTACATGATACTCTTCCAGCAGCCTGCCGGATTTGACATTCAGATACTTGGTCAGCGCATTTGCCGCCATTCCCACCTGCACCGTTTCGGCCAGCTCCGAGGGTGAGCCTGTCCACTCCTGACGCTCAACGGAGACCAGCTTAGCCACCGCTTCCAGCACCGGGTCCGGCGGTTCCCTGTGCGGCTCCGTTTCCATGCGCTCCAAATTCCAAATCTGCGTTTCCGGGTCCTTTTTCAAGTAGAGAATCTGATCCTGTTGATCGCGTCCCACCACATCAATAGTGGCCTCCAACGCGGTTCGCTTTTTCTTCTGCATCAGCAGGGAGCCGTCCGCGCAGCCCAGCAGGCCCGTGGTGCCGGAGATCATCTCGAAGGCGTCCCCGGCGGGTTGCTTCCGGGTGTGGTGGACAGTCAGCACACAGATGCAGTGCTTGTCTGCAAACTGCTTGAGCTTTCCGACAATCTCATAGTCGCTGGCGTAACTGTACGCTTCGCCGCCCACTTCCCGAATTTTCTGCATGGTGTCAATGATAATGAGTTTAGTGTCTGAATGTTCCCGCATGAAGTTTTCCAGCTGCTCGTCCAGACCGTTCCCGATTTTTCCGGCGGCGGTTGCAAAGTGCAGGTTCGGGGTATCGTTCACGCCATACATCATAAACATCCGATTCTGGATGCGCTGGAAGTCATCCTCCAACGCGAGGTAAAGTACAGTTCCCTGATGGACTTTGCAACCCCACAGCTCCTGCCCGGTGCTGACATGGTAGGCGATTTGCGCCACCAGAAACGACTTGCCGATCTTGGGCGCGCCCGCCAGAAGATATGCTCCCGAATGGAGCAGATTTTCAATGATAGGCGGGCGGCTTTTGTAGGAGGTCTGAAACAGCTCGGTCATGGTGAGCGTGTGCAGATAGCGCGGGTCAGCCATGCGCTGCATCCTGCGGTACATTTCCTCCAAATCATCCATTTCCCTGTTGCGTTTTGCCTCCGAAGCGGGTATACTGTTGTCAGAATCTTTTTGAATGGACTGCCTTGCATCTGAGCCAACAGATGTATTTCGGGCAGTCTTTTCTTTTGGCTCAATTCCCATAGGCAGCTTCCTCCTGCATTCCGTTCATAATCGTAGCGATCATCTGGATGGTGTCCAGCAGCTCGTCGTTCACGCCCTGCCCGGCCTCAATCCGGCGCAGCTCGTCCAGCACAGCGGCCAGTTCGTCCCGGAGGGCTTTGTAGACTCTGGGATTGCCCTGAACCACTACATCCCGTTCCAGCAGCCGCCGGGTAATGTAGTCTTGTTTCGTCAGGCCGGACAGCTTGACGAAGATTTCCAGCTGCTCGTCCTCCTCCGGGGAGACCCGGAAGGCCACCGTTTTGTTCCGCCAGCGGTTGTGGTGATCAAGATTTTTCATAGACATTGTTTCAAGCTCCTTTCTCTGTTTTCAGCGAGTCCAACTTGTCAGCCATTTCCACCTGACGGGTGGGGAACAGATGAGCATAGCGGTAGGTGATGTCGATACTCTCATGCCCTACCCGTTCTGCGATTGCCAAAGCGGTAAATCCCATGTCAATCAGCAGGCTGATATGGCTGTGTCTCAAATCGTGTATGCGAATGCGTTTTACCCCGGTTTCTTTACAGCCCCGATCCATCTCACGGTGGAGATAGTTTTTACTGACGGGGAAAATGCGGCTGTCCGGTTCCACACCATAGAGCTGCTTGAGGTAGTCCTGCATCTCAT
Source organism: Flavonifractor hominis (assembly GCF_040095835.1). NCBI lineage: Bacteria > Bacillati > Bacillota > Clostridia > Eubacteriales > Oscillospiraceae > Flavonifractor > Flavonifractor hominis. Next base: position 657,415 of record NZ_JBBMFT010000001.1, read on the forward strand.
CGCACAAAAATTGGGGCATCTGGATAACACGGTTACTTTTTGGTGTTTTAGGTGTGGTGATAACATCCTGTTTGTTGAGACGCTGATAAGATTTGTTTATGGTAACGGTATGCTTCTCGAAGTCAAAGTCCGCGGGCGTCAGTGCCAACAGCTCGCCCTCCCGGATTCCGCACCAGTAAAGCATCTCAAAGGCATAAAAAGAAATGGGCTTATCCATCATCGCCTCAGAGAATCTGGTGTACTCCTCTCGCGTCCAGAACAGCATTTCCCGCCGTTCTTCGGTTCCCATATTTCCCGCCCTCTGTGCCGGGTTGACTTGCAGGCCGTAATATCGGATTGCATGATTGAAAATTGCACTTAACTGGTTGTGAACTGTTTTCAGATAGGTCTTGGATAGGGGCTTTCCGTGACAATCTGTAAGATTGCGAATTTCATTCTGCCAGTCAATGATGTCCTTGGCCGTAATCTCCGACATCTTCCGTTTGGCAAAGTAGGGCAGAATCTTTTTCTTGATGATGCTCTCTTTAGTGAGCCAGGTGTTGAGCTTCAGCTTGGGCTTGATGTCCTTCTCATATAGAGAGACAAAGCTCTCAAAGGTCATATTTATATCGGCCTGCTTTTCCATCAGGAATTCCCGTTCCCAGGCCAACGCCTCTTTTTTGGTTGCAAAACCGCGTTTAAGTTTCTGCTGGCGCTCACCCCTCCAGTCCGTGTAACGGAACTGAACATACCAGGTTCCGTTGTTTTTATTTTTGAATGCAGCCATATTTAGCCCTCCTTCCTTTTCGTCTCAGTCCTCGTACCGTAGAATTTTTCATGAAAGAATTTCCGGTCAATCCGGCCAGCAATCGTGATGCAGCCAGTCTGTGCCAGCTCCTCATTCATTCGCTTAATGAGTTTATAAGCGTAGGGTTTAGATACTCCCAGCTCCTCGGCTACTTCGTCCACACGCATAAAAATCTGTCCTGCCATAAGTAAAAATACCTTTCTTTCCTTGTCGTGATCGTTTCTTGTTTGCCGTTTCACCCTTCAGACTCTGGCAGGCAACCCTTCCTGGCGCTATGCCGTTTGTTCTTCTCCTTGGCATGCTCATATCGTCACCTGCTTCCCCGGAGAAAGTATCTGTCGGACGGTCATTCAGTTTTACTTCGCCTGAAATTCCCCCTCTCACTTTACAACGGACATTTTTTCGCCGTTTTGAGGGCATTCAATTTGTAAAATTTTTGTGACTTAAACTTATTTGCTTATATCATCTTCATTATACTAAGCATAACAGTTAAAGTCAAGCGGTTTGCAGAAAAAATATTAAATAAATTTGTTTAGATTTCTCTTGACTATCCTAAGCATTTCTGCTATGCTAAAATTATCAAGAATCCAGATTGGAGTTGGCCGTTATGGCGATTGGAGAACGCATTCACTTTTTCCGCACTCTGCGTGGCATGACGCAGAAATATCTCGGTATGGCGCTGGGCTTCCCGGAGAAGTCCGCCGATGTGCGCCTTGCTCAATATGAAAACGGGTCGCGGACGCCCAAGGCAGACCTGACTGCTGCGCTGGCACAGATATTGGAGGTCTCACCCCATGCTTTGGCTGTGCCGGACATAGACTCCTATGTAGGGCTGATGCACACGCTGTTTACGCTTGAGGACCGCTACGGCCTGAAAATCTGCGAGTGTGACGGAGAAATACATCTTCGGGTGGATGTGTTCCAAGGCAAGGATGCAGCAAGGCTCCATGAGATGCTCTGCGCCTGGGGGGAGCAGGCGGCCAAGCTGAAATCGGGGGAGATCAGCAAAGAGGACTACGACCGCTGGCGTTACCGCTATCCGGAGTTCGATACCACAGGCCACTGGCACAAGGTTGTCCCATCTCAGGGCCTCAGTGATCTGCTGGTAGAGGAACTGAACAAGGACAAAAAGGATAAATAAAAAAGGTCTAACCGACTTGCAAAAATCGGTTAGACCTTTTCTCTTGGATAAGTTTTTAATCTGCACCTGCAAACCGTTCGTTACCTGCCAGAAAATCAGCAAGTATGGATTTGACGGGTGCTATCAATCTGCTATCAAACGGGGAATTTGAAAATCAAAAAGTCAGTGTTTTCAAGGGTTTGCGGGCCCTCATATCCACTTTTTGCTTATTCCCACTCTACAAAGACTAACGCTTTTTGTTTAGGAATTATTCTCTGTAATGTTTCTCGTTCTTTTGATTATTTGATATATCCATATTATCCTGCCTATACGAGCTAATGTTATCATTTTGTTATCGGCATTGATAACACCTACTCGATAACTGTGGATAATAACTATATGTAGCATGTCAAATTATAAGCTATTTTGCTTAGAGATTCAACACAAAACTGAAATTTTACTTTTCCTTATATTCATCTGGTATTGCTATTTGAAATGTTTCACACAACAGCATCACATCATGCACATCATTTTTATCGTGTTCATATCCCAAATGAAGCATTACCTGACTCAATGGTTCAATACAAGAAACAGTTATATCTCCAACTTTTCCAATACCGGAAAAAGTTTTTGATGGAAATATATCTCCCTCATAAACAATTCCGTCATCTGTAAATTCAAAACAATGTAAATCAATGATTCTTTGTTTATCATCTTTCCAGACAGTATGACCATCCGTTGTATAATCAGTATTTACTTCCTCAAATCCATGCTGCTTAATCACATAAATATAATCATGATAATGTTTCAGTTCAACAAACAAATCAATATCATTGTGTATTCTTGATTCTCTTTTAAGAAGTGCATCAACACCCCATCCGCCATCTAAATATACTTTAATTTCGTTTTGCAAAGCATATTTTATAATTTCACATGCATCTTCTGTACGTACCATAATCTATCCTCCAAATTCAAATCTTTGTATGCTTTCCAACTCACTAAAAGCCTGAAATTTGTCAGTCTTTCATCCTTTTTGTTATCAATCACCAATTAGCTGTAATCCATTAGGATTTAGCTGATATATTTTATCGCACACCTCTTCAATATACTTTCTATCGTGAGAAATGCTAATGACAGCCCCCGGAAATTCTCGGAGCATTTTTCTTATTACCGGACCGGACAATGGTGAAAAATTTCTTGTCGGTTCATCCAGAATAAGAACATTTGCACCACTTAAGCTCATCCTCAAGAGAAGCACTTTCGCCTTTTGTCCGCCTGATAACTCCCGAATCGGATGCTCCATTTCATCTGGTGTGTATTTAAGTGAACCAAGGTATGTTCTAATTCTTGTACGCTCTTCTTTATCTCCTGTTTTATCAAGGTAATCAACCGGTGTAACATCCAAATCCAGCAGGTCTTCATAAGTTTGAGGCATATATTCTGCTTTAATGTCATTCCGATTTAGGAGTTCTTCCGCTATCTTTTTTAGAAGAGTCGTTTTTCCTGCCCCGTTGGCTCCTATCATACAGATTTTTTCTGAACCTTTTATTTTTAAATGAATTCCTTCTGCTAAAATTCTTTTGCCATCCGGAGTCACAAGCTTTGAAAGTTCATATTCTATGACCGTTTTTCCTGCGGGAATGTGTGAGTTTTCATCCCCTAATTTGACAAAGATTGCTTCTTCCTGTTCCGGCATCTGAGTCATATTTTCATCTTCTTTTTCAAATCTTCGTTCCATTGCCTTAACCGTATGCATTTTGTCCTTTAAGTTTTTGGCAACAGACGGTGCTTGTCTGGTACAACTTCTTAATGCACCTTGTACACTCTGCATAACTCTTTGATATTTTTCATCGCGAATCTTTTTCTCCCTACGGTCACTCAGTGCCCGCTGTTTTTGGATTTCAAATTTATGAAGCCGTTCTTCCACATAGCGTCTATAGGGAAGCTTTGCCACGGTATATCTCGCCTTTGTTTTTCGTATAATCTGCTCGATATGTATCACCATGTTGGCAGTACGCTCTATCAGCGTTTCATCGTGTGAAATAAAAAGCACAATGTGCTTCCAGTCATTTATGATTTTTTCCAGTAATGTAAGCGTCGCAATGTCGATGTCATTGGAAGGTTCGTCCAACAACAGCACAGAAACATCGCGAATGAAAAGCCTCATAAGTTGTGTCTTGACTTTTTCGCCTCCTGAAAGACTACCCATTGTCTGGTTACTGTAGAAAAAATCATTTTTCATTCCAAATTTTCCCGCAATAACAGACAATTCTTTAGGCGTTTTCTCCCAGAATATTTCCTCTTCAGAAAAATATTCGTATATTGTTTTTTCCTTATCTTCATCGAGCATCTCCTGCGGAAGATAACCAAGACGTTCGTGTCCCATTATCCTTTCCCCATCTGCTTCTATATAGTTTTCTACAAGCGACGGATTGTATATCCACTTCATTAATGTCGATTTCCCATTTCCCTCTTCTCCAATAATAACTGCCTTATCTCCATCATTTAGCACAAGGTTGAAATCATTAAGAATTATTCTCAGGTCTTTTTTATGTGTTAAATTTAATTTTTTTATCTGCAACATTAAAGTTTCTCCTTTTCGAAGTCTGAGCCAATTATTATTTTGAACACACAAAAACGAGTCTTTTTTGCATACGCAAAAATAGACTCGCTAAATAGACCCTTATTTCTTTTCCAAAAGGAAAACAAAGGAAATGCCTCTTGCGATAATCCAACTTAAGCGTACACAAAACAAACCTATTCTCTACAGGCTCAATAACTATATGTGTCTTACTTAAATCAAATTATCTATTAATCATTTCCTCACCTTACACAAAATGTGCCTTTCTTTCTTCTAATGGCAATACTATCATACTGTATTTTTTGTGTCAATACATTTCACCTTATGGAAGTGCAAATTAAAATTTTCACTTCCTAATTATACATCCAACCATTACGAAATTCAATCTTTCACAACCTCTTTACAACCACAACCACAGCACTCCAGCAAACGCAGGAGCACCATACCGTAAAACGCTTATGTGTAAATCAACTCCGTTCCTACAACTTCCCTCACACAAGCCTGAATATTATTCATTCTTCCAATCCATTCGTAGGGATTATCTTTCTTTAATTGTTCCGTCACATCTTGTCTGTCGGCATATTCCTTTACCAGTCGAAGAAACATATCCTCTGCTTGCTTATCGACTTCTGCAAGATAACTATGCAGCTTTCCGCTTGTCAGCAGGTTCATATATAACACTTTATAGTGTTCCTTTAAATGCCTTGCATGTCGTTTCCCCCATAAACCAATCGGCTCTATTTCTTCTTCGGCTGGTACTGTGATGTTCGGCAATAAATAATCACCCACCTGTCTATAAGTTCCGCCCATTTCTTCAAAAATTGTCTTTGTCATTTTCCTTTTCCTCCTGTGATTTTTGTCTATCGTGATCGTGTATTATCACGCTTGCGACCTTTAACTGTTCTTGCCTGCTCCAACAAATCATCTATCTGTTTGCGACCAAAAACCTTACGGAGCAGGCTGTAATCTTTATTTTCTGCTTTTAGGATTTTGTTTTCTTCGGTCAATCTTTCATTGACTTTCTCCAAACGCTGATTGGTGCGGTATAACTGTGCATTCGCTGTATTCAGCCTATGATAGTTGTCCCACCCCTCAAAGCAGCGGGCAAGCACCGTTTTGACAAGTTGCTTCAATTTCCTTACAACCGGCTCTGCCATTTTGGTTTTATATGCCTTTGCAGTCATAAATTTCTCTGGTTCTGGCAACTGATATTTCGGTGCAGTATCAAGCTCTATTTCAAGATTTGACAGCTCGTCTTTTGCCTTATCATAGTTCAATACTCGTTCCGACAACACATCAAATTCAATCTGTTTCTGCTCGATTTTCGCACCTAATGCCGCCACTTCTTTTTCTCTTTCCTGCTTTTTATAATCCAAAACAGAAAGATGTTTTTCGTGTGTGCCTAAATGTTCCCACTCAATCCCATAACGTTCCATCACCGCCGCAAGCTGTTCTTTTTCGGACTGTATCCATTGCGACCACTCCGTATCGCCACGACTGCCGCCCTTAAAACCTTGCGTTGCAAGAGCCTGCTTTAGTGACACTCTTGTATCAAGTCCACGCTTGCTGCCTGTGGTAAAAGGTACAAAATCTATGTGCAGATGTGGTGTAGCTTCATCCATATGCAGATGAGCCGAGAACACCCGAAGCTGTGGATTTCGCTCCTGAAAACCCTGATAGTATTCATCTAAAATCTGCTTTGCCAGTTCTCCGTTTTCCGTATCGGCGTTCATATTTCCCTTACCGCCCACCTGTAAAATGATTTCGTGGAACGGTTTTTCCTGCTTGGAACTTCGGATTTTTTCATAATAATCTTTTATCTTTCGGTCTGACCTTATCTGCTTGGCATTGTATCTTTCCAATGCTTCATCAAACAATTCGTGATAAACTGTCTTTATATTTTCATTGCAGTAGTCGATATTGAGATGAGTACGAGTTCCGTCTACATTTTCTGCTCGGAACTTTCGGCTATTGTGATTGACCGAGCCTTTACCGACCATTGCACTTATCGTTCTCTGCATTTTTTCATCTCCCATCTGTAAATTTCAACATTCTCAGGTTTTGTTACTTTTGTCAAAAGTAACGCAAAAGCACTTTTGACGGGTACACCCATCAAAAATGCGACCTGTAAACAGGTTTTGCGTTCTCCGAAGGCTCTCCGAGGGGTGAGCGTGTGCCGGTGGCACACACGCCTGCGAACCGACCGAGCCAGCAGGCGAGACCAAAGAGCCGCCTTTGAAAAGGCACTCTCTGCACACTCCCCTAAACTTTATCCGGTGTCAAAGTGTGACGATGGTGACAATGTTTTTCACAGCGTGCTGCTCTCAAAAACATTGACACCTTTGACACCGTTTGTCACGCCGTCTGCTCGGTTTCTTTCCAAAGTGAAACCTTTCTTCCGTCGTGTGTGCGGCTGTTCTGATAACGGATACCGTAATCACGAAACAGCCTGCTTGCGTTGATACTGAGCCTTAAAGAAAGTACATTCGGCTTTATATCCACCGCAAGCCTTTCGCAAAGTTCCGAAGCAGTTCCTTCCCATCTGTCACTTTCCGAAAAGAGCGTATCCGCTATCTTCTCAAGCAGAGGTTCGGGCGGTTCTTTCCACATCTCCGTTTCCGATTTTGCAAAGTTCCACACCAATCGCTCGCTGTCCCTTACAAGATGGATTTTCATATCCTGCTGGTCTCTGCCAGCAACATCAAGTGTGGCATTGTTGGAAGTACGCTTGTCCTTACTGAGAACAAATGCACCGTCTGCCGCACCCATCAGACCATTCGTGCCTGAAATCATATCGAATATATCTTCCGATTTTTGTTTGCGTGTATGATGAACAATAAGCATTGAAACCTTGTAACTGTCTGCCAACGCTTTCAGCCTTGCCACAACATCATAATCACTTGCGTAGCTGTAATCTGCTCCGCCTGCTTCACGCACACGCTTTAAGGTGTCTATGATAATCAAGCCTGTGTCTGGGTGTTCCCTCATAAACCCTCTTATCTGTTCTTCCAGTCCGCCATTGACCGTTTTACATTCCGTTGCGAAATACAGATTGCCTGTCTCCTTTGCACCGAACATCTGAAACAATCGCTTCTGCAAACGTGGGTAATCATCTTCAAGGGCAAAATAAAGCACCGTTGCCTTACGCACCTTATACTCCCAAAGCGGTGTGCCTGTGCTGATATGATAGGCAAGCTGTGCCATCATAAAGCTCTTTCCCACTTTCGGGGAACCTACGAAAAGGTAAGTTCCCCTTTGGAGCAGACCGTCGATAAGTGGTGTCTGAACCTCAAACACCGTATCATACAGCGTTGTCATTGATACTGTTTTCAGATAGGAAGGGTCTAACTGTCTGAGTATTTCCCTTTGCATTTCTTCAAAAGATTGCTCGTACCCCTTGAAATCCGTATCCTGATTGACTATACTATTGTCAGTACATTTGGAAAGTGACTGTTCCGCATCTGTTGCCGCAGATACATTTGGAATAGTCATTTCTTTTTTATTCTCCATTCGCATCCTCTCCTTTCAAACCGCCGAGAATAATGGAAATCAGTTCTATTACACTCAGCAGTTCATCATCCACACCTTTTCCTGCTTCAATCCTTTTCAGTTCCGCAAGGACTGTGGCAAATTCCGTTTTCAACGCCTTATACACTCTCGGATTGCCCTGTACCACCACATCCTGATTTAAGCAACGGCGGTAACAATACTCCTGTTTTGGCAATCCTGATAGAGCTACAGCTCTGTTAATGAGTTCGTTTTCTTCGGGCGATACTCGAAACCCTACTGTGATATTCCTCCAACGATTTTTGTTATCTCTGTTCTTAGCTGACATTTTCAAAATCTCCTTTCCCTAAATCATCTAATTTTTCTGCCATCTCAATCTGCTTTGACGGAAAGAGGTGTGCGTACTGATAAGTAATATCAATACTTTCGTGACCAACTCGGTCAGCAATCGCCACCGCAGAAAAGCCCATATCAATCAAGAGTGAAATGTGGCTGTGACGGAGATCGTGAATGCGGATACGCTTCACGCCTGCCGCCTTTGCCCCTCTGTCCATCTCGTGATGAAGATAGCTTTTCGTCACCGTAAAGATACGGTCTTTCTTCTTCAATCCGTAAAGCATACCGAGATATTCTTTCATTTCCTCACACAGAAACTTCGGCATTTTAATCGTGCGGTTGCTCTTTTTCGTTTTCGGAGAAGTAATCACATCCTGCCCTTTCAAACGCTGATAGGATTTATTGATTGTGACTGTTTCCTTATCAAAGTTGAAATCTGCCGGAGTCAAAGCTAACAGCTCGCCCTCTCGGATACCGCACCAGTAAAGCATTTCAAACGCATAAAAGGAAACAGGCTTGTCCATCATCTCAAAAGAGAATTTCTTGTATTCTTCCTTTGTCCAGAACAGCATTTCCTTGTGTTCCTCACGTCCCATATTTCCCACCTTTGCCGCAGGATTGGAACGCAGTTCATAGTAGCGGACAGCGTGATTGAAAATGGCGGACAACTGATTGTGCAGCGTTTTCAGATACGTCTGTGAATAAGGCTTTTTCTTCTCATCACGATAGGCAAGCATTTCATTCTGCCAAGTAATAATCTCCTTTGTGGAAATCTCGCTGATTTTCAGTTTCCCGAAATACGGAAGTATCTTTGTGCGTATGATATGCTCTTTGGTAAGCCACGTGTTTTCCTTCAAACGGTTCTTCACATCATTGATATAAAGCTCCGTAAAGGCTTCAAAACTCATATCAAGGTCTGAAGAAGTCTGCAATTTGAACATTCTTTCCCATTCCTGTGCTTCTCGTTTGGTAGCAAAGCCACGCTTGCATTTCTGCTTGCGTTCCCCTTTCCAGTTCACATACCTTGCCATCACATACCAAGTACCGTTATCTTCATTCTTAAATACCGGCATTTACATTTCCCCCTTTCCTGCTCCGTAGAGCCTTTCGTAAAAATACTGGCGATTTACACGCCCTGCAATCGTAATAAAGCCCTTTGCTTTCAATTCCTCATTTAATTGTCTGATGAGTTTATATGCATAAGGTTTTGATACGTTTAGTTCCTGAGCCACATCTTCGGCTCGGATAAATCTGTTTTCCATATCCTTTTTCTTCCTTTCTTAAAATAATTTTTTGCTTGCCGCTTTCTCCGTGTTAAAGTTCCAACAGGCACTCCTGCTTGTCGGCAGGCGCTGTGCTGTCCCAATGCACCGCAGTACATCAGGCGCTCGCTCGTATAGGGGTTCCCGAAAAGTCGGAGACTTTTGGGGAAGAGGAGGAGCAGTGCAGCGAATGAGCTTTTGTGCTTGCACACAAGCGAACGATACGGAACTTGCTCCGACGAGGTCTTGGCGGTTTGGCTTTTCGGACGGTCATTCAGTTGTCGCATTAAGCATATTTGTTTAATTCGTAATTTATTTTACTAAACATATTTGCTATTGTCAAGTGGTTGCAAAGAAAATATTAAACATTTTTGTTTCGGTTTTTCTTGACTTCCACTAAACATTTCTGCTATACTTATTTCACTAAATATAAAAGGAGCGTATCATTATGGCTATCAGCGAAAGAATACATTTTTTCAGACTAATGCGTGGTATGACACAAAAGTATCTCGGTACAGCAATCGGTTTTCCAGAAAAGAGTGCTGATGTGCGTTTGGCACAGTACGAAACTGGTACACGCAAACCGAAAGCAGACCTTACAAATGCATTGGCACAGGTGCTTGATGTTTCTCCACAGGCTCTTGATGTTCCTGACATAGACAGCTATATCGGTCTTATGCACACTCTGTTTACCCTTGAAGATATTTACGGTCTTACTGTCAGTGAAGCAGACGGAGAGGTATGCTTAAAGGTCAACAAGGACAAAGGCAGAGAAGCATATGAACTCCTCAAAATGCTGTATGCTTGGAAAGAACAGGCAGACAAGCTATCTTCCGAAGAAATCAACAGAGAAGAATACGATAACTGGCGTTACCATTATCCAGAGTTCGACACCACACAGCGTTGGGCAAAAGTTCCATCACAGGAATTAAGTGACGCTCTCGTGGAAGCATTCAAAGACCACTTGAAAGATAAATAAGCACCTACAGGACCTGCCACTGGCAGCTCCCTACAGATGCTTTGGCAACGACAAAAAAGCCCTTAACTATGGTTATTAACCACAGCTAAGGGCTTAGTTTATAATATGGAATTTGTTCAGAGCCAAGCTCCGAACTTTAGTCTGCAAGCCACCTGTTAATTGTTCCGTTACCCATAAACCACTGGATAACAAGAATAATGGCACTTGCTATGACTGTTATCAATTTGTTATCAAAAGACTAATCGAAATCGCTGAAACCCGCATAAACACTGGCTTTTTTAAGCAACTCGATTTATTCCCACTCGATGGTCGCCGGGGGCTTGGAGGTGATGTCGTAGACGATACGGTTGATTCCCTTGACCTCGTTGACGATACGGGTAGAGATGCGGTCCAACACATCATAGGGGATGCGGGCCCAGTCAGCGGTCATGAAGTCGCTGGTAGTCACTGCCCGGAGTGCCAAGGTGTAATCATAAGTCCGACCGTCGCCCATGACACCCACGCTGCGGGTGTTGGTGAGCACGGCGAAATACTGGTTGATGTTCTTGTCCTCGCCAGCGGCGGCGATCTCCTCCCGGTAGATGGCGTCGGCCTCCCGCAGGGTATCCAGCTTCTCCTTGGTCAGGTCACCGATGACGCGGATAGCCAGGCCAGGGCCCGGGAAGGGCTGGCGCATGACCAGGTACTCCGGCAGCCCCAGCTCACGGCCCAGTTGACGAACCTCATCCTTAAAGAGGAGCCGCAGGGGCTCAATGATCTCTTTAAAGTCCACGTAGTCAGGCAAGCCGCCTACATTGTGATGGCTTTTGATGACGGCAGCGTCCCCAGCGCCAGACTCGATGACATCGGGATAAATGGTGCCCTGCACCAGATAGTCCACCCGTCCGATCTTCTTGGCCTCTTCCTCAAAGACCCGAATAAACTCCTCGCCGATGATCTTACGCTTGCGCTCGGGCTCCGCCTCACCGGCCAACTTCAGCAGGAAGCGGGCCTCGGCGTCTACCCGGACAAAGTTGATGTCCCAGCGGGAGAAGGCCGCCTCCACCTCATCGCCTTCGTTCTTACGCATGAGGCCGTGATCCACGAAGACACAGGTAAGCTGACTGCCTACCGCTTCCGCCAGCAGAGCAGCCGCCACAGACGAGTCCACACCGCCGGACAGCGCCAGCAGGACCTTACCGTCCCCCACTTTTTCACGAATGGCCTGAATGGCGGTTTTCTTATAATCCCCCATCGACCAATCGCCCACAGCACCACATACCTCATAAAGGAAATTGCGGATCATATCCACACCGTGTTCCGTATGGTTGACCTCCGGATGATACTGCACACCATAAAACCCGCGCTGCTCATCCGCAATGGCCACGTTGGGGCAGGCATCGCTGTGAGCCACCAGTGCAAAACCAGTCGGCACCTTGGCCATGTAATCCCCATGGCTCATCCAGGAAATACCACGCTCCGGAAGGCCGCGGAAAATCTTACAGGAAGTGTCATAATATGTCTCTGTCTTTCCGTATTCCCGGGCAGTGTCCTCCTGGGCCTCGGTCACCTGTCCCCCCAGTGTATGGGCCATATACTGACAACCGTAGCAGATCCCCAACACCGGCACTCCCAGCGTAAAAATAGCCGGGTCGGCCTTGGGCGCTCCTTCTTCGTAAACGGAATTGGGACCCCCGGTAAAAATAAAGCCAATCGGCTCCATGGCCTTGAGCTGTTCCAGGGGCGTTGTATAGGGCTTTACCTCACAGTATACGCCGCACTCGCGCACACGACGGGCAATGAGCTGGTTATACTGGCCGCCAAAGTCCAGGACAACAACGGTCTGATGGGACATTCTCTATCCTTCTTTCTATCAGTCTGTGCCTTATGGCAACTGTTTATTTTATGGTTTAGAATACCACACTCCGACAAAAAGCGCAAGTCTTATCCAAAATGCGGCCGGACACACTGTGCCCGGCCGCATTTGCGTTCTACCAGGAAAAAAGTCCTCCGCTGTCCCGGCTGTCCATCAGTTCCAGTGCGGAACAGAGCATCTCAGCCGCATCTGCCCGAGTCAGTGTGGTCTGCAGGTCACCCTGAGCCTGCACCACGCCGCACGTAGCCAGATTTGCCGCCGACTGGGCCGCCCACGCAGGCACCTGTTCTTCGGCCTTCATTGCGTCCATAGAGACATCGGTTACCTGAAGTGCGCGATCCAGCAGCACCGCTGCTTCTGCCGCCGTAATGTTTTGGTCAGCCTGGAACACGATCTGACCGGTCGCATCCGGGCTGCCCTGAACCAGTCCCGCCTGCAGGGCGGAGGATACATAGGGCTTGGCCCAAGTCGGGATGGCGCTGTCGTCAAAGAATCCAGTGCGCTCCACATCTTCCAGCCGCTCCAGGCCCACAGCATTCATGGTCATGGCCACAAATTCACTGCGGCTCACCGGCGTGTCCGGTTGGAAAAAGTATTCTCCACCCATGCACTCACCTACAAAGATCTCCTCTTCTGCCAGACGGATGGCTGCCTTATGGGCCGGGTTCTGATCCATATCAGCATAGCTTACCTTGGTATCCGGCTTCGCAATGCGAATCTTCACCGTGGCCGGGTCAGAGGCATTGCCCACCGCATCCACCGCTACATAGGTGAAAGAGTCCTTACCTGTTTTGTTTTCATAAGGCGTATACACAAAACTGCTGCTGTTCTCTGACAGCGTAACCGCACCACGGGCCGGCTTATTGATAATGTGGTAGCTCAGCAGATCGCCCTCCGGATCCACTGCGGCAAACTCCGCTGTGATCGCCACATTCTTATAGGTGCTCAGCTCCAGATTCTCTGCCACCGGTGCGTTGTTCTCCTCACTGAGCAAATAGATCTGAGCCGTGGTCTCCTCCCCGCTGACGCCGCTGGAGAACACGGGAAGGAACGAAAATTCCGCCGTAGTAGCCGCAGATCCCTCCAGGGGCAGAAAACTCAGCCCATCCATGGCGCCGCTCTGCACCACATCACCCGCCTGCAGCGGCTGCCCGCCGAGGGTGAGCATCCCGGCCTGGGCGTCGGGAAGCCGGGTGATGGTAATGGATGACAGCGTATCCTCCCCGTCCTCCACAACGAAGTCCTCCGCCGAAAATACGACCGGCTGACCAGCCGGACCATTCTTGGTGACCTCCGCCACCGTGGGGACGGTATCCTCCTGATCCCACAGGAAAAAGGCGGATGCGGGCAGACTGCCAGCCGCCAGTACCGCCGCCAGCACCGAGGCAAACAGTGCCCGGCGCAGGAAGATGCGATGGTTCAAGTCTATGACCTCCTTGTTTGGTAATCGTCCATAGTCTTTACCAAAACAAGAAGAATATGCACCCGTCTCAGCAGGTCCCGGACCGGTCAGCCTGGATCAAAAGTTTGACCGCCTCAATCCCGACCTCCAGCGCAGCAGAAAGATCGTGGCTCTCCATCTGATCCAGTCCGGCCCGTTCCCGCTCCTGGTTCCAGATCACGTGGAAACAGGAACCGCAGCGCACCCCCAGCGCCGCTGCACAGCAAAACAGTGCCGCTGACTCCATCTCTGAGGCCAGTACGCCCAGACGCTTCCATGCCTCCCACTTATACAGCAGTTCTCTGCTCACCGGCATCCGTTCCGGGTCGTGCTGTCCATAAAAGGAATCTTTACACTGGACTACCCCCGCATGCCATGGTTTTCCCAACCTGCGGGCTGCCTCTACCAGTGCGTTCTGCACCTGAAAATCGGCCACGGCGGGAAATTCAATGGGTGCGTACTCCCGGCTGGTCCCCTCATGGCGGATGGCGCCGGTGGCAATCACCACATCATCACTTTTTACCGGTAAGGCAATGCCGCCGCAGGTGCCCACCCGGATAAACGTATCCGCACCGATGTTGTGCAGCTCCTCCATGGCAATAACCGCAGAAGGCCCGCCGATCCCCGTGGAACAGACGCTGACCTTTTCCCCCAGCAGTTCTCCCGTATAGACGTTGTATTCCCGATTGCTGTGGACATGTACCGGGTGGTCAAAATAGGCCGCAATTTTTTCGCACCGCCCCGGGTCTCCAGGCAGGAAACAGTAGCGCCCCACATCTCCTGGTCCACATTGGATATGAAACTGCAGCTCATGCTCATGCACAGCGCTTCACCTCACTTTTTTATAAGGTTAGTATAGCAATTCCACACTTCATTTGCAAGCTGTACAAATATCCATCCGTTTTTGTAACCTTTTGTTGTTGCATTTCCCCTGTCTTACCTTTAGAATAGGGGACTATGAAAGAATCGATTGTATTTTTCCCCGGAGAGGAGTGTGAGCCATGAAAAAGACTGTCTTGTGCTCCATGACCGCACTCGCATCCGGCCTTCTTCTTGGGCTGCTGCTGGGCACCGGCCTTTCCCCGGCCTTTCATCCTCCCGTCCAGGCCGCAGTTGTGGCCTCCCCTGTGCGCAACTCCACATTATCAGCCTCCGCACCTCCCACAGCGAGCCTGGATCCGGAAGATAATCCCCATCTGGTCGAACGGGCCGGTCAAATATTGGAGGCTTTGAAAGCAGAAGATTACGATACCCTTTCCACTTTTGTTCACCCTCTGTCCGGTGTATCGCTGACCCCATATTCCACAGTCTCCACGGATGGTGATCGCACCCTTACTCCTCAACAGGTCAGCCAGATCCCGGAGGATGATGCACTGTATGTCTGGGGGACAATGGACGGCAGCGGCACTCCCATCCGACTGACTATGGCGGATTATTTTGACCGGTATGTTTTCAATGCTGACTATACACAAGCGCCTCAAATCAGTATAGATAAAGTGCTCAGCTCAGGCAACGCATTGGAAAACGTGGATGCTGCCTATCCGGATGCCCGTTTTGTGGAGTACTACTATTCAGGACTGGACCCAGCTATGAATGGCTACGACTGGTGTTCGCTGAAAGTTGTGCTGCAGCCCTATGAAAATGAGTGGTACTTGATTGGACTCGTCCACAGTGAGTGGACCATCTGACATTCCGCATCAGAAAAGCCCCCGGTATATGCCGGGGGCTTTTTTATTCCATGTTTTTCCTCTTTGTTTTGTGTGCTGGAAATAATCTGCAAAAACCATCCGCTTTTTACAGAAAATCAGATCAAACACTTGCATGCTACCACAGTTTGAGTTAAGATATGCCATGCAACGTGTGTAGGACATACGATCGTGTCCTGAAAGGATGAGTAGAGTTTTGAAAATCATTATCGTGGGCGACGGAAAAGTGGGCTTCGCGTTGGCGGAGCACCTCTCCCAGGAAGAGCACGACGTCACGGTCATTGATACCAATGATGACGCGCTCAAGCGCGCCTCGGAAGCCCTGGATGTAATGTGCGTCAAGGGCAATGGCGCCTCCATCTCCGCTCTGCGGGAATCCGGTGTGGACTCCGCAGACATCATCATTGCCGCCACCAGTCTGGATGAGGTCAACATGATCTGCTGCCAGACCGCTAAGCGGCTGGGCGCCAAATTTGCCATCGCCCGTGTCCGTAACGTGGAATACGCCATGGAGTTGTCCATGCTCAAACATGAGTTGGGTATCGATCTGGTGATTAACCCCGAGCAGGCTACGGCTATCGAAATCGCCCGTCTGCTGCGTTTCCCCTCTGCCGCCAATCTGGAGACCTTTTGCCGCGGGCGTGTGGAGTTGATCAGCTTCCGGGTGCGGGAAGGCGACTTCCTGGCTGGGCAGCCTCTTTCCCAACAGACCGAGCTGCAGACACTGCCCATGCTGCTGTGCGCAGCCGAAACGGTTAAGGGTGAGGTGGTCATTCCGGACGGCTCGTTTGTCCCTCAGCCTGGCGACCGGCTTTATCTGATCGGAGAGCCCTCCGGTCTGACCGCCTTTTTCCGTCTGCTTGGCCGTCACACCCCCAAATGCCGTACGGTATTCCTGGTCGGCGGCGGCCGTATTGCCCATTATCTGGCCGTAATGCTGGAAAAGCAGGGGATTCACGTAAAGATCATTGAGCGCAATCTGGATCGTTGCCGTCATTTGAGTGAGATGCTCCCCCATGCTATGGTGATCTGCGGCGATGGCACCGACCAGGAACTGCTGGAGCAGGAGAACGTCACAGCGTCCGATGCGTTTGTGGCCCTGACCGACCGTGACGAAGATAACCTTATTATTTCCCTGTTTGCCATGCAGCAGGGCATTTCCAAGGTCATTGCCAAATCCAACCGTCAGAATTATGCCGGCATTGCCCACGCTGCCGGTCTGGACAGCGTTATTTCACCCAAACTGCTTACTGCTGGCCAGATTCTTCAGGTGGTACGCGGTATGCAGAATTCCAAGGGCAGCGTTATGAACGCCCTCTATAAGATCGCTGACGGACATGCCGAAGCCATGGAATTCATGGTCAATGAGACTACCCGCTACCGCGATGTTCCCCTGCGGGATCTGCGCCTGAAAAAGGGCATTCTGATCGCTGTTCTGGTCCATCAGGGCCGTATCGTCATTCCGGACGGCTCCTCCGTGATCTCCGCTGGCGACACCGTCATCCTGATCTCCCGCAACCACGGCATTCTGGATATCAATGATATCTATGATGACTCTCTCCTGGATCTGGGAGGCGGACAATGAATTATAAACTTGTCCTTCGTCTTGTTGGTAAGACCCTGTTGGTGGAAGCCTGTGCAATGCTCCTCCCCCTTCTGGTCTGTCTGATATACCGCGAAGATCCCTCTCCCTTCCTTATTACCATCCCCCTGCTGGTTGTGGTGGGCATTGTCCTTTCTCTCCTTAAGAGCAACGACCATTTCTTTCCCCGCGAGGGCTTTTTCGCGGTGGCACTGATTTGGTTGTTGGTGGCCGCTTTCGGTGCGCTTCCCTTTTATTTCAGCGGTTTTTTCAACTCTTACATCGATTGCTTCTTTGAGGCCGTTTCCGGCTTCACCACTACCGGTGCTTCCATTCTGACCGAGGTAGAACCGCTGCCCAAGGGTATTCTCTTCTGGCGCTCGTTCATGCACTGGCTGGGCGGCATGGGTGTACTGATCCTTACCATCGCTCTGCTTCCCAGTCTGGGTGCGCGTACCCTTCACCTGATGAAAGCGGAGAGTCCCGGTCCCGTGGTCAGCAAGCTGGTGCCAAAGACCCGGCAGTCTTCCATGATCCTCTATGGCATCTACTGTGTCATGACCCTTATCGAGGTCATCTGCCTGCGCATGGCCGGTATGCCCTGGTACGACAGTATAGTCAATTCCTTCGCTACCGCCGGTACCGGCGGCTTCGCGGTCAAAAACGTCTCCATTGCCGCCTATGGCAGTCCGGCCATCGAGATTATTATCACCGTGTTCATGCTCCTCTTCTCGGTGAATTTCAGCCTCTACTTCCTGCTGCTGTGCGGTAAGGTCAAGCAGGCGCTGAGCAGCGATGAGCTGCGCTTCTTCCTCATCGTTGTATTCGGCAGTATCGTTCTGATTTCTATCAATATTTGGGATATGTATCCCCACGATGGCAGCGCCATTCGGCACGCTGCGTTCCAAGTGGGTACCATTATCTCCACTACCGGCTTTGCCAGCACGGACTTCAACCTCTGGCCGGAGTTTTCCCGCGTCCTTTTGATTTTACTTATGTTTGTGGGCGCCTGCGCCGGATCTACCGGCGGCGGCATCAAATGCTCCCGTATTCTGCTGTTGCTGCGCGCTATCCGGCGTGAGATTCGTCAGGTCATCCATCCCCGTTCGGTCAATGTAGTCAAACTGGACGGCCGTGTGGTGGAGGAGGATACCCTCCGTTCGGTGTACATTTTCTTTGCCGCCTACCTGTTCATCACTTTGGGCGCCACTTTGTTGATTTCAGTTGATAACAACTCCTTTGGCACTACCTTTACCGCAGTGGTGGCCTGTATCGGCAACATTGGCCCCGGTTTGGAAGCCGTTGGTCCTATGGGGAACTTCTCTTTCTTCTCTGATTTCTCCAAGCTGATCCTGTCTCTGTGCATGATCATCGGCCGTCTGGAGGTCCTGCCGGTGCTGGTTCTCTTCAGCGGAAGCGCCTGGAAGCGTTCCTAACTCACCGTCTCCGTCTTTGTAGAAAGCGTCAAATCTTTTGATTTGACGCTTTCTTTTTTTAAATACTCTTGCCAAACAGGCATAACATGGAGTAAGATAATATTGTTCTTTGAAAGCGGAAAGCATTGCAACGCAAGGCTTTCCAGAAAAAAAGGAGTTGAACACACTCATGGAAAACCTGTTTTGGCTCGGTTTAGCAGGCGCAATTATCGCTTTAGCTTTCGCTTATCTACAGGCAAAAAAGGTGTTGCGCTTCTCAGAGGGCACTGAACTGATGCAAAAAATCGCTTCTTCCATTCGTAAAGGCGCAAATGCATACCTTAAGCGTCAATATAGCACCGTTGCAAAGATCTTTATTATTGTCTTCGTAATTTTGCTCCTTTTGGCCTTTTCCAACATGCTGGACAACTGGTTTATCCCCTTCGCCTTCCTCACCGGCGGCATCTGGTCGGGGCTTGCCGGGTTCGTGGGCATGAAGATCGCTACTTCCGCCAACGCCCGGACAGCCAATGCCGCTCACGAGAGTCTGAACCGCGGGTTGAACGTAGCCTTCTCCTCCGGCGCAGTTATGGGCTTCACCGTGGTTGGGCTTGGCCTGCTGGATGTATCCATCTGGTTCCACATTTTGAAGTACGTTGCCCACTTTGAGGGGGCTCAAATCGCCCAGACTATGGTCATGTTTGGCATGGGCGCCTCCTTTATGGCCCTGTTCGGCCGCGTAGGTGGAGGCATCTTTACCAAGGCCGCCGATGTAGGCGCCGACCTGGTGGGCAAGGTGGAGGCCGGCATCCCTGAGGACGACCCCCGCAACCCCGCTACCATCGCCGATAACGTAGGCGACAACGTGGGCGACGTGGCCGGTATGGGCGCTGACCTCTATGAGTCCTACGTGGGTTCCATTCTGGCCACCTTCGCTCTGGGCGCCGCCGCCTATTCCGCCGAGGGTCTGACCTGGAACGCCATGCTGCTGCCGGTGCTCATCGCCGTGGTGGGCGTGGTCTGCTCCATCCTGGGCTCCTTCCTCATCCGTACCAAAGAGGACGCCACCCAGAAATCTCTGCTGGCCACCCTGCGCAAAGGCACCTATACCGCTGCTATCCTAGCCGCGGTGGCCGCCGCCCCTCTGACCTACTTTGTGCTGGGCGCGGAGAATATGGGCGTCTACGCCGCTATCCTGGCGGGTTTGATCGCCGGATGCGCCATCGGCTACTTCACGGAATACTACACCTCCGATACTTATAAGCCCACCCAGAAGCTGGCCGACTCCACCGAGACCGGTGCGGCCACCACCATCATCGGCGGTATTTCCCTGGGCATGATGTCCACCGCCGCCCCTATCGTCATCATCGGCATCGCCATCATCGTCTCTTTCCTGGCTGCCGGCGGTTCCCTGACCACCGGCGGCGCCGACTATGATCTGCTCTTCTCCAAGGGCCTGTACGGCATCGGCATCGCCGCCGTTGGCATGCTCTCCACCCTGGGCATCACGCTGGCCACTGACGCTTACGGTCCCGTGGCGGACAACGCCGGCGGCATCGCCGAAATGAGCGGCCTGGGCGAGGAAGTCCGCAACCGCACCGATGCACTGGACTCCCTGGGCAATACCACCGCCGCCACCGGCAAGGGCTTCGCCATCGGTTCGGCTGCCCTTACCGCCCTGGCCCTGCTGGTCTCTTATGTGGATGTGGTCAAGGGACGGCTGGAGCACCTGGATCTGTCCATCACCAATCCCGCCGTGCTGGTGGGCCTGTTTGTGGGCGCTATGCTTACCTTCATTTTTGCGGCTCTCACTATGAGCGGCGTACAGCGTGCGGCCCAGTCCATCGTAGTGGAGGTCCGCCGCCAGTTCCGCGAGATCTCCGGCATTATGGAGGGGAAAGTAGACCCCGACTACGCCTCCTGCGTGGACCTGTGCACCAAGGGTGCCCTGCATGAGATGGTCCTCCCCTCCCTGCTGGCCATCGTGGTCCCCGTGGTCACCGGCCTGATTCTGGGCGCGGAGGCCGTGGTGGGCCTGCTGGGCGGCGTGACCGTCACCGGCTTTGTGGTGGCTGTATTCATGTCCAACGCCGGCGGCGCCTGGGACAACGCCAAAAAGTACATCGAGGCCGGACATCACGGCGGCAAGGGCTCTGAATGTCACAAGGCCGCCGTCATCGGCGATACCGTAGGCGACCCCTTCAAGGACACCTCCGGCCCCTCCCTGAACATCCTGATCAAGCTGTGCTCCACCGTCTCCATCGTGTTCTCCGGCCTGATCACCACCATCCATCTGTTCTGAATATGCAGATACCGGCCTCATCTTCTGCGGATGGGGCCGGTATGTCTATGAGGAGTCTACGGTATGAAACGAACGCGTGCGCTCACGCTCACCCTGGCACTGCTGCTCCTGCTTCCGGCCTGCGGCGCACCGGTGGGCCCCAACGCTCTGGAGGCCGATCTCACCTACCTCTGCCAGGAAGGAAAGGGCCGGCTTACCGGCACCGAAGGCAATGACCTGGCCCGGGACTACATCGCCCAGCAGTTCCAGCACTCCGGGCTGAGCTACTGGGACGATGCGGATGACTACCGGGTTCCCTATATCCAGGAAGTGTTTGATTCGGCGACTCAGAACCAGATCCTCACCGCTACCTACTCCGACGGGACCACGCGGGAGTTCCAGTCCGGTGAGGACTTCTATCCCTATCTGGGCCGGACCGGCTTTTCCGGAGAGGTGACCGTTGACCCATCCGATCCGGCGCTGGCCGACCGGGTCCTGCTTACATCCAGCTTTGTGCAGACCGAAGAGCTTCCTCTGGCCACCGTCCTCTGTCAGGAACTGGTGACGGCCAACCCCAGTCTGGGCGCGTCCACTCCCCAGCTCAAGGTGGACCCCGCCCTCTATGAAGCTTTGGATGGCTGCACACACCTGTCCCTCTCGCGCGGTCTGACCACCTACCGGGATTTGTTCCACAATGTGATTGGGGTCCTGCCGGGGAACGACCGAAGTCAGGCCATCCTGCTCACGGCTCATTTCGACCACGTGGGCTCTTATGGGGACACCGTGTATACCGGAGCCGTGGATAATGCCGCCGGAGTCGCCGCTCTGCTGGAGCTGGTGCGCCTGCTCTCCGGCGATGAGAATCCCCCGCCGGTGGATGTGGTATTCTGCGCCTTCAACGGGGAGGACAACGGTCTGCGGGGCAGCGCCGCCCTGGTGGAAGCCGGACTCCCCTATGACCAATACAATGTCATCAACCTGGACACCATCGGCTGGGCGGGCACCCAGGTAGTAAGCCTGTCGGACAACTGCACCCCCCTGGCGGAGGCCGTCCAGGATCAGTTGGAGAAGGCCGGGCTGACGACCGAGATCGCCCCCTCCGGCAACAGCGATCACAATACCTTTTATCAGCAAGGCATCCCTGCCGTCAATGTAGGCGCCGCCGAGACCGGGGAGGACGGATCCTCGCTGGGCGAGCTGCTCCACAGCCCCGCCGACACCCCCGACCAGGTGGATCTGGAGAAGGTGGCTGCCGTAGCCGCCGCTCTGGCGGACTATGTCCGAACAGGTGAGCTTGTTCCAGTCACGCAAAGCAGTGCAGGCAGCGGTGAGGACGCTCAGGCTCTCCTCTGGTCCCAGGCCGAGGCCCGGGCCCAGGAGCTGGCCGACACACTGGATCTTGCCCGGGACGAGGCGGTATGCTTCCAGACTGGTGAGGCCTGCTTTGTTGCCCGTGACGTCAGCCCTCTGGTTGGGCTGGAGGAAGTGGCAGCCTACGATCCGGCCATCTGCCTGCCGGAACAATTGGGTGCATATACCTTTACAGCGTTGTTTTTCGGCGGCCCTTCCCCTTCTCCCGCGAGTGATCGATCCATGTCTCTCCTGCGTGTAGACTCTGCAGAGGGCCTGCCGCTGGAACAGCCTGTACCGCTGGAAGAAGTAACTGCTTTGCAAGTGTTTTCTCCAAATTCCTATGTTTGTTTGGAATATGAGGGCCCAGAGGGCCGCAGGCTACTCCTCACCCTCCATTCCCCGGAGGATGACCAGGCAACAGGCGGACGGGACAAGGAATATTATTACTATGAGCCGGCAGATGGCTTGGAGGGGGTCTGGAAGGGTTATCTCTCCCCGGAGGTCTACGGGGAAGAACGGGGCGGAGATCCCGCCGAGCTGCGAGTGGAAGGTCTTTCCTGTGTGATCACCCTGAGCTTTTACCACTGGGAGGGGGATGCCATGCGCAACGACATGGGAACCGAGTCTGACCTGAATGAGTTGGCCGTTCTGGTGGAGGCTCACCAGGAAGAATTGGCCGCTATCCAGCCCATCTGTTGGTAAAAAAATTCCCCGGCGTCTAAGACGCCGGGGAATTTTGTTTACATACGTGTCTTCCGCAGCAGGAAGGTGATGGCAAACCAGATCGCCAGATAGAGCGTAATGGAGGCGCCGGCCGAAGAGCCGATGTAGTAGGACGTCATAAGACCTGCGACCCCAGCCACGATAGCTCCAAGCAGGGAAATCAGATGATATTGCCGCATATTTCTGGCCAAATTGCGGGCCGATGCCGCCGGCAGCACCAGCAGAGAGTTGATCACCAACAGGCCCACCCAGGTCATAGATACGGTGACCACCACGGCGATGGCCACAGTGAAGACCGCCTCCTGCCAGAAGACTTTGACCCCCCGGCTGTCAGCCAGAGCGGGATGGATGGAAGCGAGCATCAGCTGGTTAAACGCACACACCCAAAGCACCACCACCACCAGCAGAATGGCGGCCAGCAGCGCGATCTTTCCCGGTTCCACGCTGAGAATATCGCCGATGAGCAGGCTGTTGAATTTGGTAAAGCTACCGCCATCCAGCGTGGCGATAAAAATGCCCAAGGCCACAGCAGTGGAAGAAAACACGCCGATTACCGTGTCGCTGGCCATATTGGACCTGTGGCGCACGTAAGTGAACAGCAGGGCAAAGGCCGCCGCCAGCAGAACCGCGCACCACATAGGGTCGGCAAAGCCGCACAAAGTGCCGATGGCGATGCCGGTAAAGGCGGAGTGACCCAGCGCGTCAGAGAAAAAGCTCATCCGGTTGGTCACCACCATGGTGGACAAAAGGCCGAACAGCGGCGAAATCACCAGCACCGCCAGCAGGGCGTTCTTCATGAAATACATGGCGCCGGGTGCGGCCCACTCAAAGGGCAGCAGACCCACCAGAGAATACCACAGCTGCATCAGTTTCGTCCCCCCTTCCCCAAATCCAGGTGGAAGACCGCCTGGAATTCCGGCGAGGAGAGTACCTCATCCGGCGGCCCCACCCGCAGCACTTCACTCTTAAGCAGGATGACCTTGTCCGCGTACTGGGGCAGGGTTGCAAAATCGTGGGTGGACAAAAGGATAGACAAATCGTAGCTGGTCCGGATCTCATCCAGCATGTCCAGCAGCTGCCGTTCCCCGTCGATATCCACACCGGAAAGGGGCTCGTCCAGCACCAGGATGTGGGGCAGCGGCTCCAGCGCCAGGGCCAGCAGCACCCGCTGCAGCTCGCCGCCGGACAGAGCTCCCATCCGCCGGTCCATCAGGCCCTCACCGTGCACCCGGGCCAGGCAGGCCCGCACCCGCTCCCGCAGGCGCTTGGGTGAGGGCAAAAACACCGGCCAGTCAGAGATGGCGGCGGAGAAAAAGTCAAATACACTCACCGGGTCCCCCCGGTCAAAGGTGGGGGACTGGGGCACGTACCCAATGAGCGGCCGGGTTTTGTCGCCCCCGGCCCGCTGGAATTCTATGGTTCCGGAGTGGGGCACCTGCCCCAGAATGGTGCGGAACAGAGAGCTCTTCCCCGCCCCGTTGGGCCCAATCAGGGCCACGATCTCTCCGCAGTGCAGGTGAAAGGAGACGTTCTTCAACACCTCTTCCCCGCCGAAGTTGACACCCAGGCCACTGACCTTCAGGCAACAGGTCCCGGCACAGCCCGGGCCGGTACTCCCATGTTTGTGTACGCTCATCCCAACGCCTCCACGATGGTGTCCATGTTCTTCTGCATGGCATCAATATAGGGCTGGATACCGGTACCGTCGCCGCTCATGATCATATCCAGCTGATAAACTTCACAGCCAGTCTCCCGAGAAATGGCCTGGGCGGTAGCGTCCGAGCCGTTGACCTCAGTGAAAATAGCCGGAATATCATACTTCCTGATGAGAGAGACGATCTCCTGGATCTCAGCAGCAGAGGCCTCCGAACCCTCCTCTTCCTCAATCGCCTTTAAGAGCGTAAGGCCATTGTCCTGGGCAAAGTATTGGAATCCGTCGTGAAACGTGATGAGATAGGGACAGGTCAGTTCTGCCAGCCGGGGATCATCGCCCGGGAGCAACGCTGTGGCAGCGGTACCGTTTTCGGTATACCGCTCCAGATTGCCTTCATCCACTTCCCCCAGGCCGTGAACAATATTGTTCATCATCACAGCGGCCGACTCCTCATTCATCCAGATATGGGGATCGTATTCCGTATCGTGGTCATGGCCCTCATGCCCCAGGGCGGGCAGCAGTTCGATGCCCTCGGAACAGTCGATTACCGGCGCCTCGGAAGCCGCCAGGGCATCGTCCATAAAGTCCTCCAGCCCAGCGCCATTCATCACGATCACGTCCGCACCCTCGATGGCCTTCATGTCATTGACCGTAAGGGTATAGTCGTGGAGGCAGGAGGTCTGCTGGTTCACGAGCAAACTGACCTCCACGCTATCCACTCCCTCGGTCACCGCTGTGGTGAACAGGTATACCGGGTAGGTGGTAGCCAGGATGTGCAGCTTACCGTCGTCCTCAGGCTGGGAGGCAGCGGGAGCGGAACAGGCCGAGAGCAGGAGGCCCAGGGTACAGGCCGCCGCGAGCAATTTTTTCATAGAGATCCCCTTGTCTAAACAAAAAATACGATATGCTGGGCAATTCCTACCCAGCATATCGTATTATACCGCACTTTTTCCATTCTGTAAAACAATTCTTTACCACCGGCCCAGAAGAAACTGCGCCATCAGGTGGAGCGGTAAAAATCCGGCAGCGTAGCTGGCCAGATTGGCGCACACCGCGTACCCAACCCGGCGGATGGCCTTCTGGTCCCGCAGCAGCAGGCCATAGGCAATCGCCTCCGCCACCAAAATCAGAGCCTCCACCGGCAGTAACAGCAGGTAGTAGAGGGAATGGGCCCCCACTGCCAGGATAGACGAGCCCAGCAGAATATGGAGGACCGCCTGGGTCGCCAGATTGACCACCAGAAACACCACTACACTCCGCCGGCTACGGAATCCGAACAGCCACAGGAGAACTCCCTCCACCACCAAAGTTGGGATCAGGGTGGAAAGAAACTGTGTGAGATAGTACCCCACCGTAGAGGTGGAGCGGGTGATGGTATTGGTGGCGTAGTCATATACCAGCTCGGTATGGAACACCGTCCTGGTAAAGGGCTCCGCCGTGGCCTGGGCGCCGTCGGCAGAAGATACCGCAATGCGGAAGGTCTCCGGAAGGCCAAAATAGGAGAAGGTATGGGTGCCATCCTCCCCTGGCAGCAGGTCTCCAAACAGCGGCGGGTTGGTGCCGTGTACCAGGGCGGGATACCAGCCCTCCCCCTCCCAGCTGCGCAGCCCCTCCACCAGAGCTGGGTCATAGTCTCCCAGGTTCAGATTGGCAGAGCCGCTTTCATCCTGGTGGAGCAGGTCCAGGTAGTATATCCCATTCGGTGGGTTGACCACCGTGATGGTAAGGGACTCTTTGGGCCCCACATCGGCAGAGGCGGTCCCCCACAGCAGGACCAGACTGAGCAGAAGACAGGGAATGGCGCGGAGCAGACGCTTCATGGCAGATCCTCCTTCCTGTGTTTCTACCCGATACACACTTGAGAGGGAGCAATGATTGCGCAGAAGGGAACATTATTTTGCGTAGTAGTTGATCAGGCAGCCGGCCAGAACGATATCCCGCGCTCCCCACGGATCAAACTCCGTGGGGCCCTAAGGCGGATAAAATCTGCTGGGGCGAAGTAAATTCGCCCCGCATCAAGGTCCTAGGCCATAGGCCCAAAACGCTTGTACGCCGCAAGCGGCGGAGAAGAGCGGGATGTCTTACTTAGCGTAATAGTTGATGAGACACCCAGCCAGCACGATATCCCGCTCTTCCCGGGTCATGCCGGGCAGCTTCAGGGTGACGGTCTTTTCCACCCCGTTCTGGATGAGGGTGGCGGGAATCTCCTCGGCCCCGCTGTCCAGGGCAGAGCGCACGCCGGGGATATACAGCTTGTCACCAGGCTGGACGTTCCAATCCTTGACCCCCTCGGCGATGAAAGGCAGCATACCCCAGTTCACCACATTGGAGCGGTAGCGTTTGGTGGCATACTCAGCAGCCAGATTGGCCACGCCGCCCAGCACCCGCTGACAGGAGGCGGCCTGCTCCCGTGCAGAGCCGTCGCCGGGCTTGAGGGCCATCACCAGGGAGCCCAGACCGGTGTCCTTGCCGTCGTGGCCCATGAGGGCCTCCTTCACCGCAGGGGCGTCCGGATCGGTGCGGCGCAGCTTCTCCACCGCCAGCACCTCCTTGGCACGGGGAACGTACTGGGGATCCTTCCGGCTCAGAGCAAATTCGGAGAGCTTGATGGGGTTGGAGCGGTAGGAGGAGGTCTCACCGGAGGGAATCAGCTCGTCGGTGGTGGTAACGGGATCGTAGATGGCAGAGCAAACCGTAAGCAGCAGGTTCTCCGGCAGAGCCACCTGCTCAGGCCAGTCGGCAATGTTGGGCCCGAATACCAGTTCCTGGCTGGGGTCCGCCTTGCCCACGCCAAAATACACCCGTGCCTTATAGGGGGTATCATCGTAGGAGAAAGGCTCCACCGCGGGGTCCACAGGGGCGTCGGGCAGCTCGTCGGCACCGGTGAGCACACCGCCGTTGAGGGCGGTGGCAGCAATGGACCGGGCGTCCATCAGGGCCACGTAGGACACCTGCCCGTCGGAGGGCTTGGACCCCTCCCGGTTGGGGAAGTTGCGGGTGGAGTGGCGGATAGAGAAAGCCCCGTTGGCGGGCACATCCCCGGCGCCGAAGCAGGGACCGCAGAAGCAGGAGCGGATGGAGGCACCGGCAGCCATCAGGGAGGTGATGTAGCCCTTCCGGGTCAGCTCCAGATTGACGGGCTGGCTGGTGGGATAGACCGACAGCCAGAACTCGTCGGCGCCGATGGCGTGACCGTCCAGGATCTGGGCCGCCCGGACAATGTTCTGATAGGTGCCGCCGGAGCAGCCGGCGATGACGCCCTGGTCCACGTGGAACTGGCCGTCCACGATCTTCTCCAGCAGGGAGGCCGGCTTGTTCTTCAGCTTGAGCTGGTGCACGGTGTCCTCATCCACCTGGTGGAGCAGGTCCTCCATATTCTCCTTGAACTCCTGGATGGTGTAAGCGTTGGAGGGGTGGAACGGCAGGGCGATCATGGGCCGAATCTGGTCCAGTGCCACCTCGATAACCCCGTCATAGTAGGCCCCGTCGGCGGGTGCCTGGCGTTTGAACTCGTTCCCACGGCCCAGCACAGTCAGGTGGTCCTTCAGGGTATCGTCGGCAGGCCACACGGAGGACAGGCAGGTGGTCTCAGTGGTCATGACATCGATGCCGGAACGGTAGTCCATGGACAGGTTGGCCACACCCGGGCCAAAGAATTCCATGACCGCGTTCTTCACCGCGCCATCCTTAAAGGTGGAGCGGATCAGTTCCAGTGCCACGTCCTGAGGACCCACTCCGGGGATGGGTGCTCCGGTAAGGTAGATGGCAATGACCTTGGGATAGCTGATGTTGTAGGTCTTTTCCAACAGCTGGCGAGCCAGCTCAGGGCCGCCCTCACCGATGGCCATGGTGCCGTAAGCACCGTAACGGGTGTGGGAGTCGGAGCCCAGGATCATCTTGCCCGGGGCGGCGTACCGCTCCCGCATGTAGGAGTGGATGACGCTCTGGTGGGCGGGGACAAATTCACCGCCGTATTTCTTGGCCGCCGACAGGCCGAATACATGGTCGTCCTCGTTGATGGTGCCGCCCACGGCACACAGGGAGTTGTGGCAGTTGGTGAGCACATAGGGCAGTGGGAACTGCTTCATGCCGGAGGCACGGGCAGTCTGAATGATACCCACATAGGTGATGTCATGGGAGGCCATGGCATCAAACCGGATGGCCAGCTTGTCCATTCCCTCCGCCGTGTTGTGTGCCTCTAGAATGGCATAGGCCATGGTGCCCTTCTTTGCCTCTTCCGGGGCTGGCAAACCGGCCGCAGGGCCGTCCTCTACCGGAAGAAAGCGGCCGTTTTTATAATACACGCCATGACTGGTGACATGCAGCATGGAAATCCCCTCCATTGGTATGTGTTTCTTTTTTATGATAGCAACTTTTAGGGCAAAGTGCAAGGCATTTCCCTGTTTTTACAGTAGTGCACAAAAGCGCATCCATAATTTATGTTAACCTTTTTCCCCCGGTTTCCTTGACGGGTGATGCGGAATACGGTAGAATAGTGGCATATTTCACAGAGGAGTTCTGCCATGAAAAAAACCATCGCCTGTTTGCTTACAGTTGTACTTCTGGCTTTACTTTTGCCGGTCGGAGCGGTCAATACGCTCTCCGTCTACTTCTATGACGAGTCCAGCCAGCGTTACGGTGAACTGACCCAAACCGATCAGGTGACCCTAACGCTGGACGGCGCTCCACTGGTTCCGGAAGATGCTCCCGCCCTGGTGCAGTATCCCCAGCAAGATCAAAACGGCCGGACGCTGGTTCCGGTACGTCTCATCGCGGAGGCCTTGGGCATTTCGGTCACCTGGGTGCCGGAAACCCGCCAGGTCCTGTTGCTGCAAGAGGACAAGACCATCGTGTTGACCTTAGGTTCGGACACCGCGCTGGTGGATGGGCAGAGCGTACAGCTGCCCGACGGCGTTCCCGCGGGCGTGGTCAAATATGACGGACGGGAGAGCACCATGGTCCCCCTTCGTTTTGTCTCTGAACAGCTGGGTGCCACCGTGGAGTGGGACAACGATACCTTTACCGCTCAGATTACATCTCCTGGTTATACTGAGACTCCCGTACCAACCCCTACCCCTACCCCCACCCCCACGCCTTCTCCCACGCCGGTTGTCCCGGAAGAGGGGGACAATGGGTATGTCAGCGGCATCACCGTAGATGCTGAGGCCCATGTTGTTACCATTACCACCGACCATACACCGGTTTACCGGGTGCTGGATCTGGGAGACCGGGTAGCCATCGATCTGTTGGGCGCAGTACTCACCACCGGGGCTGACTCCGGGGAGATCACCACCCTGCCGGTGGACAGCGATTTGCTGGAAAGCGTGCGCTACTACCAGCACGGGGACGATCTGGGATACGGATATCCCCACACGCTGCGGGTAGTCCTGGACCTGAAGGACGGCATTACCTACGCGGGCAACGTCGCCATCTCCGCCGGTGCAAACAACGTGCGCGTTACCCTTATCCCGCCCGCAGAAACACCAACGGATCCCTCCACTCCCACCACCCCTACCAATCCCAATGCATACACCATCGCATTGGATGCCGGACACGGCGGCAGTAGCCCCGGCGCCGTCTACCCCGACGCCTCCGGACAGGACGTACTGGAAAAAGACCTGACCCTCGCCATCACCACCAAGCTGGAAACGATCCTGGTACAGCAGGGCTATAATGTGGTACTGACCCGCCCCGGCGATTCCACCGTGGACCTCTATACCCGGGCCGACATTGCCAATGCGGCCAACGCTGACCTGTTTGTCAGCATCCACATCAACGCCTCGGGTACCGTCCCCTCCTTCCAGGGGATCTACACCTACCATTACCCCTCCAGCACCCGCAGTATGAATTTCGCCACCGCTGTACAGCAGGCGGTGTGCGCCGCCACCGGCGGGATCGACCGTGGTATCTCCTCGGCCAACTTTGCCGTTCTGCGGGAGACCAACATGGCCGCCGTACTGGTGGAATGTGGATTCATGTCCAATCTGGAGGAGCTTTCCAGACTGCAGGATGACGCCTATCAGCAAAAGCTGGCCGAAGGCATCGCAACCGGCATCGCCAATTACCTCAGCACACTGTAAAAAACGCCTCCCCGGACCGCAACGGTCCGGGGAGGCTGTTTGTCTTTTTACAGATCCAGGCTCTGGATGACCTGCTGCAGGGTCTGGGCCGAGGCGGCCAGAGCGCGATGCTCCTCCTCCGCCAGCGGGATTTCCAGGGTGGTTTCTACCCCGTTGCGCCCCACGATAGCCGGCACACTCATGCACAGGTTCTCGATGCCGTACTGCCCCTGCACCAGGTTGGACACAGGCAGCACCGAATGCTCATCCCGCACAATGGCGTGGACGATGCGCTTGACCGCCATGGCCACGCCATAATAGGTCGCACCCTTGCGGCGGATGATCTCATAGGCACTGTCCCGAACCTCCCGGTGGAGCCACTCGTCCGCCTTGTCGTGGTCATAGAAGCCCCTCAGCTCGCAGAAGTGATCCAGCGGCACGCCGGAGACGTTGGCACCGCTCCATACCGCCAGCTCACTGTCGCCGTGCTCACCGATGATGACCGCATGCACGCTGCGGCTGTCCACCTGCAGCCGCTCCCCCAGAAGGTACTTCAGCCGGGCAGTGTCCAGCACCGTGCCGGAGCCCAGCACCCGGTTGGCCGGATAGCCCGAGAGTTTCCACGCCGCATAGGTCAGCACGTCTACCGGGTTGGAAACAATGAGCAAAATAGCGTTTGGATTGCGTCTGGCCACCTCAGGGATGATACTCTTAAAAATCTCCACGTTCTTGTGCACCAGGTCCAGCCGGGTCTCCCCCGGCTTCTGCCCCGCGCCGGCGGTAACGATGACCAGCGCACAATCGGCGATATCGTCGTAACTTCCCGCCCGGATGTCCATGGGATGAGCAAAGGGCAGCCCGTGGGACAGGTCCATGGCTTCCCCTTCCGCCCGCTGATGATTGGCGTCAATGAGCAGCAGTTCAGAAAACGTACCACTCTGCATCAGAGTAAAGGCAATGCTGGAGCCGACAAAGCCGCAGCCGATGATCGCTACTTTCTGGATGTTGTTCATAAACTCGTTCCTCCTTGGACCCAGTATGCCCGGTCCACTCGGTTTCCTTTCCTTCGCTCCATATATTACTATATTCCTATATGAATTGCAATATTTATTTTAAAAAAACGCGGAGCTTTCGCTCCGCGTCTTTTGATTTAATTCAGGAAGTCCTTCAGCTTCTTGCTGCGGCTGGGGTGGCGCAGTTTGCGCAGGGCCTTGGCCTCGATCTGGCGAATACGCTCGCGGGTCACATTGAACTCCTTGCCCACCTCTTCCAGCGTACGGGTGCGGCCGTCCTCGATGCCAAAGCGCAGCTTGAGCACCTTCTCCTCCCTGGGGGTCAGCGTGCTCAGCACGTCCACCAGCTGCTCCTTGAGCAGGGTGAAGCTGGCAGCCTCAGAAGGCTCTGAGGCGTCCTCATCGGGAATAAAGTCACCCAGATGGGAGTCCTCTTCCTCACCAATGGGGGTCTCCAGGCTCACCGGCTCCTGGGCGATTTTCAGGATCTCCCGCACCTTATCCACCGGCATGTTCATCTCCTCGGCGATCTCCTCCGGCGTGGGATCATGGCCCAGCTCCTGCAGCAGCTGCCGGGAAACCCGGATGACCTTGTTGATGGTCTCCACCATGTGTACCGGGATACGGATGGTACGGGCCTGATCGGCGATGGCGCGGGTGATGGCCTGCCGGATCCACCAGGTGGCGTAGGTGGAGAATTTATAGCCCTTGGTGTAGTCAAACTTCTCCACGGCTTTGATGAGGCCCAGGTTGCCCTCCTGGATCAGGTCCAGGAACAGCATGCCGCGGCCCACATACCGCTTGGCAATGGAGACCACCAGACGCAGGTTGGCCTCGGCCAGGCGCTGCTTGGCCGCTTCGCCCCGCTTGATCTGACGGCGGATCTCCCGCTCCTCCTCAGGGGTAAGGGTGACCTCTTCTCCCTTCTTCCGGGCCTGCTCGATCTCCCTCATCTGTTCCTTGGCCGCGTCGCCGGCCCCCATGTCCTGGGCCAGCTGAACCTCCTCATCGGGGGTCAGGAGGTTGACCTTGCCGATCTCCTTGAGGTACATCCGCACGGGATCGTCGATGCCGAAGGAATCCACCAGGGTGTTGGGGTCCACGATCTCCTCTTCCGGCAGCTCTTCAATCTCGTTGAGCTCCTCCAGGGGAGGCATCACGTCGTCGGCCAGTTCGGGCAGATAATCGTCGCCCACCGTGTCGATGCCCAGGTTTTCCAGAGTATCATAGATCTTGTCCATCTGTTCGCTTTCCAGATCCATGTTCTCCAGCACGTCCATCAGCTCACTGGCCGAAAGCTTGCCGTTTTTCTTGCCCCGCTCGATCAACTCCGCCAGCTTTTCCGCGCCCTGTACGCCTTCGACAACTTTCATGACCTCGATCTTGCCCTGCTCCATCTTCTTGGCGTTGTCGCGGGCCAGCTTGCTCTGATCCTCCAAGGTCAGGGTGAGCACTTTTTTGCCGGTGGTTTTCTTTTCACTCATGCGGTCGTCCTCCATAGCCTTTTTTCTCTCTGAATTTCTCCTGCGCCGCCAGCAGTGGGTCCTGTGCACCATTCCCGCCCCGCTTGATGGCCTCGGTCTCAATGATCTCTATGTAATCCCGGAGCGCCTGGCCGCTGTTGGCCAATGCCTCCGGTTGGTCCAAAATACCTGCCAGATGACTCATCTCTTCCGGCGTCAGCTCGCCAGCCAGAGCAGCCAATTGGGTTGAACGCCCCGCCCGGTGCCGCTGGCATAGCAGCGTATAGGCTTTCGCCAGCACCGGGGAGGAAAACTGCTCCGGCCCCAAACCTGCCACCTGGCTGAACAACTCCGGCTCCAACAGCAACAGCCGCAACACCCCCTCCTCCGCCCGTGCGGAACGCAGGTTGGTGTAGCGCAGCTCCCGCTCCCTGGGCTGCAGCTGGATGGCGGGGGTCAGCTCCTTACGGGTCTGCTGCTTTCTGGCCTGCCATGTCCGGTTTTTCCGGAAACGCTCCACCTCACGGGCCATGGCGTCTCCCGAAATTCCTGCGGCCGCAGCCGCCTTGTTTCCATAAATCTCACGCTCGATGGGACTTTGCAAGGCAGCCACTACCTCCACCGCGTCCCGCAAAAAAGCAAGCCGTCCCTCTTCATCCGCCAGATTGTGCTTTTGCAGCAGCGTCTCCAGCCGGTAGTCATTCTGCCCTGCGCTGCCATTGAGACACTTCTCAAAGGCGGCCGGGCCAAAGCGTTTTACAAAATCGTCCGGGTCCTGCTTGATGGGCTTGCCCTCGGCGTCGTAGGCGTTGGGCAGCTGAAGCACCCGCACGTTCAGATTGGCGTTTTTCAAAATGTGGAGCACCCGGTCGGTGGATTGCTTACCGGCGGCGTCGTTGTCGTAGCAGAGCACCAGTTCCTTGGTATAGCGGGCCAGGATGCGGGCGTGCTCCTCCGTGAGGGCGGTGCCCATGGTGGCCACCACGTTGTCAAACCCCGCCTGGTGCAGAGTGATAACGTCGATGTTGCCCTCCACCAGCACCAGATTGGGGCGCTTGGTGGCCTTGGCAAAGTTAAGTGCATACACCAGCCGCCCCTTGTGGAACACCACCGTCTCCGGGGTGTTGAGGTACTTGGCCCCCTCCTCCCCCGGCAGAATGCGGCTGGTAAAGCCCACCACATCCCCCCGCACATCGATGACGGGAAGCATAAGGCGGGAGCGGAACTTGTCGTAGATGCCGCCGTTCTTTCCCGCCACGGCCAGTCCGGCGTCAATGAGCTCCATCTTGCTGAAGCCCTCGGCCGTCAATGCCCGGGTCAGGGTGTCCCACTGGTCGGGGGCGGCTCCCAGGCCGAAGCGGGTGGCGGTGCGGGGCGCGATGCGCCGCTGGGCAATGTACTCCTGCACCCGCCTGCCCCCGGGACTTTTGAGATAGTCGTGATAGAACCGGGCGGCCCGCCGGTTGGCCTCCAGCGCCCGGGCCCGTTTTTTCCGCCCGGCGTCGTCCACACCGGCGTCCGGCACCTCAAGCCCGGCCCGCTGGGCCAGTACACGCACCGCGTCGGGAAAGGGCAGGTGTTCCATCTCCATCACAAAGGAGATCACCCCGCCCCCCTTTCCGCAGCCGAAGCAGTGATAGATCTGCTTATCCGGAGAGACGGAAAAGGACGGCGTCTTTTCATTGTGGAAGGGACACAGGCCCCAAAGGTTGTTCCCCTTCCGGGTCAGGTGGACGTAGGAGGACACCACATCCGCAATATCGCTGCGGGCCACCAGCTCGTCAATAAATTGTTCCGGGATCGGCAAGCCGCGTCCTCCTTCCGACTAGTTTTGCCGCAGTCAACTCTCCTCATACCCCTTTGTCATTTCACACTCCAGGATTTTGGGATAAAAAGCTCCTGGAAGCGCTCCACGGCGTAGATATCGGTCATGCCTGCGATATAATCGCACACGGCCCGCTCTACCCCCTCCTCTATCCGGATGGCCTGATATTCCGGCGGGAGCTTGTCCGGATCCTTCACATAGGCCTCAAAGAGGCGGCGGAGCATATCCTGGGCCTTACCCTCTTCTCCCTTTGCCACCGGGTTGCGGTAAACATATTCAAACATAAAGGACCGCAGTTCATTCATGGCATCCCGGCAGGCGGGCGACTGGGCAATGACCGGCT
This sequence comes from Flavonifractor hominis, assembly GCF_040095835.1. Taxonomy (NCBI): domain Bacteria; kingdom Bacillati; phylum Bacillota; class Clostridia; order Eubacteriales; family Oscillospiraceae; genus Flavonifractor; species Flavonifractor hominis. The sequence continues at coordinate 692,700 of NZ_JBBMFT010000001.1, forward strand.
TTCCCACGCTGGCGGCAATGATATCCACCGTCAGCGTGTTGATTCGCTCCGAGTGGGTAAAACCAAGGGTCTGGGAGATAGAAATGGGGATATCCATGGGATAAATGATTTTTCCACGAATCGCGTCGTCGATATCGTGATTGATGTAGGCGATCTTGTCGGCCAGGCGCAGCAGCTGGCCTTCCAGCGTCTCGGCCTGGTCCGGCCCGGTGTGGCAGAGGATGCCCCTCCGGACCTCATAGCACAGGTTGAGCCCCTCGCCCTCCTTCTCCAGCCGGTCCACTACCCGCAGCGACTGCTGGTTGTGGGCAAAGCCGCCGGGCATGATCTCGTCCAGCACCCGCTCTCCGGCATGGCCGAAGGGGGTGTGCCCCAGATCGTGGCCGTAGGCCGCCGCTTCGGCCAGGTCCTCGTTGAGCCGCAGGCCCCGGGCAATGGTCCGCGCGATGCGGCTGACCTCGATGGTATGGGTCATGCGGGTGCGGTAATGGTCCCCTTCCGGCTCCAGAAAGACCTGGGTCTTGTGCTTGAGCCGCCGGAAGGCCTTGGAGTGGACGATGCGGTCGATGTCCCGCTGAAAACAGGTCCGCACCGGACAGGGCTCCAGCGGGACTGCCCTGCCTTTGGACTGGGAGGACTGGCAGGCAAAGGGAGACAGCATCTCCCGTTCCAGCGCTTCGGTCTGCTCTCTGGGTGTCAAGGGCAACCACCTACCTCTCTGGAACTATATACGCCATTGCTAGGCAAAACCCTTCTTTTTTCGCGAAAGATTCACGATTTGTTCATATTATCCAAGAGGAACGGCCTGAAAAGACTCCCCCAAAAGCAAAGGCTCCAGCGCGCCGGCGGTAAGTTCGGTGAGCCGGGCGGAAAATCCATCCACCGCCTCCTCAGGCAACAGGGCATGGACGGTCACGTCGGCGGCGTACTCCACCTCGCCCAGCACGCCTCCCTTGGCCTCCACTTCCAGCTTGATGCGCTCAAAAAAGGAATAGGGGCAGGGTACCGCTACCTCTACCCACCGACGCACTACCGAAATTCCCGCTGCGTCCAGGGCGTCCTTGGCGCTTTGGGTATAGGCCCGCACCAGCCCGCCGGCCCCCAGCAGGATCCCGCCGAAGTACCGGGTCACCACGCAGCAGACGTTGGTGACCTGCTCCCGCTGAAACACGTTGAGCATGGGCTGTCCCGCGGTGCCCTGGGGCTCCCCGTCATCGGAGTAGCGCTCCACGCCGCCGTCCTTGATGCGGTAGCACCAGCAGTTGTGCCGGGCGTCGTAGTATTTCTTTTTCATGGCCTCGATATGAGCGCGGGCCTCCTCCTCGCTCTCCACCGGCCAGACGTGGCCGATGAAGCGGGAGCGCTTCTCCACAAACTCCGTCTCGGAGGCCGCCGTGGGGATGAGATATTCCGTCACTGTGCTTCCCACTCCCTTCTCGTGATGGCAAAGTAATGGGCCAGCCGGGTCTCGTTCAACTGGGCCACCGGCTCTGTCCGGGAGAGGCGGTAGGTCATCCCACACTTGAGCATCACCCGCTTGGACTTGCGGTTGCCATCGTAATAGGCGGCCCACAGAGCCTGGTAATCCAGCTGCGTAAAAGCGTGGCGGATAATGGCCCGCACCGCCTCGGGGATCAGCCCCTGGCCCCAGCAGTCCCGGGCCAGGGAATAACCGATCTCCTCGCTGGGAGTGCCCAGCTCGGTGCGGTGCCGGTCCACAAAGCCCGCCGAGCCGATGAGCCGTCCATCGGCCCGGCGCACCACCGCCAGGGTATCGGAGGGGAGAAAAATGGTCCGGATGACCTCCCGGCTCTCTTCCACACTCTCGTGGGGCTTCCATCCCGCCGGGGGACCCACCTCCGGATGGCTGGCGTAGGCATAGAGCGCCTGCGCGTCGTCCTCCGTGAAGGGGCGCAGGATCAGGCGCTCGGTCTCCAGTGTCTGCATGGCGTTGCCCTCCCTTATCGATCTATTATGGCAATTCAGTCTTCCCAGAACTCCTTGGGCGGCGTCCAGCCGGACACCACATACTCCTTCAGCCGGCCCAGCTGCACGGGGGTGCACACAGCCTCCACCTCGATACATGCGCCATAGTCCACCCGCTCCACCTTGGCCTGGCGGTGGAGCAGATCCACCAGCCCGCCCTGGTCGTAGGGGATGTGCAGCACCACCCGGCAGGCCCCGGTATCCAGCCGCTCCCCGATCTTCCGGAGCAGCTCGTCCAGTCCCTGGCCGGTCTTGGCCGAAATGGAGACAATATCCGCCCCGTGGGGGATGATGTCCCCGGTGTATTTGTCCGATTTGTTGAACACCTCGATGCGTGGGGTCTGCTCCGCCCCCAGCTCCACGATGAGCTGGTCCACCACCTGGGCCTGCTCCCGCCACAGGGGATTGGACGCATCGATGACGTGCAGCAGCAGATCGGCATAGCTCAGCTCTTCCAGCGTAGCCTTAAAGGCCTCCACCAGGTGATGGGGCAGCTTGCGGATGAAACCTACCGTGTCGCTGAGCAGCACCGTACAGGTGTCCGAGATCTCCAGGGTACGGGTGGTGGTATCCAGGGTGTCGAACAGCCGGTTGTTGGCCGGGATATCGGCCCCCGTCAGCTTGTTGAGCAGAGTGGACTTGCCCGCATTGGTATAGCCCACAATGGCCACCACCGGCACCTCGTTCTTCTCCCGGCGCTGGCGCTGAGTGGCGCGCACCCGGCGCACCTGCTCCAGCTCCTCCCGGAGCTTCTGGATCTTGCGGCGGATGTGCCGCCGGTCAGTCTCCAGCTGGGTCTCACCGGGGCCGCGGGTGCCAATGGCGCCCTCCTGCCGCTCCAGGTGGGTCCACATGCCCAGCAGCCGGGGCAGCAGATACTGGTACTGGGCCAGCTCCACCTGCAGCCGTCCCTCCCGTGTGCGGGCCCGCTGGGCGAAGATGTCCAGGATCAGGGCCGCCCGGTCCAGCACCTGCACACCCAGATCCTCCGAGAGTACCCGTTGCTGAGAGGGAGAGAGGGGGTTGTCCACGATGACCATATCCGCCCCCATGGCGTCCACCAGCTGCTTTACCTCGGCCACTTTGCCCTCGCCGATGAAGGTGCGGGGATCGGGGGCGTCCTTGTTCTGGAACACCACGCCCACGCACTCCCCGCCGGCAGTCTCCAACAGGTCCGCCAGTTCCTCCATGGATGCCTCATCGGCGTTTTCCTCGTCGGACAGGCAGCGGGCATTCAGCCCCACCAGCACCGCCCGGTTGATGATCGTTGCCTTTTTCTCTTCTGTCATGCATTCCTCCGCGCCGGGCCTCCCCCGGCGTCATACCTTTTTTAGCACTTGCTCGATCTCACCGATGAAAATACGGTGGTAATCCCGCTCCGGATACCATTTCGCATCCAGCTCCGGGTCCAGAAAATGGGTGGGGTCCATGTCCTGCCAGTAGGCCTTGCGGCACACCAGCACCAGCTCGGCTTCCGCAAAATAAGGAGCGCCGTTTTCCGTCTCCACCGTAAAGCTGCATTCCTTTATCTTGTCGATCTCCCGGCCGCTCTTGGTGCCGCACAGGGTCAGAGCCTTCCGGTACTCCTCCCCGAAGAAGGACAAAGTGAACCGCTCCTCCCGCTCCACAAATTCCAGTGTATAGCGTTGGGGGCGGATATAGACAGTGGCCACCGGCTTGCCCCACAGCACGCCCAGTCCGCCCCAGCTGGCAGTCATGGTGTTGCAGCAGTCTTTGGTCCCGGCGGTGATGAGCATCCACTGCGTACCGATCCGGGAAAATACATTGCCCTCCAGCGTCTTTGGTTCGATTTTCTCAAACATGGTCACGCCCTCCTTTTCTCTGCCCACACAGTATATGCAGCCGTTATGAAAAAGAGCCCGTACCGAAACCGGTACAGGCTCTCAAAAACCAACTTACTTGTCCAGGCCGAACTTCTTGTTGAAGCGGCTGACACGTCCGCCAGTATCCACCATCTTCTGCTTACCAGTGAAGAAGGGGTGACACTTGGAACAAACTTCCACGCGGATGTCCTTCTTGGTAGAACCGGTCTCGATCACATTACCGCAGGCACACTTAATGGTAGTCTGCTCGTAGTTGGGATGGATGCCTTCCTTCATGTTGTGTTCACCTCTTTCTCGTTCCGGATGAAGCGGCGCAGCAAACCTCCACGCCTTATAAACGCTAGAATATGATAGCACAAAAGAATACAGATTGCAACAGTTTTTTAAAAAGTTTTCTTTTTCAGAGTTCCACCGCCTGGTCCAGGGCAAAGAACCACAATACCCGGCGGACCACCGGTTTCCCGGTGATCTCCTCCAGCGCCCGGCTGTAGGCCTCCAGCTGGGGGCGGTATTCCTCCGCCCGGGTCCGGACGCTCTGGCGGGTCACCCGGTCGGTTTTGAAGTCCACCACTGTGATCCCCTCCAGGGTCTCGAAATAGCAGTCCACCACGCCTTGCAGCAGCACCTGTTCCTGTGTGCCGGCCCCGGGGTAGTAATCCCGTGCAGGCACCAGGATGGAAAATTTGAACTCCCGGCGCAGAGAGGTGGAGGCCATCAGCTCCTGCCCGATGGGCGAGGCAAAAAAGGCCGCGATGCGCTCAGGCTCCACCGCCTCTCCCTGCTGGGGCGTCAGGAACGCCTGCTCCACCAGCCGTGCAATCTCCCCGGACACCTGTTCCCGGGTGGCGGCGCGCTCAAAGTCCAGATACTGCATCACCAGGTGGAGGGCCGTGCCCTTCTGGGCCGGAGTGAGGCCAAACTCCTCCGCGGCGAACCGGGGCCGGCCAAAGCGCAGAGGCCTGGACGCCGTCGTATCCTCGGCCACCTCCTCATCCAGCGCCCGGCCCTTGAGCTGGGTGGCAGTGAGCTTGGAGGGCAGTTCCACCTCATTGGCATAGGGGTAGCGCCAGCGCAGGCGCTCCAGCACCTCGTCCGGATTGAGGCTTGCCGCCTCTTCCGCCTGTCTCCGCTCCTCCGCCGCCTGCCGGGGCGGCTGCCGGAACTGCGCGCCGGGCACAAAGCGGATGTCCCACGCCGGGCCAAAGTCCGCCGTAGGGATGGGGACCGGTACGCCGGCGGCCCGGCGCAGCGCTTCGCCGTCCGGCCGGGCCAGGGCGGGCAGCAGCACCCACTGTCCCACGCTCTGGCAGGCCAGCAGCACCTGGGGGTCCACCGGACAGCTTCCGTCGGGGGCCAGCTTCTCCAGATCCCCCGCCCCGCCGGTGAGTGCCACGGAGAGGATCAGCTTCTCCTTGGCCCGGGTCATGGCCACATATAAAAGCCGCAGTTCCTCGGCCATCATCTCCAGCTCCAGCTGCCGGGCCACCGCCCGGCGGGCCAGGGTGGGATACTCCACCCCACGCTCCAGATCCAGCCGCTTGGGCCCCACCCCCAGCTTAGGGTGGAAGAGGATGGGCCGGGTCATGTCCTCCCGGTTGAGCCGGCGTGCCAGTCCGCACAGAAAGACCACCGGGAACTCCAGGCCCTTGGACTTGTGGATGCTCATGATGCGCACCCCGTTCCCCTCCCGGCCGGGGGCGGGCAGCAGCAGCTTACCGCCGTTCTCCCGCAGGCGGGCCAGGTAGGAGAGAAAGCCGAAAAGTCCCTTGTGCCCCGCCTCCTCGAACCGGCGGGCCAGCTCCGCCAGGGTGAGCAGGTTGCCCTGACGGCTCTCTCCCTCGCCCATGGCGCCGAATACCCCCAACAGGTTGGTGCGGTCGTAGATGTGCCAGATCAGCGCATGGCAGCTCTTGTCCCCCGCCATATCCCGCAGCTGCGCCAGCTCGGCCAGAAATGCGCGGCTGTCCTCCCCCGGGTCGGCGGCCAGGGCGGCATAGAAATCCGTATCCGGGCTGCCTGCCCGGATCTGGGCCAGCCGGTCGGCGGTAAAGCCGTACACCGGCGAGCGCAGCACCGACAGCAGCGGCACATCCTGCCGGGGGTTGTCCACGATCTGCAGCAGGGACAGGGCCACACACACCTCCGTGGCGTCAAAGAAATCCCCGCCCCCCTCCGCCTCCCAGGGCAGATCCAGCTCTCCCAGGGCGCGGGCGTAGTGGTGGAGCACCGTGTTGGGGGAGCGTAGGAGGATCACGATATCAGCCGGCCGCACCGGCCGTTCTCCCCCCTCCCCGTCGGAAAGGGGAAAGCCCTCGTCCACCAGCGCCCGGATACGCCCGGCCACAAAGCGGGCCTCCAGCAGGTCGCGGGCGGTCTTCTCCCCCTCGTCTTCCTCCACGCTGGCATCCAGCGCATCCAGCTCTACGGCGTAGCGCGGGTCGGGCTGGAAGGGCGCACCGGGGTAAAGGGCCTCGTCCGCCGTATAATCCATCTCACCGAAGGTGGTGGACATGATGTTGCGGAAAAGGAAGTTGGCCCCCTCCAGCACCTCCGGCCTGGAACGGAAGTTCTTGGAGAGGATGATGCGCCGCTCCTCCCCCTTTGCGGCCTCGGTATAGGGCTGAAACGAGCGGTATTTGCCCAGAAAGATGGTGGGGTCGGCCAGACGGAAGCGGTAGATGGACTGCTTCACATCCCCCACCATGAAGAGATTGGTCCCGTCCCGGGACAGGGCGGAGAAAATGGCGTTCTGCACCTCGTTGGTGTCCTGGTACTCGTCCACCATGATCTCCTCATACCGGGCCGACCACTGCCGGGCCAGCTTGGTGGGGCGGCCGTCCTCCCCCACCAACAGGCGCACCGCCATATGTTCCAGATCGGAAAAGTCCAGCAGGCTGCGCCGCTTTTTCTCCGCGGCATAGGCCGCCTCAAAGTCCTTCACCAGGGCAAACAGCCCCCGCACCGCCGGGCGGACGGCCCGTAGATCATCCAGCAGGTCCGCCCCCGTGTCTTCAAACCACTCCTCCAGCTTCTCCAGACGCTTTTTGCAGGCGCTGCGGATGGCCTTCACCCGCTCGGCCGCCTCGGGACAGTCCACGATCTTCTTGCGCCCCGCCGCCGGGAAGGGAATGGGCAGGGCGGAGCGGGCCGCGTCCCACCCCGTCCGGGTCCCTGCGGCAAAGGTACGCAGGGCGGCCAGGGTGTCCCGGAGGCTGGATACGTAATTTGCCTCCAGGTTGCTGTCGCAGGCACACAGCTCCAGGGCCTGCTCCATCCGGGCGATCCAGTAGCCGGCCTGGGCCTCCGCGTCGGAGAGCAGCAGGCGTCCCCAGGGCGTATCCCCCGCATCATCCACTCCCTCCAGGGCAAAGGCCCGCTCCTGCTCGTCCAGCCAGGCCTCCGGATCGGGGTGGGCCTGTACCCGGCCCCGGATGTCCAGTACGATCTGCACCAGGCGCTGATCGTCCCGCCCGGCGGCCATGGTGTCGACCAGGCTGGCAAAGTCGCTCCCCTCCGCGATGTCCTCATACCGGCGCTCCAGTACGTCGTTGAGGGCCCGCTGCATGAGGATGCCCGCCTCTCCCTCATCACATAGCCGAAAATCCCCGTCGATGTCCAGCAGATGGCCGCACTCCCGCAGCAGCTGGGCGCAGAAGGCGTGCACCGTGGAGATCTGGGCCTGATAGACCAGCGTGGACTGGCGGCGCAGGTGGGCGTCCGTGGGGTGCTGGGCCAGACGCCGGGACAGCTCCTCCACAATGCGCCCCCGCAGTTCCGCGGCTGCAGCCTTGGTATAGGTGATGATGAGGAAGCGGTCCACATCCAGCCCCTCCCCCTCGATGCGGGCCAGCAGCCGTTCCACCAGCACCCGGGTCTTGCCCGAGCCGGCGGCGGCGGACACCAGCAGCCCGCCGCCCCGGTTGTCCACCACGGCCTGTTGTTCGCTTGTCAGGGAAAAGGCCATATCGATCGCTCCTTACTGATTCTCCCACTTGCGGGCGTGGTCCTCGTTCCAGATGGACGCGTCGCCGATGCCCACTTCCTCATAGCGGTAGACCGGGTTTTTCCCGGCCCGGCGCTGCTTCTGATAGTCGCCCAGCACCTTGAGGGCCTTTCCGCCCAGCAGCAAAATGGACACCAGGTTGACCAGGGCCATCAGCCCCATGAGCACGTCGGCCAGGTCCCAGACCATGGAAAAGCTCATCTGCGCGCCGATGAAGATGGCGGCCACGCACGTCACGCGGAAGATCACAAGCCCCCGCTTGGAATCTCGGATGAACTTGAAGTTGGACTCGGTGTAATAGTAGTTGCCCACCAGCGAGCTGAAGGCAAACAGGAAGATGGACACGGTGATAAACAGGGGGCCGAAAGCGCCCACCTGATTGTGCACCGCCGCCTGTACAAAGTTCATGCCCTCGGCATAGGCGTCGATGGGCACACCGGAGAGCAGCAGCATAAAGGCGGTGGTGGAGCAGATGAGAATGGTGTCGATAAACACCGAGAGCATCTGCACCAGCCCCTGCTTGACCGGGTGAGACACATCGGCGGCCGCGGCGGCGTTGGGGGCGGAGCCCATGCCCGCCTCGTTGGAGTAGAGCCCCCGCTTAATGCCCTGCATAACGCAGGATGCACCGATGCCGGCAAACATGGCTTTGGGATCAAAGGCCTGGGAGACGATCATGGAGATCATATAGGGCACCTGGCCGATGTTTTTCAGGGTGATGAACAGTCCCAGGGCAATATAGATGGCCGCCATGACTGGCACGATGGCCGAGGTGATGGCGCTGATACGCTGCACCCCGCCGAAGATACACACCCCCGTGAGGGCGGCCAGCACCGCGCCCACTACCGCCGGCCAGATGCTTTCAGAATAGCCGGGCAGATAGTATTGCAGGGCCGAACCGGCATTATAGGCCTGCAGGGCGTTGAACCCGTAGGCAAAGCAGGCGATGAGCAGCACGGCGAACACCACGCCCCATGTCCGGCTGCCCAGGGCCTTCTGGATATAGTAGGCGGGACCGCCCACCCAGTTCTCCCCGTGCTTTTCCTTGTAGCACTGGGCCAGCGTGCTCTCCACAAAGGCGGAGGCCGCGCCGATGAGGGCCAGCAGCCACATCCAGAACACCGCACCGTAGCCTCCGATAAGGGTGGCGGCGATGATGGCGTTGGCCACCCCGGCAATATTGCCGGTACCCACCCGGGAGGCGGTGGAGATCATCAGTGCCTGGAAGGAGGAGATGTCCTTACCGTCCTTCTTCTTTTCCCCCAGCACCCGCAGCGCCTCGGGAAAGAGGCGAAACTGCACGCCCCTGGAGCGGATGGTAAAGTAGACCCCGGTGAAGATCAAAAGCGCAATGAGAATATAGGTGTATAAAAAGTTGCTGATATGGCTCAGCAGCCCGCCAAACAAATCCATTCCGTTCAAATTCCTTTCTCTCACATCATTCTGTCTCGTCGGCCACCGCTTCCCAGAAGGCCTCGCCCCGCAGCGGGGGCAGCCAGCGGCGGCGATCGCCCCCGCGCCCCTCCTCAAAATGGCAGGCGGAGGCATAGTCGCACCACTGGCACGCGTTGTGCTCCGGCCCGCGCCAGAAGGGATCGGCGGCGATGTTGCCCTCGGCCAGTTCCTGGCTGATCTGCTCCAGGATGTGCCGGGTGTGCCGGGCCAGCTTGCCCAGCCGTTCGGCGGATACCAGGGCCTCGCCGGTAATGGTCCCCGCCCGGTTCACACGGACCGGCAGGAAGCGGATGCCCCCTTCCCCCGGCTCCTCCATGGCGGAGAGGACCTCCGGCTCGTCCAGTATCACGCCCCGCCGGCGCAGTTCGGCGTCCACCTTCCTGCGCCGCTCGGCCTCGGTCATGGCCCGGCTGCCCGCCACCACCGCGTCCCGCGCCGGCAGGTAGAGCACACCGGCGGGCACGATCTCCCGGCCGTACAGCTCCTGTCCCTGGTCGGCCAGCGTAAAGAGGTAGAGCAGCATTTGCAGCCCCATGCCGTTCCAGATATCGGTCAGGTCAAAGGACTTGCGCCCGGTCTTGTAATCCACCACCCGCAGGTAGAGCCGCCCGTCGTTTTCCCAGCCGTCCACCCGGTCCACAAAGCCGGAGATGCTGACGGTCATACCGTCCATGCTCAGCTCCACCGGGGGCAGCTGCTTACCCGTGCCGAAGCCCAGCTCGAACGAGATGGGCTGGAAGTGGGAGGTGCGCAGCTCCTCGGCCACGTTGTCCACCACGGCGTACACCGACTTCAGCAGCCGCTGGAAGAGGTAGCGGAAGCGGGCAGTCTCCTGCTCCATTCCGCCCAGCTCCTGCTCCACGTAGCGCTCCACCGCCTCCCGGGTCAGCTGCCGCAGCTGCTCGGGCTCCACAGCCTTGACGCCGCCCAGCTGCTGGCAGGCCCGCAGCACCTGCTCCAGCACATAGTGCACGAAGGTGCCGTATTCCGGGGCCTGAAACCCCGCCGCCTTCCGGGCCTGGGCCTTGAGGCCGTACTGCATGAAATAGGAGAAGTGGCAGGCCTTGTACTTATCCATGCGGGAGGCCGACATGGGCACCCGCCGGCCATAGAGGACGTCCACCGCCGGGCGGCTCAGCCGCCCGCGGGTCAGATGGGCCGCCTGGACCATCCGCTCCACCAGGGGGGCGTAGTCCGGCATCTGCCGCAGGGCCTGTCCCGCCGCGGGATAGCGCCCGGCCAGCTCCAGCGCCGGCCGGGGGGCCGACAGGCGGAACGAGCCGTCCAGCCGGTCCTCCCGCACCCGGGCGGCTTTGGGGAACAGCGTCTCCAGCCGGGAAATCAGGAAGGAGGGGCGGCGCTCCTCGCCCTCCGGCCCTGCCGCAGCCCAGCTCACATAGAAGCGCCGCCGGGGCAGCGCGCAGGTCTCATAGACGATGGTCATCTCCCGATAGAGCTTGTCGGTGCGGCTGGGGGCCAGCTCCAACCCGTAAGAGGCCAGCAGGCTGCGGTCGTCGTCGTTGAGCAGGCCGGGCGCGGGCGAAGCCTGGGGGATGGCCCCGTCGTCCGCCCCCAGCAGGAACACCACGGGACAGGGCCGGTGGGCCAGCCGCGGCATCTCTCCGGCGTTCACCCGGTCCAGAGACACCGGGATGGAGCCCACGTCGTACTGGGAGAGCACCAGGGCAAAGAGCTTGGAGAACTCCTCCAGCTCCATGGGCGTCTCCCCCAGGATCTGGGCGCACTGCTCCAGTCCGCCGCAGAGGATCTCCCACAGCTGGGTGTACTCCTCGGCCAGGGCGGCCTGCCCCTCCCGGCGCAGGGTTTCGGCCCGGCCGGCCAGGCGTTCGGGCACCCCAACCGTCTCCAGAAAGCGGTAGAGGGCCACCGCCTGCCCCCGCCCTGTCTGCTCCGGGTTCTTCCGCAAAGCCTCCAGCGGCCCGGCCACCTGGCGCCGCAGGGCGTTGAGCCGCTCCAGCAGAGCGGTGTCCGCCGGGGTAAAGCTCTGCCCATAGCCTTTGGGGTGGCCCATCCAGTCCTTACGGGCCGTCCATGCATTCCCCTCCAGGTTCCACTTGAGCACATAGTTCTCCAGCAGGTCCACGTCCTCCTGCTCCAGATCCGTCAATCCGGTCTTGAGATAGCGGAACACATCCTCATACCGATACCCTCCCGCAGCCGCCTCCAGCGCCGACGTGATGAGCGCCAGCACCGGCTTTTGCAGGATATCACTCATGCGGCTGAGGAACACCGGCACACCGTAGCGGGCAAAGATGCTCTCCATCAGCACGCCGTAGGTGTCCAGGCTGCGGGCACACACAGCGATGTCCCGGAAACGGTACCCCTCCTCCCGCACCAGGCGGAGGATCTCCGCGGCCGTCCACTCCACCTCGGAGTAGGGCGTGTGGGCGCTGAAGAGGGTGATCTCCTCCGCCGCCTCCGGATAGGGCGCGGGAGCAGGGGCAAAGAGCTGCGCCTCCAGATGGACCAGCGCAGGGGTGCCAGGCGCTGCCGGCGTCTCGCAAACGTGCACCTGGCTGCCCGTTCCCTGCTCCCGGGCCAGACGGAGCAGCTGCCCGGCGGTCCGCCGGGCGGGGGCGAAGATGTCCGTCTCCCCGCTGCCCGCCTCCAGCCCGTCGCAGGTCAAAGCCACCGTGACCGAGCGGGCCGTGCGCAGCAGCGCGGCGATGACCTGCCGCTCCTGGGGGGTAAAGTCGGTAAAGGCGTCGATCCAGATGTCACGGTCCCTGGCCCAGCCCTGCTCCGAGAGCATCCGGGCCAGCCGGGTCAGCCGATCCCGGGGGTCGGTCCAGTGCTGGGCGGCCAGGGCCTCATACGCCCCATAGATGAGGGAGAGATCGGCCAGCTTGTCCCCTTCGCCTCCTCCGGTCTCCGTCCCCGCGTTCCACAGCTCCTCCGGCGTGACGCGGCAGCTCTTCAGCTCGTCCACCGTGGCCAGCAGCCCTGTCAGGAAGGCCGGCCGGCGGGAAGGCCGCCGGTATACCTTCAGCTGTCCGGACACCGCCCGCAGCGCGCTGCACAGCAGCAGCAGCCGGCCGCCCGGGTCCAGGGTGGGCTCGGCCAGTCCGCCGCAGACCGAGCTCACCCGGTTATAAAGCCGGGTGAAGGAGAGGACCTCGGCATACAGGGAGACCCCGTTGCCTCCCACCGCGCAGAGTCTGCGTTCCATCTCATGGGAATGCTGTTCCGGCACAATGAGCACCTGGGGCCGTTGATTCCCGGTGGCAGCGATCTGCTCCAGCAGGGTATGGGTCTTGCCCGTTCCCGCCCGGCCCAGCAGCAAATGGAGCATGCCGCTCCCCTCCTTTCATCTGAGCAATGGACTTTATTTTATGCTGTTTTCCCCTATTCGTCAACCAAAGAAACCAAAGAAAGGGACCGTTCCGGATGGAACGGTCCCTTCCTGTGTCATGATTGAAAAAATACCTCAATATCACCCATGCTGTTGGTCAGCTCCAGCTGGTTCGCCCCGCCGGAGCGCTCGCTGTGCCCCGGCTGTACCTCCCCGTCCAGGCGGAACTCACCCATGGAGACGTCGATCTCCCACTCGTACTCCTCCCTGGAGCCAAGCGTAGTAAGGGACAGATCGCCCATGGACAGCTCACACTCCGTCTGCCCCAAGAAGGCCCCGTCCAGCGTCACATTCCCCATGCTGTTGCTCACCTGCAGGGAGCGCTGGGTGGAACACTCCTTCGCCGTAAGGGCGCCCATACCGAGGGTGAGGTCCATCTCTTCGGCCGCCACTGCGCTGAGGGTCACATCTCCCATGCCGCTGTCCACGGTGAGCCTGTCCACCGGCACCTCATCCACCTCCACCTGACCCATGTCCGTGTGGAGGTCCGCCCGCTCCAGCCGCTCCCCCTCAGGCAGGGAAATGGTGACAACGGCCTGCTCACCGGAGGACACAAGCTCCATCTCACTCACACTGCCGGTCAGACGCAGCGTGTCCCCGTCGCTCTCACAGTCCAGCCCGGCGGTCCACGCGCCTTCACAGCTGACGCGGTAGTCCTCCCCGTACACGATCCGCACACTTCCAAGGGAGAGATCTACATCCAATCGGGAAAACGGATCCACGCTGTTTTCCCATATCCCGCTCTCCATCGTGGAATCAGAATAGGAGTAGGACACATCCGTCTCGATCCCCTGATTGTCCCAGTGCAGGTCCAGACTGGTCCTGGCTCCCAGCGCAAAGCCCGTCAGAGCCAGCAACCCACCTGACAGGACCAGGAACACCCCGGCCCCCAGGCATACCTTGGACGGCAGATTCATGCCCTTGCCTCCTTTCTATGCAGCCAGCGGCCCAGTGCGGCCGTCAGCCCGCGCAGGCACAGCCCTCCCAGCAGAAACCCGCCCGCGATCAGCAGCAGGCCCACTCCGCTGGCCAGCAGGCCCATTCCACAGAAAAACATCACGGTAGGCAGCCCCGCGGTAAACAGCACGGAAATGCCCGCGCAGGCGGTAACGATCCCCATGCCGATCAGGGCTACCCCGCCGACCACCACGCCGATTACCAGGCCAGCCACCAGGATCACCGCCAGAGCGGCCAACGCCAGCACCACCAGCAGCAGCGGGATGGCCACCGGCGCGGCGCAGACGGCCAGCAGCACTTTCCACAGGCCTCCTCCCTGCCGGGAGACCGGTTTGGCAAAGGGGTCGGATTCCTGCGGTGCGCTCTTCGCCCGCTGTTCCCCCAGCACACGACTCACCAACTCTGCCGGAGTGCCCAGCTCTGCAATGACCCGCTGCTCCCCATCCGCGCCCGCCTCATCAAAATACTCCTCATAATAGGCCAGCATGTGTTCCAGCTCTTCCGCCGGGACCCGCCCGGTGAGCAGGGCACGCAACTGCTCCAGATACTCTTTCCGCGTCATGTCTACGGTCCCCCTCCTTTGTGTCTGGAGCCATCATAGCACATCTTCCTGAATCCGTAATTCTAAAAACCATTAAATTTCCATGAAAATAAAAATTGCGGTAATTACTTCCGACTGCGGAACATCCTGTTTTTGTCCGCTTTGGGGTTGTAAAAAAACAAATTTTGATATATTATGTACGGTGCGAAATTTGGATAAAGGATATAAGGTGAACTTCCATGAGCCTTCGTATTGGCATCGATATCGGCTCCACCACCGTCAAGGTCGTGGTGCTGGACGAACAGAATCAGCTGCTGTTCCGCTCCTATGAGCGGCACTACTCCAAGGCCCGGGAACGGGCTGCCGAGACCCTGCGCTCCATTCAGGACCGGCTGTCCGGCCAGCAGGTGCGCATCACCATCACCGGCTCCGCCGGACTGGGCGTGGCCAAGGCGGCGGACATCGACTTCGTGCAGGAGGTATATGCCACCGCTGCCGCCGTCAATCAGTACATACCGGACACCGACGCGGTCATTGAGCTGGGCGGTGAGGACGCCAAGATCATCTTCTTCGGCGGCGCGCTGGAGGAGCGGATGAACGGCTCCTGCGCCGGCGGCACGGGCGCCTTTATCGACCAGATGGCCACTTTGATGAATGTCTCGGTGGATGAGCTGGACGCGCTCTCCCTTAAACACGAGAAGATCTACCCCATCGCCTCCCGCTGCGGCGTGTTTGCCAAGAGCGACATCCAGCCCATCCTGAACCAGGGCGGGCGGAAGGAGGACGTGGCGGCCTCTATTTTCCAGGCAGTGGTGGATCAGACGGTGGGCGGTCTGACCCAGGGCCGGGAACTCAAGGGCAAGATCGTCTTTCTGGGCGGTCCGCTCCACTTCCTCATGGGCCTGCGCCAGCGCTTCGTGGAAACCCTGAAGCTGGACGAGGCACACGCCATTTTCCCGGAGGACGGAGACTGCTTTGCCGGTATCGGCGCGGCTCTGTGTGCCTCCGACTATGCCGAGCAGTCCTTTGACGAGCTCCTTGAGCGGCTGGAAAAGAGCGTAGACAACGTAGGTCTTGTGGACACCCTGCCTCCTCTTTTTGAAGACCAGGCCGATTATGACGCCTTTACCGCCCGGCACAACGCCATGCACCCCCCTGTGGCGGACATCCACACCTATACCGGCGACGCCTGGCTGGGCATTGACGCCGGCTCCACCACCACTAAGGTGGCGCTCATCACCGCCGACGGCGGACTGCTGTACACCTATTACCACTCCAACCAGGGTAACCCCGTGGCCGTGGTACTGGAACAGCTCCGGGAGATCTACAAGCTGTGCGGCGACCGGATCACCATCAAGGGGGCGGCGGTCACCGGCTACGGTGAGGAGCTGGTGAAAAACGCCTTTTCCTGCGATCTGGGCCTGGTGGAAACCGTGGCTCACTACAACGCCGCGGCTCACTTCAACCCCGACGTGGATTTTATCATTGACATCGGCGGTCAGGACATGAAATGCTTCAAGATCCGCAACGGCGCGGTGGACTCCATCATGCTCAACGAGGCCTGCTCCTCCGGCTGCGGCTCTTTTATTGAGACCTTTGCCAAGGCCCTGGGCTACACCATCGCCGACTTTGCCAAGCTGGGCCTGTTCGCCCCCCATCCGGTGAACCTGGGCTCCCGCTGCACCGTATTCATGAACTCCTCGGTCAAGCAGGCCCAGAAGGATGGCGCCAGCGTGGAGGACATCTCCGCGGGCCTGTCCATCTCCATCGTGAAAAACGCCATCTACAAGGTCATCCGTGCCGCCAACGCCGATGATCTGGGTCAGCACATCGTGGTCCAGGGCGGCACCTTCCACAACGACGCGGTGCTTCGCTCCTTCGAGCTGGAGCTGGGACGCAACGTGACCCGCCCCACCATCTCGGGCATTATGGGCGCCTTCGGCGCGGCCCTGGCCGCCCGGGACCTGCATCTGGAGAAGAGCAGCCTTCTCTCCGCCCAGGCGCTGGAGTCCTTCTCCCACACCGCCAAGCCCGCCACGTGCAACCTGTGCACCAATCACTGTTCCCTCACCGTCAACACCTTTGACGGCGGGCGGCGGTTCATCTCGGGCAACCGGTGCTCCCGCCCCTTGGGCAAACCCAAGGTGGAAAACCCGGACCTCATGAGCTACAAGTATAAAAAGCTCCGCGCTCTGGAGGGCAAGGGCAGCGGCAACGGCATACGGGGCAGGATCGGCATTCCCTTCGGCCTGAACATGTATGAGAATCTGCCCTTCTGGTTTGAATTCTTCACCCGCCTCAACTTTGAGGTGGTCCTCTCCCCCGAATCCTCCCGCAAACTCTACCTGAAGGGCCAGCACACCATCCCCTCCGACACGGTGTGCTATCCCGCCAAGCTGCTCCACGGCCACGTGGAGGCCCTGGCGGAGGAGGGTGTGGATGCCATCTGGTACCCCTGCATGTCCTACAACAACGACGAGGGCATCGGCGACAACCACTATAACTGCCCGGTGGTGGCCTATTACCCCGAACTGCTGGCCGCCAATGTACCTGCGCTGAAGAACACCAAATTCCTGGATCCCTATGTGGGCCTGTGGCGGCACAAGGATTTTGGCAAACGGGCCGCTCAGCTGATGGAGGAACACTTCTCCATCCCCAAGCGGGAGACGGAGGCCGCGGTGAAGGCCGCCTATGCCGCCTACGACGCCTACGTTCATGACGTGCGGGAGACCGGCAAGCAGTACATCGAATATGCCCGGACCCACGACATGCCCATCATTGTGGTCTGCGGCCGCCCCTACCACATCGACCCGGAGATCAACCACGGTATCAACGACCTGATCACCAGCTTCGGCTTTGTGCTGGTCACCGAGGACGCGCTGAGCTATCTGGAGGGCTACGCCCCCCGGAAGGTGCTCAACCAGTGGACCTTCCAGAGCCGGATGTACAACGCCGCCCGGTATGTCTGCACCCAGCCTGACATGCAGGTGGTGCAGCTGGTAAGCTTCGGCTGCGGCACCGACGCCATCACCACCGATGAGCTGCGGGACATTCTGGAAAAGGGCGGCAAGCTCTATACCCAGCTGAAGATCGACGACATCAGCAACCTGGGCGCCGTCACCATCCGCATCCGCTCCCTGATGGCGGCCATGGACGCCCGCAAGCGCTCGGGCCAGTAAGCGCGCCATCTTCTCCAAGACCGAAAGGAACTGTTTCAATGGCAGAATTAGTATACGACAAAAACGGACGGCTCCTCTTCACCCAGGAGATGAAGAAGGAGTACACCATTCTTTTCCCCACCATGCTGCCCGTCCACTTCGGACTGATGGCCCGTATTC
Organism: Flavonifractor hominis; assembly: GCF_040095835.1. Taxonomy (NCBI): domain Bacteria; kingdom Bacillati; phylum Bacillota; class Clostridia; order Eubacteriales; family Oscillospiraceae; genus Flavonifractor; species Flavonifractor hominis. The sequence continues at coordinate 710,197 of NZ_JBBMFT010000001.1, forward strand.
TGGAGACCGAGGGCTTCCACGTGGAGATGCTCACCACCAACCACCGGGGCATCGTGGATGAAGGGCTCAAGTACGTGCACAACGACACCTGCTACCCCGCCCTGCTGGTCATCGGTCAGCTCATCGACGCGGTAAAGAGCGGCAAGTACGACATGCACAAGGTAGCCCTGCTCATTACCCAGACCGGCGGCGGCTGCCGGGCCTCCAACTACATCCATCTGCTGCGCAAGGCTCTGGAAAAGGCGGGACTGAGCTATATTCCCGTCATCTCGGTAAACCTGTCCGGGCTGGAACCCAACCCCGGTTTCAAGCTGGGGCTGGGTACGCTGCGCAAGGCGGTATTTGCCATGATGTACGGCGATATCATCGTGCAGTCGGCCAACCAGGTGCGCCCCTACGAGGTGGAGGCCGGGCAGACCGACCGGACCATCCAGGCAGTGGAGGACCACCTGCTCTCCGAAATGAGCCAGGGGCGCGGCCTGTCCTTCAAGAGCATGGTGGAAAATTTCGACCACATCGTAGCCGCCTTTAAATCCATTCCCGTGGCGGGCGAGCCCAAGGTCCGGGTCGGCGTAGTGGGTGAGATCTACATCAAATACTCCCCCCTGGGCAACAACAACCTGGAGGAATTTCTTCTTTCCGAGGGGGCCGAGCCGGTGGTGCCCGGCCTGACCGACTTCATCATCTTCAAGATCTACAACCGTGAGGTGGATGTGAACATCTACGGCGGCAAGTGGGTCAAAAAGAAGGTCTGTCAGATTCTCAAAGGCTATGTAGAGAAGTGCCAAAAGGCCATGATCGCCGCCATGGAAAAGGGCGGCTTCCGGGCTCCCGGCACCTTCGAGGATCTGCGGCAGCTCATCCAGGGCTACCTGGGCGAAGGCAACAAGATGGGCGAGGGCTGGCTGCTCACTGCCGAGATGCTGGAACTCATCCACTCCGGCACACCCAACATCGTCTGCACTCAGCCCTTCGGCTGCCTGCCCAACCACATCGTGGGCAAGGGCATGATCCGCAAGCTGAAGGACGACTATCCCTTCTCCAACATCGTGGCCATCGACTATGACCCCAGCGCCACCAAAATTAACCAGGAGAACCGCATCAAGCTGATGCTGGCCAACGCTCGTGGCCTGGCCAAGCAGCAGGCCGAGCGGGAGAGCGAGGCAACAACCGCCCATGTCTGAGCCGCTGCGCTTTGTAGACGCCTGTACGGAGGAACATTTTTCCGCCATGAGCGCCATCCACTGCCATGGCTGGCGGACCACTTACCGCGGTTTCGTACCCGATGACTATCTGCGGGACGTGACCACTGAGGACCACTGGATCCCCTTCTTTCGGGAGGACCGGGCCACAGGGCGGTGCCGGGGCCTGCTGCTTTACGAACAGGACCGTCCGGTGGCCTGCTGCAACTACGGCCCCATCCGCAGCGGTCCCAGCCCCCGGCAAAGCGAGGGGCTGGTCATCGACTCCTCCCAATACCAGGGATGGGGTGAGGTCATCTCCTTCTACACCGAATCCGGCTGTACCGGCATGGGCTACGGCTCCGTTTTGCTGGAGGAGGCGCTCCGGCGGCTGAAGACGGCAGGCTATCCCGGCTGCACACTGTTTGTACTAAGGGAAAACGAAGGCGCCCGGCGGTTTTACCAGCGCCATGGCTTTGCCTGGGACGGCACCGTTCAGCTGGTGCCCTTTCCCCATGACATGGTCTGCCACGACCTGCGTTACATCCATACATTCTGACCCCCCGCGGGCTGCCACGCCGCGGGATGAAAACGGGTATCGGGGCGCGCTTGTGCGCATCCTGATACCCGTCTTTTCTATGATTGGAGGAATTTCCTTGAACGAAAATAAAATGGCGGTGATGCCGGTACGCCGGCTGCTGCTGAACATGTCCTGGCCCATGATGCTCTCCATGCTCATTCAGGGGCTCTACAACCTGGTGGACAGCATGTTTGTGGCCCGGCTCAGCGGGGACAGCTTTGTCGCCCTGTCTCTGGTTTACCCGGTCCAAACGCTGATGATCGCCATCTGCGTCGGTGTGGGCGTAGGCTTCAATTCCCTGCTTTCCCGCCGGCTGGGGGAGCGCCGCCGGGCGGAAGCCGACCAGGTAACCGCCAACGGCTATTTTCTCTATCTGGTCTGCTGGCTGGTGTTCCTGACTCTGGGGGTAAGTCTGGCCCGCCCCTTCCTGCGGATTTTTTCCGACGTGCCTCAGGTGGTCACCTACGGCAGCCAGTATCTGGCCATCGTCACTGGTGCCTCTCTGGGTGTATGCATGCAGTTTGCCGGGGAGCGCACCCTGCAGGCCACCGGCAACACCGTGGGGCCCATGATCATCCAGGGCATCGGCGCGGTCATCAACCTGATCCTGGACCCGGTACTCATCTTTGGCCTTGGTCCTTTCCCCCGGCTGGAGGTGGCCGGCGCCGCCATCGCCACCGTACTGGGACAGCTGGTAGGCATGACGGTAGGGCTGGTCATGGTGCGGCGTACCACGGCTGTCACCCTCACCTTTCGGGGCTTCCGCCCCAGCCTTCCCATCCTGGCCGATATGCTGCGGGTCGGCATCCCAGCGGCCATGATGCAGGCTCTCACCACTGTGATGAACCTGGGCATGAACCTGATTCTCCCCCTGTTCACCAGCTTCGGCGTGTTCATTCTGGGGGCCTATTTCAAGCTTCAGTCCTTTTTGTTTATGCCCCTGTACGGCATCACCAACGCCCTGGTCCCCATTGTCAGCTTCAACTACGGCGGCAGAGACCGGCAACGGATCACCGGCACCATCCGCTTCGCGTTGGGACTTGCACTGGTGATCATGGCCGCTGGTACTGCGGTGATGATGCTCCTGCCCGGACCGCTGCTGGCCATTTTCGACGCTGACGCCGACGTGCTGGCCGCCGGCATTCCCGCCCTGCGGATGATCGCCCTGTCCTTTTTATGCGCAGGGGTGTCCATCGTGCTCTGCTCCTCCCTTCAAGCCCTGGGCGCCGCCAACGCCAGCCTGGCCATCTCCCTGCTGCGGCAGGTCGTGCTGCTGCTGCCCGCCGCCCTGCTGCTGGGCGCACTGCGCCCAGGACTGGTCTGGCTGGCCTTCCCTGTGGCGGAACTGCTCTCCTGCGCTGTGGCGCTGCTGCTCTACCGCAGGACCACCTGCACCAAACTCCACTGGGACGATGAAAAACCCACATTGTGATTCTAAGTCCGGTTCTATTGACACTTTTTCCCGCTTCTATATAATAAAAGATGGATCAAGCCGGAATAAGGAGGACATTGCGGTGGCAAACAAGCCCAAGGAAAAGACGAAAACCGTCGTTAAGACCTCTACACGCATGTCTAAGAAGGGACCTCTGACTCCAGATGCGCTGCACAAAATCGACGCCTACTGGCGGGCAGCCAATTACCTGGCTGCCGGGCAGCTCTATCTGTTGGATAATCCCCTGCTGCGTCAACCTTTGCGCCCGGAGCACTTAAAGCCAACCCCCGTGGGACACTGGGGTACCGTGCCCGGACAGACTTTTCTCTATACGCACCTCAACCGGGTCATCACCAAATATGACCTGAACATGATTTATGTCTCCGGCCCTGGCCACGGAGGCAGCGCCCTGGTAGCCCAGACCTATCTGGAGGGAACTTACAGTGAAATCTATCCCAATGTCAGTCAGGATGAGGAGGGGATGCGGCGGCTGTTCCGCCAGTTCTCCTTCCCCGGCGGCATCGGCAGCCACTGCGCTCCCCAGACCCCCGGCTCCATCAATGAAGGCGGCGAGCTGGGCTATTCTCTGGCCCATGCCTTCGGCGCGGTAATGGACAACCCCACGCTCATCGCCGCCTGTGTGGTGGGCGACGGTGAGGCTGAGACCGGCCCGCTGGCCACGGCGTGGCACTCCAACAAATTTCTCAACCCCGTGACCGATGGAGCAGTGCTGCCCATTCTCCACCTCAACGGCTACAAAATCTCCTCCCCCACTCTGTTTGCCCGCATCAGCCACGAGGAAGTGGAGGATTTCTTCAAGGGCTGCGGCTGGACTCCCCGCTTTGTGGAGGGGGAGGACCCCGCTCAGATGCACCAGAAGATGGCTGCCGCTTTGGACTGGGCCATTCGGGAGATCCAGCGCATTCAGGAGGGAGCCCGCTCCTATGGCGAGACCGAACGCCCCCGCTGGCCCATGATCGTTTTCCGCTCCCCCAAGGGCTGGACCGGCCCCAGGCAGGTAGGCAGGAAGAAGGTGGAGGGCACCTTCCGCTCCCATCAGCTGCCCATCCCGGCGGACACGGCCCAGCAGGAGACCCTGACCCAGCTGGAACAGTGGCTGCGCAGCTATCATCCAGAGGAACTCTTTGATGAGGCCGGCGCTCCGGCGCCCTTTCTGCGTGCCCTCTCCCCCCAGGGCGAGCGGCGCATGGGAGCCAATCCCCATGCCAACGGAGGACTGCTGCTGCGGGAACTGCGTACCCCCGACTTCGCCCGTTACGCGGTGGATGTGCCAGCCCCCGGCGCGGTGGAGGCTGAGGACACCGCCGAGCTGGGCCGGTACGTCCGTGACGTGCTCAAGCTCAACCAGCGCGCCCGCAACTTCCGCATTTTCGCCCCCGACGAGATCGTCAGCAACAAGCTGGACCGGGTGCTGGATATGGGGCGGCGCTGGGATGCCGAGCTGCTCCCCGGCGATGAGGCTCTCTCCCCCGACGGGCGCATCCTGGACGGAATGCTGTCTGAGCACATGTGCCAGGGCTGGCTGGAGGGTTATCTGCTGACCGGCCGCCACGGCTTTCTCAACAGCTATGAGGCCTTTATCCGCATCGTGGATTCTATGGTAAGCCAGCACGCCAAATGGCTCAAGGTGGCGGGGAACCTCCCCTGGCGGCAGGACATCGCCTCCCTCAACTATGTGCTCTCGTCCAACGTCTGGCAGCAGGACCACAACGGCTTTACCCATCAGGACCCGGGCTTCCTGGACCACGTGGCCAACAAGAAAGCCGACGTGGTGCGCCTCTACCTGCCCCCGGACGCCAACTGCCTGCTCAGTGTGTTTGACCACTGCATTCAAAGCCGCAATTACATCAACGTCATGATCACCTCCAAGCACCCCAGACCACAGTGGCTGACCATGGACGAGGCCATCAAGCACTGCACCCACGGCATTGGCATCTGGCAGTGGGCCTCCAACGACCAGGGGGTGGAGCCCGACGCGGTGCTGGCCTGCTGCGGCGACACTCCCACGCTGGAGACCCTGGCCGCCGTCACCATCCTTCGCAAGTATCTGCCCGAGGTGCGGCTGCGGGTGGTCAACGTGGTGGACCTGATGAAACTGCAGCCCCACACTGAGCACCCCCACGGCCTCACCGACGAGGACTACGACGTGCTCTTCACCCGGGATAAGCCTATCATCTTCGCCTTCCACGGCTATCCCTCCCTGATCCATGAGCTCACCTACCGCCGCCACAACAAAAACCTGCATGTGCGCGGCTACAAGGAGGAGGGGGCCATCACCACTCCCTTTGACATGCGGGTGCTCAACAACATCGACCGGTTCGATCTGGTCATCGATACCGTCAAACGCCTGCCTCAGCTGGGCAACCGGGGCGCGTTCCTGATTCAGCTGATGAAGGACAAGCTGGTGGAGCACAAGCAGTATATCACCGCCCACGGCTGTGACCTGCCTGAGATCCGGGACTGGAAGTGGAACGGCGGGGCCGGAATCTGACAAAAACCCCCGAAGCGCGGGCGCTTCGGGGGTTTTTCTTGCATTTTTTGCCGCTTTCCGGTATGCTAGACAGGATAAAGGATGTGATCATATGGAATTTCGACTGGACAGCCACACCCATACCCTGGCCAGCGGGCACGCCTACTGCACCCTGCTGGAGATGGTGCGCAGTGCGGCCGAGCATGGGCTGGAGCTGCTGTGCATCACCGACCATGCCCCCGGCATGGAGATGACCACCCACAAGGACCACTTTCTCAACTTCAAAGTGATCGACCGCACGCTCTTCGGGGTGCGCGTGCTCATGGGGGCGGAACTCAACGTCATGGACTTCGAGGGCACCGTGGACCTGCCCCCAAAGCTGCTGAACAATCTGGACATGGCCATCGCCAGCCAGCACATCTGGTGCATGCCCCAGGGCGGCAGCCCTGAGGCCAATACGCAGGCTCTCATCCGGGCCATGGACTGTCAGAAAGTATGTATTATCGGCCACCCGGACGACGGCCGCTTTCCCCTGGACTACCCCGCCCTAGTACGGGCCGCCGGGGAGCGCAGGGTGCTGCTGGAAGTCAACAACACCTCCCTGTCTCCCCGCTGTTCCCGGGTCAACAGCCGGACCAATGTGACGACCATGCTGGCTCTCTGCCGCAAGGAGGGGGTACCCGTGGTAGTGGGCAGTGACGCCCATTTTGTCACGGCTGTAGGCGCCCACCAGTACGCCCAGGCCCTGCTGGAAGAGCTGGCGTTTCCACCGGAGCTGGTGCTCAACCGGGACCCGGAGGTCTTTCTGGACCATCTGGCCCGCCGTCTGGGCGCACCCATCCCCGGCTGAACAGGCAAGAAAAATCGCCCCAGGCTGCCAAATGCGGCCCGGGGCGATTGCTTTTACGGCACAAAAACCTGCTTGCGGTAGTGCTCCCGCTCCTCGGGCCGGAGCAGCTCCACACCGCCGTACACTCCGTCATATCCCGGGTGCCGCTCCACCTCGCCGGCTCGCAGGCGCCGGATGCCCTCTGCCACGCAGGGACCGGCCACCCGGCGGATGTCCTCCACCGGCACCTCCCGCAAAATGGAAAATTCCGGCCCCAGCTGCTCCAGCATAGCCTCATACCGGGCAGCCACCCGCTTACCTCCGGCAGCGCCCCCCTCTGAGGCGGCAATGACCTCGGGCAGCGGCATCAGACTCTGAAAATAGGGTGCGTCGGGCCGGACATACCCCTCCGGCCGGTCGGCCAGCTGCTCCACCCGGTGGAGCACCCCGGTGGTCAGCCGCTTGCCGCACACGGGACAGATCCCGCCCAGTTCCTCCGCTTCCGCTGGAGACAGGCACAGCCCGCAATTGCGGTGGCCATCAAAGTGATACTTGCCCTCTTCCGGATAAAATTCCAGCGTACCGCCAAAACCAGCCCCGGTCTGGATGGCCGCCGCCAGCTCTGGATAAGACAGCCCCGTGTCCAGCAGATTGGCCTCCCGGCCCAGCTTGGCCGGCGAGTGGGCGTCCGAGTTGGACACCAGCGTAAAGCGGTCCAGGGCCGAGCAGCGGTCGTTCATGGGCGGGTCGGAGGATAGCCCGGTCTCCAGAGCATGGATGTGCCCCGCCAGGTCCCCAAAGCACTCCTCCACACTGTCAAAGCCGGAAAAGGCCCCGAAAAGGGAAAAGTGGGGCGTCCAGATGTGGGCAGGGATCAAGACCGCCTCCGGCGCGGTCTCCAGGGTGAGCTCCAGCAGGTCCCGGCAATCCAGACCCAGGATGGGCCGACCGTCGGAGCGGAGGTTTCCGATTTTCTCCAGCCGTTTGGACAGCGCCTCTGCCGCCTCCAGATGGGGCAGCAGAATCAGATTGTGCACCTTGCGCACCCGGCCGTTTTTCTTATAGATGGAGCTGATCTCTCCGGTGACGACAAACCGCGGGGCGTCCTTCCCCGCGCCCCGGCGGACATACAGTCCCTCTTCCGCAGGGATCAGCTGCTCTTTCAGCTCCGCCCGCCAGGCCGGATGGGTAAAGTCTCCGGTGCCCACCAGAGCGATGCCCTTCTTCCGGGCCCAGTGCTCCAGCTGTTCCGGCACGCAGTCCCGGCTGGTAGCCATGGCATACCTGGAGTGAATGTGCAGATCGGCGATATACATACCCTCTCCCTCCCCGCGTTACAGCAGCCCGGTGACCACGCGGTCCTCCCGCGGCACCCGGGCCCAGTCAAATTCCCGCACCAGCTCCGCCGCCGCCACCGGCTCGGGCCGCTCCAGCTGTCCGGCCCAGAATGCCAACAGCCCCACCAGCTCCTCCGGCGTGAAGCGCTGACGCAGCGCTCCCATGTCCAGGTCCTTTTCGCGCTTGGACAGCCGCCGTCCATCGGGCGCCAGCAGCAGCGGTACATGATAGAATTCCGGTATCTTCCAGCCCATCAGGCGGTAAAGATACATCTGCCGCGGGGTGGAGTCCAGCAGGTCCCGCCCCCGGACAACCTGGCTGACCTGCATGGCCGCGTCATCGCACACCACCGCCAGCTGATAGGCGTATACCCCATCGGAGCGCCGGAGGATAAAGTCTCCGCAGTCCCGCGCCAGGGGCTGAGTATACCGTCCCTGCAGACCGTCGTCCACGGTAATAACCTCGTCCGGGACCCGGACGCGCCAGGCCGGACGGCGGGTGCGCTCCAGCTGCGCCCGCTCCGCTTCGTTCAGCGTCCGGCAGGTCCCGGCATACACCGCCTGTCCGTCAGAACGGTGGGGTGCGCTGGCCGCCAGGCGCTCGGCCCGGGTACAGTAGCAGGGATAGATCAGCCCCTGGGCCTCCAGCACATGAAAGGCGGCGGCGTAGCATGCCGTGCGCTCGCTCTGCCGGTAGGGACCGTGGGGACCACCAACCTCATATCCCTCGTCCCAGTCCAGCCCCAGCCAGCGCAGGTCGTCCGCCAGCTGGCGGGCATATTCCTCCCGGCAGCGCTCCGGGTCCAGATCCTCTATCCGCAGCACCATCCGTCCACCGGCGCGGCGCACCGACAACCACGCCAGCAGCGCGGAAAAGAGATTCCCCAGATGCATCCGCCCGCTGGGACTGGGGGCAAACCGCCCCCGGACCGTCTTATCCATCCTTCTCTTGACCTCTCTCTTCAGCACTCTGGATGAGCGCCAGTTTGTCTGCCCGGCGCAGGCGCTTGATGGCCGCCTCCCGGCGCAGGGCGGCAGACTTGTCGCCGCAGGCCTCCCGGTAGACTACTTCCAGCGGCCCCCGGCCACGGGTGTACTTGGCGCCCCGGCCGCTGGCGTGCTCCGCCGCACGGCGGTCCACATCGGCGGCTATGCCGGTATACAGCGTCCCGTCGCCGCAGCGCAGGATATAGACCCAGTAAGTCATTCCGCTCACCAGTCCGCCTGCAGCGCATCCCGCAGCTCCAGGGTCTGAAACACCTGGGTCACCGCCTGCTCATATTCCATAGGCTCCCGGGCTTTTTTGATGGTCTTGGCCAACTTTTCCCCGTCCCGGAACAGCCCCATCAGATAAAACCAGATCTCCTTCATGCGCAGCATGGCATTGCGGCGGCTGTCGAAGGCAACGGAGTATCCCTCGTACACCTCGTCCACAAAGCCCCGCAGCTCTTCCCGCCCGGCAGGGGCCCCGCCACGGGCCCGGCGTGCCAGCGCCGGATCGCCCACCAGGCCACGCCCCAGCATGATGCCTGCCAGCTCCGGAAACGCCTCCTCCACGCCGCGCAGGTCATCCACGGTATAGATATCCCCATTATAGCACACCGGAAAGGGGCTGTCCGCCAGCGTCTCGGCCATAACCTGCCGGCGGGGCCGGTTGCGGTACATGTCCGTACGCACCCGGGGGTGCACAATCAGCTGGGAAAGGGGATATTTACGGTAGATCCCCAGCAGGCGCTCAAATTCCTCCGGCTCTTTTACCCCCAGTCGCGTCTTAACTGAGATGCGGCAGGGGGCGTGGGAAAAGATTTCCTCCAAAAAGCAATCCAGTTCCTCCGGAAAGGCCAGAAACCCAGCTCCCTTGCCTTTGGCTGCCACAGTACCGGAGGGGCAGCCCAGGTTGAGGTTGATCTCCTCATACCCCATGGCCGCCAGCTCGCCGGCGGCCCAGTTGAAGTCCTCCGCCCGCCGGGTCAGCAGCTGGGGGACTACCGGGATCCCCTCGTTGTGCTCCGGCAGGATCTCCCGCAGTTCCCGCCGGGTAAACACGTGGTCCTGGCTTGGGGAGAGAAAGGGCATATAGTACCGGTCCACTCCGCCAAACCAACGCCGGTGGGCCCGGCGGAACAGGGCGCTGGTCACCCCTTCCAGAGGCGCATATTCATACAGCACGTGTCTGCCTCCTTCCGCACAAATGGTCGGTGCACGCTCCACAGCTCAGCGCCCCGTTGGTCCGCTCCCAGAAGCGCTCCGGATGCCGATACAAGCGCACCTCCCACAGCACCAGAATCACCATGGCCAATCCCGCCAGGCTCCAGGTATAGCCGCCCGGGAGGAATAGAAAGGGCGAAAACATCATCATATGATCCCAATTGAAAATCCGGCAGGTGGTGCAGCAGCGGTTTTTCATCCAAAATACCCGGAAGGGACACCAGAACAGCACGCAGATTAGATCGCTCACATAGAAAAAGCACACGCAGAGGAACAGCTCCTCCCGCCCCAATACGCCGGCCCAATGCAGAATACCCAGCGCCAGGGTCAGTCCGACCCAGATCACCAGTACCTTCACCGCTCCCGGCGCGCTCTGCCGCAGAAATTCCCTGGCGTCCGCCCGGGCCTGTGCAGGCCGGTAGTAACGGGCAAACTGCTTTTCCGAACCAAGTGCCATGTACCGTCTGGCCGGGATCAGCTGCATCAGCATATCCCCCACCCAGACCAGCCACAGCAAGTGCAGCGGGCTGAATCGCTCCCAAAATTCTCCCTTTTCCAGCACACGAAACGCCTCTGGCCGAAAGCAGTAAAACCACACCGCTATCAGCAGCACCACCACCCGAAACACCAGGCGCGCCAGATAGAGCTTTCGCATTGAGTTTTTCCGCTTCATTCACATCTCTCCTCACAGGAAAGGGCTCATATGCGCGGAAGAGCCGCGCATATGAGCCTTTAGCACCATTTCGACACGATATGTAAGAAATTTTAGCCCATCTCTCCCGCCCTGTCAAGCGCAGCGAATACAGGAAAAATTTCAGTTGACAAACCCAGCACGGTGTGGTATTTTTTAATCATCGGTTAGTTCTAACTAACCTCTATCTTTTGTTCCTTGGTTAGTTAATGCTAACTTAAATTGCTGAAAGGAGCCACTACATGAATCTGGAAGCAGCCCTGATTGAGCACGCCTCCCCCACCCTGGTGGGGCTGAAGCCTGCCAGCCTGTTTCGTGTTTCCCCGACCAGCAGCGCGGACTTTGCCCGGCAATTTCTGCACTGCCGCACCCAGCTGGCCACACTTGGTCTGGAGCTGCTGATACTCAAGGGCTGTCGCAAGCGCAGCTCCTATCTACTTTATCTCTACCGCTCCAGGGAGCTTGAGGCACTGCTTAAACAGCCGGAACATCATGCGTTTCTCCAGCACATGGGCTATAAAGCCTGGGACAATGTCCGGGATTGCCTGCGGCAATTGGCCGCCCGTATTTGTCTGGAGCAAGACTTCCCTCATGAAATTGGCATTTTTCTGGGCTATCCGCTGGAAGATGTAACGGGCTTTATCCGCCATAAAGGACGCAATTACACCTTTTGTGGTTGCTGGAAGTGTTATGGAGATCCCCGGCAGGCCCGGCTGCGGTTTGAGCGCTACCACCGCTGCACCGAACTTTTCCGCCGCCGGTACGCCCAGGGCGTTCCCATCACACAGCTGGTAGTGGCCGCCTAATCATTCGCATTTTTTCAATTTATAAATAAAGGAAGGGATTTATCATGAGCAAAGTTGCAATCGTCTATTGGAGCGGCACCGGAAATACCGCGGCTATGGCCAACCTGGTGGCCGAAGGAGCCGGAGGGCAGGCTGAGCTGTTTACACCGGATGCGTTTTCCCCGGATCTGGTCGGTCAATACCGCGCTTTGGCCTTTGGTTGTCCCTCCATGGGAGCCGAACAGCTGGAAGAGGCCGAATTTGAACCCATGTTCCAGGCGGTTCTGCCTCACCTGAGCGGCAAGGACATCGCTCTGTTTGGCTCCTACGGTTGGGGCGATGGCGAGTGGATGCGCACGTGGGCTGAACAGTGCGAGAATGCCGGGTGCAGTCTGGTTTGCGAGCCCGTCATCGCCTGCGGCGCCCCGGAGGGCAGTTCCGCCGACGCCTGCCGGGACATGGGACAGGCCCTGGCCGCCCTTTGATTTTCCTGTATATCAAGAAACAAACGAACAAAGGAGGGCCGGCGTAAGGGCGAGGCTCCACAGGGGTATCACCGAAACCGTCCAGAGTAAAACGGGCACGGCTGCTATATCATAGCAGCCGTGCCCTTGTATTTTATTATGCTATTCTATTCCAGCATAGGTTCAGCTCCGTTTTCAAGGCGGAAACTATAACCGGCTGACCGGAACGTAGAGGGAGGTCCTGCCACTGTGGTAGACTTCCAAGTCAATCTTGCCCTCAGCGGTGCGGTAATTCTTGTTTTGCGGCAGCCACTCGCCGAAGATATACTTCCACATCCGCCGGACGTTTTCATTGAGCAGCGTCATATTGCCGTTACCGGGCGGGACAGGAAACACGGCATAGTCCGCAGACTCCACCTCCAGCGGCTCCAGGCCGTCCGGGATAAAATCGGTACTCTGCACGACCGGCCCGAAGAAATAAAATAGTTCGCCTGTGTTACGGTCCGGCTGAATCCACGCACCGATCTCTGTGGGTTCCGGTCCGCTAAGCCGCCGGTAATCCTCCGGGCTGACAAAGGCGAACTCCCTTCCCATCCAGTAAGCGCCGGCATTCAACACATCGGACTCTCCCTGCGGCGGTGAGAGCCGGTACCCCACAGCGGTAAAGGAGGCCAACGAGCGGAATTCCGGTTCTATGCGGAACCGTTCATCAGCCAGCTCCTTCTGATATTCAGATGGCGACAGCCCATAATGCTTCCGAAACGCTTTTGCAAAGCCGGACAGCGTTTGAAAGCCCCGGGCAGCCGCCACGCTGACGGATGATTTCCCGGACAGCAGGTCCCGCGCGGCAGCCGCCATTCTGCGCCTGCGCAGGTATGCGGCCACCGGAACGCCGGTATAGCTGGAAAAGGCATGGCAGAAATGATAGAACGAGTAATCCAAAAGCGCAGCCAGCTCGCCCACCGTGATATTTTTATCAGGGTGGGCGTCAATATAGGCAAGGATTTGCTCCATATTGTCGCTGCGCTTCATGATAATCTTCTCCGTGTACTATAATTTCTTGTTTCTCTCGGGAATTCATCGCTTTTTACTTGGAATAGAAAAACACCCGCATGGCGCCGTCGCGGCCGGATAGGATCTCGGCCTCCACTTCATAGAGGGCCCGCAGGAAATCCGTCGTCAGCAGCTCCCGCGGAGCGCCGTGGCCTACGATGACGCCGTCCTTCATGGCGTACAGCCGGTCACAGTAGGCCGCGGCCAGATTCAGGTCGTGAATCGCCGCGACCACGGTGCAGCCGCTTTTTCGCACCAGCTCCATGAGCTGCAGCTGGTACTTGATATCCAGGTGGTTGGTGGGCTCATCCAGCACCAGCACGGCGGTCTGTTGGGCCAGGGCGCGGGCGATGAGCACCCGCTGCTTCTCCCCGCCGGACAGCGTGATGAAGCCCTGCTTCCGGAGAGGCGACAGCCCGGTGAGGTCAAGGATCTCACCCACCAGCGCCCAGTCCTCCCGGCTGTCGGTTTCCAGCAGGCGCTTGCGGGCCTGCCGGCCCATCATCACAACTTCTTCCACCGTAAAGTCAAAGGCGGCCTCCTGCTCCTGCACCATGACGGCCATGCGCTGGGCCATCTCCCGGTTGCTCATGGACAGCAGGTCCTCGCCGCACAGGGTGATGGCGCCCCTTTGGGGGCGCAGGACTTTATACAGGTTCTTCAGGAAGGTGGACTTGCCGCTGCCGTTGGGTCCGATGAGGCCGACAAATTCCCCCTCTGTCACCTGAAAATCCACGCCGCGGAGGATCTCGCGGCTGCCGGCGGCGTAATGTATCTCGTTTGCGGTAATCACAGCGGTACCCTCCAGCTAAAACTCATAGCGCCGGACGCGGATCATCCACAGGAACAGGGGCGCTCCCAGGAAGGCCGTCAGAATGCCGATGGGAAGCTCCGCCGGCGGCTTGATCATGCGGGCGCCCACATCCACCCAGATGAGAAAGATCGCGCCGGTGAGCATCGAGATCGGGATCAGCTTCCGGTGGTCCGGCCCCACCACGGAGCGGACCAGGTGGGGAATCACCAGCCCCACAAAGCCGATGCAGCCGCTGACCGCCACGGAAGAGGCGGTCAAAAGGGCCGTTATGACAATCAGCAGATTGCGAACGACATTCAGGTTGACGCCCAGGGTGATGGCGGAGCTATCCCCCATCATCATGGCGTTGAGGGACTTCGACAGCGCCAGCATCAGGAGGAAGGCCGGGGGCACCAGGCAGAGCAGCAGGGGCAGATCCTCCCATTCGGCGCTGCCAAGGCCGCCCAGCATCCAGAAGGTCGCCTCCCGGACGGCGGCGTCATCCGGTGCGGTGTAGACGATGTAGTTGGTGAAGGCCTGAAACATGGCCGAAACTGCGACGCCCACCAAAATCAGGCGGATGGGGGTGACAGAGCCGCGGCTTTTGGCCAGGAGATAGACCAGCAGGATGGAAACCAGCGCACCGGCAAAGGCGCCCATGGATACGGACAGCTTTCCCAGCACCGGAACGGACACGCCCAGCAGCATCGCCAGCACGGCACCCAGGGAGGCACCGGAGGAGATCCCCAGCACATACGGCTCTGCCAGCGGATTTTTGGTGAAGGCCTGCATGCCGACGCCGGAGAGCGTCAGCGCCGCCCCGATCAGCGCGCCCAGCAGAACCCGGGGCGCACGAAGGAACCAGACGATGTTCTGCGTGCTCTCCCGGATGCTCTCCAGCGGCGCTGTCTGACCGGTAAAAATCCCGGACAGGCGGTGGAACATCACCCGGTAGACGTCGGAAAAGCGGATGGAAACCGGCCCTAATCCGATGCCGAGAATGACGGAAACGACGAGCAGGCCAAGCAGAACCAAACAGGATGCCAGCGTATGCCGCTTCACCAGGTTGCAGAATCGCTTCATCGCTTCAAATCAAAAGCAGTCGGGATGGAACGCCTGCGCGAATTTCTCCACGGTGTCGCCGGTCATGGAGCTGGCAAATACTTCGCACAGCTTGACGGAGATAATCCGGTCGTTCTGGATGGCGGGCACCGTAGCCAGAGCGGGGTTTTCCTTCAGCTGGGCAATCTTCTCATCCAGAGAGGTGTCGCCGTAGTCGTTGATGACGATGACTTCCGGGGCGCGCTCCACAACGCTCTCCCAACTGACGGTGGCCCAGGTAGTGTCCAGGTCGTTGAAGATGTTGGTGCCGCCGGCGTGCTCAATGAGCTTGGAGGTAAAGTTGTTGCCGCAGGTGTAGGCACCTTCCTCCTGCGCCATATCAAAGACGAAGACCTTCGTGGCCTCCTGGCCGGCAACCGCCTCCTCTGCGGCGGCAATCTGGGCCTTCATGGCGCTGACGATCTCCTCCGCCTTGTCCTCCACCTGGAAGATGCGGCCGAGATTGTAGAAATCCTCATACACCACATCCACGTCCGCACCCACGGTATAGCCCTCGATGGAGGACAGGGACATGATGCCGTACTGGGAGAGGGTGTCATGCTCGGTGTTGTACTTTTCGGTAAAAGAGCTGGAGCGGCCGTAGACGAAGTCCGGCTCCAAATCCAAAATGGTTTCCAGAGAGATATAGGTTTCCGCTACCGAAGGGATGGCCTTATACTCGGCGTCCCATTGGGGGTTAATATCGGAGTTGGTATAGGCTGTGGCGATGATTTTGTCCCCAAGGCCCAAAGCCATCAGCTGGTCGCCCGCATTGGCGTTGGCCGCGATGACCCGCTCCGGCACATGGGTAAAGGTAACCTCCGCGCCGTCCTTGGTGGTCAGGGTAAAGGGGAAGCCGCTCTCCGTTTCTGTACCGTCGTCCGTCACAGTGGGTTCTTCCGTTTGGGAATTGCCACTGTCTGTGTTGTCCGTCTGGTTTTGGGATGCTGTGCCGCAGGCGGACAGGCTCAGCAGGAGCAGCAGCGTCAGGAACATGGCTGTCAGTCGTTTCATGACAAAGAATCTCCTTCTATTCACATGGTTTTCTCTAAATATATGGTATGAGGAATCGTATCTTGGCTGCGTGTCCCCTCCTTCTTGGGTCAAAATTGCCGCAAAAAAGCCCTGCTTTCGTCGGCAGAAAGCAGGACTGTGGCCGCTGGGCGGAATAAGAAATATTCCCTCCGCATCAGCGGCATACAGATGGACTCTTTCTGCGGAAGACTCCCATCTTTTCAGCACAGGCAGCAGGTTTCCTGACTTATGGATCGTCGCCGGGCCGCGTCTTCTCGCGAATATCGCAATGACATATGCGGCCGGCTCCCCATTTACAGTGACCGGATCGTTCGGGATTCCCACCCGATTCCCTTTTACCCGCCAATGGCGGCACTGCGTGGGCTATTCAGCTGTTGTGGTTCAGCGTCCCTTATCTTACCACGTTTGCAGGATTTGTCAAGCGCAATCCAGCCTGCGGCAATGCCTGCCGGTATCAATTCGCCGGTGATGGCGAAATGCGGACACCCGGCGCACCACTGAATTCGCAAGAACGGACACTTGTTTTTAGCAAAATTTGAGATAAAATAAAGATGCAGTCAGTCCTGCGGGGCATATACGGAGCAGCAAGCCCATGCGTGTTGACGCAGGAGCCGCATACAAAAAGGAATCATGAAGGGCCATGGCCCTTCATGCGTGGGTTACACCCACGCATGATTTCCCTCTGTCATAGGAAACCCAGACAACTGCATAGAGAAGATCCGGCTTTTGTGGCAAATGCGCGACCCGTTCCGGAGTGCCGGAGCGGACACGCATCCTTGTTCGGCTGAACAAGGGAATCAGGTGAAATTCCTGTACATGTTTTGCAGCAGGAACCGCAGCGAAAGCGGCGGCGACGTGCAATTCCATAGCTGTGATTGTGAAGTATATCCGTTTTCTGTGAAAACGGGCCACTGAGGAAGCCTAAGGGGGCGGAGGGCATGCGCAAGTCAGAATAACAAGGACAAGCAGACAAAGAGAGCGGGTTGTGGGAAAGTTCAAAACTTATCCTACTTTTTGTGAGCATGTTTTGTGGATTACCGGGTGAAACAGCTTTGTGCTGTGTAGCCCAGTACTTTTTTGAGAATTGATCTGGCTGTGGCCAGGTGTGTTTTGATGCAATCAAAGCATACCAATATGCTTTAAATAATGTAGCGATTAAAGGAAAGAGGGTCGAGTGCTATGAAAAAAATCATTCGCAGTGTTCTGTTGCTCGTATTGTCGCTGACGGTGCTGCTTATACCAGCTCTTGCGGCCGACTGGCCGCAGTTTTTGGGAGATCCGGGGGCGCAGGGAGTATCCGACGGCCACAGCGCGGTCAGCGGCGCAGATCTGATGCTGCGATGGGAGAAGAATACCGGAAACACCTGGGATGATGTACCAGGGACTCCCATTGTAATGGGAGATTTTGTCTATTATTACAGCTCTCAATATCTGAGAAAACTGGATCTGGCCACGGGGGAAGAAGTGAAAACTGCCAGGATTTATGGCGAGCCGGTAAACCAGTTTTTTATTGATATCGCTTTCGGCGACGGTATGATTTTTGTGCCCTGTCAGGTCAACAATCTGGACGACGGTACCGGCGTGAACGGCTGCTTTTTCCGTGTGTTTGACGCCGACACGCTGGAACAACTTTATGTTACAGAGTCCATAGCCACCGGACAGATGCAGTCGCCAGTTATGTACCATAATGGTTATTTTGTGACTGGCACCTATGGCCGTAACGGCGTTTACGCCTGCTTCACAGCAAAAGATGAGGATACCGCACGCGGCGATGAGGTGAAAAAAGCAGAATGGATTGTGGAATCTGACAGCAAATACGGCTTCAGCTTCAACGGCGCGGCGTTTGTGGGAAAGCACTGCTATTTTGGCTGTGGCAGTACGCTTTATGTGGTCGACTATAAGACCGGCGATACACGTACCTTTGATATCGGCGAAGGTTATGCGATAAAATCCACCATTACATATAGTGCTGAGACCGAGAGATTGTATGTGGCTTCCAATCATCCCACAGATGGTGCATCCATATTCTCCTATGCGCTGACTGCTGCTGGAATGCCCGATCCAACGACGGCGTTGGAGTGGGTATCACATACAAAGGGCGGCGGCACACAGTCCACGCCGGTCGTGCATAATGGCCGGCTTTACATCGGCGGCGGCGGGTATACCATGGGCTCCGCAGAGCCATTTCATGTGATTGATGCGGAAACCATGAAGGAGATCTATTCTGTTCCCATTCTGACTAAGGGATCCGCAGGCATTTCTACGGCATATGCCACAGACGAGAACGGCCAAATGATTTATCTGTATCTGGTCCCCTATGCGCCTAAGGATGAAACAGTATCTCAGATGTGGATTTTGACGGACCGCCAGGGACAGACAAAACCGGAATATGAAATTGTGGATGGGATCGGCCGCAGGCAATACTGCTCCCAGAGCGTGATCGTTGCGAAAGACGGCTCCCTGATTTGGTATAACGACGCAGGACGGATTTACTGCTATGAGAACGCGGCAAACATGGAGCCCGGCATATTTCGCGATACAAAGAACCACTGGGCAAAGGACCAGATTGCGTTGCTGGCAGGCGAGGATATCCTCAATGGAACGGGAGACGGCTATTTCTCCCCGGAGACGAAGGTGACCCGTTCCCAGTTTGTGCAGATGCTTTCCAAATTCTCAGGCGAAGATTGTTCTGCATATACAACTGATGAGTTTGCTGATGTCGGTTCCGGTGACTGGTATGCTCCGGCGGTTGCTTGGGCTGTTGAGCATGGGATTACCACAGGCAGCGGAAACGGACTTTTCTCGCCCAATGCACCAATCACACGGCAGGATATGGCGGTTATGCTCCAGCGGTATGTGGAGAAAGTAGCCAAGGAAGAGCTGCCGCAGGAAAATGCGATACTGGAGTTTACAGATGCATCGTCCATCGCAGTCTATGCGAAAGATGCGGTGGCAGCAATGCAGACGGCCGGCATCATCAATGGCATTTCCGACGGCGGCAGTTATCGTTTTGCGCCTGAGGCTCAGGCCACCCGCGCCCAGGCTGCTTCCATGATTGCGGGGCTATATCATGTGCTTTACGGACAGGATTGATTATTTTTATGAAGAAAAAGCAAATCAGAGCCATTGCGATTGCCGCAATTGCTTTGGTGTTTTTGGGACTTGGGATTGCACAACTAAAGATCGAACCGGCCGAGAATAGTGTGCCTTCCACATCGCCGGGAACGCTTTCTGATAAACCTGATGATAAGCAGCCGGAACTCTTCGATGATGCGCAGCAGCCGGATGACGTAGACCAGCCTGCTGAAGCTGAAAGCTCAGATAAGGTTGAGCAGTCTGCCGGGGTTAAGCAGCCGGAACAAGCGGAGCAGCCCGCTGTGATTGAAGAACCAGATCCGGTTGAACAGCCAGAACAAATAGAACAGCCGCCTGTAATTGAAGAACCAAAGCAGCCGGAACAGGCACCTGTTGTTGAGGAGCCGAAGCAGCCGGAACAACCAGCAGAGACCGAATCTCCGGCGCTGCCTCCTGAACCCCCGGAGGAATCAGTGATTCATACCTGTACACTGGAGATTCGGTGCGATACAGTGGTGGATACATCCAAGCTAGAGAACGAGGCGGTGATCCCCTATGTACCGGCAAACGGGGTAATTCTCGCCACAACAGAGGTGGAGTATACACCGGGCGAGAATGTGTTTGAGGTTCTCAAACGTGTGACTCGCGACCAGGGTATTCAGATGGAGTTCCGCGATGATCCGCTCTATAGCGGCGCGTATATTGAGGGAATCAATTATCTCTATGAATTCGATGGTGGAACATTGAGCGGCTGGATGTACAAAGTCAATGGTCAGTTTCCCAACTATGGTTGCAGCCAGTACTTTGTAGAGGATGGCGATGAGATCGTCTGGATGTACACCTGTGATCTTGGACGCGATGTGGGAGATAATTCCACATGGTGACAGATGCGTATTCTGTACGGGAGGGACTGGGAGAGGCTGCGGCATTTTACCGCAGCCATCCTCTGCTGAATTTCTCCTATTTTGCCATTGTTATTGGCGTTACCATGTTTGCCATGCACCCGGTTTTTCTATTGTCGTCTTTTTTTATGGCATGGTGCTATTCTATCCTGTTAAGGGGCATAAAGGCAATTCGATTTAACTGCTTAGTTTTAATTCCTGCAATCTTGCTGATGACGTTGTTTAATACGCTAAACGTTCACAACGGTGTGACGGTGCTGTTTTACCTCAATGACAACCGCATTACGCTGGAAGCGATTATATATGGTCTTGCTTCTGCAATCATGCTTACCAGTGTCATAATTTGGTTCAGCTGCTTCAGTGTCATAGTCACGGCAGACAAATTTATTTATTTATTTGGCCGCGCTGCACCGGTTTTGGCGTTGACGCTCTCCATGATTATGCGTTATATTCCGCTGCTGCAGCACCGATTTCGAGAGGTGGCCGCAGCGCAGCGATGCATGGGAAGGGGACTCAAGGGTTCCTCTTGGATTAAACGCATCCGGCAGTTTGGGAAAGAAGTATCCATTTTGATTGCGTGGTCACTGGAGGCATCCATTGAAAGTGCTGATTCGATGGAGGCGCGTGGATACGGCCTCCGTGGCCGCAGCAGTTTTCATCTGTTTCGCTTTGCCGGCGGTGAGAAAGTATTGCTGGCAGCCATCCTGCTTTTGGGCGGGGCGGTTGTGGCAGCCTGTGCAGCAGGAAGTATGTCAATCTACTATTATCCAGCCATTCTTCTGCCGCGCTTTACGGTTTTACAGTGGATCAGTCTGGCAGCGTATCTGGGATTGATGTCCATTCCCATGGTGCTGGATATGAGAGGAATACACGAATGGAAATTATCTCATGCAGCCATGTGAACTTCGCTTATCCAGGATGCGAAGAAGATGTATTGAAGGATGTGAGTTTCTCCATCCGGCGTTCAGAATTCGTGGTGCTTTGCGGCAAATCCGGGTGCGGCAAGAGCACCTTGCTGCGGCATCTGAAAAAGAATCTAATGCCATACGGAAAACTGGAGGGGCACATTCTGTACTGCGGTGAGGAAGTGGAGAATCTGGACGACCGCGTCAGCACTTCTCAGATCGGTTTTGTTCAACAAAATCCGGACAACCAGATTGTTACCGACAAAGTGTGGCATGAGCTGGCGTTCGGGTTGGAAAGCCTGGGGCTGGAGAGCCGCATTATGAAGCAGCGCGTCGCTGAAATGGCCAGCTTCTTTGGAATTCAGACATGGTTCCGCAAAAATGTCAGCGAGCTTTCCGGTGGGCAGAAACAGCTTTTGAATTTGGCATCCATTATGGTTATGCAGCCCAAACTCCTGATATTGGATGAACCCACCTCGCAGTTAGATCCCATTGCGGCTTCGGATTTCCTGGCTACGCTGAAAAAAATCAATACGGAGTTAGGAACAACGATCCTGATTTCCGAGCACCGATTGGAAGAGCTGCTTCCGATGGCGGATCGTGTATTGGTTATGGAGCACGGACAGCTTGCCATTGACGACGGGCCCCGGGAGGCGGCGGCTCTGGTTGCATCGGGTGTGTGCAGGGAAATGTTTTATGGACTTCCGGCGGTAGTAAAGATTGCGTCCGCGGTAAAACCAGAAGGCAGATTTCCCCTAACCGTGCGGGAGGGGCGCTTGTGGCTGGAGGAATGCCTTGGACAGCCGGGCCATGAGACGCCGGAGAAAAACAAGAGACCGCGACTGCGGCCTCATACCGTAAAATCAGCGCAGAGTACGAGTATGCCAAGCGTGGTGTCGATGCATGATGTATGGTTCCGTTACGGAAAGACTTCTTTGGACACGCTGCGCGGCGTCGAATTAGCAGTACGCGAGGGTGAGCTGTTTGCCATTTTGGGTGGAAACGGTGTGGGAAAAACAACGACTTTGAAAGCGCTTACCCGGCTGGTCAAGCCATACCGCGGCACGATTGAGATCCGGGGTAAGCGGCTGGAAAAACTCTCGGATATGGAACTGTTCCACCATGGACTTGCAATGCTGCCGCAAAACCCGCAGGCACTGTTCACGGAGATCACCGTCCGTGAGGAATTACTCGAAGCATTGTCCGATGAAAAACTTCCGGAGGATGAGCAGGCAGCCCGCGTGGCTGAGATTTCGAGAGAAATGGAACTTGACTCCCTGTTGGAGACGCATCCTTATGACCTCTCCGGCGGCGAGCAGCAGCGGCTGGCTTTGGGAAAAATTCTGCTGCGCCAGCCTGCGATTCTGCTGCTGGACGAGCCCACCAAGGGATTGGATCCCTTTTTTAAGCGAACGCTGGCCGATATCTTCAAGCGGTTATGCCAGAGCGGTATGACAATACTGATGGTAACGCACGATATTGAGTTCTGTGCCGAGTATGCAGACCGGTGCGCCCTGTTCTTTGACGGTGAAATTGTTTCCTGTGGGACTCCGAAAGAGTTCTTTTCGGGAAATAGTTTTTACACCACCACGGCCAACCGAGTGGCGGGACAGTGGTTTCCAGATGCCATCACATGGGAGGAGGTAGCGGCTCGATGCGGCGGGGATATCAAATAAGTCAGGTAGAGACCGCCCACCGCAAGCGCACTGCCGTTTCATCGCTGCTTATTTTTATAGCGATTCCAGCGGTGATTATTCTGGGGTTCACATTATTCAACGACCGAAAATATATCCTGGTCAGCTGGATGATTTTGGCTATGACTGTTGCACCGTTTTTTATGGTATTTGAAAAACGGAAACCAAAGGCGCGTGAAATCGTTCTGATTGCCATGATGTGTGCCCTAACGCTCTGCGTGCAGCTCCTGTGCCGTATGACCATTGCAATCCGCGCAGGAACAGCAATTATAATTGCCAGCGGAATTGCGCTGGGGCCGGAGGCGGGTTTTCTGATCGGCGCCCTGTCCAGGTTTGTACTGAATTTTTATGAAGGGCAGGGACCGTGGACGCCCTGGCAGATGTTTTGCTGGGGACTGTTGGGCTTCCTGGCCGGTCTGGCCTTTAACCGGGCCACGGTGGAAAAACTCAAGTCCAGGGATTTTAAGGTGGTGATGGGACCGCTGCTGTGTGTGGTATTTGCGGTCCTGACTGCCTACCTTCTTTACTTGCTTTTCCCACCGGTAGACAACGGCTCTTTTCTAGGCTGGCGCTTATATGTTTTCGGCGCCATTGGTTTACTGCTGGGCGTATTGGTACAGCGGAAACGCCTTCCGGTAGACGACATCACCTTGACTGTTTTTACGTTTTTTACAACGTTTATCATTTACGGCGGGCTGATGAATATCTGCGCCATGGTTACCGCGGCCAGTATCCCGGGAGGAAATGAGATCAGCTGGGACACGATGAAGCTGCTTTACATCTCCGGCGTGCCCTATGATGCAGCGCATGCCGGTTCCGCGGCGATTTTCAACTTTATCTTTGGGGATAAAATCATCAGGAAATTGGAGCGAATCAAGCTGAAATACGGAATCTATCGGTGAGGAGTGGATGCATGACAGTCTTTATCACAGGTGGGTGCAAAAATGGGAAATCCACTTTCGCTTTGCAATGTGCGCTGAGCCTGTCAGAAAGACGCCCGCGTTATTATGTAGCAACCATGGAGCCCCCATGTGACGCCGATGAATTGGAGCGGATACGCATCCACAGAGCGGCACGGGCGGGCAAGGGATTTGTAACCCTGGAACAGGGACGAAACTTGCCTGTTTGCTTGGAACAGGCGGATCATAGCGGTGTTTTTTTGCTGGACAGCGTCACGGCGCTGCTGGCCAATGAGATGTTCCCCACCAATGCACAGCCTGATGAGACCGCGACAGAGCGTATAGCGGCTGATCTGGGGACTTTTCTCGGCGCCGTGGAACATGCCGTCGTGGTCAGCGATTATCTGTACGGAGATGGAATTGCTTACGATCCTGTGACCGAACGATATAGGCGAGGCTTGGCATACCTGGATCGGTTCCTGGCAGAGCGTTGTGACTGCGTTGTGGAAATCTGTCTTGGGCGTCCGGTCGCTCATAAAGGCCGCCTGCCAGCGTTGGAGGGAAAAACATAATGGATATCATCATTGGCGGCGTCTATCAGGGAAAGCTGGATTATGCAAAAGCGCAATTCAGCTTGACTGATTCTGATGTGTTTTTCTGCAGCGAATGTCCTGTGCTCGACTTGACGAAGCGATGTATTTACGGCTTTGAACAATACCTGCGGGCTTGTGCGCAAAGCAGCATCCTGCCGCAGACGGAATATCCGGCGGAAACGGTGTTGATCTGTGAGGATATTTTTTGCGGCATCGTCCCGATGGAAGATTTGGAACGCAAATGGCGCGATTTAGCCGGTCGTACTCTCACTGTTTTAGCTTCCAAAGCGAACACGGTTACTCGTATTTTCTGCGGGCTGCCGCAGCAGCTGAAACCATAAATAAGACGATCATCAAAAAAAGAATATCATGGTACTATCCTGCCGGGAAACTCCCGAAGGGCGGAATGGGGTGAAAAGCCCCGCGAGCGGGTCACTGTGATGCCTCCGGAGAGAGGATAAGTCAGATACGCCGGACAGTATCTTTGTACCTGCCTGCACCGGGACATGCGCGACAACTGCCGGACTCCCGGCAGTTGTTTTTGCATCTTTGGTACAAAAGCAATCCGCACCTATATCATACCATGTGCGGTTTATATAAATTGAAACACATGAGCTAAAAAGGAGGATTATCACACATGAAAAAAAGAGTCCTATCTCTGCTGCTTGTGCTAGTTATGGCGGTCGGCATGCTGCCCGTCAGCGCCATGGCAGCAGAAGGGGAACCGGCGCCAGCGCCGGTCTTTCAAACGAATTTGAAAGAGCCGGAAGTAACGTATTACAGCGACAGTTCCATTCGCGCTCTATCAATTCAGATAACAAAAGATGAAGCAAGTTATACGAAAGACACATTGGAGATAAAATGGCAGAGCTCTAATAGCGGAGAAGAAGGGAGCTTTTCGGATGCCAAAGATGGTGTGTTCAACTTCTTGCTCTCGAGCAGCTACAAACCGGATATCCAGCCGGGCGAGACCAAGTATTACCGGGCAAAGGTAACCAATAACGGCCTTGGAGAAGGCATGACGCCCACAACGGTATATTCCGCAGTGACAAAGATTGTGGTTTTAGAGGAAGCGGCGCCAATTCCGGCGAAGCTTACCTTCCAACCTGCAGCAAAGCTGGCTGGAGAGGAGGGGAATTATACCACCGAAGCTGCCGGGGATATCAATGCGGAAGTGAAAAATTATTGGGGCGGCGACGAAGTAACCAACATCAGCACCGGCAATGTGAGCAATGTATCGATCAACAGCTGGGATACGGTCAAATATGACTTCACGGGCTGGCTGATGCAGGGGCAGGACGGCCTGCAGAAACTGCTTTCCATGCATGACAGCACAGAATATTTGGAGGTGCTGAAGGTTGCCGACGAAACGGCGTGGGCAGCGTATGTGAGTGCCTCTGATCTGGTTGTGCAGAGCTATATCTATACAGGTACACCAAATACGTATGCACTGCGTTTTAATACATCGGTCGAGATTCTCAAGGACTTCTCCATCACACCAGTGTTCACGGAGAAGGCAGCGCCTCAGCATACCTTGACGCTGGAACGGGCGAAGCACGGTACAGCTTCCTATATTCGCGAGGGGGAAAGCGAGACTTACACGCTGACTGCCGCAGCCGATAAAAACTACTTGTTTGCCCGCTGGGAGCAGTCTGCCGACAACGGCAGCACATGGACGCCCGTTGAAAGTAGCACCGCAAAAATGCAGGTTACGCTGGCTGCCGATACCTCCTATCGGGCGGTCTTTGTTCCCATTTCCATTGAGGAGATGAGCTTCGCCAGCTATTACCTTCCCTCTTCGGGAGACAACTGGACAGTTCGTCTGGATGTGGAAATGAGCGCGAACTTACAGGAAACCACCCCGTTTACGGTCAATGTCTATGAGGGCAGCAACAGCACTGGAACTCTGTTGGAAACTGTGCAGGTAGATGTATATCGGGGTTCCGCAAAGCGCACGATTGAGGTGGATTTGACCAAGCGGCCCAGCTCGGATACGACTCCCATCTATGTGACTGCCACGTTGCTGGGCGGGGAACCGGTAGGTGCGAGCAGGACTCTCTGCGGCACGTTGGATATGGAGCAGACAAGCCTTGAGGTGGACTGCGTCGCGGAGACGTTCATGAAGGACTCCGACTACGGGTATTTGCAGTTTTCCGCCACTTGTGAACCCAATGCGGTCATCACATGGTCGGGCGGTAATGACGAACTGGGGCAACCCGGTCAGGCGGGCACCGCCGTGATTGAGGCAGATACAGGTAAGGTGACCTTTACCCGGTTTTACAGCAATAATTCAAAGACATTTTATGCCGATGCTGGGGACGGACGTGTTGGCAAGATTGTTGTTTCTTTTATAAGAGGCAAGGATGTCGTGAAATTGGGTGAAACGGCTCTAACTGTTCTTGCAGGCGAGACAAACGAATACGCTTACAAGAGCACATTGCCCAAGCTCAAGGAAGCACAGGTTAAGGTGACATCTTCCGACGAAAGCATTTTTACTGCTGCGGTTACGACAAAAGAAGTGCCGGGGATGTTTTTCCCGGAGGTAGTCCTTGATAAAGTTACCATTACCGGCGTGAAGGCAGGAACGGCCGAACTGAGCATCGCGCTGACGAACGGCGGCGTTTGGACGTGCCCTGTCACCGTCACCAGCAGCGACATCGCCGTTGAGGGTATTACTGTAACTCCCAAAACCGCAGAACTCAATGTGGGCGGCACAACGGTGCTCTCTGCCGTTACCGCACCGGCCACTGCCGCTGTTACCGTGACCTACTCCAGCTCGAAGGAGGATGTGGCCCGGGTAAACGCTAATACCGGCGTGGTCACTGCAATCGGCGCAGGCGAGGCCGTTATTACTGCGACAGCTACCGACGGCAGCGGAAAGACCGTCACTGACACCTGTGTTGTCACCGTGACGGATGCTGCCTATACTGTGAAAGTTTATGTACCAACTGCGGCAGGGACTGCCGCGTTCTATCCCACTACCGGCTTTGACACCGCTGGCAGAGATACTTTTGCGGAAGAGTCCGCCATCGCCGCTGCTTCCGCTGTTGAAGGAGACTACACCGTTTATACCATGTCTCTTGAACCGGGGACCTACTCCTTCCGGGGCACGAGTTCCGGCGGCCAGAGCATGGGCGGCGGCTGCTTTGCCATTCCGGAGGCAGATACCGCTGCCGGAACGCGGGATGTGAGCATCTACCTGCGTCAGGTGGAGTTCTCCGTTACCAACAGCGAAATCACGGCGGACGACCTTACCCTGACGGTGAAAAACACGCTGGGAACGGTCACGCTGGGAGCGGCCGGTGCCAATGCGTCTGGACAGCTGAACTTCTCTACTTTGATGTATGCCAAGGGCGGCACAATGTTGTACTCTGTGACGGCCACGCCGAACGAGGATTATATGCAGTCCAATCATGTGGGCGTTTTGGCGCTTACACAGAGCATAGAGCAAGGCACAGATACCCAGAGCGTATCCATGACGTTGCCTGCTGCGACGGCTTTGACGCTCACCGTGCCTTCCGGAGCGAAGGCTGAATTGGCCATTGCCTCTCGTTACCAGGGTGTAGCCCATGTGCCTGTTGCCGCTGTTGGCCAGCCCAAGACAGAGGCTGGGAAGGATACCTATAGCTTCCTCATTGGAAAAGGCGTCTATGAATATCGCGTCAGCGGAACAGATTATGTCACGTATATTGGCACTACCCCGGTAGACAGCGACACGGTGGCCATAGAGGTCACCGAAGCACAGCTGAAGCCCGCAGGAAAAACGGCAGCCACTTTGGACCGGGATACTAAGTCCAATGGCGGAGCCAATGTGGGCGATATTCTGATGAATAACAATACTCAGGGATATCTGAAGCTGAATGCCAATGCGACCTACCAGCTCTCTCCCATGCGTCAGTGGTGGGGCAGCAATGCTACATGGGAAATGGGCGGAAATTATTACATTCTGGAGCCCGATTTCCACTATACAGTTGTGGGATTGGATGGTCAGCCGAACAGCAGCGTGATCACCGTAGACGAAAACGGGAAAATCTCCGCCGTGGGCGCTGGCACAGCCATTGTTCTCATTACCTACGATGCTATGACGGTGAATTACCACGACGGCGCCAAGGTGTCCTATGATAACTATGACCCCAACGGTTTCTTCGGCGCTATCTGGCCGGAGAACACCGGTGTGCTGGTCGTCTCTGTGGATGCCGCCGCCAGCGGCATTGACACCGGTTTGGTAATCAACACAGATAAGACGGTTTCGGATAAGCTGGACGGAGTGGCTTTGGACGCCGACTACGATGTCATCTACTTCATGGATGAGCAAGGCGAGTATACCTTTACCCCGGGCGCAGGGGTTACCGCCGTGTCTGTGGCCAATCCGACAATCAGTGATGGAAAGATGAGCTTTACCGGATTTACCGCTCTCACCGCCGGTCAGGACGGCCGGTATACGGTTCCGTTGACGGAAGGGCGCAATATTGTGAAGGTGGACAGCGCCAAGGGATCGGAGTATCAGGTCATTACAGCCAAGCAGGTCGATGTGACCGTCAACGGAAAGCCGCTGGAAGATGCTGTCCTTGTCCCCGGTGAGAAGGTCAGCATTCAGTTCGACACGCTCTATAACCCGGTCAACCGGATGTATGCCTATAACACCAGTGCGGCAGCGGTATATTTTAATGTCAGCGGCTATGAGGGAAAAAGTGCCGGCAATGGCCGCGGCGGCTATGGTTACTACTTCTTTGCATCCAATCCATACAATCAGGTCGTGGAGCATCTTGTCTCGGCCGGGAAAGATGATTCGGGATACGGCAACTCCATGGTCAATGTGGGCGATGAACTGACTGTTCCGGCAGATTTTGATGGGGATGTCTTCACGCTCTCCAACGGCGCGTTCAATGTGGGCGGCTTTTCTCACTATAAGTTCGGTGAACACCGCACAAAAATGGGGCAAAGCACCAGTGGAATGTCCGCCAATATGCTCTCTTATTTCGGGCAGCTGCCGGACATCTCTATCCCGGTTGGAGGAAAGTTGGACAGCATCAATGTGACAACGCAGCCTGAGATGACGGAGTATTGTATCGGTGATGTGTTTGACCCTGCCGGTATGAAAGTGACGGCCACCTATCAGGGAAGCGAAGGGAGCTTTACCAAAGAAATCGATGGCTACACCTACGATACCGTCGCGTTTACAGAGGCTGGCACGAAAACAATCACCATCAGCTACACCCATGGAGGCGTGACAAAGACGACTTCCATCCAGGTTACAGTTAAAAATGCCACATTGGAGAAAATAGAGGTTACCACTCCGCCTAATAAAACTGCATACAGTGTAGGAGCGGCTTTTGATCCTACCGGCATGGTAGTTACTGCCACCTATAGTGACGGCAGTACCAAAGCAATCACCGGGTACACTTACAGCCCTGAAACCTTCAGCGCAGGCGACAAAACGGTCACCATCACCTATGGCGGAAAGACTGCGGTTGTGGATGTGCAGCTCGGCTTGGTGACCCAAATTGCCATTACTACACCGCCTGCCAAAACTACGTATAAGGCTGGAGAAGGATTCAGTCCGGACGGCATGGTGGTTACCGCAACTTATAGCGATGGAAGTACAGTCGTTACCACCGACTACAACTATACGCCCTCCGGGAAATTGGCTGTGGGTGACTCCGCTGTAACAATCACATACACGGGCAGCGATGCAGACAGCACTTTGCAGCCTGTGACGCAGAGGATTACTGTTACGGAATCCTCCGGCGGAGAGGTGGATCCTGATTACGACTCCATTACCGTCACCATCTCCTATAGTGATAAAGGCGAATTTGTCACCGGCGTGGATGGTACCGTGCTATGCAATGCACCTGTTACCGTCTATGATAAAGATCAGGACGGACGCTATACCATGGGAGACGCTTTTGCCGCACTGCATGAGATGTATTACTCTGGCGGTGCATCAGGTTATGAAGAAATAGACACTGACGGCGGCGGTTGGGTCAATAAATTCTGGGGTAATCGTTCAGGTAACATTTCTTATGTCCTGAATCACAGTTGGGTTAACGGACCTAAGACGGAAATTGAAGGTAACGATAAGCTTGCAGTTTATGCATATAAGGATCTTGTTCAGTATTCCGATCTTTATACTTGGTTTGAAGAAGACAGTTATAATGCATCCGTTGGTACTGAGAAAGTCTTTACGGTTCATGGCATCAATGTCATGAACAGCAGCGAGAATCGGGACAGCGCGGCAACTCCGGTCAATGCTGCTGTTACCGTATATGACGAAGACGGCCGCGTTGTTTCGGCCATGGCTACAACGACGGACGAGAACGGTCAATTTGTGTTAACGTTCGCTTCTGCTGGCACCTACACAGTTGAAATCAGCGGAACCTGTGATTATACCTGCGAAGCGTATGGCGGATCTTCCGGGACATCTTACACGGACGCAACTGTTGTTCCGTCCCGTTGTGAGGTTGTTGTAAGCGGCGGCAGCGGCGCGCCGGACGGTGCGACCGGCGAAGATGACAAGAAAGCGGCGGATAAAGTCGCAGCGCTGATCGACGCCATCGGTACCGTCACCAAGGACAGCGGCAAGAAAATTGAGGCGGCCCGCAAGGCTTATGATGCGTTGACCGGGACACAAAAGAAACTTGTCGGCAATTACTCCAAGCTGACCGCGGCTGAGAAAGAGTTTGCAAAACTAACTGGAAGCCTGCCTTTCATGGATGTGCAGAAGCATTGGGCGCTGGAAGCAATCAAGTATGCTTATACCAACGATCTGATGAATGGAGTCAGCGATACCGCGTTCAGCCCCGACAGCACGCTCAACCGCGCCATGCTGGCTACGATCCTCTATCGCCTGGAGGGTGAGCCTGCCGTTAAGGGTAGGAATACCTACGCCGATGTGGCAGCTGATACCTGGTACACCGACGCCGTCATCTGGGCAAGCGAAAACGGGATTGTAACCGGCTACGGAGAAGGCAAGTTCGGGCCCACCGACAACATTACCCGGGAACAGATGGCTGTGATGCTGTACCGGTATGCGGAGTATAAGAAGTACGACACAACAGTGGCGGGTATGTCAGTGAAAGAATACGCGGACTACGAAGCGATTTCGGAGTGGGCGCTTGAGGCGATGGCTTGGGCCAACGCGGAGGGCCTCATTACCGGCCGCACCGCTTCGACCATCGTCCCCAGCGGCACAGCCACCCGCGCGGAAGCCGCTACCATCCTTATGCGCTTCCTGGAGAGCGCGGCGGCAAACAAATAAATAACCGATGCGAAGTCTGTGAAATTCAGCACGGGCCTGTCCCCGCCGTATAGCCGGCAAGCATCTATCAAAAGAGCAGACAGGTGGGCGAACCGGGCGGTTCCATCCCCGCAAGGGATGGGCCGCCCTTTCCTCTCCGTGACGCAGGGCGGACAGAAAATGCGAAAAGCTATTCATGGGATGGGTGCAGACCGATAACGCTTCCGATGAGGCTTGACATCGCTGAATTCGCAAGAACGGACACTTGTTTTTAGCAAAATTTGAGATAAAATAAAGATGTAGTCAGTCCTGCGGGGCATGGATGGGGCAGCAAGCCCATGCGTGTTGACGCAGGAGCCGCATACAAAAAGGAATCATGAAGGGCCATGGCTGTGTTTGTCAAACGAAAATGTGAGCAAAAGGGCCCCAAAAAAGTGAGCACCTTCAGCACCAGATTTCATGTCGTGAGCAATGTTTTTCCCAAGTACCAAATGCTCACCTTTTGAGTACCCGGAAAGATGAGGGCCTTTTGCAAGAGTGAGTGCCCTGGGGGCCTAATGCTCACATCGGTCCCCCGGAGGCCAAACGCTCGCATCGGTGCCAATAGGGGCCAAGTGCTCACATCGGTGCCCAAAGCCCTTTTGCACTAATTTTGAGTACCCTAAGTGTATGCTCTCTGGCGGTTTAGGGACTGGGTAAGCCGGTAGCTTTCCCCAGAGAAAATCACAATATGGCTGTGGTGGATAAGCCGGTCAACGAGCGCCGCAGTCAGGCGGTTGTCCCCAAAGACAGTGTTCCACTGAGAGAACTCCAGGTTTGAAGTAATAATCAGGCTCTTGCGCTCGTAGCAATCGGAAATCACTTGGAACAGCAGTTCAGCGGCATCCTTGTGCAGAGGGACGAAACCAATCTCGTCAATCACAACAAGCTCTACCTTTTTCAGCGTACCCAGGTAGTTGTTCAAGGTCCCCTTGGTGTTCTTCTCCAGCAGGATGTTTGCCAACTCCGCCGCAGTAAAGAAGCGGACACGCCGCCCCTCCTGGCAGGCTTTCAAAGCAATAGCCGTAGCCAGATGGGTCTTTCCCGTCCCAACGCTCCCCATAAAAATCAGGTTTTCTTTTGGGGCAAGGAACTGGAGGTCGGTCATGTATTCCTATGTCAAGCCGCCAGGAAGTTCAATGGCGGAGTTCCACACAAAATCATCCAGTGTCTTCATCACCCGGAAACCAGCCGTCTTTACCATGCGGTTAATCCGGTTGGCCTCTCGTTCCTGTAATTCCAGCGTCAAGAGGTCGGTCACATATTGCTCGGTATTTTCGTAGGGGACGCTCCGCCAGCCTTTCGCCATGCCGCCCAGCTTCACTTGCCGCATGAGCTGTTCAATCTGTTCAGCCATGAGCCTCACCTCCCATCAGGCCATCATAGGCTGAGAGGTTTGGATTGTAGTTCAGCAATGGGGCTCCGGAGAGTTTAAGCGGATCTGGGCGGTACTCCTTCTTGGCAATCATGTAATAACACTGCCGCAGGCTGTCCACATCGGCCCGGCCATTGGCGGCTGCCATTTCCAGAGCATCATCACAGAACTCAGAGTTTCCGTCAGCAACGATTTCGCTGAGAAGTTGCAGGGCGCTCTTCCGCTCTTTTCCCTTGGTGGAAGCAAGATAATCCTGCCACCGTTGCGGCATTTGGTGGAAGAAACGGGTATGCTCAATCGCTCCTGGCTTTTTGCAGAGGGTGGACATATACTGCGTCCAGTCGTAGACCTCATCATTGGTCTTGTAGCTTCTGGGAAAGCGTCCAACCGGTCTGTGGTCGTGGTAAAACTCTACATGGTCATAGAAGATTTTGGCCTGTACTTTTTCGCCGGCCAGCATGGGAGATAGCCCGTATTTATTCGT
Source organism: Flavonifractor hominis (assembly GCF_040095835.1). Classification (NCBI taxonomy): domain Bacteria; kingdom Bacillati; phylum Bacillota; class Clostridia; order Eubacteriales; family Oscillospiraceae; genus Flavonifractor; species Flavonifractor hominis. Next base: position 743,380 of record NZ_JBBMFT010000001.1, read on the forward strand.
CTCAATCGTTGCGAAGCCTGTTTTACTCACGGTAAGCGTCGTGTAGCGGAACACAGAGAAGGGATACTGCGGCAGCTCTAAAAGTGCCGCCTTGTCCTCTTCCCAAAGTTCCCGGATGGGAACCTTGTGCTTGTAGTGGAGCCGGTCAGCGTCCTTTTCGCACCACTCCAAGAGCTGTTCATTAAATTCCTCAAACGAGGTAATGACTGGGACCGGGACAAACGCATTGCGGCGGCTGTAACCAACCTTGTTCTCTACATTGCCTTTTTCGTTGCCGGAAGCCGGATTGCAAAAATCAGCTTGGAAACGGTAGTGGAGCATAAAGCGGGTAAAGCCGTCCGTAAGGACACGCTCACCATCTTTTAGTACCTGAGCAACCGCCGTGGTCATGTTGTCAAACCGCAGCCTGGGAGGGACGCCGCCAATGTGCTCAAAAATCCGCTTCATGCCTTCCAGCAGGCACTCTTGGTTTTGAGACGGGAACGCTTGCGTTACTCCGTTGTTAGAGCCGGGGAATGAGATCGTCAGCGCATAGAACGGAAAGCGTTCTCCGGTAGCGGCCCATTCGCCTTCCGCAAGGCCAAAGTCCACCTGTCCCCAGCCTTTGGGGTGCTCCAGAGGGAGATAACCGGCACTCAGAGTTTTCATGACATATTTTTTCTTGCGGACATACTTCTTCACGGTGGAATAGCAGCCAGTAAACCCATGCTCATCACACAGGCGGTGGTAAATCCGCATTACTGTATGGCGCTGTTTCCTGGGGGCCTTTCGGTCCTCCTCCAGCCATTTATCAATGATGGGGATGAAGTCTTGCAGCACCGGATAGCTCTGTGGCTCAATATCCGGCAGATTGTCCTCGCTCCAGTTTTCCTGGTAGGCGTACTTGCGGACAGTCTCAAAGCTGTGGCCGGTTATGCGGCATATTTCCCGCAAACTTGCCTCTTCATTTTCGTAGAGGTCTTTGATATACTTGATTTGAGCCATTCGTAACACCTTTCTGCTACCCCCTTATGGTTATCCCACCTAAAGGGTAGCGTTTATTTCAGGTGCTGACAATGGCTCTTTTTATTTGCCATTGGGGTGCTCACTTTTTGAGTACCATTTGCTACATTTTCATTTTACCGAAAACAGCCATGGCCCTTCATGCGTGGGTTACACCCACGCATGATTTCCCTCTGTCATAGGAAACCCAGACAACTGCATAGGGAATATCCGGCTTTTGTGGCAAATGCGCGACCCGTTCCGGCACCCCGGGGCGGACACGCATCCTTGTTCGGCTGAACAAGGGAATCAGGTGAAATTCCTGTATATGTTTTGCAGCAGGAACCGCAGCGAAAGCGGCGGCGACGTGCAATTCAATAGCTGTGATTGTGAAGTATATCCGTTTTCTGCGAAAGCAGGTCACTGGCGGCTGTAATGGCTTAGCCGGGAAGGCTGCGGGTATGCGCTGGCGGGGATGGCCCCGCCTGAACACATCAGTCAGAAGACCTACTGAGAGCTCACCCCCGACGGTTCGGGGCTGCTCTGACAAGAATGCCAGGACGCGGCGCGGGAAGAGCGCGCCGGCAGCCTCCCCAGAGGGACAGGAGCGGATGCATCCAAACGATGCGTTCGCTTTTTTGCGTTCCAGGGAGGCATCGCCGAAGGGGCGCGCCCCTTCGGCGTCAGAGGGGTCCCCTCTGACGCCGATAACCCTTGCCGGCCGGATAACCCCCTGCGCGCGGCCGTCAATGCGGCGCTGCGGCAGGGCCTTTGCCCGTTTCCGTATGGCCGATCCGCGGCCGACAACTGAATAGCCACATCGGGAGAGCATATCCGTTTCCGGGGAAGCACGCGACGACAGGAGCGTGCCAAGGGCGGAAGCACGCGGTCTACGTCGCGGCGGGCGGGAGCGCAGGAACCGGTACCGGGGATGTGGCGGGAAGTATTCAAAAACAATGTGGACGGCGCGCGTTGGAAGGCGGCCGTTCTTTGGAACAGGGCGCGGGCGGATCCCACCTCGCACGTCCTGACATAACGCTACCTTGAATTTGAAGAGAAGATAGGAGTTGGTTCAGTTATTATGATGCAAGAATATCACGCCGATGGGACAGATACGGGAAGGGCCGGGACAAGAGAACCGTCCCGGAGGAAAATGGTGGGCAAAATTGCCCACCGCGCCCTCGCACTATTGCTGACAATTTCTTTTGTGGTTGGCCTTATGCCAGCGGCCTGGGCAGCGGCGGACGGGGTGACAGTTACTGGCGGAAACCTAATGAATTCCATTGATGATACTGGAAATTCCCTCGGTTACACGTACATCATTGAGGCTACTGATGATGAAATATCAGTAGAGTTTACAGATGAGAATTTTCTGGATACTTCAAGTGCCCCTCTTTGCCAAATAAATGAAGACTATGAAACAATTGAAGTGAAAAAGTATTCTTTTTCTGGAAGCAACACGGTTGCTTTTTCATTGAATGGGCTCCAGACGGCCACCCCGGCAGCAGTTGCAGGATATTTGTCAGGAAAGAGCGATTTTGTTTTTTCTGGCATTGATTTCTATATCGTATATGTATATACACAAGATCAGGAGATATTCACGGCGAATTTTCTGATATATAAAGCATCTGCCAGTGAAGAGCCGGTTAATGCGGACGCCTTGAAATCTGCAATTGACAGCATCCCTGTGAGCGGCTACTATACTTCAGACGACCGCTACAATGGCAAGGATGCCGATACTATTACAAACAGCCAAGGCAGCTTTTGGGCGGAAGTTCAGAGTATCGCGGACGAAGCCAATAGAGTTTATACAAGTGCCCTGAATGGCAAAGCAAATCAAAATGCAGTTGATGAACAAACTGACAAATTGAACCAAAACGACCCGGGCAGCGCGCTGTCGCAGGCTCTTGCCAAGTGTATCCCCACCACCCAGGTCAACGCCACCGGGCTGTACGAAACGCTTGAACGGCATGAGGATGCTTACACGGGCGGCAATCCAAATCCTTCCGGCAGTTCCTATACTGATGCAAGCTGGGAGAACTTCACAACGAACTATGAGAATGCAAAGGAACTGCTGGATTCCCTGTTTTACCAAGAAGGTGATGCCATTCCGGAGGGGAAAGAAGCCGGCGATGCGACACCTGCAAACACAACAGGGCGGCAACGTGATTTGGAAAACGCTGCCGCAGTGTTAAACGCTGCAAGGAGCGACCTCTTTCTCACGGATTATGTGGAAATCCTGCCCTTATGGCAGAGCGCGGCAGACTGGCTGCTGGAGCAGCAGGCAAAACTCACTGCGGCAGATTATACCCCTGACAGCTGGAGCGCATGGTACAATGTGGAGGACAAGGACGAGAACGGCATTGGCGACGGAGCCTATCAGGTGCTTTCCGCCCTTGATCCATCATCGATTAGCACCCAATCTGCGTATACAGCCTACACCCAGGCTGTGGCCGCGGCCTCCACGGCCTACTATCAGCTGGAGGACGCAGGGGGATCTGTCGCCGTCCATGTCCGTGTGGCGGATAGTTTTGCCGCCAGATATCCGCAATATGCACTGAAAGACCCCGACTCCGCCGCTTTTGATGGGACGGTCACGCTGACGGATGACAAGACCATCGGCAGCCTGCTGGATGCTATAAAATTTGACTTCACACCGGCTGAATCAACGGGTAACTCCACTGTTTCCCCCTGCCTTATGGCCTATGTCAACGGCACGTTGGTTGTAGACCGGGATGCTTCTTTCTCACGCTGGACAGGATTGCTGATAAATGGGAATGGGATTGAAACCGGTGTTGCTGCTGTGGAACTGCATGACGGCGATGAGGTTGTCCTCGCAAGAGTACCGGCGCCAAATTATAAGTATTACACCAGTACCATTCCAGCAGCGCCCTACGAAACATATCGCTCTTACGTTTCCCAGCTGGAAATCAGCGGCGGGGATACCATGGAGGCGGAAGGCGGCGCGGAATTTTCTGTGCAAGTCACCAAGACCAGCGCTGTGCCGGAGAGCGGTAATTGGGGGAACCCCCTGTCGGCGGGCAATGCCACCATCTTCCTCAGCGAGGCGAAAGAAACTGCCGATGAAGCAAAGGCGGCTGCCGCCTATGAAAACACCGGTGTTGTGACCAGCTCTGATGGTACGGCCACACTCAGCCTGTATAAGGAAGGCTGGTACAAGCTGTTCGTGGCAGATGTCCGCGATCAGACGCCGGCGGAAACCACAGACCAGACAAGCTATACCGGAGGCGAATTCCCCGGCCTGGCTGCAGGCGATTCTGTGCTGCTGCATATTGTCACGCCCAGCGACCCAGCCTCCGCCGTGGCAACACTGCAAAAAGAACTGGATGCAGTTTACAACGCCTATGAGCAGGCATTTTACTCCGAGGCGCAGTGGGAAGAAATTACCAAGACCTATGAAACCGCTTCCGCAGCGATTGCTAGCTCGGATCTGCTGGCAGATGCCTATGAAAGCCAACAGGCTGCCATCACTGCCATCCAGGCGGTGCAAGACGCAAATCTGGAGGAAAATGAGCGGGTCAACGCCCTGATGACTGGATACCTGCAGTATCTTCCGTCTGCGGAGCAGGTTCTGGAGGGAAAATTCTATCAATCAGATGCTGCGCGCATGGAATGGGCTAAGTCGCTGTATAACGGCATGACGGAGTATCAGAAAGGGCAGCTTACTGGTTTGCAGATGGCACAGTGGAACGCCCTCCTGAGCGCCTATGGGGCAGATGGGAGCGGCCTCCCGGAAGGCCCTGGTTTTACCCTTACCATCGAGGCAGATCATGGCGGCAAGTTCGCCGCTTGTGAGGTTAATGCTTACGCCCGGGACAAAGAAAACAACGGAACTGAATTTATCACCGTTACAGAAGGGCGTGATCTGCTGGAAACAGTAGGAACTGACGACCAGGCAGAATTCACATTTGGCAGCGGAAAGAACCAGGATAATATCATTGAATTCCAATTTGCCATTCCCGACGGCGCCAATATGCAGCTGGTGAGTGTGGAGAGCAGTGGTCCGCAGCCATACTCAGTCCGGGAAAGACCTTGGGATTCTTCGGGAGGGGAGGCATACACTTACTCTTTTCTTAACCCACGCTGTGATTTCACGATTACGATAAACACCATCACAGAGGGGGATCTCTCCTACAGTAAGCTGACGGCGAAAAACGAGCTGACGGAAGCCTACAACGCCTACTCCAAGACAGCCTACACGGCTGAAAACTGGAGCAAGCTGACAGCATTTTACAACGATGGACTGGCGGCTATTGATGCTGCTGAGGACGAGGAAAGCATTGCATCGGCAAAGAACGCAGCCATTGCCGCTATGAAGACGGTGGAAGAAGGGTTCCTGGTAGATGAAACCGTCGGAGAGCTGGGCAGCGTCCATGTAATCATTGAGAACACCACCTATTCCGGTGCGCCTGACTCGCTGCGCGGTACATTTGTAGATGCCTATGTGGCGCTTAATCATGACAGCACCATGATGAGCTGCATTACCGCCGCGCTAACTCGCGAGGGTTACGGATGGGAAGGCACGGGCGGAAGCCAGGGCGGCGTGAATGATCCCGGCATCACCTACATCTCCGCAATTACCTATGGTGACGACAAGCTGGAAGAGTTTGACGGGAAGAACACATCCGGCTGGATGGGAGTCCTCAACGACTGGTTTACCAATGAAGGCTTCGCCTCTTTCAGCGCTTCGGCCCAACAACGGGATTACCGAATTGTAGACGGCGATGAAATCCGCGTCATGTTCACGCTGGAGGGCTATGGCGCGGATTTGGGCGGCTCCTGGTCGAGCAGTGATACCAGCCTGGCGGATCTTGAGGTAGATGGCGGAACATTGTCCCCGAGTTTTGACGGAGATGTCCTGGAATACGTCCTGGTCGCCAACGGCAGCCGCGTATCTGTAACACCCACTGCTGCGAACAAAAACTATCAGGTCAAAACTTTCCTGAATGAAAAAGTTGTTGAACGAAATGTAGATTTCTACCGCCGGGGCGAGTCGATCCCGGTCAAGGCCGGCGATATCATCTACATCGGCGTAGGTGAGCCGACATGGTTGTCCATGAACAACCAGGAAACGGAAGCCATCAAGTATACCGGCACCTGGTACACCATCAAGGTCATGGACAGCAACAGCGCGGAAAGCGTCGTTGAGCTTATCGACGCCATCCCCACCATCACCTACGCCGGCTATAAGACGCAGGCAGAAGCGGTGAAACTGGCTCGGGACGCCTATGATGCCCTCAACGCGGAAGCCAAGACCAAGGTTACCAATTTGAACAAACTGACATCGGCGGAAGAAGCAATCCAATTCTACACCGAGATTGACGACGTCAAGGATCTGCTGTCCAAGATCCCCTCTGTAAACAAACTGACCACTGCGGACAGGGGGATGGTGCAGGCCGCCCGGAATGCCTACGATGCGCTGGATGAGGATCAGAAGCTCTATATCACCATCGCCGATGTGGAGAAATTCAACGCCGCGGTGGAGTGGATGGAGGAACACGGCAGCAGCATCAGCGGCGGGACCATCGCCGGCGTCGAAGAGATGCCGGAGGAAGTCGGGGAAACCGGCGGCGGCTCCATCACCATCACACCGGAAGCCTCTGTGAACAGCAAGGGCGAGGCCACCGCCAAGGTGGACGCCGAAACGGTGGAACAGGTGCTGGAGCAGGCCGCTGAGGACGGCAGCATCTCCACCATCGTGGTGGCCCCCGAGATCGACGGGGACGCCTCCAAGGTTACGGTGGAGCTGCCGAAGTCATCGGTCAGCGACATCGCCGGCGACAGCCTGGATCTGACGGTGTCCACTCCCATCGCCGGCATGACCATCCCCAGCGAGGGCCTGTCTGAGCTGGCGAAGCAGAGCGGCAGCACCGTGTCGTTCACCGCGGAATCGGTCACTGTGACCGGCGCCGGCGGCAGCAAGTCGGACGCCATCCGGCTGGATGTGGCGGTGAACGGCAAGAGCGTGGATACCGTGCCCGGCGGTCTGACTGTGACCGTCCCCGCCGCAGACGCCGGCAGCGTGCTGGTGCTGGTGGCGGAAGACGGCACGGAAACCATCATCCGGAAATCCGTCACCGCGGACGGAGAGGTCGCCGGCCTGGTGGACGGCCCCTGCACCGTGAAGGTGGTGGACAACGCCAAGACGTTCACGGACACCAGCGGGCACTGGGCGGCGGACGCCATCGACTTCGCCTCCAGCCGCGAGCTGTTCAACGGCACCAGCGCCACGGCCTTCTCCCCCAACGAGGAGATGACCCGCGCCATGCTGGTCACGGTGCTCCGCCGGATGGAGGACGAAGCGGAAACCGCGGCGGAGAACGCCTTTGCGAACATCCCGGACGATACCTGGTACACCGATGCGGTGATCTGGGCCAGCGAGAACGGGATCGTCAACGGCGTGGCGGAGGGACACTTCGATCCCGACGCCAACATTACCCGGGAGCAGCTGGCGGCCATGATGTACCGCTACGCGGACTTCCTGGGCATGGATACCGCCGCATCCGGCAGCCTGAGCCGCTTCCACGACGGCAGCCAGGTGTCCCCGTGGGCATCCGACGCCATGAAGTGGGCGGTCAGGAACGGCCTCATCTCCGGGAAGAGCCCCACAATTTTGGATCCCAAGGGCAACGCCACCCGCGCGGAGGTCGCGACGATCCTGCAGCGGATGACCGCGCTCATGGTGAAATAAGCGCATCCCCCTAAAAAGGGCGCCCGCAGCCTGCCATTGTGACTGCGGGCGCCCGGACAAAAATGAATACCAGATAAAGAGCGTGAAACCCGCCGCAGGCTTACCCCTCCCGTAACAGCCGGGACAACACACCGGACCGCGCGGGATGGGCGCGGCCAACGAGAGATCATGCGGGACCCATCCGTTGGATGGGTCCCGCATCTTTTCGTACAGCGAGGAGGTGGAGGCAGGAACGTGGAGCCCAGCGAAGTCCTCCGGCTGAAGCAGGCGCTTGCTTTGGACGCGGCGAACGCCGCCGGAGACCGGGAAAGCACCGCATGGCTGGAGCCGGAGCAGTGGAAGAACTATATGGGAAAAGAAACGCGCAAGGCGCTGTACGGCGCGTTTCCCGACGAGGAGCTGCTGGCCGTCCTGCGGGAAACGGCGGCGCGGCTGGGGCGGAATCCCAGCAAGAAAGAGGTGTTCTGCGTCTACCGCGTCTTCCTGATCCAGCGGTTCGGTAACTGGCCCCGGGCGCTGACCGCCGCCGGATTGAAGAGGCCCCGCGAGCAGCGGCGAGCGGACAACCGAAGAAGGAATGAGGAAGCGCTCCGGCGCAGGAAGGCACAGGAATTGTCTGGGCAGGCGGCAGCAAAAGAGGCCGGCCTGACAACAAAAACGGAAGGAGAAGCATGATGAAGGAACGCTTAAAACGCGGCGCGGCCGCGCTCCTGGCATTGATTATGGTGCTGGGGCTGTCGGGAAACGCCTTTGCGGCGGTGTCGGATGACACCTTAACGGCGGCCATCGAGGACACGGCGCAGTACATTTATGAGACGGTGAAAAGCCCGCAGGTGGGCTCCATCGGCGGGGAATGGGCCGTGCTGGGCCTGGTCCGGAGCGGCTATACCGTACCGGAGGAATACTATCAGGACTACTACGCCACCGTGGAATCGTATGTCAGAGCCTGCAAGGGCGAACTCCACGACAAGAAATACACCGAATACAGCCGCGTCATTGTGGCCCTCAGCGCTATTGGAAAAGACGCCCGCAGCGTGGCCGGCTATGACCTGACCAAGGCCCTGGGGGACTACGACAAGACCATCTGGCAGGGGCTCAACGGCCCCATCTGGGCGCTCATTGCCCTGGATTCCCGGGATTATCCCATGCCGGTAAATCCGGAGGCTAAGACGCAGGCCACCCGGCAGATGTATATCGACCGCATTCTGGAGTGCCAGCTCCCGGACGGCGGCTGGAGCCTGTTCGGCGGAACAGAGGCCGCCGGCTCCGGGGACGGCGTATCCGATCCGGACATCACCGGCATGGCGCTGCAAGCCCTGGCAAAGTATCAGGACCAGCCGGCCGTGGCCGAAGCCACAGAAGAGGCGCTGGCCTGTATGTCGAAAAAGCAGAGCACGGACGGCGGCTTCGCCTCCTGGGGTACCGCCAACTCTGAGAGCGTTGTGCAGATGATCGTGGCCCTGTGCGAGCTGGGCATCTCCCTGGACGATCCCCGGTTTGTGAAGGGCGGGAACACCATGCTGGACAACCTCATGACCTTCTATCAACCCGGAAACGGGTTCCTGCATACCCAAAACGGATCCGGCTCCAACCAGATGGCGACGGAGCAGGCGTTCTACGGCATGGTTGCCGCGCAGCGGGCGCGGCAGAACAAAAACAGCCTCTACCGCATGGGGGACGCCATCACCGTGGCGGAGGGTGAAGAAACCCCGTCCGGCGCCGGGCTGGAGGGCAAGCACGCCGACGTAAAGGCCGTGCCGATTACCCAGATGGGCAAGACCTTTGACGACATCACCGGAGCCAACGCCCATGAAAATCAGCCGGCCATCGAGGCGCTGGCCGCCCGGGGGATCATCGATGGCATGGGGGACGGCCTGTTCCATCCCGAGGCGAGCATGACCCGCGCCCAGTTCGCCGCCATCGTGGTGCGGGCCCTGGGCCTGACGCCCGCCGCCAGCGAGGCCTTTACAGACGTGCCCTCCACCGCATGGTATGCCCCCTATGTGGGGACCGCCAGCACCTACGGCCTCATCAACGGCGTGGGCGAAGGCCGCTTCAACCCGGACGGCACCATTACCAAACAGGAGGCCGCCGTCATGGTGGCCCGGGCCGCAAAACTCTGCGGTATGGACACGGCGCTGGACACCGCCGCCGTGCGGGATGTGCTGGCCCAGTTCACCGACTATGTGACCACGCCGGAGTGGGCCCGGGAGGGCCTGGCCTTCTGCTATCAGGAGGGGATTCTGGACGACTCCGCCATGGAGATTCAGGGGAAGACAGAAATCCTGCGCTGCGAGATTGCCCAGATGCTTTACAACCTGCTCAGCAGCGCCAAGCTCCTGTAAAGGAGAGCGCCTATGTGGTGGAAAAAGAACAAGTGGAAAGTGATCGTCCCGGTCCTGATCGTGGCCGTGCTGGCCGCCGCCTTTTGGTACGGCGGCGGCGCGCCGGGCCTGCAGGGCTGGAATGTGGCGGACAATAATACCACGCTGTCCGGCCAACCGGACGCTGCGCCGGAGGACTCAGGAACTGATACCGGGCATTCCGGAGAAACTGTTCCCGAAGAAACGGGCAGCGCGGAGGACGGGACGCAGGAAGCGCCGGAAACGGAACAGCCGGACCTGTCAGAACAGGGCGTTGAAACGGAAGATCCCCCGCAGGAAACGCAGACGGATCTGATTTCCCCGGATGATGAAACCCCGGCAGAGGGCATTGAGAGCCGCCCTGGTGGGACAGAGGGCGGCATGACCGCGCAGGAAAAGCTGGACGCCGCCGCGGAACTCGCCGGCGGGTCCTCCCCCGGCGTGCAGGCCGGCGACAAGGCGTACTCCGAGTCCCAGGGCATGGTCATTGACCCGGATACCGGCAAGGATCAGTATCTCACTGACCCGGTGCCGGAGGGGAAACCCCTGCCGGTGGAGCCCCAGGATGTGGAGATCTCCGACACGGCCTACACCTGCACCATTTCCATCTCCTGCGCCACCATCCTGGACCACATGGACTGGCTGGACCCGGAGAAGGTGGAGCTGGTGCCGGAGGACGGCTGGATCCTGGAGCCCACGGAGGTCACCTTCTACGAGGGTGAGAGTGTTTTTAACGTGCTCCAGCGGACCGGCAAGCAGCAGGGCATCCACATGGAGTTTGAGAACACCCCCATGTACAACAGCGCCTACATCGAGGGCATCCACAACCTCTATGAGTTCGACTGCGGGGAGCTCTCCGGCTGGATGTACCAGGTGAACGGCTGGTTCCCCAACTACGGCTGCTCCCGCTACCAGCTGCAGGCCGGGGACGTCATTGAGTGGGAGTACACCTGCGATCTGGGCGTGGATGTGGGCGGCTACTACTCCACGGGAAGTTAAAACCAGAGATTCCATAGCCGGGGGCGGCTGCTGCCGTCCCCGCGTTCCCGCCCTTTTTCAATGGCCCCTGTCTGCCGACGGAGGCCATCGAAAGAGAGCGGAGCACCGTCAAGAAAGAAGGGAACCGTATCCTATGCCGAACAGAGACGCCTTTTCCAGCTATCACCCTGTCATCAATTTTATGTATTTCGCGCTGGTGCTGGTGTTCAGTATGTTCTTCATGCACCCTGTCAGCCTGCTCATCTCCCTCGCCGGCGCCATCGCCTACCATCTCTACCTGAACGGTCGGAAGGCCCTGCGGTTCCAGCTGCTGTTCCTGCTGCCCATGGCCCTGATGGCCGCCCTCATCAACCCGGCCTTCAACCACGAGGGGGCGACGCTGCTGGCCTACCTGCCCTCCGGCAACCCCCTGACCCTGGAGAGCATCGCCTACGGATTTGCAGCGGCCGCCATGCTGGCTGCCGTGGTCCTGTGGTTCTCCTGCTATACGGCGGTGATGACCTCAGACAAGTTTGTCTATCTCTTTGGCCGGGTCATCCCGGCCCTCAGCCTGGTGCTGAGCATGACGCTGCGGTTCGTGCCCAAGTTTAAGGCGCAGATCCAGGTGGTCAGCGAGGCCCAGCGCTGCGTGGGGCGGGACGTGTCCAACGGCAGCGTGCTCCAGCGGCTGCGAAACGGCATCACCATCCTCTCCATCATGGTGACCTGGGCCTTGGAGAACGCCATTGAAACGGCGGACAGCATGAAGAGCCGGGGCTACGGGCTGCCGGGCCGCACCGCCTTCTCCATCTACCGCTTCGACAGCCGGGACAAAGCGGCCCTGGCCTGGCTCCTTTTCTGCGGCTTCTTTATCCTCTGCGGCTGGATGGCCGGCGGACTCTCCTATCGGTATTACCCCACCATGAAGGGCGCGGCGCTCACGCCCATGACCATCAGTTTCCAGCTGGTCTATCTGGCCCTGTGCCTGACGCCGGTCCTCGTGGACCGCTGGGCGGACTGGTCCTGGCGGAAGCTGGAGAAAGCGGAGGGACAGACGTGCGCCAGAGCATGAACCTGCCGCTGTGCGAGCGGACAAGAGAAGAGTACGGCGGCTGGGACGGCCTGCGGCGGGCCTGCGCCGCTCTGGGGCTGGACGGCGTGGAAGGCATCTGGAGCGGCGGGGACATCCCGGCGGATTTCCCGAAGGACCTGCTGGCGGGCTATCACCTGACTTTCTTCCCGGACTGGCTGGACTTCTACCGGGAGGACCGAAAACGGCTGCTATATAAGTTCGGCAGCATGGACGCCGTGGCGTGGTACTACGGCGGGCGGACGCCGGAAACGCTTGTGGACCTGTACCGGGCGGACCTCCGGCGGGCCGCCGCACTGGACGCCGCCTATGTGGTGTTCCATGTCACCGATGTATCCGTGGAGGAGAATTACACCTACCGCTGGCTCCACACCAACGAGGAGATCATCGACGCCGCGGCAGAGCTCATCAATCTCCTGCTGGGAGACGCCGAGTGGCCCTTTGCTTTTCTGGTGGAAAACCAGTGGTGGCCGGGATTTACGCTGACGGAGCCGGAGAACACCTCCTGCCTGCTGGAGGGCATCCGGTATCCCCGCAAGGGCATTCTGCTGGATACCGGCCACCTGATGAACGCGGAGCGCTCCATTGCCACGCAGCGGGACGGGGTACGGTTTATCCTGGAAATGCTGGACCGCCACGGGCCGCTGTGCCGGTATATTCAGGGGATGCACCTCCACCAGAGCATCAGCGGCGCATATGTCCGCCGGCACTGCGGCGCGCTGCCGATAGACTTCCCGAAGGATCTGCCGGGGCAGTACCGCGCCTGCTATGCCCATATCCAGAACATAGACCGGCACGAGCCGTGGACGGATCCGGCGGTGCGGGAGATTGTTGACCGGGTCCAGCCGGCGTATCTCACCCACGAGCTGGCGGCGCCGGACCGGCAGGCAAAGCTGCGGGCGATCCGTCAGCAGCTTGATACGATTGAGAGAGGAGGCGAGCGTCTTGAATAACCGGAAAGCGCCCTGCCTGTGCATGGACCATCTGACCTTTACCTACCCGGAACAGCCATCCCCCGCCCTCCGTGATTTCTCTCTGACCATCCGGCAGGGTGAATTTGTGGTGCTCTGCGGCCCATCGGGCTGCGGGAAGAGCACCCTCCTGCGGCAGCTGAAGCGGGCCCTGGCGCCCCACGGGAAGCGCGGCGGGACCATCCTCTTTGAGGGCAAGCTGCTGGGGGAACTGGACCAGCGGACGGAGAGCCAGCGCATCGGCTTTGTCCAGCAGAGCCCGGAAAACCAGGTGGTCACCGACAAGGTGTGGCACGAGCTGGCCTTTGGGCTGGAGAGCTTGGGGTACGACACGCCCACCATCCGCCGCCGGGTGGCGGAGATGGCCTCCTTCTTCGGCATCCAGACCTGGTTTTATAAAAACGTCACGGAGCTCTCCGGCGGACAGAAGCAGCTTTTGAATCTGGCCTCCATTATGGCCATGCAGCCCTCCGTCCTCATCCTGGACGAACCCACCAGCCAGCTGGACCCCATTGCCGCAAGTGACTTTCTGGCCACGCTGGGGAAGATCAACCGGGAGCTGGGCACCACCATCCTCCTCACCGAGCACCGGCTGGAGGAGGCGTTCCCGCTGGCGACCACAGTAGCGGTGATGGACCGGGGGGCGCTCCTCTGTACCGGGACGCCCCAAGAGGTGGGCGAGCAGCTACGGCAGAGCGGACATACCATGTTCCTGGCCATGCCCACCCCCATGCGGATCTGGGCAGCCGTGAACGACAGCGCCCCCTGCCCGGTCACCGTCCGGGAGGGCCGGGAGTGGCTGGCCAGTTTCGCAGGCCGGAAGGAAATCGAACCGCTGCGCCCGGAACCACAGCTTCCAAAGGGCGGCGATGTGGTGCTGCGGGGGCGCGAGCTGTGGTTCAAGTATGACAAGGACCTGCCGGATGTGGTCAAGGGCCTCTCCCTGTCCCTGCGGAAGGGGGAATTCCTCGCTTTGCTGGGGGGCAACGGCACCGGGAAGACCACCAGCCTCAAGCTGCTCTCCGGCCTGCGGAAGCCCTATCGGGGGGAGCTGGAAATCTCCGGCTCCGTGGGGATGCTGCCCCAGAACCCCCAGACCCTGTTCGTCAAAAAGACGGTGCGGGAGGACCTGTATGAGATCCTCAAGGGCAGGAAACTCTCCAAAGAGCGGCAGGACCAGCGCGTAGCCCATGTGACGGCCCTGTGCCGGCTGGAGGAGCTGCTGGACCGGCACCCCTACGACCTCTCCGGTGGGGAGCAGCAGCGGGCCGCCCTGGCCAAGGTGCTGTTGCTGAATCCGGAAATTTTGCTCCTGGACGAGCCCACCAAAGGGCTGGATGCGGAATTCAAGCAGGTGTTCGCGGAGATCCTGCAGATCCTGCTCCGCCGCGGCACAGCAGTGCTGATGGTCAGCCACGACATTGAGTTCTGCGCCCGGTATGCCCACCGCTGCGCCCTTTTCTTCGACGGTGGCATCGTCACCGAGGGGACGCCGCGGAACTTCTTCTCCGGCAACAGCTTCTACACCACCGCCGCAAACCGCATGGCCCGACAGCTGCTGCCCCGGGCGGTGACGGTGGAGGATGTGATCGCCGCCTGCGGCGGACAGGTGCCTCCCGCCCCGGCCTTGCCGGAAGATATTCCGCTGCTGCCGGAACCGGAGGAAGCCAGCGCAGACTACAAGCCCAAACCGCTGCCCTGGTGGCGCAAGCTGGGGGCCGTCCTCACCGGCGGCGTCGCTCTGCTCTTGTTTTTGCAGTTCATGAACGTCACCGACCTGACGGCGCTGGTGGGCATGGAGGGCATGACCGAGCTGGCGTCGGACCAGCTGGCGCTGTACGCGTTCTTTATCGCCGCGCTGTTCCTCTTTGCCGCCTGCATCACCCGCAGGTCCCACCGGCCGGATTATCTTGTGCAGACCCCGCGTGAAAAGCGGAAGCTGTCCCGCCGCACCCTTTTTGCCACGGCCCTGATTCTGCTGCTGATCCCCCTGACCCTGTATGTGGGCGTGTTCTATCTGGATAACAAAAAGTACTATTTTATCTCTCTGATGGTGCTTTTGGAGTGTATGGCCCCCTTCTTCCTGATTTTCGAGGGGCGCAAGCCCAAGGCCAGGGAGCTTGTGATCATCGCCGTGCTCTGCGCCATCGCCATTGCCGGACGGGCCGCACTCTTTATGCTGCCACAGTTCAAGCCAGTTATTGCCATGACGATAATATCCGGCGTGGCATTCGGCGGGGAGACAGGCTTTTTGGTGGGTGCCATGACCATGCTGGCCTCCAATGTGATGTTCTCCCAGGGACCATGGACGCCCTGGCAGATGTTCGCTGTGGGCATCATCGGATTTTTTGCCGGCGTCCTGTTCCGAAAGGGGTGGCTGCGGCGCAGCCGGGGGGCGCTGTGCGTCTTTGGGGCGCTGTCCGCCATCCTCATCTACGGTGGGATTATGAACCCGGCGTCGGCGCTGATGTGGGCGCCCGAGCTCAACTGGAAGGTGATTCTTACCTACTACGTCACCGGCTTCCCCTTTGACTGCATCCAGGCCGCCGCCACATGGTTGTTTTTGTGGTTTGCCGCCGAGCCCATGCTGGAGAAGCTGGACCGCATCAAGGTCAAGTACGGGCTGGTGGAGTAGGGGTGGATAGAGAGGAACGATACGATGCAAAATGAAAGCCAACGGAGAATAATTACTTTGCTGCACCTTCTTCTGGAGCAAACGGACGAACGCCATTATGTGACCGGTGCGGACATCCTTCGCTTTTGGGAGGCCCACGACATCCATGCCAGCCGGAAAAACGTCTACAGCGATATCCAACTGCTCGTGGATTCCGGTGTGGACATCATCTGCATCAAAAGCACGCAGAACCGCTACTTCATCGGCTCCCGGCTGTTGGAGCTGCCGGAACTGAAACTGCTGGTGGACGCCGTGGAGTCCTCCCATCTCATCACGGAGAAGAAGAGTGCCGCCCTCATCGAGAAGTTGGGCCATCTCACCAGCCGGTACAACGCCGCGCTCCTGAACCGCCCTGTCTACATGGAGGGCACAGCCAAGCCGGACAACGAGGCTGTGTACTACGCCATCGACGCCATCCAGACGGCGATCCACGAACAGCGGGCCATCTCCTTCCAGTATTTCGAGTATACGCCGAAAAAAGAAAAGGTCCTGAAACACAAGGGGTACCGCTATGGCTTCAGCCCCTACGCCCTCATCTGGAACCGGGATTTCTACTACGCCGTGGGCTGGTCGGAAAAGCACAGGAAACTGGCCCAGTTCCGTGTGGACCGCATGACAGCCATTCAGGAGTCGGACGCCCCCTACATAGCAGACCCGTCCTTCGATCCGGCATCCTATCTCCGGGAGGTCTTTGGCATGTACCATGACGCGCCCCGGCGGGTGACGCTGCTGTGTGAAAACCGCACCATGCGGAGCGTCATAGACCACTTTGGGGAGGATGTGGCCACAGAGGTGGTGGACGCCAAACACTTCCGGGCCACCGTGGATGTGGCGCCCACCCCGCCGTTCTTTTCCTGGGTGTTCACCTTCGGCGGCGCTATCCGCATCGAGGAGCCTGCGGAGGTACTGGAGAAGATGCGGGACATGGCCGCATGGCTGCATACATAAAAACAAGAGGGATCTGTCCAGGGAAGGCCGGGCAGATCCCTCTCACCTTTATGAGGCAGGAGAACCTCTGCGGGGGATGTATCCCCGCAGAGGCCCTTCCCGATTTTAGTCCGAAAAGTATACCGGCCTGCCAATGGATGTAAAGCCCTCGATGCCGGTGATCACCACATTGTTGTATCCGCTGGCGCAGTGGATGATGAGCAGATTGCCGCTCTCGTCCCTGCCGCCTACAATGCCCACATGGGAGTCCTCTGGATAGAATACCAGATCGCCGGGCAGCGCCTCGTCCCAAGCGATGGTGGTGCAGTAACTGTGCTGTGCGGCCGCTCCGCCGCCGTGGCCGATGATGTACTCGCCGCCTGTGGCATTATAGAATACCCAATCAACGTACCCTGAGCAATCCATCCCGTAGGGCCGGTAGGTGCCGGAACTGGAGCTGCCGGGGGCCGTGACCTGCATGGTGGTCCCCCAGCGGGAGTCCCAGCCGAGGACAAGGCTTTTGCCGCCCCAGAAGTAATTGACCTTACCCACCAGCTGGCAGGCGGTTTCTATGATCTCCCGGCGCTCGGCGCTCAGGTCCGCCGGCAACGAGGCAAGCAGTTCCTTGGCGTCGGCCTCCGTCACAGCCAGATTCCCAATGGCCCCGCCCAGAAGGTCGAGATTCTCCAACAGATCGTCCAGCATGTCGTTCTGCTCATCGGTAAAGGCGTAGTGCTCCCGCATCTCGTCCACGGTCTTTCCCGTGACGGAGATCGTCAGGATGGTTTCCGTCCAGCTGTCGTCCTCGCCGTCATCCGGGTCGCTGTCCGGGTGGTCTATGGTTTCCACCTCGGAGGATAGGACGGTCATAGCCCAGAACACCTCCTTCAGCCGTGCTACCCGGTCGGCGTCCAGGGTGACCACATCGACGCCGTCATTGGTCCCCGCGGTTTTCACCGCAAACACCGCCACGATCTCCCGCCAGTCCGGTGGGGCACCGTCTATGATGATCTGGTCGTAGTCCCCGGCCTGCAGTTCCTCCAGCTTGTCGGCATATTCCACATTGACCTGGGCGATGGCTGTACTGAGCGCCACGGAACTGCTGTCTGCAGGTTCGTTGGCGAACAGGATACCGAAGGGCGAGGCGATGAGCATGCCGATCAGGCAGATGAACACCAGCAGGGCGAGGACAACGGAACCGCCGGCGGCCGCCGCGGCGATCAGGCCCCTTGCCGCCGCGAGGATGGCCCGCAGGGCGTTCCCCGCTTTGGCGGCGGCCTTTTTCGCCGCACTGCCGGCCTGCTTTGCCGCCTGGCGGGACATAACCGTCTGCTGTGCCGCACGGGCTGCTTTGGCGCTCTGGGCGGCACGAGCGGCCCCACGCCCCGCCTGGGCGGCGGTTCTCCCGGCATGGTCCGCTGTCTTTACCGCCTGCCTGGGGGCGCCGGCAGCCGGCTTTGCGCGGCGTACCGCCCGGTTCCGGCCAGCCTCCTTTATGGCAGGCGTTCTGCGTTTCCCTTTTGGCAGCGGGCCGGTATCCTGGGCAGGCTCCGCCTTTGGCCGCATGGGCGATACGGTCCCGTCCTGCCTGCCCCCATTCCCAAGCGCAGTTCTGCCGGAGGGCCGGGAATCTCCCACAGGCTGAGCAGACTCCTGCCCACCGCCTGCCGGGTGCCGCATCTGCTCGGCTTTGGCTTGCGCGGACTTCTGCGCCGCCTGCCGTCCGCGCTCCCGGATGAAGGGATGCTGGCCCTGGGTGCGCTCCGGGGTCAGGCCAGACGCCGGCGTTAACGGCTGGGCGCGCAGGTATGTGTCCTTGGTCTTGATCCGCTGCCCGGCGTTACCGGCTGGTTCCGCCGGCCGGCCTGCCGCCGCGGTGTTGACACGGCTTTCCTGCCCCCGTGTACGAACCTCCGGCACGGGATCCCCGGCTGCGGGATCTGCGGGGCTGCCGCCGCGGGAGTCATGCTTTTTCCGTTTCTCCTTGATGAGCTTTTCCGCGCCGCGCTCCATGCGGCGCATACCGCCTGCGGCGGCGTCCTCGATTTGGTCGCCGCCGTAGTCATCCCGCCGCCCCTGCTGGGCGGCGTCCCGGAGCTGCGTCCGCAGTCGGTCCGATCCGTCCTCCAGGCCGCGATGGACCAGTTCCTTCGGCGCGGCCTTTATCTTCTCCCGGACGGAGGCCACAGTATGGGGTTTTTCCTTGATCTTATCCATCCGGCCGCCTCCCCATGAAAGCGGGCCGCATTACGCGGCCCGCCCCGGCGCATGGCTGCCGTCCGTGTCGGAGGGCCTGGTGGTCATCAGGCGGTACAGCCGGTTTTTGGGGAAGTTGTCCATAAAGGGCACGATGGCACTGCCGCACTTGATGAGGCCGCGGCCGGAGTCCACATTGGTGATGTAGGAGAGCTGGTTGTCCGAGATGTTCAGCAGCCTGGCCAGCTCCGTCCGGTCCGTCGCCGCCTGGTTGAGCATGACGAGGAACTCGCTGTTGGCCAGCATGGTCCGGGCGGTGTGGGACTGGAGCAGGTCGTCCACATTCTGTGTGATGCCGGTGCAGCAGGCCCGATACTTACGGACACGTTTCCAGAGGGTGAACAGGAAGTTTGCGCTGTACTCGTGCTGAAACAGCAGGTAAATTTCGTCGATGTAGATCCAGGTATTCCGCCCCTGCTGGCGGTTGCGGATGATGCGGTTGAAGATGCTGTCCAGCACCACCAGCATGCCCACGGGCAGGAGCTGGCGGCCCAGATCCCGGATGTCATAACAGAGGATGCGGGAATTGGTGTCCACATTGGTGGGTTTGGCGAAGGTGTTCAGGCTGCCCTCGGTGAACAGTTCAATAGCCAGCGCCACATCCCGCGCTTCCGGCTCCGGCTGGCGGAGCAGTTCGGCGTGGAAGTCCTGCAGGGTAGGTACAGTGCCCTTATAATCACTGCGGATGTAGTCCCGGTAGCACTGAGCGGCACAGCGGTCGATGATGGACTTCTCTTTTGCGGAGAGTTTCCCAGATCCCATAAGTTGCTCACACAGAGACAGCAGAAACTCGGACTTCAGCACCACCGGGTTCTCCCCGTCGCCGTAGCCCTGCTCCATGTCCATGGCGTTGATGTGGTTGGGCGAGGTGGCAGACACCTCGATGACCTCGCCGCCTAAGCCCTCGATGAGCGGCCGGTATTCGGATTCTGGGTCGATGACAATGATGTCATCCGGCAGGCCGCCTGCGCCGTTCTCCGCTGCCAGGGCCAGCCCCACCATCTCGCGCTTGGCGGTGAAGGACTTGCCGGAGCCGGACACGCCGAGGACAAAGCCGTTGGCGTTGAGCAGTTCCCAGCGGTTGGCGAGGATGAGGTTCTTGCTGATGACATTCTGCCCGTAGTACACGCCGCCCTGATGGCGGATCTCCTGGGCCTTGAAGGGCATGAGGACAGCCAGCGCCTCGGTGGTAAGGGTGCGGAGGGCATCGATGCGGCGCAGGCCCAAGGGTAGCGCCGTCACCAGCCCCTCCGCCTGCTGCCAGTTGAGGGTGGAGAGCTGGCACAGGTGCTTGCGGGCAATGGACTGGAGGGTTTCCGTGTCGCTGTCCAGTTCCTCCTTGGTGTCTGCCAGATGCACCAGCGTCACCACGGCGAACATCATGCGCTGGTCGCGGGTAGTGAGATCGTCCAGCATCTCGCGGGTTTCCTTGCGCTGCTGTTCAAGGTCATACGGGACAACGGCGGAGAAGTTGTTGTTGCTGTTCTGCCGGCGCTGCCAGTTGGTCACATTGGTTTCCACGCCCAGCAGCCGGTTCTGCATCTCCCGCACCGCCTCGTCCGTGGGGACGGGGATCACGTCGATGGACAGCATGAGCGTCCGGTTCAGCTCCGTCAACTCATTGATCATGGAGTCCTTGATGTAGGAGGCGTACTCCTTGAGGAACAGGACCCGTCCGAACTTATCACCCATGACAAAGTGGTCCTTCTTGAACTCCATGCTGTCCGGGCAGATGGCGTCCTTATAGGAGGCCCCCTTCCGCATGCCGTCCTTGAGGTCAAAGTGAAATTCGGTTTCCTCACCTACCCGGTAGAAGTCATGGAGGATCCGCAGACGTTCGATGGCGTCCAGTTCCTCGCTGCGGGAGTCCAATTTGTTGAGCCGGCTGGTAATGTCATTGGTAACACGGTCAAAGAAGGTCTTGGCCTCATCCACATTTTTCTTGTGGGTGGAGACGGTAATGTACCGCTCCTGCACCACGCTGTTGGATGCGTCGGTGACCTTGTCCGTGAGCATGGTGTTGTATTCGGCCCGGTATCCGTCCAGAAAATCCCCACGGGGCGGAAGTAGGATGGTTTCCTCAAAGTTCTGGCGGTTGAGCCGCTTGTTGTTGATGGTGATCTTGGTGGTGGAGCCAGTGTCCAGCGCATTGAGCAATTCGGAATAATTCAGGAACATGGCCGTCTTGTCCTCTTTGGAGGCGATGGCGTAGTTGATATCCGAAAAGCGGATGCACTTGGAGAACTTACTCCCAAACTGAAAAATCCCATCCGGCCAGATGCGGCGGATGGGGATGGTGTCCTGTACAGATCTTGGTACGGTAAATTGTTCCTTGTCCTGCCTCAATGTATTTTGCAGGGTTTTAATCAATCTTCAGGGCCTCCTTCATACTCGAACGCTCCATGAGTTTCGCGTACAGA
This sequence comes from Flavonifractor hominis, assembly GCF_040095835.1. Taxonomy (NCBI): domain Bacteria; kingdom Bacillati; phylum Bacillota; class Clostridia; order Eubacteriales; family Oscillospiraceae; genus Flavonifractor; species Flavonifractor hominis. Next base: position 764,752 of record NZ_JBBMFT010000001.1, read on the forward strand.
TTGTCCGATTTGAAGACGAGCCGGTGAGGATATATAAATTCCGTGCGGATATAAGCAAGTAGAAACCGCTCCAGCGTCATGCCATTGTACTGGAAAAAACCGCCGAGAGCGAACGGGAAAGCGCACAGGACGCAGACCCATCCGATCTCGGCGGTCGCCAGCACGGAGCGCAGGCCAAAATACACGCCTACGGCAACGGCGACGGCCAGCAGCGCGAAGATGAGCTGGCGGAGCGACAGCCCGAAAAACAGGCTCTCCTGATAGTTTCGGACCTCTTTGTTGATGCGTACCTCGATTGGATTTCACCTCCGTTTCCGTTCCTGGACTTTTGGCAGACAGGAGTTGCCATGTCCGCCGGGGTATGCTAACATCAAAGTGAAAAAATAGCGAGAGGGGTGTACCCATGTTATATGCATATATTTTCCTGGGAGCCGGGATCCTGATCCTGTCCATCCTGTTCCGCCTGGCCGCGGTGTTCCGTCTGACCATCCCGCTGCTGTACGCGCTGGTGGTACCGACGCTGCTGAGCGACTGGTACTACGCCCACTACACGCTGGCCAATGTAATATGGTACGTCCTGCTGGCAGTGACGGTTCTGTCCTGGGTGTACTCCCTGGTGCGGAAAATCTCCGCCATCATGGAGCGGCGCCGGCGCGAGAAAGAAAAAGAGGAAATTTTGATCCAGCGGGTGCGCGAGGCCGGCCGCAACGGCGGCGGTATCGTCCATATCGATGACCTGCAGGATTAACCAAGGCCCATCAGCTCCCGCACCAGACGGTCGCTCATCTTGATAGCGCCCACCAGGACCAGCATGTTGAAAATCAACTCCCCGATATAGTTCCAAACGATAGTAGCGGCAGCCATTGTGTCATCCGCGATGGCTGGCGGCGCCGCGGCAAACTGGGAAAAGATAATACAGGCCAAAACGATCATACAGCCCTCCAGGCAGATGGCGGCGTAGCTCTTGATAAAAGCCACGCCGATGCTGCTGGAGGGCTGTCCCGCGAAACTGGCCAGCGGGATGGGTGCGATGGCCGACGCCATGTAGAGTTTGAAAAAGCGGGAATACACGGTGAGGATCATCACCAGCGAGAGGACCCAGATAAACAGGGATCCCAGGAGCGTCACCGCCCACAGCGGGATACTCTCCAGAAAGCCCACGTCCTCGATGATGGCCACCATCTCATCCGGCAGTGCCGTGTCGGACATGGCCGTGAGGCCGGAGGCATCCATGATGGTGGACACCGCCCCCTGAGCGATGCTGAACAGGGCCATCATCAGTTCCAGACCGTAGGTGACGGCCCCCTGCGCCAGCGCGAACCGCACAAAGGTCTTGACCGCCACCTCCGGGCGCTTGAGTTCCGTAAAGCTGCCGCAGGTCTTGACCACGCCGGCCACGAAAAACAGCACCAGCAGGGCGTAGCCGATGGCTCTCAGCGCGTCATGGATATTGAGAATGACGTCCCAGATCCCGCCGCCTTTGAATTCTTCCGGCGACGTGGAGATGAGCGTCCAGATCTCGGTGAGCTTGTCGTTCCAGGTAGCAAGGGCTGAGTTTAGATTGTCAACGATCCAGTTTCCACTTCCCATTGTGCATCACCTCCGTGTGGGAAGGGTGCGGGAGGACGCCACGTGCGCCCTCCCGCTTTGCCCACTCAGCCGGTGATGAGGGTGAGGATCTCCTTGGTAAATGTGATCACAATGCCGCCAGCGATGGTGAGCATGCCGTTGGCGCGCTGGGAGGGGTCGTGGCTCTTGAGGGACAGGCCCAGCTGGAGGACGCCGAAACCCAGCAGGATGAGGCCGATGGCCCGGATGAGGGAAAAGATGAAGTCGCTCAGATTCGTCACAACCGCCAGTGGGTCGTCCGCCGCGAAGGCGGGGCAGACGGTCATGACGGCGACCAGCACAAAGCAGGAAAGCATTGTGTAAATGCGCTTGACCCGCTTTTCAAATAGATGGTTCATGCTGCATTCTCCTTTTCTTCATTGGCGTCATCGGTGGAAAATGCCGCAAACAATTCATGTCCAGAGATCACCGATGCTTGGTTTTGCCCGTGGTGGATATAGGGTGGCCCGCCGGCCAGCGAAGTCTGACGGACCGCGGGGTGTTTCATCAAATCGTATTTCAGGTCCATCACCGGCCCCGCGCCGCGGATGAGCAGGACGGCGTACCGGTTGTCCAGCCGGCGTACCTCGTCCGGCGTCAGCAGCTCTTTGCCACAATGTCAAGTGATGAATTAAAAAAACAGGTCACTATCAAAGAAATTTATCTTTCATAGCGTACCTGTTTTTTTGAACCTTAAGCTTTCTTATATACAAAAAGCCTGAGAGAACTTTTAAAGAACTCTCAGGCTAAATCGCTTAATTTAATCGCCACCCGGCGCTTTGTCGTTGTAGATCCACCATACGGTGGTAAAGACCGTTTTTGTTCATCAGTTCTGCCGGCGTTCCTTCTTCCGCCACCCTGCCATCTGCTAGAACAATAATTTTATCGGCTGCCTCCACAGTACGCATCCGGTGAGCGATCACCAATACGGTCTTTCCGACCAGCAGGCGGGAGAGTGCCCCTTGAACCCTTGTTTCATTTTCCACATCCAGACTGGCAGTTGCCTCGTCAAGGAGGACGATGGGTGCGTCTTTCAACAAAGCTCTTGCAATAGAAATACGCTGCCGTTCACCGCCGGAAAGCTTCGCCCCGTTTTCTCCGATGGGGGTGTTGTAGCCCTGGGGAAGCCGATGAACAAACTCATCGCAGTTGGCCGCTTTGGCCGCAGCCCGCACTTCTTCATCCGTTGCGCCACGCTTACCAAGACGGATATTTTCCATCACGGTATCGTCGAACAGCACCACATCCTGAAACACCATAGAATAATCCCGCAGCAGTACCTCTGGGTCTATGGTAGAAATATCCACACCACCTACACGAATCACTCCTTTGGAAATGTCCCACAGCCTTGCAGCAAGCCGGGCACAGGTGCTTTTGCCGGAACCGGAAGGGCCTACCAGTGCCGTAACTTCGCCCTCTTTAGCAGTAAAGCTTACATCATGCAGGACTTCTTTCTCATCATAGGAAAAGCCCACATGCTCAAAGACAATATCATGCCCCTTTGGCTCAAATTTCTCCGCGCCCTCTGCTGTAGGCGTGTCATAAATTTCATTCATACGGTCAGCAGACACCTGAGAAACAAACATTTCTGCAATGAGTGCCAAGCTTTGGTCGAATGGGGCATAGACACGAGTAATGACCAATAGAAACAGGAACAAAAGCATGAAATCAATGCTGCCGGACAGGATCAGATTCGCCCCCACAAGAATGGTCGTTGCCACGCCCAGCCGCATGATAACACTGGCGGCATTTACAAAAAGGCCGGTTCCCAGTTCACCCTGAATCGTAACTCGTTCATGTTCGTCAATTTTCTGATTCAGTCCGTTTAGATACCGTTCCTCCTGGTTTGTGGCACGAATCTCTCTAACATTTTCTAATGCTTCCTGAATACCATCTGACACCCGGACAGCAGCTTTTTTCGTCCGTTCTGCATTGCGGGCGGCAATCTTGCGGCTACCAAACAGCAGGCCAAAGGCTACCGGTACACCCCACAGGCAAGCAATAGCCAACCGCCAGTCGTAAACAAGCAGGCACACAGCGATAATCGCCGTAGAGATGTAAGCACCGTACAGATACCCTAGCACATGAGACCAGACATGTTCCATCCGATTCACGTCTCCCATGATAGTCTCGGTCAAGTCTGCCAAGTCCCGCTTGCCAAAATACCCCAGCGGCAGTTTACGAAGCCGTTCCGCCAGACTGAGACGTGTGGTTTTGACCTCATTATATACCAGCCCATAGGTAGCTTTGTATTGCTGCAAATGGGTCACGAAGGACAGGAGGGCAAAGAGAACCAACAGTCCGAGGACAATCGCTGAACCGGGAAGAGGACTTCCTTCTGTCAAGGCTCCCATAAAACCAGACATTACCAGATACAGAATGCTGACACCGCCCATAACAACCAGATTCACGATCACTGTCCAGAATGTGCCTTTCTTTGTGTTCCGGACACCCTGATCGGTCAGGGCATATTTTCGCTGAAACTTCTCTCCAAACATTTACTCTGCCTCCTTTTCGCTGGTGATTTTCCACTGAACTGCCTTGTTATAGTCGGTCCACATCCGGGCATACAGACCGCCCGAAGCAGTCAGCTCCGCATGAGTACCCTGCTCGACAATGTGCCCTTCTTCAAGAATGATAATCTTATCAGCGCCCACAACAGTGGATAGACGGTGTGCAATCATAATAACAGTGCGGCCTTTCGTCAGTGTGGCAAAGGCCTTCTGAATCAGCACCTCATTCTCAGGATCGGCAAAAGCAGTTGCTTCGTCAAGCACCACAATGGGGGCATCCTTCAAAATGGCTCTGGCCAGTGCGATGCGCTGTTGTTCACCACCGGAAAGATAAGTTCCTTCGGTGCCGATCTGTGTATCAAGGCCATCCGGCAGTTTGTCAAGAATATCCTTGCACTGGGCAGCCATTAGCGCGGCCATCACCTGCTCTCTTGTCGCTTCCGGGCGGGAGGCCCGGACATTTTCCAAAATAGAGGCTTTGAACAAACGGTTATTCTGGAATACAAAAGCCACCTGATCCATAAGGACATGCGGATCGATCTGAGCAACATTGACTCCGCCGACTTCCACCGCGCCGGACGTTGCATCCCAAAAACGCGGAATCAAGCTGGCCGCCGTTGTCTTTCCGCCGCCGGACGGTCCCACCAGAGCTACGGTCTGCCCCGGTTCGGCTGTGAAAGACACATGAGATAGTGCAGGGCTTTCCGATCCGTTATAGGTAAAACTCACATCCTTAAATTCTACTTTATTACTACGAGGGGACTGTGGGTGACTGGGTGCTTCCAGGGTAGGCGCCTCCATCACCTGATTGATCCGTCCCAAAGCGGTACTGGCCAACATCATACCGGAGGAAGCAAACATTATTTTTGCAAGCGCAGTGGAAATGATGGCTGAAAATACGGCATAAAAAACGAAATCGGCAACAAAGCCAGCAAAACTGCCGTTTGCCAGTGCGTCTGGAGCAAGGAACAGCGCCACTGGAACCAGAAACACGAACGCTCCTTCGGTAAAGGTTAAATTGACAGACTGAGGAACACGGCATACATCCGCCTGATAATGTTCGGCTTTGCTGCTGTAGTCTTCGATAGCCTCCTGAAACGCCTTGAACGAGTAGACCGTCTGCTGAAATATTTTTACTACAGGAATTCCCCTTACATATTCTGTTCCCGCTTTTGTCATGCGATCCTGGGCCGCCTGGTATTCCGCCATCAGTTTGGCATTTTTGCCACCCATCATGGAGAACATAGCAATTACCGAAATGACTGCCGCTAAAAGGCAGGCTGCCCCCATTCGCCAATCAAACAGAAACATCATGACCAGCATCGACAAAAACAGCACGATAGTGCCTACGATGTCTGCCAGATTATGTGCCAGCAGCGTTTCGGTGTCGGCTGCCGCCGCATCCAGCCGCCCGCGAATCAGACCAGAGGCGTTGGAATCAAAAAAACCCAGCGGAGCCTTCATCACATGAGCAACCCCTTGTTTTCGTATGTTGGAAGCTGTACGGAAAGCAGCCAGATGGGTACACATTAGGCCTGCAAAATACAGGATAATGCCGCTCACTGCGAACGCAAAGGCGATCCAGCCATATTTGGAAACATTCTGCGCCTGTGTCCATTCAGGAGCTGCCTCAATCAGATCACGAGCCGCCAGCCAGATACAAATGTAGGGAGCCATGCTCAAAAGCATGGACACCGCCGATAGGGCCAGCCCTAAAAAGGTCAGGCCTCTGCGGCTTCCCGCATATTCCAGCAGGACAGCCACATCGTTCTTTTTTTCTTGTTTCATCGAATGACCTCCTTAAAATAGTGAGAAATATATTAGTTAGCATATACTAACTTACAAATAAAAAAATAAAGTATATCACGCAGCGCTCTGCTTGTGAAAGGGGCAGAGCGCATCCTGCATATCACTGACGCAATCGCAGCAATTAAGGTGACATCAGCTTCAACCATCCGGCCGTATAGAAAGTACGCAGCTGTTCTACATCCCACATGGCCTGTTCCTGTGGAATATCGTGAACCACGATCTCAACAAGGCCGCCCAGCATACCACTGGCAATGATATGACACAGAGACGGGCTTAATTCTGGGATATTGTACCCCAGGCGGCGGAGTGTCTCCATGTATCGAAAGGTGCTTTCCACTTCCAGTTCCACCATGTTATGAATAAAGTTTTCATATCCGGTGCCTTCTGCGCCGCAAAACAGCAACTTTACCGGTTCCCTGTGCTGGCAGACATATTCCACCATCCAATGAATGTAAGCTCCTGATTCCACGCCCATATGCTCCGGTTGTTCCTCTGCGGGAAGCTCGGAAAAGGAGATATGCGCATCCACATATTTACTCATCAAAATAGCGGCATGCGGTTCTACAATGGAAGCAAACAGAGCCTCTTTGCTGGAAAAATAGCCGTAAAAGGCCCCCGTAGTTACTCCAGCGTGTTTCACGATCTGCCGCAGAGAGGCTCCAAGAAACCCTTTTTCAGAAAACTCATCCAGAGCAGCCTGTTGTATTCTTTCTAATGTATCCGGTGCTTTTGATTCCATGACGGCCTCCATATAACAGTGCTATGTAACAATGTTATAATACAGCAGACAGATACGTTTGTCAAGGCAAATAGCGGTTTTCACAAACAAATCAAGCTTTATTCATAAAAATGGCTTCTATTCGACGCAATGTCAAGTGGTGAACTCAATTTGTGTTGAGGAAAGATAGTTGGGTGAGAATCTGGCGCAGCAGTTGAAAAATTCATGTTCCGATATTATACTGTCAGTTAGATGTTGCTAACTATTGGTATCAATCACTCATAGCGAAAAATCGGAAGTTGAAAGGGAGAATATTGCAATGAACTTTTTTGAAAACACCCGTAAGCCGCAAGGCTTCGGCGGGAAACTGATGGCGAAGATGATGAACAGCGGCCACGCCAAGGTGTCGCAATGGGGATTCTCAAATATCTCCGCGAAGCCAGACGCTAAGGTGCTGGATGTCGGCTGCGGAGGCGGCGCAAATATTGCGACCTGGCTGGACAAGTGCAGAAACGGTCATGTGACAGGACTAGACTATTCGGAGGTCAGTGTGGCAGAATCTCAAGAGCTGAACGCTGCTGCCATTAAGCAGGGAAAATGCAGGGTGCTTCAGGGCGATGTATCGGCGATTCCCTTTTCTGATGAGGTCTTTGATTATGTCTCCGCCTTTGAGACAGTTTATTTCTGGCCGGGTCTGAAAAAATGCTTTTCCGAGGTAAATCGCGTTCTGAAAAGCGGCGGAACATTTCTGATTTGTAACGAGAGCGATGGTACGAATGCCTCAGATGAAAAATGGACAAAGATAATCGGCGGTATGAAGATTTATAATCGTGATCAGCTTGTTGCTGCTTTAAAAGAAGCGGGTTTCACAGAGATAAAAACGTATATAAATGCCAAAAAACATTGGATGTGTATTGCCGCAACAAAATAAATGACTTCCAGTTTATCTGGAGTTGGACAATGTGAGAAATCGGGAATTTCGGAGGAAATCAACAATAAACCATCAATTAGAAAAGGGACATTTAAATTTCCATTGTCGAAATATAAAATCAGGATTTGATAAGGAGAAACTGATTATGAAGAGATGTATCAAAGGTGGTTTTTTAGTATTAGGTGGTGTTGTTGGCGTTGTAGGAATGATAATAGCAGCAATGCAAAATCCGTCAGTTGAGTGGGTAACACCACCTGGAAGAATGATAATAAGCATTTTGGAAAACGGATTGTTGATTCCTACAGTTTTATTTCTTGTTCTCATTATTTGTGGATTGTATATTCTATTGACAGAAAGTAAAATAAATTAAATAAATTAAAAAGCCCTTCCCCGGGAAATGAGAGAAGGGCTGCCATGTTTATTCTGTTATCTCCGGTATCTCACCGACAAAGTTATAAACGATTCTGACTTCCTGTACTTTCTGTCCATCAATCTTTTTGACTTCTCCCACCAGAATTTTGCTGATGAGCCGGTTCAGCACCACTTCATCCAGTTCTTTAATGGCTGCATAGTACCGGATTTCTTTGATGAAAGTGCGGACTTCATTTTCCTGTTCATCAGAGTGGCGCATCATCAACAGCAGGTCTTGCAGGCGCTTTTGGTTGGCTTCCTGCTCTTGTTCCAGTGTTGCTGTCAGCTTCATAAAACGCTGCTCAGTCAGGATTCCTTTTGCTTTATCGGTATATAGGCTCAGGAACACCTCATCAATTTCACGATTTCTGCTTTCCAGTCGTTGACATTCCTTCTGTGTCTGGGAGGCGTCCAGAAGATACCGGCGCTCCATCCGGCTGCTCAACCGCTGATAAAAAGCATCGGCATCTTTGAGCGCAGTCTTTGCCAGTTCCTGAATATCTTTCAGCACAAGGTTGTATAAATCTCTGGCTTCGATCTTGTGGCTGGTACAGGCGTTCTTGCCCAGCCTGTTGTAGGTCTGGCAGATATAATACGCCTTATCAATCGGTTCCCGCTGTTCGCCGGTAAAACGGTTCTTTCCGGTTCTGCCAACCTTTTCATACCGCATCTGCATGGACTTTCCGCAAGTCTCACAATAAATGATACCGTGGAACAGGTTATAAAAGGGGCAGGAGTTGCCCTTCATAATGGTTGGTCTACGGTCAATGATTTCCTGCACCTGCTCCCATTCTTCCGGGGAGATGATTGCTTCATGGCAATCCTCGATAATTTCCCAGTCCTCACGAGGGATAATGTCATAGGTGTTGGAGCGAATCCCTTTCTGATGTGTCCGGCAGACTAGATGTGCGCCCTTATAAAAGGGATTCCGCAGGATATGGCTGATTCTTGCACTTCCCCATGAATAGTAATTTACATCACATTCTGTGTTGCTTTTTACTCTGGTGATCGGGACTTTATCATCCATGAGCTGCTTTGCAATCCGCATACATCCCCAGCCATCCAGCGCCATATCATAGATTTTTCGGATTACCGGTGCTGTCTCAGGGTCACGGATCAAATGCCCCTTATCCTCCGGGTCACGCATCAAACCGAGGGGCGGCTGCCCACCACAAAACTTCCCCTGCCGGGAACGGGTCATACGCCCTGCCAGCACCTTTTTGGAAATATCCCGGCTGTACATATCGTTCAGGATATTCTTAAACGGCGTAATGTCCATTTCCTGACGGGTCAGGCTGTCCACTCCGTCTGTAATGGCAATATAGCGTACATTGTGTTTTGGGAAAAAGATTTCGATATAGCTGCCAGCTTCGATATAATTTCTGCCCAGTCTGGACAGGTCTTTGGTGATAACGCAGCCGATCTTTCCCGCCTCAATATCGGCAATCATGCGCTGAAAAGAAGGGCGGTTGAAATTGCGGCCTGTATAACCGTCATCCACATAATACTCATACTGGAACATTCCGTTTTTTTCGGCAAAGTCCCGGAGCATAAGTTTCTGGTTGCTGATGCTCATGCTCTCATTATCGCCGCCATCCTCCAGAGAGATACGGCAATAAAGGGCTGTGATTTTCTGATTAACCTGTTTTTTCCTGCTCATAGTGTTCTCCTTCTATGAACAGGGACACGATATCATTATAATACCATGTCCCTGTCCATGATTCAACTGCCTTACGCCGCTTTCTGTGCCATTTCCCGATGCTCCAACCATTCCTCGAAGTGTTCGCAGGTCTGACGCTCGATCAGCTGCTCAAAGGCTTCTCGCATGGTTTTGTCCCCGGAAAACTCACGAACCACTACAAACTGGACTTTTTTATTCTGCTTCTTGTTTTTCTCCATAGGCTATCTCCATAGAATAGTGGATCAGACGGTGGCTGCGGCAACGAAGTCCGGCAACGGACATCAAAAAACCTGTAAACTACCGTCTGACCTTGATTTCTTACTTTTCAAATTTTCTTGTAAAATCTCGTTGCTTTCGTTGCCGGAAACATAGATAGATCATAAAAGCCCTTTATTCACGGACTTTTTCTATATCAAAACCATAGATTTACCAGCAACGAACCCGGCAACCAACCGGCAACCATCCCGGAAACAGACCGTCCTTGTCAGGCGATCCACTCCTTCGGAAGTTCCAGCTGGCGGCATTCTTCCTCACTCAGTTCCACAAATCCACCTTCGTTGCCGGGCAGTTCGTTGCCGGAAGTGTCCCGTTCCCAGCCCTTTTGTCTGCCATATCCGGCGAACATCCGGGGATTGGAAAAAGGCTTCCAGCCAGTCACGACTGTGTTCATGATCTCGTTAATATTGTGCAGCTGCCACCGCTTCGGCTCATCAAAGGTGTGTCCCAGTGCCTCCTTGAACAGTTGTTTGGAGCAGACCATGTTTCCGGTGTAGTGTTCCAGAAATCCCTGTATCTGTCCGGCTTCGGTGTCCTCCGGCATGAAGTCTTTCTGCACCTCCACCAGTTGACACTGGATGGACTTGCTGAATTTCATGGAATATTTGCCGCTGTGGTAAATGCTCATAGCTTCTGCCCATACCTGCAACAGATACGCTCTGGAAGCGTCCTCGTCCTCCAAAATGTGAACCTCTGCATTCTCCGGGTAAATCATGATTGGGAGAAAGCGCCGGTTCCCGGCTCGATCCAGCGGCAGGAAGTCCAGCGTATTCGAGGAACCACCGAACACACACTGCCGAAGCCGGTCTTTAGGCTGAGATTCATAAGGTGTCCGGTAGGTTTCCTTCTGTCGGCTGATAAAGGAGCGGATTTCTTCAATGCTTTTTGCGCTGCTAGTGGCAAGCATCTCTGACATCTCGATGATCCAGTGACCTTGCAGCTTTTGGAATACCCGGTCGTCATCCAGCTTTTTTAAGTCATCAGAGAACCATTCGTCCCGGATTGCCAGCAGCCGGAAGAAGGTGGACTTTCCGGCACCCTGACCGCCCACCAAACAAAGCATTTCCTCATATTTGGAACCGGGACGGAATACCCGGCGTATAGCACCCAGCAGAAAATGTTTCAGCATTTCTTCCACATAGTCACTTTCATCAGCACCAAGAAAATGGTGCAGACAGGATCGGATGCGTGGTGTACCGTCCCAGACAAGGCTGTTCAGCACATCCTGAATCGGATGGTAACAGTTTTCGTTTGCTACGATGGAAAGTGCAGCCGTAATCTTTTTCTCACTGGTCAACTCATAATTTTTCTCAAAATAGAGGAGAAGATATTTCACATCAGTATCCGTCAGGGCACTGGTATTCCTGCGCCAGCCTAAATCCTGCACAATGTCCACCCTGTCTGTCAGGAGATTGAGCCGGACGGCATCCCGCAGGAGTGGATCGCAGCAGAACACAATCCGGCAGTTGTCGATGGTGTTGGCTGTTTTCCCCTTGTCGGTAACAGAAAGTCTCTGCCGCACCTCATCAACGCTCTGTTCTGGCACTATGGCTTCGGCTGCGCTCATCACAGCCTGCTGGGTGGCTGGCGGTAAACTCTGATATTCGCTGTTCAATTTTCCTCACCTCTTTTCCATACTCAGCAACTACAATAGCTCGTTCTTCTATGCTATCAGACAGAAGAAGATCCAGCAGATATTCGATATATGGCTGCCTGTGCAGAGCCTCCACAAACAAAGGATTCCAGTCTTCCTCTGGCTGTTTGGGCGCATATTCTTCTTTCCATCGTTCCAGCAAACGCAGGTAGTCGCACAGCACCCGAAAGCATTTCTGCTCTGCCTGCCGGTATCGCATTTCCTCGCTGATTTTTCTTTTGATCACTCTCTTTTGTGGCGGATCGTGGCCTTTGCGGTCAAAGCTGATTGAGAAGTCGTCTGCCAGCTTTAAGGCAGCTTCTTTACTGCTTAGTCCAAAAAGACGGGAAGTGAAATCAATCACATCTCCATCTGCCTGACAGGCAAAACAATGGAACCGTCTGTCCACCTTCATGCTGGGATTCTTGTCATTGTGAAACGGGCAGACTGTCATGCCATGACGGCTGACCTGAATGCCGTACATCTCTGCCGCCTGTCGGGTGGTCAGGTTCTGTTTGACCGCTTCAAATACATTCATTGCATCTTCCTTTCAGGGAACTAAAAAGACACCTGACATTTTCACAATGAAAACGGCAAGTGCCTTACAGTTCCATATTCTGTTTTTTCTGTTTCTCCTGTGCCTGCTTTTCACTGTCTTTTTTCCGTTGCTCCTCCATTCCTCGACGCAGCGCTTCCACAATGGAAGGCTTTGTCTGTTTTTTGATTTCTTCTGTGATAGACTTCTTCTTATCCGCATGAAGCAGCACAGCCTTCATTTTTTCCAGTGTGGACTGCATTGCTTTTCGGATTCTGCGTACCACACCATCCAGCCTTGCCACTGCATAGTCCCGTTCCTTTTTAGGTGCTTTTCGCTCTGGGGATTGCAGCCATACTTTGGTGTCCTCGATCATATCAATATCTTCCTGATGGGTCATGGTTTTTACCTCGTCTGTTACCAATTCCACCGCCTTGTCATAAGCAACGCTGGACACCTCATCAATCAGATTGTCCACATCCTCAATTTTAAGCGTCAATTCTTCCAGCTTTTGTCCCTGCGCCGCCAGCTGCTCCTTTTGCTTCATCAGGATATAATCCTGCTTTTCCAGATACGCCCGCCCACCATAGGATGGTTCCTGCTCCAGATGCACCCCATGCTTGTGGCTGATGTCAAAAAGCATTGTCCGGCATACTGCATCAAAAGTCTGTTTTCGATTATTGTGTTTGCCCTTGGGCTTACTCGGATCAGGCAATTCAACCCCCAGTTCCTCCAGCGCCTTTTCCTGCTGGGGACACAGCTCCCCATACCGGTTTTTACAGTCAAACACATGGCGCTCATGGATGTGGGGTGTGCCCTCATCCAGATGCAGCGCCCAGTCCAGAATGTGGATATGGGAACCAAAGCGCCGTTCAAACTCCTCGTAAAATTCGCTGACAATGAGTGCCAAAGTACCCGGTGGAACGGATTCTTCTATGGTGCCAATCTGGTAGATACTTTCCTCTGGGCAGGTCTTGTTATTTTTCAACAGATCATCTACAGTGCGGTTGCGCTCGGTGTGCCGGGTTTTCTCGTTCCGGGCATTCTGGGCATCCACATGATCGGAATAATGCTCATAGTAATACATCCTCTCAATTTCCTCAAAACTGAAATCCGGTTGCTCAGGGCTTTCCCGAAAGTCGTGGGTTGTAAAGCCCCGGTAACAGTCCCAGTACACATTTTGTCTGGCACGCTCAGCGTCAATGTGTTCGCTGTTTTCCACATCGAACCGACGGTCATTGTGCCGGGGATTGTAAGTGCCATGCTTCCCAGATCGTCCATTGTGTCTTGTTAATTTCAAACATTTTTCCTCCTTCCTGCAAAGATGTTCCGGGCTGGGGAGGGCGGCAAAGCCGCCAGACCTGCGAGGTTTTGCGTCAGGTAATAACCCAGTACGAGTTGACGCAAAGCATCAACTCTCCCTGGGCAAGGCGTTTCACCCTTGACCCGATGGGGCGGCTGCCCTCAACCCGCCAATGGGCGTTGCCCCTTGACCCCAGCAGTGCGCTGCCGCCCCTGCACCCCGGCACAAAGGACTGGCTGCCCTCTGTACTCCCGCACCGGCGAAGCTGGCTTTCACCGCAGAAGCGGTTTTTGCCAGTTTCGCCGGCTCCGTATCCGTACATTTACGCCCATAGTCGAGAAGTGGATACAGAATACGCCTGCGGGAATTGCCGATCAAAACAGCGGGTGCAGACCCGATATTTTTTCGTAAATCGCCCTCATTTTAAGCGATTTTTTCTTCTGTCTGTATGACCTGAAAGCCATGCTCTTTTGCGTACTCCCTTGCAGCTGCCAGCCGTTCTTCGCTGTACGGCGGCACCAGCCGGATCGAAAGTCGGGACTTGTCCAGTACATAGGTCACGCTGCCTTCCGGCGTACTGCGTTCCAAGCGGCACAGCAGAGGGTACTTCCGGCTGAAATCTGCAAGCCTGCGCTTCAAGCTGGCATTAAAGGTGTAGATACTGGCAATCGTCTCGCCCTCATTCCAGTTGATGATGGTTTCTTTTTCATATTTAGACAGCTTCCTCATACAGTTCCTCCTCATAATCGGTGTTTGCTTTCAGCGCACGCAGACTGCGTCTAATCCGGCGATATTCGTCCATCTCCATACGCAGATGATGGTAAAAGGCTTCGTACCACCTTTCCTCTGTCTCTGTCTCAATTTTACGAGCAAGATGAAGCATCTGGCTTTTCGCCTCCGGGTCAACAGTCAATGCTATCAGCCATTTCAGCCTTGTCACTGTGTTGTGATGGCTGGGACAGCCGTAGGCGTAAAGAATTTTCTTTTCCTTCATATTCAGTTTCATAATGATCTACCTCCATTTCTTTGCTGCGGAGCCATGCGCCCCGCATGATAAACTTGTTTTCTGTCCGCCGTTCTGCCTGCAAGCCGATCCTGCCCGGAATTTTCCCGGCGTATTGTCCTCTTTGGTGCGCTCTTATCATGGCGTCACTTTCCCGGAGGTCATACCCCTTGCAGCCGGTCATTCGATTTTCAAGGTTCAGTGCCTGTTGACAAGAACTATCTTACCGAAAAAAACAGCCTTCTCCCGTATATGCAAGAGGTTGGAAAAATCCGAAAAACCGCCATATTTCCACGCTTTTGGAAATGTGTTATAATGGACGACAAGAGCAGGATTTATCCTGAGGAAAGGGGGCATCTCTATGTACACAAAACTATCGCCGCAGGAACGGCTGAAAGATTTACGGGTAGTCGATAAGCACCTGACACTGGAACAGCTGGAAGCGCAGACCGGTCTGTCTAAGGCGGCGTTGGGGAATTACGAACGGAAAGAACAGGACATCAGTGCCTTTGCCATCGCAACACTGGCGAAATTTTACGGGGTGTCCACCGACTACCTGATGGGTCTGACGGAAAATAAAAATCACCCAAACGCGGAGCTTCAGGCTCTGCATTTGAGTGATGATATGGTTGCATTATTAAGCAGCGGAAAGATTAACAACCGCCTGCTTTGTGAACTGGCGACCCATCCGAATTTTTTACGGCTGATGGTTGATATGGAAATCTTTATTGACCGGATCGCTGATATGCGGGTGAACCAGATGAATCTGATTCTGGAAGCTACCCGGCAGACCATTCTGAAAGAACACGCACCGGGAGAAAATGATCTGTATATGCGGACGCTGGAACTGGGGCAGGTACAGGAGAACGATTTTTACAGCCATATCCTCCATGATGATCTGGACAGCATTGTCCGGGATATACGGGAAGCTCATTTGAAAGACAAAACCACAGCCGACCCACAGCCAACACTGGATGAGGTCAAAGAGAATTTTGAACAGGCCATACAGATGGGGACCGACACAGAAGCTATGATCCATGAGTTCTGTGATAAAATGCAGATTCCTTTTGAAAAAATTTCATCCGAGGACTTTTCGGCTTTTCTGCGGATACTGAACCTGTCCAAACTGCTTAAAAACCCAAATAATATGCGGGGCAAAACCAAACCACAGCCGTATTATATGCCCCCAAAGAAGAAGCGCAAGTAGAGAAAAAGCCGCCCAACCTGTACCGTTGGACGGCTTTCGCCCCATTTGTGGGCGGAATAAAATATGCGGTTGTACATCTGTTAGCTGACCGTTTTCATCAGCTTTTTCATAAACTTCCAAAGGCGGATACCATCTTTGAGGCCCAGCCGGTAAAAGAAGCATTCGCTTTCTGTGCCGGAATCGAAGATAGAATCGCAGTAGTGCCTTACAGCTTCCTTCTGTTCCTCAGACAATGCACTGATTGCTTTTTCATACTCGGTTTCCAAGTGAAGGTAATCAGCTTTTTTCTCTTTGTCGGTTTCTGCCTTCCGCCACTTTGCGAACTGGTTCTGCATCCGCTCCTGAATCATCAAATCAATCAGTTTTTCAATATCTGTACCCATAAGTGCCCCTCCTTATGCTGAACGGATATAACTCCGGTATGTTTCCAGAACAGAATCTGATACGCCACTTTTATACACTTTGCGAATGTCGGCGATTTCTTCCTCCTCCAGCAGTTTCAGCCATTCCAGCAGGTCAGCCCTACCATTGGCAAAGTTACAGCAGCGTCCATCAGCGTATTCGATACGGTATCTCATAGACAGGCACCTCCTCAAACATAAATCATCTCAGACCGGATGATTTCCTCTGCACGGTTGCGAATGCTGTTCACGGCTCTGACCCAGGCAAGCTGGTCACGAGCTTTCAGTTCCTCGGTAACACCTTCCGCCGCCTGCATCTGCGAGATAATACACGCCAGCCAATCATTGGCCAGCTCGTTCAGATCGGCAAGATACGTCCAGAGTTTTCCCGACAGAAGCAATTCATTGTACTGGCCGGGGCGATGTTCTTGCAAAAATGCCTTGTGCATCCGTCCCCACTGCCCAGTGGGGCGGTTTTCTTCCGCCAGCTTCAGGTCTGGTATATAGTAATCCCCGACCAGAACATAGTCCAGACCATTGCTGTTATCATGGATTCGTTTTCTTAATTTCTCCATAGCGACCTCCTGTATTCGATTTTTCTCCGAATTCAGTTGATCGTGTCCCTGTTCATCTGTTATTCAAGGCAACTGAACTCGTCACCATGAATTATGGCATATCCCGCCCGTTGATCTGCATGTTGGTGGACCAGGAGCCGGACTTGCCCTTGGTTTCCCCGTGGGTCTTGGTGTCGATGGTGGATTTGCCGAGGGCCTCGGAGATGTACTTGTGGGTGCTGGACTCGTTGCCGCCGAGGTACAGCAAGGTGTCCGAGTTGCCGGGGATGGTTTCCCAGGAGTCCTTGAACTGCTCCTTGATCTGCGCCATGTTCTGGATGATGGTGCTGCAGGAGATGTTTCTCGACCTCATGGTTGCCAGTTCACGGGGCAGCCCCGGCAGATTGACCGAGGGTGCCTCGTCCAATATGAAGTGGACGTGCCGGGGCAGCGGGCCGTGGTGGATCTGATCGGCGCAGTAGTAGAGGGTCTGGAACACCTGGGAGTAGAGCAGACTCACCAAAAAGTTGTAGGTGGTGTCATTGTCCGGGATGACGGCATACAGGGCGCACTTCTTCTCCCCCAGGGTGTAGAGATCCATATCGTCGTGGTCCGTGATGGCCCGGATCTGGGGCAGGTTGAAGGGCGCCAAGCGCACAGCGGTGGACACAAGGATACTCTTGGAAGTCTTGCCCGCCGCCATCTTAAAGACCTTATATTGCCGGACGGCGACGCTGTCCGGCTTCTCCCGTTCAATGGCGCTGAACAGCAGATCCAGCGGTGAGACGTGGTCCTCGTCGTCCTCCTTTACCTCCGCATACTCCAGCACCCGCATGACCATGGAAAAGTTCTGCTCGGACTCCGGCGCCTCCTGAAACAGCATGAGGATGATGGCCTGCAGCAGCGCCGTTTCGGCCTTGGTCCAGAACGGGTCCGACTCATGGCTGTTCTTGGGCGTGGTGGCCTGGATGAGGTTGTTGACCAGCCGCAGGGCGTCCTTCTCATCCCGGATATAGCGGAAGGGGTTGTATCCGTCCGACTGCTCCAGGTTAACGAGGTTCAGCACCCGCACATCATAGCCCTGGCTTTTAAGGTAGCCGCCGGTGGCGGTGAGCACCTCCATTTTGGGGTCGGTGATTACATAGTTTGTATTGGCCTCCAGAATGTTGGGCAGCACATAGCTGCGGGTCTTGGCCGCGCCGCTGCCGCCGATGACCAGTACGTTGAGGGACCGGCGGTGCTTGTGGGTATCCAGCCCCAGGCGGACATGCTTTGTCAGGGGCTTATTCTGCTTTTGACAGAACATGGCGTTGACCTGTTTGGGGGACGCCCACTGGGCGGAGCCGTGTTCCTCGCCGTCGCGGGTACGGCCCTGGGTGGTGCGGTAGAGGCAGATCCCCATGACATAGAGGCCGGTGCAGGCGAGAATGCTCATCAGGCTGTGTTCCGTCCAGCGGATCTTCAAAGGGGTCTGCAGGGCTGCGGTCAGGTTCGTCAGCAGTTCCGGCAGGCCGTCCCCGAGGGACTGGGCGATCAGGAGCGCGGCCCAGACCACGGGGATGTAGAGAAACAGATACGGGAGAAGCCCTCCCGATCTGCCCGGTTGATTCAGCGGCATTCACCTCCAAATGTAAAAACAGGGGGCGCACCGCAGTAGTGCGCCCCGTAGGCTGATGGGATGTATGCCCGTTTGATCAGTCCTGTTCGAAGGGATACAGGATGTCCACGCCGAGGGTATGCATTCGGTCCTCATACCGCAGGAGGCCCCGCAGGTCATGGCCCCGGTAGATCCGATCCCGTTTACAGGAAAGGATATAATCCATTTTCTTTTCCGCAGCCTGCTGCTCCAGGAACTGAAGGCCGGGCCTCCGGAGATCCCGCCCGCTCATATAATCCTTGTATACGCCGGCGATCTGCATGCCGTTTTCTTCCGCGAATTGGCGCAGGTAAGTGTCCTGCCCACTGATGCCGATCTCGTCTGCCATCGGGTTGCCGGTATCCACCCGAAGATACAGCCAGCAGCGTTTTCCCCGCAACTGTGCCTTGGGCGGCAGGCTCCCGTGCGCGAACAGCCTTTTCAGCAGTGCCATATCCTCCAGGAGCAGGAATCCTGCGCTGCCGGTGTGTCCTCTGTAGTAGTAAACGGCTTTCATGTGATTTGGCCTCCTTCCACTTTTTTGCAACTCAACCATACCCGAACCGGCCCGGAATATCCAGCACTTTCCCCGAACAGCACCCGATCATCTGGCCTTGGTCCGCGTCTTGGTTTTCTGCCTGGCCGGGGCACGCTGACGCTGTTCCTCCAACCGAGCGCGATAGCCCTGCAGGCGGCCCTCAACAGAGGGCCGCTCCTCACTCGTCGTCCTCGCCGCGCTCCCGGCGCGCGTAGGAGAGCTGGTGCCGGTATCGCGTGAGGCGCGTCCCGACCGGGAATCTTTTTTTGGCGTTCCTGGTTCCATCTCCGGCTGCCGCTCCCGATCCGGCTGCTCCTTTCGGGGGAACTCCGGTTGCTGGTACATCATCTTCTGGAACACCAAATTGGCCCGTTCCACCTCTGTGGCCGGCATGACAACATCTACCATGCTGTTCGGGCCATTGGAGTCCCGGGAGTTTTGGATGGCCGCATAGAGCAATTTCGGTTCCCGCGCCTTGAGCCTGAACTCCCGGTATTCCTCCTGCGTCATGGGAAACACCCGCAGATCCCGCGTCTGCTGCAGCATTTTGCCCATGCGGACCTTGCCGCTGATCTTCTTGTGGTTTTTCGCCAGCGCCAGCGACATGGCCAGCAGGTTCTTGGCTGCTGAACCGCCCAGCCGGACGGCCACCTCTCCGCCGGAGAGCAGCATGCGGACCAGTTGGTCCGCGGCCTCACCGCCTCCGATATTCATCTCGTTCCACCTCCTTTGCCGTGGCCTCGGCCACCTGAATATCATGTTCCATCTGGGGCCGGTTTCGTTCAATAGTGTCACACATGGAAATTTCTTTCCGTGCCTGCCGGATCTCCCGGTTGACGTCCGCCAACTGTCGGTATAGTTCAGCCTTTTCCGCCAGCAACTGCTCCCTGGGGATCCCGCACCGCTCCAGCGTGGAGACGGCGTCCATGTAGCGGGTAAAGGGTTCCTCCATGCCGGGCATGCCGGACTCATAGCAGTCCTTCGCCGGGGCGAGGGCCTCTGCGTCGGAGAGGGCGTCGTAGAGCGCCCGCCGTTTCTTCTTCCGCACATTGAGGATGGTGCGCTGTTTCATCAGGCTGGCCAGCGTTTCCTCTGTGCGGGTATGGACGGCCTGCAGGCCCTCTGCCGTGGAGACGCCATGCGCCCGCAGGAAGGCGAACTGCTCCTTGTAGCTCTCAAACTTCATGATCTCCCTCCTGAGATGGGGCGTCATCTTCGGCGGGTACTGCCGCTGCCCGGCCTTGCCCAGCAGATAGAGGTAGTGGACATACAGGGCCATGAATCCGGTGTACTTCTGCGGGTGGCGCCTGCGGTACGGCTCATACCGGGGCCGATAGACGATGGATGGGCGAGCACCGGCGGCGATCTCATCCAGGTTCCCCTCGATGGCGGCGCGGATCCCATCCTCGGTGAAAAGCGGATTCTTCCGGCCTGGTATCATGAGCCGCTCCTGTCCTTTGAGGCGGAAGCTGAGGCGATTCCCATGCTTGATCTCATATCCCTTATGCTCCATAATGAGGAAGAAGTGGCCGATATCGTTGGCGTCCTCTATGGCCTCCCGGAGATCCGCCTCCAGCATGGCGCGGAAGGTGGGCTGGCCCTTGCTTTGCCGCAGCCACTCGATGTAACTGACCGCCTTTTCTCCCTTGCCCTCCATGATGATGGACAAGCCGTGCTCCCGGCACAGCCGGTCTGAGATGGCACGGATCTGGCTGTAGTAACTGCGGGCATTGCTGTGGTATTTCTCGCCGGTATCCGCATTTACGGAGTTGAAAATGGTGTGCGCGTGGATATGCTCCTTGTCCACATGAACGCCGATGACCGCCTGGTAGCCGGACAGATGCTCTGCGGCGAACTCCTTTGCGATCTCCAGCGCCAGTTCTGGGGTGGCCTCGCCGGGCTTGAAGGATTGGATGATGTGATAATACTGGACGCCGTCCGTCTGACGATAGTGCCGCTTGGTTTTCATCATACGGCTGACGGCGTGCTCCGTGGAGCAGCCCTGGCTGGCGGTCAGGATCTGTTCCTCTGTTTTATCCCCATTGAGGACATACCGGACCCCCACGTCCAGCCGTCCCTTGCGGGCGAGGATCTTCGTAACCGCCATTACAGATCCGCGACCTTTTCCATGAGCAGGTACACCTGCCGCAGCAGGAACAGCGCCTCTTTTGCGTCTTGTCGGGTGGCGATGCCGGCGTTGACGCTCCGGGCGATTTGATTGATATTTACGCCGATTCGGTTGATCTCCCGATATAAGTCGTTGATCTCCGCCGGCTGGCGCTGGCGGATCTCCGTGCGGTTGATGCAGGAGCGGATGACGTTACTTAGAGACAGGCCAGACTCTCTGGCCAGTCGGTCCAGGTGTTCCCGTTCCTCTGCGGTCAGCCGCACAGAGAGAAATTTGCTTTTTTCCTGCACACGTCACCTCCTTTTTCTGCCTGCAGGCGGCATTGGGGCCAGGGGGATTCCCCCTGCAAGCGCATTTGTCATACAAATGCTATGCTTGCGCCATCGCCGCGCAGGGCGCGGCCATTTTCAAGCGGTAGGTGGATTTCAATTCCCTCTCCTGCGGAAAAGAAAAATGCTCACCGCTCACGGGCCTTGAGGTTCAGGTTATCCCGCGGGACGCCGGCCAGATCCAGTTCGCGCTTGTCCCGCACATACGCCGCATAGCGGGCGTAGGCGTAACCTTCGCTGTCAACGAGGATGCCGTCCTGCCGCTTGCGGGTAGAGACCAGCAGGCAGCGGAAGCGGCCGGACTTCTCACTGTACCCGGTAAGGTGGGTCCTGGCGGCGATGAAAGGGGTCTCGGCCAGCAGATCCGCTTGAAAGCGGCGGTATTTGGATTCCGACAGGATGATCTCCCGCACCACTGTAAAGGGGGCGGCCTTGATGATTGGGGTGGTATCTTGCAGAGCAGACACAGAAACCGGCTTTCTGAAAAATCGTGCATACTGTTCTTTTGCTATGGTGCAGACCTCCCTTCAAAAAAGGGTGTATCATTGGACGCCCTTATCATCTGAAACGGGAAAGCAAGGGCGTGTCATTGGACGTCCTCCAGCCCCTGTTCCAGCGCCTGACGGATCCGGCCTCTGGCCAGTGCGGCATAGGCGTCTGTCACCTCGATGCCGGTGGCGGAGTAGCCCTCCAGCACAGCGGCCAGCACCGTGGTGCCGCTGCCGGCAAAGGGGTCCAGGATCCGTCCGCCCGGCTCGGTGATCTTCACGATGTCCCGCATAAGCTGCAGGGGCTTTTCTGTCAGGTGGATGCGATCCTGCGGGTTCCCGTATTTGAATACACCGGGCAGGCAGGGCACGGGACGGCTAATGGGCATGTCCCCGTTGGATCCCCAGACGATGTACTCCGCCTGCTGGCGGAAGCGTCCTTTCTGGGGCCGGCTGTTGCCCTTGTCCCAGACGGCGGTGCCACGCCAGATCCAACCAGCCCACTGGAGGGCGTCCGTAGCTGCGGGGAGCTGCCGCCAGTCGATGAACATACACACCGGGGCGCCGGGCTTACAGATTTTTCTGGCGTCGTACAGCCACTCCGCCGCCCAGCGCGTCCAGGACCGCTGATCCTTGGCGTCGCCGTCAAAGGGCGGCGGGGCATGGTCGCCCATGTTGGAGTATTTCTTGGCCGTGGACTTGTTCTTTTCCGCCTGGGTGCGCCCGCCGGATGCGTAGGGCGGGTCTGTGATCACCGCGTCGAAGGTCCCAAGCGCAAAGCCGGACAGCACCTTCAGCGCGTCGCCTTGGATGATTTCCCACTGGGGGTTATCGCTCATAGGCAGGTTTCTCCTTCTTCTTATTCTTTTGGGGTGTTTGCAGTACAGGTTCCTGATATTCTTCCAAATGCACTGTTCCGCCTTTTTCCGTTATGATTGCAGGCCGGTGGACCCGCTGGCCGAGATCCAGCAGTGTTCCTTCGATGGCATCCGCTACTTCGCCTATATAATGCATATCCCAGGGAAATTCATCTTCCGTCTTGTTGAGGAAGGTGAGGATCGTTTGGTAAACGGCATTGTCGATGGCATCCAACTGCTCGATCTGCCTGCCTGATAATTCGATCTCCGGTTCTTCTGGCGGAATGTTGTCCACCATCACATCATCGCTCCTTCCCTTGCTTGGTTCGCCGGTGCGGGGGCTTTCCCAGCTCCTTCTGGTCTGTCAGGACAGGGATCCCCAGCCTCTCGGCGTGGTTGATCTCCGCCCACATGCCCTCCGTCCAGACGGGGCCGTAGACATTGACCTGCTGGCAGAACTCTACCAGCCGCAGGCCCATCTCCCGTGCCGCCTGATCCTGTGCCGGATTACCAGTGTCGGCAATAGGCGGAAATAAGAGGTGCGGGCAGACGGGCACGTTGCCCTCCGCGAACACCTCCCGCGCTTTTTCTCTGGCGAAGGCGATATTTTTCTCTACCTCGCCACGCAGCGGGGCGCAGATGTAAACGAGTTTCGGGCCGTCCTGCCGGCGCTCCGTCACACGAT
The DNA here is from genome assembly GCF_040095835.1 of Flavonifractor hominis. NCBI lineage: Bacteria > Bacillati > Bacillota > Clostridia > Eubacteriales > Oscillospiraceae > Flavonifractor > Flavonifractor hominis. The sequence goes on from NZ_JBBMFT010000001.1 coordinate 787,996, forward strand.
CCCGAAACACGTCCAGGTACTCGCTCACAGCCTGCCGCATGGCGGAATAGTCCGCCGCGGTTGGGCGGAAGGCATACCACTCCGCCTTTCCGCCATCTTCCCAGATATGCGGTGATACGCCATTACGGAAGTTGGGGTTGCCCGGCACCTGCTTGATGCCGAGGATATCCTTCAGCCGGAGGCGGAGCTTATCTACCACGCCGTCTGTGCGGTTCAGCACCGTAACGCTGATGGCGTCATAGTGGTCCGCATAGCCGGATGTCACAAACTGCACACGGACACGGAGATCCTTTCCCAGCGTTCCCAAACAGGCCCGGCCTGTAAACTTGGGGCTGCCGATCACCATGCCGTCCGCAAACAGTTTCCGAAGTTCCTGTTCGTAAAATGTCATCGCTCCGGCCCATCCTTTTGCGCAGGAGCACTTTTCCAGTGGATCTCATGGTGCGTATTGTCGATATGGTTTGGCATATGACCTCCTTTCGCCGCTATGCGGCGTTTTTCCATAGGCTGAGTTGTTCATCCTCTCACCGAAAACCTGCGTCAATTTCCGAAAATGTCATAGTCCGATTGAACTTCTCGCTGACCTTCCCCGGCAGGGCCTGCAGTTCCAGCATCCTGGCCCACAGATCCGGGTGGTGGTCATAGAGATGGCGGAGTTCCCGCTGTCTGGCGTTGGGGCAGAACCAGCAGCCGCCCCTGTCGGTGAAGTCATAGACAGGCGAAAGCAGCCCCGCCTCCCGGCAGAGCTGCTTTGCGTCCTGTTCCGTATAGCCGTATTTGTCCAGCAGGGAGACACGGCGCCCACCCAGCCGGAGCAGCCGCTCCTGCTCATCCCTGGCGATGCCGATGTACTGTACCGTGTCCGGCGGGAGGCTTTTCTGGTACCGCAAAATCGGTTTCAGTTTGCAGTCCCGCTGGACGGCGCATCGCCCACAGATGGGAAAAGAGCGGAGCAGGCCCTTTTTCGGCCCACGGGTGATCCGCCCGGTGAACAGCCCCACATAGGTCTGCGGTCCACGGAGGACGCGGATCTTTACGCCCATGCGCTCCAGTGCGGGGATGGCCGTGCCATAGATGAAGTCCCGGTGCTCCGGCACCTCGCCGGAGATATGGCTGTCAAACATCACTTCGCAGTACACCGCCTCATCCAACGGTTCCCCGTAACGGAGCGCCAGCAGGATGGTGGCGATGCTGTCCTTTCCAAAGGAACAGGATGCTATATGTTTCAGCCGCCATCATCTCCGCACTCCAGCTCTGCACACAACTCCGCAAACTTTCCAGCCTGCCCGGTCAGCTCCCACGGCAGGCTTGCCCTGGTGAAGTGGCCATAGTTGCAGGCGTCCGCGAAGATGGGCCGGTCCAGTTGTAGGGCGCGGATCATACCCGCGGGCGTGAGGTCAAAGAAACAGCGGACCGCCTGTTCCAGCAGTTCGTCCGGGTATGTGCCGGTGAGGTGGGTATCTACATCCACAGCCACCGGCTCAGCCCGTCCGATGGCATAGGCCAGGGCGACCGTGCATTTCTCCGCGAGGCCGGCGGCCACAATGTTCTTTGCGATGCAGCGGGCCATGTAGGCGCCGCTGCGGTCCACTTTGGTCCCGTCCTTGCCGGACAGCGCGCCACCGCCGTGGGGCGCCAGCCCTCCATAGGTGTCCACCATCAGCTTGCGGCCGGTCAGCCCGGTGTCTGCCTCGATCCCGCCCAGCACAAAGCGGCCAGAGGGGTTGATGAGGATCTCCGTATCCTCATCCGCGGGGAAGATGCGGAGGGCGGGCTGAATGACAAACTCCAGCAGTTCCTCCCGCAGCCGGGACAGGTCCTTATCCTCCGCATGCTGACAGGAGAGGACGATGGCGGAGATCCGCCGGGGAACGCCGAAGGCGTACTCTACGGACACCTGCGCCTTTCCGTCCGGCCGCAGGCCGCTGATCCTGCCCATCGTCCGCGCACAGGCGAGCAGGGCGGTCAGGCGGTGGGCCAACACCACTGGCAGGGGCAGGAGGTTTTCCGTTTCGCTGCAGGCGTAGCCATACACGATCCCCTGATCACCGGCTGCGGTCTGTTCCCCGTGTTGTACTGCCTCTGCGATGTCTGGGCTTTGAGGCTGGATGAGGACCTCCACGTCAAAGTTCCTGCAGTTGTAGCCGGCCCGTCGCACCGTGTCGCGCACGATGGAAGGGATATCCGGGATCGTCAGCGCGGTGATCTCGCCGGCCACCACGAATTTGCCCGCCGTCGCCAGAACTTCACAGGCGACGCGGGCGTCGGGGTCGTGTTCCAGGCAGCAGTCCAGCACCGTGTCCGCTATGGTGTCGCACAGTTTGTCCGGGTGGCCTGCCGTGACGGACTCCGCTGTCAGAATGGTCTTATCTTTCATGCTCATTCCTTCTCTCTTTCTTTTTGGGGAGCGGGAACAGCATCTCTCGGCTGTACAGGGATTCATATTTTCGAAGCTGTTCCGGCGTCAAAGACACAAAGGTTTCCCCGCCGAGGCCGGCGAGGAAAAAGGTGCCGCACACGACATCATACGGATCCCCGTTTTCCAGCCGGAGGAGGCGGTTTGGCTGCAGGCCGGCAAACTTGCCGCTGCTGTTAAATATAAGCGCCACGGGATCCTCATAGGGGTATGTGGCGTCGATGTCCCCGCCGACAATCTCCTGCATGGCCTGCAGGGTGTCTGGGATCTGCCGGGGATATGGCGGTTTCCCCGGCTCTACAACGAGGATTGTCAGATGGTTATCGCTCATGGCAATCCTTCCTCTTGGCGGGAGCGCCCTGTTGACTGCTGCGGCCTGTATCCCGTTGCACAACTTCGCGCTCCCGTTCTATTTGTTGAAACATTTTCAGCGTTTCCCGAAATGCCATATACTGCTGGATCCGTTTCGGGTCATCTGTAATTGTACGCACAGTTTCCCAAAAGGGACTCCCATGTAAGCTGACATCTTCCTGTACAACCAGCGCCGGCCGCTCGCCATTCTCCATTGTGACACGGCAATCCCGCAGATCTTCCGCATGGTCATAAACACCATACGCGATACCAACGATTTTCAATGTTTCCAGTGCATCTACGGTTACGGAAAATCCTGTGGAATTCATGTGCAGTTCTCCCGTCAGAGAGATGGTTTTTCTTGCCATACCGCGCCTCTCTTTCTCTTATCGCTCATGGTGGCCCTTCTTCCTGCCTGGCTTTTCGCCGGAAAACAGATCCATTTCCTGCATGCGCTCGAAGTGCCGGGCTTGCCGCACCTCGTCGTGCACATTTTTCAGCGCAGCCTCCAGTTCCGGCACCGGCAGGCCGTTCTGGCGGTATCCCTCCAGAATGCCGCCATAGTAGGCGGGAGAAGGGATGGCGGGATCCCGCCACAGTTCCCCGGTCATGATGTAGGCCATGACGGTCACGTCTTTTCCGTCACCGGTGCGGACCGTGATATCCTCTTTTTCGTACAGGCGCGGGTATCCCTCATAGACGTCCAAGGATTGCTCACACTCCGTCGTCAGTTTCCACAGCAGGCCGTGGACCTGGCTGCCGGGCAGAGGCTCGATGGTGGCGACGCCGGTCCCGCGCCGGTTGCCGCGGAACAGCAGTTCATAGCCGTCCAGCACCGCAGGTCCAACCACTTGAGCGGCAGGACAGCGGATCGCCATCTGCTCCAAATTGATATTGCTGCCATAGGCAAAATACAGCCGTTCCGTCATATCAGTTCTCCAAAATCGTGAGAGCGCCCACTTTCGCCAACTGGGCAAACATCATGCGGGCCTGCTGCTCCACATCCCCATCCGGCAGCGGGAAGTCCAGGCCGGTAGTTCGCATCACATTGTTCCGCAGAAACCAGATGTAGCTCTCCGTGTCAGGAAACTCCGTGGGGTCAAACACACGGGCGCGCAGCTGGTCCATGATCTCCGCCCCGGTACCGGACAGGATATCTTCTTCCATGCGGATCTTCATCTCGTCACCTCTCCATCTCTCGGTTCTTTTTCTTCTTTTTATTGACTTCGTAACTGTCCTTGTCGTAGCGCCAGGCGCGGTCACCGTCCAGGTTGGCCAGCAGATGGTCGCGGGTATTCTTAAACTCCGGCCCATTGAGGCCCAGGCACACCAGCCAGACACGGAAGGTGAACAGCTCATTGTCGCTGTGGGTTTTCCGCATGACGGTGCTGCGCTGGGCGATGGCCTGGGCGGACATGGCGAGGCACAGGTTGATGTACGCCGCGGCCCGGCCTGCATGGAGGGTGGAGTTGAAACAGCGCCACTCCACCGTGCCGCGATAGAACACCGAGTGCAGGTTTAAGGCATAATAGCGTGTCCAGTTGTAATGCTCTCCGGAACTGATATCCCCTTCATACCAAATGCGTTCCAACTGCGTCAGATCCTTGGTTTCTTCGGCAGAGAGGGTGCGGGCCTGCCGCAGCATGGGTTCCCGCACTTTTTGACAATATTCCCGCACCCTGTTTGGGTTCACCTGCAATGCCTTAAATAGAATATCTTCTTTGGAGTACATGATGCTCAGGAGGTTTTTCAGGCTCTGGCGGTTGTGGTTGGCAGCGTCCACATGGACATGGAGGCCGCAGGAGCTGTTGACCTTTGCCCCCGCATGCCGGACCTGCCGCACACACTCCTGAAACTTGGGCAGTTCTGCATAGGTGAGCTTTGGCGACACCATTTCAACTTTATACCGTCTGTCGTTTGTATGTTTATAGCCATCCAACGTCTTACACTCACCGTAGATACTGCCATCGCTCATCAGTTTCCATTCTTTGTTTTCTGTGTCTTTAACGACCCATGTATCATAGGCGCCACCTTTATACCGGGGCACTGTTCCAAAATAGTCCGCCAGCGCCTGCGCGGCCTGCTCGCGGGTGATGCCAGTCATCTCTACCTCGACGCCGAAATACTGGTCCTTCATCCCAGTCATGCTGCCGCCTCCTTCCGCAGTTCTTCATCCACGGCCCGGATGCGCCGGCCAATGGCCTCGATTACTGTGACGGTGACGCTGTTGCCTGCCTGCTTGTAGGCTTGGGCATCTGAGTTGATGGCGAGGATCTTGTCGATCTGCTCATCTTCAAAGCCCTGCAGGCGCAGGCACTCTCTGGGCATCAGGCGGCGGATGCGTCCGCCGCGCTCTACAATGCCCTGTACACTGGCGGCATCATGGGCGACTCCAGCCCCGACCCGTCCGGCACGTGTGGAGCTGCCCGGATAGCCCAAGTCCACGCTGTCGCCGGGCACCGCTTCCTGATAACCTTTTCGGGTGGCTTCCTTGATCAGCAGCGCCCCAGAGCGTTCCCCTTTGTGGTTGGACAGAGTTGTCTGACCATAGCGGGCGGTGATGCACCTGGCTTGCCGTGTCCGTTTCGGATGCCCTGCGCACAGATCTACAAAGGGCGCATCCGGCGGAAGCAGGTACAGCCCGGTTTTCACACCGAGGCCGCCACCGCCCGCCGTCTGGGTGCAGGCTACTCCTTCCGGGTCATAGACTCGGTGCCCTTGGGCGCCGCCGAGGAGTTGTATAAGAGCCTTCGCACCATTTCCGAAGACAGGTAATATTTTTCCGGCGAATCGGGGATCAAGATAGCAGATAAGGAACACCCTTCGCCTTGACTGGGGGACTCCAAAATGTTTGCTGTTAAGCACAGACCATTCGACATGGTACCCCAGGTCAGAAAGCGCGGAGAGGATGGCCGCAAACGTCCTGCCGCCGTCATGGTTAAGCAGTCCTGGAACATTTTCGAGCAGAAGATACGAAGGCCGTCTGGCTTCAGCCAGGCGGGCAATTTCAAAGAAGAGAGTACCTCTTGCATCGTCAAATCCTTTTCTGCGGCCAGCGAGAGAAAATGCCTGGCAGGGGAATCCCCCGCATAAGAGGTCAAATTCGGGCAGGTCGTTGGGGTCAATGGTCCGGGCGTCTGGATAGTATCGTTCCTCCTTCCTGATGTCGTGGATCGCACGGTAACTGGCCTCGGCATATTTGTCTATCTCGCAGTGTCCAACGCACTGGAAGCCGCCGGCGCGGGTCAGCCCCGCCCGAAAGCCGCCGATCCCGGCGAACATATCAAAATATCGAATCAGATGGTATCATCTCCCTCCTGCAGCGCACGGAGAAAGCCGAGGACGTCCTCATCGACGGCCCCAGCCTGCTCCGGCTGCGTTGTGGTCTTTGTAAAGGAAACGCCTGTCAGTTCCTCCCGGATGGTTCTGCGGACGGCTTCCAGCAGTTCCTGCTGTTCCATGTAGCCGTTAATCATCCTGCACACGGCTTCCATACGCTGTCCAGGCGCAACGGCGGACAGGCGCTCCCATGCGTCCCGCTGCTCCCGCTGGGCCAGGGAGAAGGAAAGGCTGAGCCGTCGCTTCTCAGGCATGGGCGCCGCTCCCCGACATCTGCCGTACAAGCCGTTCATAGCCCTTGGCGTTCAGGGATACGTCATCGAGGATCACGGGCCGGCACAGGCCGTTTGTGGCCGAAACACGGCGTTTCAGGAGCGCCGCTCCGCCTCCCATAAAAATAGCGGGCATGGCGCGGGTGTCCAGGCCGCACTCCGTGATAGCGGAGAGCAGGTTCTGCACATACAGGTCCGCCTGGGCATGGATGATGCTTTTTGCCTCGTCCGGGAGACTGCTGACGTCGCCCCGCAGGACACACTCGATCTGCGCCGCTGTCAGGGAAAGGCCCAGGGCGCGCCGCACCTGTTCCCCGATCTCGTCGATGCAGCGGATCATGCCTAATTCCAGGCTGCGGCAGGTGGCGGCGTTGGGGAGGCGGTTGTCCAGACGCATCAGGTCCACCGTCCAGCCGCCGATGTCCGCCACTATGACGGACGGCTCGTCCAGCAGCTCCGTCTGTGTCAGCACGGCGGCATAGCCCTGGGGGAACAGTTTCACATCCCGGACGGTGACGGCATAGTCCCGGCCCTCGTAGCGAAAGGACACCGGCTTGCCGTCCCGCAGCAGATAGGCGCGGAACTTCTTCTTGTCCCGGCCAAAACTGGTCAGGGGCAGGCCGGCGGCCAAAATAACGGAGCAAGTGCGCTCGGCGCTGCGGCAGTCCATCTCCCTGGCGATGGCCGCCAGGGTCAGCAGATAGTAGTCCTCCGTCCGGGTCTTGTCTTTCTGCAGGGGCTGCCTGCCGCTGCCCACCACATAGTACGTTCCGCCGTATTCCAGCACATTCTTCTGGGTGTACGGCTCATGCTCATAGGCCACCAGCCCCGAGGGGAAGGAACCGTGGACAGTTTTCATGGCCGCGTAGCCGTGGTCCACGCCGATGGTGATGGAATCTTTTATCGGGTGTCACCACCTTTCTCCGGTTTCTCCCGCTGATGCTTTGCCCACTCCAGCGGAAGGCAGAAACCGTACAGGGAAAAATTCCAGACACAGGGATCCACATCGAATCGCTCTGTGCCGCCGTATTTGGCGCAAAGCCTTGGCATCATCTTGGGGAAGGCCCGCGGACCGCTGGGGACGTGGATACCGTCCCGATATACAACCTCGCTTTGGAGTTCATCTCGCAGTTTCAGATACCCGGCAGTATCGAGATCGCCATAGGCATCTTGCCCGGTCAAGTTGTGGTACACGTCGTTGCCAACATAGGCGATGCTCTCGAAGCTGCAATCTCCATATGGTTCCACATCCGCCAGCGTGTCCGGATCCCGCAGCGCGTTCAGGTATACCGCTTTGCCCTGGGCGATCAGCCAAGCCCGGAAATCAATGAATCCCTCCAGCGTGCAGCCGTTTTCCTTGATGATACTGGCCGCATCCCATAGGCCGAACGGCTCTGCCAAGTCCATGTAAGCCTGAAATATATTGTGAAATTGCCGCGCGGCCCCGGTCCCCATTATCAAAAGGCCGTCCCGCAGATGCTCCGTTATGGCGTCCATATCCTGACCGCAGGCGGTTTTCGCCTCCTGAATCAGCGCCCAGAAGGTATCCTTGCTCATCCCATTGTCAGGTTTCTGTTCTATCGCTCAGCACCTTCCTTCCATTTTTCTTTTTGTTTGCCCGTCTGACGCTCCTGCTTCTGGGGCAGAAGGTCCTGAAAGCCCAGGTCATGCAGTACCCGCGTATAGAGCTGCTTTTCAAAGGCCCGGTATTCCGGGGCAGCGGTATCCACATCCAGCAGGACAGCCTTTTCACAAGTCGTGCCGGGCACGACCTCCCACCGGACGGCGTGGAACCGCAGGGCGGTCAAGTACTGCAGGAGCTGGTGTCCGTCAGCATAGTCAAAAACACCGCGGTTGTCCTCATAGGGGAACTCGCCGGGAATGTTGGGATAGCCGGAGATCGCCAGGGCGGCGTCGTAGAGGCGGAAACCGCCCTCATCAAAATCCGGGGCAATGGTGTCGTAGAACCGCCGGAGCTGCTCCGTACTGTCCAGGGCCGGATAAAAGGACGCAAAGGCTTTCTTCAGCGTTTCCACTATCTGGCGCTCCTGATTAGCGGCATATTCCTTACTGCAGCTCTCCTGGTAGTATTCATCAATGAGCGGTTCCAGTTCATTGATCTTGCTCTGGAGCTGCGCGCATTCCATTCGGCTGAGGTCCAATTCGGCGTTGGATTCCTCCAACGCCTGCCGCAGAGCGGGGTAGTCCCGAACCGCGGCGATCAGGTCCCTGACTTTCATGTCACGCCGCCTTTCTGAGCCGGGCGATCAGGCGGTCCAGCACGGCGATGCGGGATCTCACCTTGCCGGCGGAGGCGTTCAGGCCATGCGCCTGATTTTGGATGCGGCGACGGATGGCCGCGAGCTGCTGGCGGTCCCGGCAGCACTCCAGCACAACATACCGGCCCCGCCCGTTGGACAGGACCTCGCGCTCACCGGAGGCGTCCCGGAGGCTGGCCATGAGGCGCTGGCCCAGCTGCCTGCGGTAGCGGTCCTGCAGGACGTCGGCGTCGCAGGAGACATGGTGCTTTTTCAAAATGGCCGCGATCTCATCGCCGCTGATCTCCATGTTGGCAAACAGCACCTCCAGGATCTCAGTTTTGGCTTTGGGTGGCAGCGCGGGGCGGCCGTGGGATCTCCTGGTCATCGCGTCTGCTCCTTCCTGCGCTGTGCGCGCTGCACCACGTCGGCCCTGTCCAGGGCGGGCGCCTCGCTTGGGAAAACATAGAGCATGCAGTGATGTTCTGCAAGTTCTGCAGGAAAGCCCTGGGGGACATGCTCCGGAGAGTCCGAAACCGCAACCGTCCGGTACTTCCAGTCACGGGGGGACTGGTAGGCGAACAGGTGCTCCCCCGCCCGCCGGATGCTGTAGCTGCTTTTCCCCTCGTGCTGCCGGACATATTCGCCCACAGCCGCTTTCTCCAGCACGAAGCGAGGCTGGATCCCCTGCGCCAGCTCCGGCGCGATGGCATTGATGTATTTCACCATGTCACGGACATTGCCGCATTCAAATTCCGGCGCGTCATAGCCATACCGCTCTGTAACGAGCGCCCACTTCATACGCTCATGAGGGCTGTCCAAAGAAACGACAAAGTATTTCCCGTCGCGCTCCCCGGTGAGAGGCTCAAACCGGACGTCGTCATAGAGCGGCCCATCCAGCGGGCAGTTGTTCTTGAACCACACATAGTAGTTGTCCAGAATGAAGGGATCCGTGATCCCCAGCACAACGCCGGAGATTTTTTTCAGGCGTCCGGCCAGGGCGTCGTCCCGGCAAAACCAGTCATACCAGCCGGCCTCGCACTGCACAGCACGATCCCGGCTGCTGAAGTCCCCTGCACGGAAGCGTTTCTGCCACTCCCGCACACTCATCTCATTCATAGCGTCCCCCTCTCCGGCAGGAGGCGTTCCACGAGGCCGGCAATGGCAGTGAACACGCCGGCCAGTTCACGGGACTCCCTGATGGTGTCCTCCATTTCCTCCCTGGTCATGCGGGTGCATTTGACCCAGATCCGCACATTTTCCTCTGTGGGCGTCAGCAGAACGGCCTTTTCATAAGCCTTGCAGAACACGCCGGCGATCTTGCTCTGGCGGTCGATTTCGGCGTCCTTCTCCCGAATCTCCTTTTTCGCTTTTTCCAGCTCCACCAGCTCCAATGCCGCCTGCCCCTGCTCGTCCTCCGGCAGATCCTGTATCTGCCGGGTGATCTGATACCCCTGGTTGATGGACAGTTCTTTTTTGTCCAGGGCTTCCTTCACGGCGGCGGGGGCGTGTTCGTCGATCTGCATCACCTTGCCCATCGTGCGCTCCCCAAGGCCGACAGAGGCGGCCAACTCTTTGCGGGTGTCCACAGGGGCGGAGTGGACTTCCGGCAATGTTGCCGAAGGTCCACTCTCATACTGGTTCCCGTGGTACGCCTGCTGGTTGGCCTTTGCCCTGGCCTCGATCTCCGGCCGCAGTTTCAGGGCGATCTTGCCCAACTCCCATTTGTCCAGGTTGCGGCGGCCCTTCTGGGTGTCCAGCGCCCACTGCTTGGCCTCCAGCAGATCGTCAAAGGCAAACACCGCCATCTTATAGGGCAGGCTGTGCCGGGTGCAGATCTGCTGGCGGTTGTGGCCGTCTACGATGACCAGGTCCTCATTGACGATAATGGGCGCATAGCAGCCGTTTTGCAGGATGTCCTTCTCCAGCGCGGCAAGCTGCTCCCCGCTGAGAGGGGGGAGCAGCTCCGCCAGTTCCGGCAGGATGGTGGGGGTGCGTTCCGCACTGGTGTATTCAATGCCTGTATTCCGCATGGCGCTCAGGCTGCGGCCTCATCCATGCCGTCCGCAGGCATGGACGCGGCGTTTTCCTCCACCCGGCGGGGAGACAGGAACTCCACCTCCGTGGCTTTGATGAGGAAACCGGGCTGACGCTCCGGCTCGTCCGCGAAAGTGATGGTTTCAAAGTCGCCGGAGGCGGCCAGCTTGCAGCCCTTCCAGGCAAACTCCGCGCAGCGTTCCGCCAGCGGGCCGCGGACCTTGATGGAGATGAAATCCGTCAGGCGGTTGCCCTCCTTGTCCCGGTAGCGGCGGTCCGAGGCGATCCGCAGGATGGCATAGGGCTTTCCGGTGGCCTCATGGATCTTCAGCTCCACGTCGTTGGTCAGGTTTCCGATTGCTACGATTTTCAGCATAGGTGCATTTCTCCTTCTTTATTATTTAATGTAGAGTGAATTGTGGGATAAAAGCGCCGCGGCCCACAGCGGGGCCGCGGCACAGCGGGTGGATCACTTGTCCCAGGTTTCGGGGTCGGTAAGGATGGCGGTGTGGGCGTTGGCGGCCTCCAGCACCTGGTAGTAGGCCCAGTGACGGGAGGACACGTCGGGGAACATCACCAGCTGGCGGCGGTTGTCCGCGATGTAGTCCTCGTCGGCCTCGCGGCCCAGCAGACGGTTGACGATGGTGACGACTTCCGCCCGGTCGATGGGGTCATCTGCCCGGAAGGTGCCGTCGCCGTAGCCCTCCACCCAGCCGTGGATGGCGGCGTCCTTGATATACTCCGCAGCCCAATAGCCGTCGCTCACATCGTCAAAGCCCTCGTACTGCTCCATGATTTCCTCGTCGCCATCGCCGTACACATCAAAGAACCGCGCCGCCATAGCGGTGAACTCGGCGCGGGTGATGGCCTGGTCGCCACGGTAGGTGCGGTCATTGTAGCCCACGGCCACGCCGTAGCCGGTCAGGTACTCCACATAGCCGGCGTACCACGCCTCCGGGTCCACGTCTGTAAACTTCACATTGGCCCCGCTGGGGATGTGCTCGTCCAGCTTGTCAGAGAGCAGGCGGGCGAAGATGGCCGCCGCCTCGCTCCGGCTCATGCTGCGCTCCGGGCCGAAGGTGCCGTCTGTGTAGCCCACAATATAGGCCCCGTGGTACTCGGTATCTGTGACAGCGGGAACGGTCAGTTTGCCGCCCTCATCGGTTTCGCCGCGCTCGCTCTGGCCCAGATCGCCCTTGACAATCACCGTCACGCCCTCCTGCGGGTCGCGCTCATTGTCTGTGACCGTGACGGTGATGCGGTTGTCCTCGTCCATATCGGTCCCGTCCGGCAGGGTGACGGTGATGTTGCCGCCCTTGCCGATGGACACCTCCGCGCCCTCGATGGGGCGTCCGGTTTCGTAGTCCTCCACGGTGACAGTCAGGGTCCAGCGGTCGCCGTCCTCGTCCTCCCAGCCTACGGTGGCGTCGCCGTCCTCATTGGTCGTGCCGGTGGTGCCGGGAACAGTGAGCTGCCCGTTGCTGCCAGTGTTACCGGCACAGTAGTTGTCGTGCTTATCCGTCACGGCGATGAACATATCTTCCACGGGGGACTTATCTTTCACCAGTTGGACGGTGATCGTGGTCTGGTCGGCATAGTCCAGCAGGCGGGAATTGGGCAGACGGATGGACAGGGTATCGTCCGCGTGGAGGGTCACGGTGGCATTGGCAACGGGGTCCTTGGTGTCGGTATCCGTGACGATCACCAGATAACCGCCCACAACGGCCTCTCCCTTGCTGTCCGTGGTGGCCTGATTGTAGATTTTCTCGATTTCCTCGGTTTCCAGCGTTTCACCGCAGACCTCGCACTCCTTGTGCTTGCTGCCCTCGCTGTCGGTGGTAGGCTCCTTGTCGATGATCCAGTCACCGGGCTTGTGGCCTGCCGCCTCGGTGTAGTCGCCCTTGTAGGCGTCGCCGCAGCGGGTGCAGGTGTAGGTGGTGTAGCCCATCTCCGTACAGGTCGGCTCGGTCACAACGGTTTCATAGTCATGACCCAAAGCGTTCTCAATGACGGCCCCACAGCGGGTGCAGAGCTGGGGATCGGTGCAGGTGGCCGGGTCGCCGGGGATATGGCCTGCGGCCTCATCGCCCTCCAGACGGGTGGCTCCACAGCGGATGCAGGTGTACTCGGTCATGCCCTCGCCGGTGCAGGTGGAGTCGGTGATCTCCTTGCCCTCGTCCCAACTGTGGCCCAGCGGGTCGGTATAGTCGGTGATGAACGAACTGCCGCAGCCCTCGCAGATATGGAGGGTACGCCCGCCGCCCTCACAGGTGGCCGGGGTCACTTTGGAAACGTAGTTGTGGGGCAGTGCAGAGGTAATGTCCTCGATGTGGCGCTCCCCGCAGACGGTACACTCCCGCAGGGTGTAGCCGGGGCTGGTGCAGGTAGCGGGAATGACGGTGGTGGAAAACTCATGCTCGGTCTGAGGCAGGTTGGTTTCTTTCACATTGCCGCACCGCTCACAAATATCGATGGTCTTGCCGGGGACTTCACAGGTGGCGTCCCGAACCACCACACTCTGGTAGGCGTGGCCCAGCGCGGCCTCATAGTCCCGCTTTTCGATCATGCCGCAGTCTACGCACAGGTAGCGGTCATAGCCGAGGGTCAGGCAGGTCGCCGGGGTGCTATCCAGCAGCGTCCAGTTGTGATTCTCACCGCAGCCCTTGTCGTCACAACAGCAACCGTCACAGTCCGGGTCTTGACAGCCGCAGTCGGGATTGTCGCAGCCGCAGGTGCAGGAACCATCCTCGGCGGTGGTTTCGTCCCGCAGGTGGACAAAGGCAACACCGTCCTCCACCATGTCGGTATCGTGGTAGGTGTAGGTGATTTCATAGTAAACCGGATAGTCCCCGGCCTCGGTGTAGTTGGGGGCAGAAGTCAGAGTGCAGGCGTCCGCGCTGTGGCCGTAGCGGATGGCGGTGGTCACGCCAGCCTCGGACAAGTCCGACACCGTGACCGTGTGGGGCTGGCCGTCCACCACGCCGAAGTAATCCGCAATGACGGCCTTGGCGACGGTGTAGGCAGTTTCGGCATAGCCGCAGTCAGCGCAGGCGTCCATCTCGACGAACCTATCGTGAGCCAACTCCGGGCGGATGCTGCTTTCCATTGCGTGACGCTCCAGTGTGGAGTTTTCCTCCTTGAAGGTGCCATAGCAGAAAGCGCAATACTCCCCGCTGGTGGTGATGACACGGTGATACTCGCTGTCTACTTGCTCAACGGTGACTTCCTCGGGCAGCTCCTCGAAGAAGTCTGCCGCACAGTCATAGAGCCAATACACATTTTTGCCGCAGGCATAGCTGGTGGCCCCCATGTTGGTATTGAACGTTCCACAGGTCTGGCACACCGCTTTCGTCCAGTGGTAGCCAGTGTAGTAGGCGTCCTGACCAGGGGTGCCGTCCAGCAGGTCGCCCTTGCTCTCCCCGTCCAGGCAGGTGCCGTCTGAATACTTGACGTTGCGGGTCAGGGCCGTTTCTCCATTGCGGGTGTACTCCGGCACACGGAATACCTGGAACGAGGTGGCCTGCCCGCACTCACAGCAGGTAAATGTTTCGATGGTCACCACGGAGTTGGCATCCAATTCGTTGGTACGGTTGAGCGCCTCAATCCAGTGTTCCGCCGGGTCGTGATAGTTGTCCTCCTGGGCGGCAAAGGCGCTGGGCACCATGCCGACGCAGAGCACGACTGCCAGCAGCAGGGCCGTCATGCGCTTCAGGCCATGCCTGGTTGTCTTGCTTTTCAAGTGGTTTTTCCTCCTTTTTTGTGTAGAAATTGCTGGTTTAGCTCTCTTTACTTGCGTTTACTTGGTCACCGCCCCCTTTCCCGGAACTGCTGCACAAAGGTCAGATAGGCGTTCCAGTCCTTCCGGGAGGGAGGGGACAGTGTCTGCACGGCGTAGCCCTCCGCCGCGTATTTTCGGCCCATGCGCTCCGCGGCCTCCTGGCCGGGGCGGTCGTGATCCAGGCACAGGACGACCTTCCGCACCGCAGGGTGCTCCCGGAGAAACACCGACAGGGCACGGTCATCCAGGCAGCACAGGGCCAGCGCATTGCTGTGGAATCCCCGGTGCAGGGTGCAGTAACTCATAAGGTCAATGGGAGCCTCGAACACATACACGGTCCTGCTGTCCGGGACATACGGCAGGCGGAAGCCAACGGATTTGTCGCTGCCGGCGGCGTCGCCCTTGAAACCGCTGCCGTCCCGGTCGTAGGTGCCCCGCAGGCTGGCGAAGGCAGCCTTGCCGTCCCCACCGTAGCCGACGAACACGCAGTTGTGGTGCCCGGCGTCCTCATACAGCAGTCCGGCGTCGAGAAAGCTGCGGATGACGCGAGGTGCGATCCCGCGTTTTTTCAGGTAGGCGCACACCCGGCGGGCATCGGTGTGCCTCGGCGGCAATGCAAACGGTTTCGGCGGTTCCGGCGCCTGCTCAGTCTGCCTGCTCCGCTCCGCGGGGGCATCCCTGGCGTGGCCGTGGAAGGCCAGCAGATCCTCCACCGCCTGTGGGAAACTCCTGCCGCAAAAATGCTGCAGGAAAGTGATGGCATCCCCACCCGTCTGCTCAGAGTAGCGGTACCAGGTGCGGCGGTTCTTGATCCGCAGGCTGTCCATCTCCTTGGTGGAGTGGTAGTGGCCTACCCGCGTTACGGTGTAGCCGAGAGACGTCAGCAGGTCCGGCAGGTCCGTCCCGCGGGCGATCTCCATCTCCTGTTCTGTGAAACGATTGGATCTCGGTTCTGACGTTTTCTCACCTCCAGTCCTCTTGTGAAACAGACCGCCCGGGGCGTCCCTGTCGGGCGCTCCGGGCGGTTCTGGGATCCTGATTTACTTGGTTGTTCTCTTTCTGGGCGGCCGCTCCACATACTCGGAAACGTCGCAGTCGCAGCTGATGAGCTGCCCACCGCATACGGGGCACCGCTCCGCATCACATCCCACATGGTGGTAATGGCCCGGCTTGGCGCCGCAGTCGTGGCAGCGGGCGTCGTCATACGCCATGCCGTCCTCACCGTACTTGATGCGGCGGTAGTAACGGCTGCCGCATTTCACATGGGTCCAGGTGCAGCCGTCTACTTTCAGCATTCGCTGGCCGCAGGCCCTGCAGGGTGCGCCGCCGGCGGCAATCATGGCCTCTAACTCATTCTGCCACATCCTCGTCGCCTCCTTCCTCGGATCCCTCGTCCTCAGACTCCATTTCGGCATTTGCATCCTGGCTCTCAGCGGGGGTGGGGATATCGTCAGGGGCGGATTCCGCCGCCTCCTGCTCCGCCTGCCGTAAGGCGTCCTCGATCAGCCCCAGGACGAACTCCCGCTGGGTCACCTTCCGTCCCTGGCGCTCACTCTCGCGGGCCAGGTAGTCCTTGATCCGCTGGAACAGGTCCTCGCTGATTTGAAATGCCATTGTTCTCGTCTGTGCCATGTCGTTTTTTCCTCTGTTTTCATAGTAGTTGGTGAGCAGTTCCGTGATGTACTCGCTGAGGGACTGGTTTGCCGCGACGCGCTCCGCCGTCACCCTGGCATGCAGGGATTCCGGGATCTGGCAGGAGAGGCCCTTGGTGTGCTCCATGTCTGATTGCCTCCTTTGCTTGATTTGCAACGCAAGTATAGCCGGAAAGCATCACGAAAGCCATTACCAACACCACCAAGGAATGGCGAACAGACGCAGCAAATGCAACAATTTCATCCTGCGTTGGGGAGATGGAAATAACCGGCGTCCTTGTGGTCACGGTAGAACTGTTCCACTGCCCGCAGGCTGCCCGTCACCGGCATCTCCGGCAGGGCCTCCGCCATGCTCTGGAAATATCTCCGGCCGCGGGCGGCGCGGGGATCCAGCACGGCGACGGCACAGGTGTCTGTTTCCGTGCGGATGGCCCGGCCAAAGCCCTGCCGCAGTTTGATCTGCATTTCCGGGATGACAACGGAGCGCAGGAACTCCCGCAGGTTCGGGTAGTCCTCCCGCTCTTTTTCTTTGACAGCGTCCGGGTAGGCGAAGGGCAGGCGCGGGATGATGAGCAGGGACACGCCGTCGCCGGCGAAGTCCAGCCCCTCCCATGCCGCGCCGGTGGCCAGCAGGATACTGCCGGGGGCGGCCCGAAACGCCGCCAGGGTGCGGGCTGGGCGTCGGCCCATCGTAAATACGGGAAAGGGCAGCGCCGCGGCCTGCAGCCGTTCCTTGACCGCCGACATGGCGAGGTAAGAAGTGAACAGCACCAGGGCGTGGCCGTGGGACGCCGCCGCCAGCTGCCGGATCTGCGCGGCCAGCCGGTCATAGTAGTCCGCCGCGTCCAGCGGGATCGGGTCCGGGGGGAGATAGAGGAGGCAGTTGTGCTGATAGTCAAAGGGGGACGGACACACAGTTTCCGTCACGGGCCGCTCCCCTGTCAGGCCGGTGGCGGTGCGGAACCGGCTGAAGTCCTTCCCAACGGCAAGGGTGCCGGAGGTCAGGATGATGGGCTGGTCCTGCCGCCAGAGCGTGGCTTTGAGCTGCGCGGCCAATTCCGACACCGTGCCGCACAGCATGGCCCCGCCGTGGTCGTCGTCTGCCGCGTAGAAGATCATCTCAGGATTCCCCAGATAAAAGAGGGACACAGTAGAGGCGACAGCGGACAGCAGGCGCCAGGTTTCCCTGGTCAGCAGGCCCTCCAGTTGACGGCAGATTACCGTCAGGATCTGATGCGGCCGCTCCAGGAACATCTGGTAGGTTTCAAATCCAGCTCCTTCCTCCACCGGGACCGACAGTCTTTCCGTCAGCGGCGCCACGGCCTCGGAGAGCAGTTCCGCCGCGAGGACATACCGTTCCACATGCAGGCTGCGGATCAGCTCCGAAAAGTCCTGGGCGTTCAGCGTCACGCCGAACATCTGCCGGGCGGTTTCCGGCAGCTTGTGTGCCTCGTCTATGATGATGGCCGCGTTGTCCGGCAGGATGGGCTTTTTCTTTTGGCCGCGGTGGATGAGGTCCGCCAGCAGGAGGTTGTGGTTGCAGATCTGGACCGTGTACTGCCCGCTCTGGCAGGCGTCCAGAAAACAGCGGTACCGGCAGTCCTTCCGTCGGCAATTACACCGCTTGGGGACGCAGATCCGCTCCCGGTCGTAACTGCTCATCCCGGACAGCTGGTCCAGATCCAGCACATGCCGGGCGGCGTGCAGGGCTTGGCGGGCGGCGGGGTTCTTATGGCTGCCCCCCACCTGCCGGATCCGCCGTTCCAGACGGGCATCGCAGACGTAGTGGGCCTTGCCCTTGCGGATGACCGCCTCAATGGGTGCGGAGACCAGCCCCTCGGACAGCAGCACGCCGGACAGCAGGGGCAGGTACTCCTTCTGGATGGCGTTCTGCAGCGCGATGCTGGAGGTGGAGATCAGGATAGGGCGCTGCGGCCTGCCCTCTGCCGCCCGGCACTTGCCATGCAGGATGCCGGCGGTCAGGTAGGCGAAGGTCTTGCCGATGCCGGTTCCTGCGTCGCACAGGGCGATGCCGCCGTCCAGCATGGCATCCAGGATGCTGTGGCACAGCCGGATCTGTTCCGGCCGTTCCGCCATACTCCTTTGGGGCAGCAGGACTTTGAAAATACGGTCAACTTCTTCATGGGCCTTTTCATGGGTGTATTTTTTCATGGATCATTCCGTCCTTTTATCTTTTTTCGTGTTCCCATCGTATTCGCACTCGCCCCCCCGATGGGTTTCGGGAACAATGCGGGCAGGCCCCTGGCCAGGGCCTCACGGGCATATTTCCGGGATCTCTACTGCTTTCAATCCCGGAGCAGCGCCGCCTGTCTTACGCGCAGGCCGTGCTTGGTGTGTCATTGTATGAGCCGTCCCATCTCTTGCCCGGCCTGCCAGGGCCGGCCGCAGGCGGAATCGCTCGCCGGCCGCTGGGGCCGGGTCCTGGCGCGCTGTGGGGTGGGTACGGCTGCGTGTTACCCGCATTGCTGGTATGCACTTTTCAAGGAGCAGCGAAGGGGGAGGTATTTCCCCCTTCCGCTGTCCTCCCCAAAAAGGGGCTGAGTGAATACCCTCACGCCGCAGATTTTTCAAAATATTTTTTCAGGTCCTTCAGGATCCGGTCCCTGCGCTTGATGACGGCCCGCTGGGTCACGCCGATTCGCCGGGCGTATTCTCTGGTGGAGAGGTGGTCGTAGAACAGCGCGGTGATGAGCTGCCTGTCCCGGTCCTCCAAGGAGATAAGCGCCGCCAGCAGCAGGCTGGTCAGTTCTTCCCGCTCCCGTTCCGACTCCCGTGCAAGGACGCAGTCCTCGGCGCTGGGCGCCGTTTCCGCACCCACATAGTCCGGTAAAACGCCGTCCTCTGCCATCTGTTCCAGGGAGAGGACCTTGCCAGTGGGCAGATCCTCGCTGAGATACCGCTCCCGCCGGTCCATCTGGGCATACGCCGCGAATACGTCCTCTGTGACCGCCACATCCCTACCATCCACGGTGATGATATGGGCGACGACTTCGCCGCTGTCGTCACGGATCTTCCTGTAATTCCGGTTTTCCTGCCATTTTTTCATGGTTGTGATCTCCAATCTCAGATTTTTTAGGAAAAACTTCTGAGTTGGCGATCACGGGTATTTCGCTATGTAGGGCTGCCAGGCGTTCCGCATATCGTGCCTTTCCGCTGTTCTGCCGCGGAAAAGCGCAAAAAAAGAGCCTTACAGCACAGCAGAACTGCTGCCTGTAAGGCTCCGAACACGGTGGATCCCGCTGCTGATGCGGGCGGTTGGTGCGCTTGACGAGGTCGATACTCTATATTTTATTTGCTTTTAGGAATATCCGGTCTTTTCAAAGGAGATGCCGATCTGCAGCCCACACTTGGGGCATTTGGAGAACAACTCCGCCTTGTCCGCATGCTCCGGGCCGTAGAGGCGCAGGCGCCCCGGATCCACGTCGGCCGCGGCGTCAATCACACGCCCGCGGCCGCACACAGGGCAGCGCACCGCACGGGTCCTTTTTATCTGTTGCATGGCGTTCCTCCTTGCAAAGTGTTCTCTATTTTGAGAACACTACGGTAAAAAATTTTACAGCAGGTGGTGGTTGGTGAGACGGATCCGCATAGCCTGGCGGGACACCTGGAACACCTCCGACATGGCTTGGACAATGGCCTGACTGTCCCGGCCGGACCGCATTTGATAAAAACACCGTTTCACCATTGGCATGGGCATGAGCAGGGCGGACCCAAGCATATTCGCCTGGATCTCCATACTGGTTTCCTTGACGGCAGGCTGCAGCGCCGCGCTCTCCCCGGTACCCACATACAGCCCCTTATGCAGGATCCAGTGGGACAGTTCGTGGGCCTCGGTAAACCGCAGGCGGCCGGTGCTGGTTTCTTCTTCACACAGCGAGGCGTCTATGAGGATGGTTCCGGCTTTCACCGGGAACAGGGTATACTCGCCCAGTTCCATGTCGTACACGGCCTCCAGGCCGGTGTCAAACACAGTTTTCCCCAGGATCCGGCCATTCTTGCGGAGGTACTGGAATTCCAGTGTCAGGCCGTGGCGCTCGATGAGGTCCTCGATGGGGATGGCGCGGGGCTGCCCACGGTAGAGGCGCTCATCGTAGGCATCCAGCACACGCCGGGCGATGCTCTCCATCGTCTGCTCAGTATAATACTTCCGCATGCGCTTGCCTCCCTTCTCACTCGCCCCGCTTTCCCCGCTGGGTGATGCGGTCTATAAATTCCTGCCATTCCTCGTCTGTGGCGTCCACTTCCTTGGCTGTCCGCAGGGCGGCCCGGACGATATCCCGTTCCATGATGTACTCCGGCAGGTCTGCGGACACCCGCTGTGTTCTGGATTTGGCGGCCAGATCCAACAGCAACTCGGCGTCTGTCTGACAGAGTCCCAGGATCTCAATGAGGTGGTTCAGTTTCTCCATGGTTGGCGCCGGCCTCCGGTCATTTTCGATGTTGCTCATATAGACCGGAGACACCTCCAGCTTTGCTGCCAGAGCGCGCAGGGACAGCCCGCGGGCCATTCGTTTCTCCCGCACATAACTGCCGAATGTCTGCTCCATTGCGGTGTGCCTCCTATCTGTTCTCTTTTTCGAGAACGGCTATGCTTAGTATACACGCCTCCATCTCATGCCGCAAGAGGCCAAACGCGAGGTGCTCCTTTTATGGGACACCTCGCGCTTTTTCTTAATATGGGTATTCACTTGGCCTTTTTTCGGGTAAGAAGATGAAGGGGAGTTTTCTTTTCGGGCATGAACGTAAGCCGGGACCGGATTTGGCAACGCTGCCGGACCCGATCCGCCGTTTCCTGGCCCCTCACATTCTGTAGAGGAGGGACGCAATGCCCAAAATCATTCCCATGCCCGGCCGGGCAGGAAAAGTTGTGGCCGAGCGCGACCAGATGAGTCACGGACGGCTGATCCATGTGGTTTCCGTGTTCCCTGCGGACGGCGCCTGTTCGCCGGAGGACAAACTCAAAACGCTCATTGACATGGACTTGAAAAATTCCCGCACAGTTTCGGAAAGGGGTGGACAAACCGCCCCGGCAGAGGTAACATCACACAAACTCTGGACGGTTTGACTGGAGAAAAGGAGGACCGAATGAGTCAGTCAAACCAAATGAAAATCACCGCCCTATACTGCCGTCTGAGCCAGGACGACGGTCTGGACGGAGAGTCCAACAGCATCCAAAACCAAAGGCGTATCCTCGAAACATATGCCCGTGAGCACCGCTTTCCCAACATCCAATTCTATGTGGATGACGGATACTCCGGGGCCAGTTTCAACCGGCCGGATTTCCAGCGCATGATGGCGGACATGGAGGACGGGAAAATCGGGATCATCATCACCAAGGATCTCAGCCGTCTGGGGCGAAACCAGTTGCACACAGGGCTGTACATCGAGGAGCGGTTCCCGCAGTTCGGCGTCCGCTACATCGCCATCAACGACAATGTGGACACGGAAAACGCCGAGAGCAACGACCTGATGCCCTTCAAAAACCTGTTCAACGAGTGGTTCGTGCGGGACACCAGCCGGAAGATCCGGGCGGTACAGCGGGCCAAGGCTCAGCGCGGGGAGCGCCTGGGGACACGGGCACCCTACGGCTACAAAAAGGATGAGAATGCCAAGGGCAAGCTCATTGTGGACGAGGAGGCTGCCGCAGTGGTGCGCCGCATCTTCGCCCTCTGCGCTGCCGGCAACGGCCCCAGCCAGATTGCCCGCCTCCTGAAAAGTGAGCAGGTACTGTGTCCGACTATGTATGCCTATGAGCGTTTTGGTACTAAGCACATGGGACTCTCGCTGGGTAAGCCCTACAACTGGGAAAAAAGCACCGTCGCGCATATGCTGGAGAATGAGTTGTATATTGGCAACACGATCAATATGCGATTCAGCAGTAAATCTTACAAGGACAAACGTAAAATAGAGCATCCGCGGGAGGAATGTATCGTCATTGAGGGCAGCCATGAGGCCATCATTGACCGGGAAACGTGGGATATCGTTCAGCGGGTACGGCAAAACCGAAAGCGCCCCACAAAGATGGAGGAACTCAACAAGTATTCCGGCCTTGTCATCTGCGCCGATTGCGGTTCCACAATGGTTCTTCATCGGGCGCATACCATGAAACCAACGCAGACTAATTTCACCTGTCGCACCTACAAAAAGGAGGGCGCCGAGGTCTGTACAGCCCACTACATCCGGGAGTGTGTCCTCGACGAGATCGTGCTGGAGGACATCCGCAGGGTCACGGCGATGGCGCGGGAGCACACGCAGGAGTTCGCCGCCTACATCTGTGACCGGCAGTCCGCTGAACTTCGGCGGGAGATCCGCAGGCAGGAGTTGGAACTTTCAGGCATGAAAAAGCGCGAGGCGGAACTGGAGGCCATTTTCAAACGGCTGTATGAGGACTCGGTACTGGGCCGCATCACCACAGAGCAGTTCCAGACACTCTCCACCAGTTATGTGGCGGAGCAGGAGCAGTTGAAAACCGCCATCCCGCAAAGGGAGCGGGAGGTCGCCAAACGGAAGGCCACGGTGTCCGGCGCTGACAACTTCATTTCAAAAGCCAGGCGCTACACCGACATCCAGGAACTGACGCCGGAACTGCTGCGGCTGTTCATTGAGAAAATCGTGGTGCATGAGAAGGATGTGAAGTGGTCCAAACATGCGAGGCAGACTGTGGAGATCCACTACACGGACATTGGCGTGGTTGGGAACATGAGTACCACGAAAAGTGCATAAAGGAACTGGCAGGTGCTGCCTTCGCAACACCTGCCTATCCTTAAAATTCGTAGTTGTCCTTGTGAGGGCACGCCTAATGCCGGCCCTCCTTTGGTTATTGGATTTCGTCTGGATTCATGTTAGCTGTGGCATGCTGCTTGATCTTCCGAAAGGTCTCCTCACTTAAATAGTGCTCGATCTTGCAGGCGTCCTCCGCCGCCACTTTGGCATCCACCCCCAAGCGGATAAAAAACTCGGTCAACAGCTTATGCCGCTCATAGATCCGATTGGCCACCTCTTCCCCCGCCGGAAGCAGTGAGATGAAGCCATCCTTATCTACCTCGATATAGCCGCTCTCCCGCAGTTTCTTCATGGCCACACTGACACTTGGCTTGGAAAAGTGAAGTTCATTGGCAATATCGATAGAGCGTACCATACCATGCCGCTCATGCAAGCTGAGGATAGCTTCCAGATAGTTTTCCGCAGACTCATAAAGGTTCATAAGTTTACCCTTCCTGTTCTGAATCTTTTTATACAGGTTAACACATTCTGACTGCTTTGACAAGTTTTTTTCGACCAACCAGTCATTCTTTCAGCTCAATTCAAACATCCCATTGTATAATTGATAATATATGCCTTTTTGTGCCAGAAGATCGGCATGACTTCCCCGCTCCACTACGGTGCCGTGCTCCAGCACCAAAATCGCGTCAGCGTTGCGCACGGTACTTAGCCGGTGGGCAATGACAAATACGGTGCGCCCCTCCATCAGCCGGTCCATTCCCTGTTCGATCAGCGCTTCGGTCCGGGTATCGATGGAGGAGGTTGCCTCGTCCAGAATCAGCACCGGCGGATCGGCCACCGCCGCCCGGGCAATGGCCAGCAGCTGCCGCTGCCCCTGAGAAAGATTGGCCCCGTCAGCGGTGATCCGCGTCTCATATCCCTGGGGCAGGCGGCGGATGAAGGAGTCTGCGTTGGCGATACGTGCCGCCCGCTCGATCTCTTCCTGCGTGGCGTCCAGCTTACCAAAACGGATGTTGTCGGCGATCGTACCGGTAAAGAGGTGGGTATCCTGGAGCACAATGCCAAGAGAACGGCGCAGGTCGTCTTTCCGGATGTCTCTCACATCAATACCATCGTAGACCACGCTGCCGCCCTGCACATCGTAAAAGCGGTTGATGAGGTTGGTAATGGTAGTCTTGCCCGCGCCGGTGGAGCCCACAAAGGCGATCTTCTGTCCGGGTTTGGCAAAGAGGGTGATCCCTTTCAGAATGGGGTGCCCCTCCTCGTAGCCGAAGGTCACATCTTGGAAGCGTACATCCCCCCGCAGCGGCACCGTGGTGCCGTCCGGCTTTTTCCAGCGCCAGCCGTCCTGGGGCTGTTTCTCCAGCACGACCTGGCCCTCATCCACCTCCACCGGCTGGTCCATGGCTTCAAAAACCCGCTCGGCGCCCGCCAGAGCCGCCAGCAGGAAGTTGGTCTGTTGGGTAAACTGGTTGATGGGCAAAGCCGCCTGACGTACAAAAACCAGGTAGCTGGCCAGGCTACCCACATCGGTCATGCCCTTCATAGCCATATATCCGCCCAGAGCGGCCACGATAGCGTAGTTGATGTAGGAAATGCTCACCACTGCCGGGACCATGGTGGCCGCATAGCCCTGGGCTCCCGTGCCCGCCTTGCGCAGCGCCTCATTTTTCTCCCGAAAGCAGCGCAGGTTTTCCCGCTCGTGGTTGAACACCTTTACCACCTTCTGCCCGGCCACCATCTCTTCGATGTAGCCGTCCAGGTCCCCCAGGCTGGCCTGCTGCCGGCGGTAATAGGCCTTGCTCCGCTTTCCGCTGAAGCGGATGTAGAGGAACATGGCCACATAGCACACCGCCACCACCATGGTGAGCCGCCAGTTGAGGATAAACAGCATGGTGAGGGTACCCACCACCTGGATAAAACTCTGGATCACCATGGCAAAGCTGTTGTTGAGTGCGTCAGAGATGGTGTCCACATCGTTGGTGAAATAGCTCATCACATCACCGTGGCGGCGGGTATCAAAGAAGCGCAGCGGCAGCTTCTGCAGGTGGGCAAACAGGTCCCGGCGGATGTCAAAAAGTACCTTCTGCGCCGCCTTGACCATGGTCTGGGTATAGCCCCAGGCCGCCAGAGCACCAATGAGATAAATGCCTGCGGTAAGAGTTACTCCCCGCAGCAGGGCCTCTATCCCACCCTGGGCCAGGCCATTGACCACGGGACGGATCATATAGGTCCCCAGCAGATTGGCCAGGGCACTGACGGTAACCAGCACCGCCACCGCCAGCAGCAGGAACTTATGCCGGCCCATATAAGCCATGAGGGTACGCAGGGTATAGCCCAGGTGTTTCGGCTTTTTAGCACTGAGCTGACGGGCCATGCTCCTCCCCTCCTTTCATCTGGGATGCGTAGATCTCCTGGTAGATGGGATCCGAAGCCAGCAGCTGATCGTGCGTTCCGCAGGCGTGGATCTGTCCGTCCTCCAGGATGACAATGAGGTCGGTATTCATCACGGAGGTCACCCGCTGGGCGATGATGATCTTGGTCACGCCGGTGAGTTTGGCCAGAGCGGCGCGGATCTTCGCCTCGGTGGCGGTATCCACCGCCGAGGTGGAGTCGTCAAAAATCAGGATCTTTGGCTTTTTCAGCAGGGCCCGTGCAATACACAGCCTCTGTTTCTGTCCACCTGAGACATTGACGCCCCCCTGTCCCAGATCGGCGTCCAGCCCGCCGGGCATCCGCTCCAAAAACTCGTCGGCACAGGCCGCGCGGCAGGCCGCCCACAGCGTCTCATCGTCGGCGTCCGGATCGCCCCAGCGCAGGTTTTCCCGCACGCTGCCTGAAAAAAGTACATTCTTCTGCAGCACAATACTTACCGCATCCCGCAGAGCCTTGAGGTCGTATTCCCTCACGTCCCGGCCGCCCACCCGGACCGTCCCCTCCGTGGCGTCGTAGAGGCGGGGGATGAGCTGCACCAGTGTAGTCTTGGCCGAACCGGTCCCGCCCAGAATGCCCACGGTCTGGCCCGCCCTGATGTGCAGGTCCACATGGGCCAGGGCATATTCCCGGGCGTCGGCGCGGTATTTGAAGGACACCCCGTCAAAATCCACACTGCCGTCGGGCACCTCCTCCACCGCCTGGGCCGGAGAGGCCAGCGCCGTCTCCTCATCCAGCACCTCGGCGATGCGGTGGGCGCTGGCCAGAGAGCGGGTAAGCAGCAGGAACACATTGGAGATCATCATAAAGGAATTCATCACCTGCAGCACATAGCTGAGAAAGCCGGTGAGCTCCCCCACCTGGAGTTCTCCCTTCAGGATCATACCGCCGCCGAACCACAAAATGAGTACCATGGCGGTATACATCGTGAACTGAAACGCCGGCAGGTTGAGCACCGCGAAGTGAAACGTCCGCTGGCTGGTCTGCATCAGTTCCTGGTTGACGCTCTGGAACTTCTCCTCCTCATACTCATCCCGAACAAAGGCCTTCACCGCCCGGATGGCGGTCAATCCCTCCTGCACCACGTTGTTAAGTCTGTCCATGGCTTTCTGAAGGCGGCCATACATGGGTGCCACCGTGCGTACCACAAAAAAGAGGATCAGCGCCAGCACAGGCGCGCACACCACAAAGACCAGGGCCAGCCGGGCGTTCATCCAGAAGGACAGCCCCAGTCCCATCACCAACATCACCGGGCTGCGCACCAGGGGCCGCAGCCCGCCGTTGATGGCGTTTTGCAGCACCGTCACGTCGGTGGTCATCCGGGTCACCAGGGAGGAGGTCTCAAACCGGTCCAGGTTGGAAAAGGCATAGTCCTGGACCCGGGTATACTGTGCCTCCCGGATACGCGCGCCCCAGCCGTAAGCCGCCCGGGCGGCAAAGCGGGCATAGAGCAGGCCCGTGATGAGGGCCAGCACCGCACACACGCCCATCTGCAACCCCTTGACCATAATATAGTGCAGATCCTGTCTCCCCACCCCCACGTCAATGAGGTCGGCCATTAAAACCGGGATGATCAGTTCGAATACGGTCTCCACCAACACCAGCAATCCGCCGATGAGCATATCCCACCGGTAAGGTCCCAGGTAAGAGAACAGCCTCTTGAGTTCCTTCACAGTTCCCCCTCCTTCTCTCCCCGGCGCAGATTCTGATACGCCCGGGATAGATAGTCAGAAAAACGCTCCCGCTCCTCTTCCGTAAATCCCCGGAGCATAACCTCCTCCGCTTGCTGGCAGCGTTCTCTCCAGACCGTACTGGCCTGCCGTCCCAGTTCGGTGACCTCCACCAGATCACAGCGCCGGTTCTGCTCGTCCGCCCGCCGGGTCACAAAGCCGCCCTTCTGCAGGCAGTCCAGCATCCGGGACACCGTGGCCGGGTCCACATCAAAATAATCCGCCATTTCCCGCTGCCGGCAGGGCCCGCGGGCAGCCAGATAGGCCACCAGCTTGGGCTGTCCGGAGCCCAGTCCCAGCTCATTCAGACTGGCCCGCAGATAATTGCGCTGGGCGTGAAAGGCCCGGTACAGCAGCATATGGAACGTCCGCTCCACACCGCTCGCCTCCTTTGATGATATATCAACAGTTGATATATCAATTATGATGATATACACAACCGCTGTCAACCCCGTTTTTCCCGGAATGGACAGCGGTTGCATCTTCTATAATCACTCCGCCTCTGCGTCCGCCTGTTGGTCGGTACAAGCTGCCTGGGGCGGCTGCTGGGGAAAGTCCACCTGAAAAACCGCCTGAGGGCGGTTGAGGCTCACGCGGATATACCGCCCCTTTTGGGCCGCGGACTGTTCCAACAGGGTCAAAAGCTGTGTCTGTACGTCCTGAGTAAGGGGGCCGCCCCGCCACTGGAAGAGCAGCGTCTTTCCCTTCCGCACCGCCTGGACCGCTCGTTTCTCCACCTCCTCCAACCGGGTAAAGGAGCATTTGTGCACCCGGTAGTAGCCCTGCGTGCCGTCTGCGCAGGCGGGGGCCGGGTACAGCAGGGCTTCATGGTCCCGGAAGATCTGCCGGTCGTCCAGATTGAAGTAGTCGTACCGCGGCGCCCCCTCCCCGCTCAAAGTCCGGTCAAAGGTGGCGTCCAGGTGATAATAGCTGCCGCCCAGCTGTACGACGTTCCAGGCGTGACGGTAACGCACCCCCCGCTCGGGCGCTGCCTGGGAGATGACCACGATGCACCATACCCCCAGCCGGTCACACAGAGCCTTCACCGCCTTGGCCATCCCCTCGCACACTCCCACGCCGTGCCCCAACGGGCCGATGATCTCGTGGGAGTAGGGCTTTTTCAGTTTGTCATAACGCACGCCGGTACAGATAAAGTCATGAATATACGCTTCCTGCTCCAGTGCGCTCTTCCCCTGCACCGGGCGGCAGAGCTTCTCCAGACGCGCCTGCATGGCGCCCTGGTGTTCCCGGATCTTCCCCTTCGGAAAGAGGTACTCGGGCACCACCTCCACATGGGACGCCTGCGGATGGACCCGAAAGGAGCATCCCGCCACATAGAAGATCTCCGGGTGGTCCAGGCGGAGCTGAAAGAGCACCTCACTCAGCTGTCTGGTCTCTAATCTGGGCACTGAGAAGGACGGCCCCAGTTGGGTGAGCCCTGTAAGCATGTCCCGATAGACCGCTTGACACGGTTTGTCCATCTGTGCAAAGTAGTATTCCTGCATACGTTCCATTCCCCTCCGCTTGTTTGCCGAATCTATTATACGTCCCAATTTTTCTGTGTACAATAAAATACTTGCAAACGCGCCATTTATCTTGTATAATAGGAAAACGGTGATTGGCCGGTATGATGGAATTGGTAGACGTGACGGACTCAAAATCCGTTGGTGGCGACATCGTGTCGGTTCGAGTCCGACTACCGGCACCAGCTCGTCGCAAGCGGCATATCGCTTGCGACGAGCTTTTTCATTTCACTGCAAAGCTCATCGCGCGCTCATTCTGCTGCTCCTCGCTTCCAAATCGAACCCGCTGCGCTGGGCTTCGATTTGGTTTTAGGTGCAAACCGGGAAGCTGCGGCATCTATACCGTTGCGATGTTCCACAATGAATGAGCCCCGCTTTTCGAACTATTTATCGAAAAGCGGGGCTCATTTTTCGTTTCTCAAAATTCTTCCGTTGCATCTTATAATTCGGGGGCTGGTGCGTCTACACCTCATGGCAGCACCGCAGGCGTAACACCAGCGTCAAGGTGTGAATAGGATGGAGAGAGCAAAGGCTCAATCCAGCATAAGGAGTATTGTTTACTATGGGTATGCCTGTTATTACTGCCAGTTCTACCACCAGAGACCAGGCCATCACGGATCTCATCCAGTCGGTGGCTCTGGAAGAGACCGCCCTGTCCCATATTCTCAACGCAGAGGGCGAGAAAATTCAGAAAATGGTAGCCCTCCCCGATGTGACCCCGGAGGTGCTGCTGGCCACCAACAAGTCTGTGGAGTCTATGGTCAACGCGGTATCCCGGTTGGAAATGATCCTCCAGTCCAAGTTGTCCAGCTTCAATGATTGTCTGTGTCAGCCTGATATCAGTCTGGAATAACGATAAAATAGGGTGGGGCTTCCGGAAGGAAGCCCCACCCTATTTTGCACCATCGTCTGATTGACTCATACACTATAGGTATGGAGCAATTCTGATTTGCTCCAACTCAAAAGAGCCTCATTCGGGCTAGTATAAGTCCTATAGGAGGATTAACCATGGCATTTAATTTCGGCCTTGCCAACGATTATAACGTATTCGTTTTCGGCAACATGAGTCTGAGCAATACCGATGCAGAGGGGCGAGTAGCAGTCGGCGGCAATGCCACCCTCAGCAACTACGGCGTCGGCGCCAGTATTACCCCGCTCCCCCCCGCCAATACAGACCCATCTTTTGTGATAAATGGAACGGTCAACGTCACCGCAGGCTCCAATGCCAGCGGCAACACAGTTGTTAATCCCAGCAGCACAATCATTAACTATACCATGGGTAACCCAAACGGCCTTTTGATTGAAGGGACACCCATTGACTTTGCGGAGGCAGAACGATACCTGAAATGTGCCTCCAATTTCTGGAGCACCCTGGCTCCTAACGGTACCGGCGAGGTTGTCTTCAATCAGTTAAATCTGATCGGCACCGATGCAACTTTGAATATTTTCTCTCTGGATAGCAGCAATCTCTACGGTACCGGAATTTCCCTGGCACAGCTCAACGGTATTAATATCATCGCTCCCTTGAGCGCCACCATTCTCATCAATGTGGATGGTACTGCTATCCAGTATGGCAGCTATCAAATTTTCCGGAATGGCACGGCAGCTACCAGAGAGAATGCACGGCGAATCCTGTGGAACTTTCCTCAGGCGTTGACTTGGTCAAACAGCACTACCGCCATTTATGGCTCGGTGCTGGCTCCCTTCGCTGCTGCCAACACCACATTCAGTCAGATCAACGGTAATATCATCTTTGATAGTTTTTCTGGGAATGCCGAAAGTCACAACGAGTTGTTTATTGGTGAACTGCCAGAGGCCACCGTTTGTCTGCTGACTACCACCAGCACTACTACCAGCACTACCACTAGCACCACTACCAGCACTACTACCAGCACTACCACCAGCACCACCACCAGCACCACTACCAGCACCACTACCAGCACCACTACCAGCACCACTACCAGCACCACCACCAGCAGCACCACAACAACGACAACAACGACAACAACGACAACAACGTCCACCACTTCAACGTCCACCACGACCACCCAAGCCCCTGTTCCACGCAGTCAGGCAATTACGGACCTGCTTGTCTCTGTTGCCCTGCAGCAGGCAGCCCTCTCCCACATTCTCAATGCGGAAGGAGAAAAGATACAGAAAATCCTTTCCTTTGACAATCTGACTTCGGAAACCATTTTGCAGACCAACCGCTCCGTGGAATCCATGGTCAACAGCATTTCCAATTTGGAAGTCATTCTCACCGACAAAATTTCTCTTTTTAAAGCGTGCAAATGTAACGATATCAGAGAATAAACTAAGGATGGCGCAGCAGATCCCTGTTGCGCCATCCAGTCCATAAAGAAAGTGAGCAAATTGGGTATGAAAGTTGCCATTCTGACGATGTTCGCAGGTCTGTCTTCTACCTACTCCCTGGTCAATGTGGTAGCAGATCAGATCAAAATGCTGCTGGAGGCCCAGGTCGAACTGAAGATCCTGGTGAGCGAGACCTGTCCTGATGAGGAGCGTCAGGGTGTATTTCTGGACCCGCGGCTGGAGTGGGTGAAGGTTACCAACACTCGCCATGGTGCCCCCATTGTATGGCACGACTACTCCGCTCCCACAGGTACGGTCCATGAGACCTTTTATGAGGAG
The DNA here is from genome assembly GCF_040095835.1 of Flavonifractor hominis. Lineage (NCBI taxonomy): Bacteria > Bacillati > Bacillota > Clostridia > Eubacteriales > Oscillospiraceae > Flavonifractor > Flavonifractor hominis. The sequence continues at coordinate 819,181 of NZ_JBBMFT010000001.1, forward strand.
GCTGAGTGGATTGCCAAAGATTACGTCCGGTATCTCCAGGACGTGGATGCGTGCATCATGCACGACATCCTCTATCAAGGCTGGCATCTGGTTCATAATGTGGCTATCCGCCAGGCGCAGAAATCCTTGCCGAAGGTAAAGTTCCTGGCTTTTACCCACTCTATGCCAGTAAATCGCCCTCAAAAGATGGAATGGCCTTTTTCCGCACGCTTTACCCCTATGCCCAACACCCGCTTTGTCTACCCCACCTACTCGGGGATTGATGCATTGGCCCGGCAGTATGATGTGCCTCAGGGCAGCTGTGCAGTCGTATACAACAGCCTGCCTCTGTTGGAGATGCTGAGCCAGGATGTTCAGCAGGTGGCGTGCAGGATCGATCTGCTGAACGCGGATATTCTGGCGGTCTATCCCGGACGGCTCACCACGGGCAAGCGTTTTGAGAAGGTCGCCGCCCTGGCTGGAGCTATCCAAAGAAAAACAGAGCAGCGCACCAAGGTAATCTTCTGCGACTTTCCCAGTGCCGATATTCCCGGCCAAATCTACAAGCGGACGATTCAGACCGAGGGGATGAAGTTTGGCCTGGAAAAAGAAGATCTGGTTTTTACCTCCGACCTTGGATATGAGCAGGGCTTCCCTCGCCGTGGGGTATTCGAACTGTTCGGCCTGTCAAACCTGTTTATATGTCCCTCCTACTCCGAATCCTTTGGACTGACCGTTCTGGAGGCGGCAAGCCGGGGAAATTTCCTGGTACTCAATGAGGCAGTGCCCGCCTTGAAAGAACTGGGGGACAGTCTGGGCGCCTATTTTTTGCGGTGGGACGGGCGAAATTTTGGCTATGACACGCACGAGAAATATGTTCCATCAGAACAGGCATATTACGAAGAGCACGGAGGGATTATCGTCAACTTGATGAGGGAGGATCACAGCCTGCGGGCAAAAACCAGAGTGCGGACAAAATACCATGGCGCATGGATCTGCCGCAATCAGTTGATGCCTCTGCTGGTAGGAACAACGTGACCAACCATTTCCTTTTGTCATATGGCAGGATAATTGAGCATGCGTTGTACGCAGTGAATCGTTTGGAACAAAGGCGTGAATTGGTTCAAAGCCATGGTTTAAAATGCGGACCCAACATGCAATTCGGTGTTCTTCCGGGCATCTATCGTGTTGCAATACACCAAAAAGAAAGGCACCTGCTTTCAGCAGGTGCCTTTCTTTTTGGTGCCGGTCTTCAGAGTACCGTTGACAAATTTCTCCGGTTGTGCTACTCTGCAAACAGCGCGGAGGGTATGACATTCGCTGGAAATGTTATGCTGGATAAGGCTACAGACTGAGATGTCTGTCTCCTTATCCAGCATTTTTTGCATCAAAGGAGAAGAACGATATGCAGCAGCAACGGGATCTGACAACAGGCAGCGTGCTGAGCACATTGCTGCGATTTGCTGCGCCGGTCTTTGCGGCACTCTTTTTACAGTCCCTGTACGGCGGGGTAGACCTGTTGGTGGTGGGGCAGTTCGCCCATACCACCGATGTATCGGGCGTGTCCACAGGAAGCCTGCTGATGCAGACCGTAACCATGGTGGTTACCGGTCTTACCATGGGCATCACCATCTATGTGGGACAGAAGATCGGCCAGCATCAGCGGGAGGCCGCAGGCCGGGCCATCGGTACGGGTATTGCACTGTTCACCCTCTTCGGCCTGCTCCTCTTGGCGATCCTGGCCGGGTGTGCCGGTCCTCTGGCCCGACTGCTCCACGCTCCGGCCGAGGCCTATGCCCAGACCTGCGCCTACATCCGCATCTGCGGCCTCGGCATTCTGTTTGTGGTCTGGTACAACCTGCTGGGAGCCGTCTTCCGCGGGCTGGGCGACTCCCGCACGCCGCTGCTCACGGTGTGCATCGCCTGTGTATGCAACATTGCCGGGGACCTTCTCTTTGTAGCAGGACTCGGCATGGGTGCGGGGGGCGCGGCGTTGGCCACCGTCCTCTCTCAGGCCATCAGTGTGGCCATCTCCCTGGCCCTGATTGCCCGGCGTACCCTGCCCTTTCCCTTTCATGCCAGCTACCTCCGGCCCGACCCGGTCTGCCTGGTCAAAGAGCTCCGGCTGGGCGCTCCCATCGCACTGCAGGAATTGCTGGTTGGGGTCTCCTTTCTCATCATCCAGGCAGTCGTGAATACCATTGATGTCACCGCCTCCGCCGGCGTTGGGGTGGCTGAGAAAGTCTGCGGTTTCATCATGCTGTTTCCCTCCTCCTTTACCCAGTCCATCTCCGCTTTTGTGGCGCAGAATATGGGGGCAAACCAGCCTCGGCGGGCCCGGGCCGCGCTGGTCTGCGGCATTGGTACCGCTCTGTGTGTCGCCGTGGTGGTGTCCAGCTTCACCTTTTTGCGGGGCGATCTGCTGGCCGGGCTCTTCTCCAACGACGCGGACGTCATCCGGCAGGCTCACGCCTATCTGAAAGCCTATGCCATCGACACCCTGCTGACCTCCATTCTCTTCTGCTGTGTGGGCTACTTTAACGGCTGCGGTCATACCTTTTTTGTCATGGTGCAGGGGATCGTGGGCGCTGTGCTCATCCGCATTCCGGCGGTCTATGTCCTCAGTCGGCTTTTCCCCGCTGATCTGTTTCGTATCGGTCTGGCTACCCCCATGGCCACTACGGTACAGATCCTGCTGTGTCTGCTGTTCCTGACCACTCTGGCCCGGAAACGGACGAACGCCTCTTTGCGTTAAAAAATGCGCGCCTGCAATGCAGGCGCGCATTTTTTAACTCAGTGCTCCGGTCCATCCTCCGACAGGGGTACCGGGGCCGGAACCCGGCCGCCCAGGGCCTCGGAACAGGCCTGGGCAAGCTGTTCCAGCCGCCCATCCTGATTGCCAAGCTCCTCCGAGATGTGTCCCAGCGTGGTTCTTACCCGGTCCAGCTCCCCGCACGCATGGGCCACGCTGGCATCCATGTCGGTGCGCAGGCGGTCATACCCGGCCTGGACCTTGCTCAGCCACTGCTCTACCTCCAGCCGGACCTTCTTGACCCGCTCCTCAGCCTCCGCCTGGACCGCCTGGGCCCGGCAGTGGGCCTCCAGCTCCATGCCCGCCGTACGGTCCTTGATCTTTTCATAAGCCGCCGCCGCAGGCTCGGCCCGGGACAGTTTCTCCTTGGTCTCTTCCAGTTCCCGGCGCGCCGTATCCAGCGCCTCATCCTTCTGCACCAGCTCGGCTCTGACCTGCTCCAGCTCCTCCCGGAGCTTGGCCACCTCCTCATTCAGGCGATTTTGCTCCTGAAGGCCGGCCTGGGCCTCCTCCTTGGCGGCAGCCGCTTCATCCTTCAGCCCGGAGAGCGCCTGCACCGCCTCATCCCGCTCCCGCTGGAGATTCTCCAGCTTTTCCTTGTGTTCCTGATTGGCCGCCTCGATATAGTTGAGCACATCCTGCTTCTGGAATCCGCCGAAGGTCGCCGTACGGAACTGCAGCTGCGCGTCGCTCATAATGGGACACCCCGTTTCTCTAAAATTCGCTTTTGGGCTTATTTTATCACAGTTTTCCCCATAACACAATCGCTTCTTCTCATTGACTGCCCCAAATGGGAATGATATAATAGGATGATTATGACAAGAAACACAACGGTGGGAGAATCACATGTGGATTTCAACTGACTGGAAGGATTACGAACTGCTGGACTGCGGCAACGGGGAGCGGCTGGAGCGCTGGGGCAAATTCATCCTGGTGCGGCCTGATCCCCAGGCCATTTGGCGCCCGGAGGGCCGCCATCCCGGCTGGCGCAAATACGACGCCCGGTATCAGCGCTCCTCCACCGGCGGGGGCCAGTGGGTCAAAAAAGACCTGCCCCAGCGGTGGACGCTGGACTACAAGGGGCTGACGCTCAACGTCAAGCCCATGAACTTCAAACACACCGGTGTATTCACCGAGCAGGCGGCCAACTGGGACTTTGCCATGGAGCGCATCCGCGCTGCCGGCCGTCCGGTCAACGTGCTCAACCTGTTCGCCTACACCGGCGCGGCCACGGTGGCCTGCGCCGCCGCCGGCGCCAGCGTCTGCCACGTGGACGCGGCCAAGGGCATGGTGAGCTGGGCCCGGGAGAACGCCGCCTCCTCCGGCCTGAGCGAGGCCCCCATCCGCTGGATCGTGGACGACTGCGGCAAGTTTGTGGAGCGGGAGATCCGCCGGGGCCGCCGGTACGACGCGGTCATCATGGACCCCCCCTCCTACGGCCGGGGTCCCTCGGGAGAGATCTGGAAGCTGGAGGAGAATCTGTTCCCCTTTGTGGAGCTGGTGAGCCAGGTCCTCTCGGACCAGCCGCTGTTCTTCCTCATCAATTCCTACACCACGGGCCTGGCCCCGTCGGTGCTCACCTATCTGCTGGAAACCCTGGTGGCCCGGAAATACGGCGGCCATACAGAAAGTCAGGAGCTGGGCCTGCCCGTGACCGCTACCGGCCTAGCCCTGCCCTGCGGCGCCACCGGACGGTGGACGGCACACAAATGAGGTATTGAATATGAGCAACCGCATCATTGAAACGCAGCAGCTGCGCTTCACCTACGCCGAGGCCGGTGAGGTCGCCCCTCTGGTACTGGACGGGGTGGACCTGTCCATCGAGGAGGGCTCCTTTGTGGCCGTACTGGGACACAACGGCTCGGGCAAGTCCACACTGGCCAAGCATATGAACGCCATTCTGCTGCCTACCGGCGGCAAAGTATACGTAGACGGCATCGACACGTCTGACGAGGCGCGGCTGCTGGACATCCGCCGCACCGTGGGCATGGTGTTCCAAAACCCGGACAACCAGATCGTGGCCAACGTGGTGGAGGAGGACGTGGCCTTCGCCCCGGAAAACCTGGGCGTTCCCCCGGAGGAGATCCGCCGGCGGGTAGACGACGCCCTCAAGGCCGTGGGTATGTATGAGTACCGGGAGCACGCTCCCCACCTCCTCTCGGGCGGACAGAAGCAGCGGGTGGCCATCGCCGGCGTCATCGCCATGGCGCCCCGCTGCATCGTGCTGGACGAGCCTACCGCCATGCTCGACCCCATCGGCAGAGCCGAGGTTATGAAGACCATCAAACAGCTCAACCGCACCTCCGGCGTCACCGTGGTGCTCATCACCCACCACATGGATGAGGCCGCCCAGGCCGACCGCCTGGTGGTCATGGCCAAGGGCAAGGTCATCGCCGACGGCGCCCCCCGGGAGGTCTTTCAGCGGGTGGAGGAGCTGAAGGCCGTGGGCCTTACCGTACCGGAGACCACTGAGCTTTTGTGGCAGCTGCGCCAGGCAGGTGTCGATGTGCCCCTGGATGCGCTGAGCGATGAAGCCTGTGCCCAGGTCCTGTACGACCTGCTGAACCGGGAAGGGGCCTAGTGGACGCAGGGGCGGAAAGCTCCGCACTCCGCTTGGACGCACAGAACTGCAATTCGATCTCCGGACGTGACCCCGGTTTGGGGCATGTACCACCACAATAAAGGAATGAAGTCATTTGGAACCGATCATTCAGACGGAACGCCTCTGCCATATCTACTCGGCGGGCACCCCCTTTGAGCACGGCGCTTTGGTGGATGTGGACTTCACCGCCTACCGCGGAGAGTACCTGGGCATCATCGGCCACACCGGCTCGGGCAAGTCCACGCTGATCCAGCACCTCAACGGGCTGCTCAAGCCCACCTCCGGCCGGGTCCTTTTTGAGGGCCGGGACATCTGGGAGAGCAAGGAGCGCACCCGCCAGACCCGCTTTCAGGTGGGACTGGTGTTCCAGTACCCGGAGTACCAGCTCTTTGAGGAGACCATCTACAAGGATATCGCCTTCGGCCCCCACAATATGGGGCTGGACGAGGGGGAGATCGACCGCCGGGTGCGCCAGGCGGCCCGCTTTGTCGGTCTGAAAGAAGAGCTGCTGGACAAGTCTCCCTTTGAGCTCTCCGGCGGCCAGAAGCGCCGGGTCGCCATCGCCGGCGTCATCGCCATGGAGCCCTCGGTACTCATCCTGGACGAGCCCACTGCCGGACTGGACCCGGTGGGCGTAGAGTCCATCCTGGAGAACATCCACGACTACCATACGGCCAAGAACGCCACCATCATCATCGTCTCCCACTCCATGGAGGAGGTGGCCCGGACGGTGGACCGGCTGGTGGTGGTCAACGACGGAAGGATTCCCTTCTCCGGCGCGCCCCGCGAGGTCTTTGCCCACGGGGAGGAGCTGGTGAAGATGGGTCTTGGCATCCCCGCCATGACCCGGGTATTTCACCGCCTGCGGGCGCTGGGCGTGGACATCGACCCCTCCGTCTACACCATCGAGCAGGCCCGGGACGCCATCCTGTCCAAACTGGGGCGGAATGAGAAGGGGGCGGAGTAAATGGCACTGAAAGACATTACGCTGGGCCAGTACTTTCCCGGCCATACCCTGATCCACCGCCTGGACCCCCGCACCAAGCTGATCTGGACGGTAGCCTATATCATGGCCCTCTTTCTGGCCAAGCAGGTGGTCTCCTACGGCATCCTTCTGCTGGTGTTGGCGGTGCTTATCGCCGTATCCAAGGTGGGCATCCAGAGTATCCTCCGGGGCATGAAGCCCATCTTGATCATCATCGTCATCACCGGCCTGCTCAACCTGTTCTATACCCCCGGTGACGGCACACCGCTGCTCTCCTTTGGGATCTTTCAGATCTATGCCGAGGGCATCTGGGCCGCTGTATTCATGGTACTGCGCATCGCCATGCTCATCACCTGTACCTTCCTGCTGACCTACACTACCTCCCCGATCCAGCTCACCGACGCTCTGGAAAAGCTGATGGGGCCGCTGAAGGCCATCAAAGTACCGGTGCACGAGCTGTCCATGATGATGTCCATCGCCCTGCGCTTTATCCCCACCCTCATCGAGGAGACCGACAAGATCATGTCCGCCCAGAAAGCCCGGGGCGCCGACTTTGACACCGGCAACCTGATTCAGAAGGCCAAGGCCCTCATTCCTCTGCTTGTGCCCCTGTTCATCTCCGCCTTCCGCCGGGCCGACGAGCTGGCGGTAGCCATGGAGTGCCGCTGTTACCACGGCGGTGAGGGACGTACCCGGATGCGCCGGCTCCAGCTGCGGGGCATCGACTTCGCCGCGCTGGCCTTCGGTATTGCACTGTGTGTAGCGATAGGTGTGCTGCGCCGGTTCGGACTGTAAAAAGGAATGTTATGAGAAATATTGCACTGAAACTGATGTATGTGGGTACGGCTTATCACGGCTGGCAGGTGCAGAAAAACGCCGTCACCGTGGCTGAAACCCTGGAAAAAGCTCTGGCCTCGGTGGTGGGACACCCGGTAAAGTGCACCGGCGCCGGCCGCACTGACGCCGGCGTCCACGCCGAGACCTACGTGGCCAACTTCCGCACCACTTCCCGCATCCCCTGCGACCGTATTCCCCTGGCGGTGAATACCCGCCTGCCCGACGACATCGTGGTAGTAAAGGCCACTGAAGTGCCGGAAGAATTCAACGCCATTGGCTCCTGTCTGAAAAAGGAATACACCTACCGCATCTATAACTCCCACATCCGCAACGCCTTCCATGTGAACCGGGCCTGGTTTTACCCCAAGCACCTGGATGAGGAGCTGATGCAGCGGGCTGCCAGTCACTTTGTGGGGACCCACGACTTTGCCGCTGTACGCTCGGTGGGCACCGAGACCCGCACCACCGTCCGCACGGTATACTACTTTGATATCGCCCGCAGCGGGGATCTCATCGAATGCCGGGTGTGTGCCAACGGTTTTCTTTACAATATGGTACGGGCCATGGTAGGCACCTGCGTATATGCCGCAGATGGGAAGTTTTCCCCCGATGCGGTCCCTTCCATTCTTGAGGGTAAAAACCGGACAGCCGCCGGCCCCACCGTACCCGCAGGCGGGCTTTACATGACCAAACTCTGGTACAACGAGGACGTTTTATAGCTGCGGCTGCATATCATCACTGTCTGGGAGCATAACATGGATGAACGCACAAGGGACCGTTCTGTCCCAAAGAAACCACGACCGAACCGTCTGGTCCGTTTTCTGGCCTTTTTGGTCACCGTAGCTCTGGTTCTGGGCGCGGTGGTTCTGGTGGTCAACTACGACAAATTGAATTTTGACTCCATCAAGCGCTGGTTCACCTATTGGAACCTGTCCCGGAACGACAGCGGGCAGGCTGACTCCTTCCGTTTTGACGGAGATATCTCCAACGCCTTTGCCGTACTGGACGGAGAGTTGCTGGTCTGCTCCCCCAATAATATACGCCTTTATAGCGGTGATGGGCAGGTCTCGGTGGACAAAACCGTCTCCATGACCAACCCGACGGTCAGCGTCGTTGGAAAAAATGCGCTGATTTATGACATCGGCGGTCAGGACTTGTTCGTTTATTCCGGCCAGGAGGAGTCGTTCTCCCTGTCTCAGTCGGCCGGTTCTTCCCTGCTCTGCGCCAGTTTGAACAGCAGCGGCTGGCTCATCGTGGTCAGTCAGGAAAGCGGTTCCAAAGGGACGATCACCGTCTATGACAGCACCTATAGCCCCCAAATACAGCTGCGCCTCTCCACCCGCTTTGTGATGGATGCGGTTCTCTCTCCGGACAACAAGTCCATGGCGCTTTTGACCATGGGCCTGACGGACGGCACCTTTGAAAGCCGGGTGGAATTGTATCGGCTGGAGCGCACCGAGGAGGAGATCGATCCGGACTGGACCTGCCCCGTGGGCAGCGACGCCATCCTGGATCTGCGCTGGGACAACAGCGGCATCTGGGCTCTGGGTGAGACCGGGACCTATCTGGTTGACCCGGATGGTACCCTCTCCAGCTCCTACAGCTACGGTGGACGCTACCTCAAATCCTTTTCCCTGGACGGAGATGGCACGGTCTCCCTGTTGCTGGGCAAATACCGGGCAGGCAGCGCCTCAGAATTGGTGATCGTCTCTTCCGACGGCACCGAGCGGGCTACCCTGGCCATTGATGAGCAGGTTCTCTCCCTCTCCTCGGCCGGGCGTTATACCAGCCTGCTTACCGCCGACCGGCTGGATATCTATGACCAGGATCTGGATCTCTACACCTCTCTGGAGGGCACAAAAAGCGCCCTGAAAGTCCTGCAGTACTCCGATGGCAGCGCTATGCTCATCGGAAACAACACCGCACATCTCTATGTGCCTCAATAAAAACGGAGGAATCCATGGCTGTTTATCTCATTGTTGACCTTATCATTCTGGCCGTTTTGATCTTCTTTACCGTAATGGGCGCCCGCCGGGGACTGGTGCTTTCTCTGTGCAGTCTGCTTGCCGTCCTGGTCGCCTTTGTGGGTGCTGGATTTGTGGCCCGCACCCTCTCACCCATGGTGGCCGACGCACTGGAGCCCCGTTTTGCCTCTGCCATCGAGGAACAGCTGAATACCGCCATCCAGCAGCAGGTGGCTGAAGGCGGCTCGGCCGCCCTCTCTCCCGAAGATGTCCCCCTGGACGGTGTGCTCAATGCGCTGCGGGAAATGGGCTTTTACGAATCTCTCATCGACGCAGTGGATCAGGCCGTGGAAAACGGTATGACCACAGCGGCCGCCAGCGCGGCGGCGTCTGTGGCCGCTGCCATTGCCCAGTCAGTCGCCTACCTGATCCTGTTTTTGGTCTCCTTTGCCCTGATCCTTCTGGCCTGGAAACTGATCAGCCGGGCACTGGATCTGGTGGCACGCCTACCCGGGCTGCACTTTCTCAACAAGACCCTGGGCGGACTGTTTGGATTGGTACAGGCCTGCATCCTTCTCTTCGTTCTGGCCTGGCTGCTGCCCTATCTGGGCAACATCATACCGGAAGATATGGTAACTAAAACCCATCTGCTGCACTTCTTTTTGACTACCAATCCCATCTCCCTGCTGAGCGGATTTTGATCATTCATACGCAGTTCATAATTTCAGATTAGAATCATTTCTCCGAGGGAAGTAACCTTCCCTCCAAAGGAGTTGAATACAAATGCAACCCACACTTTGTTCCAGATGCCATAAGAACGTGGCCGTGATTTTCATCCAGAAGATGGAGGGAGGCACCACCAAGAGCGAAGGTCTCTGCCTCAAGTGCGCGAAGGAGCTGGGCATCAAGCCCGTGGAAGATATGATGCAGAAAATGGGCATCAGCGAGGAGGACCTGGAGGGTCTGACCAATGAGATGATGTCCGCCTTCGGCGGAGCCGAGGGCATGGAAGGGCTGATGTCAGCCGAAAACGGCGACAGCGATGAAGAGGACGAGGGTAAAACCGCCACCTTCCCCTTCCTGAACAAGCTGTTCGGTTCGGCTCAGAATCCCCAGTCCCAGCCTCCGGAGCGGGACGGCGCCCGGTCGGACCGGGACGGCAAAGAAAAAAAGGGCGACAAGCCCCCCAAGCGCAAGTTCTTGGAAAACTACTGCATTTCTCTGACCCAGAAAGCGGCTGACGGCAAGCTGGACCGCATCATCGGCCGTGAGGAGGAGATCCAGCGCACCATCCAGATCCTCAACCGCCGGCAGAAGAACAACCCCTGCCTGATCGGCGAGCCCGGCGTGGGCAAGACCGCCATTGCCGAAGGGCTGGCCCAGAAGATCTACGAACGGGACGTGCCCTATAAACTGCTGGATAAAGAGGTCTATCTTCTGGACCTCACCGCCCTGGTGGCAGGCACCCAGTTCCGCGGCCAGTTTGAAAGCCGCATGAAGGGCCTCATCGAGGAGATCAAGAAGCTGGGCAACATCATCCTGGTCATTGACGAGGTCCACAACATCGTGGGCGCGGGCGACGCGGAGGGCTCCATGAATGCAGCCAACATCCTCAAGCCCGCCCTCAGCCGGGGCGAGATTCAGGTCATCGGCGCCACCACCCTCACCGAGTACCGCAAGTACATCGAAAAGGACTCTGCTCTGGAGCGCCGGTTCCAGCCGGTGATGGTGGAAGAGCCCTCCATCGAGGACTCGGTCAAAATCATCCGCGGCATCGCCCCCTACTATGAGAAGTACCACTTCGTCTCCATCTCCCCCGAGATGTGCCGCCTGGCCGTTACCATGAGTGAACGGTACATCACCGACCGTTTTCTGCCCGACAAGGCCATCGACCTCATCGACGAGGCCTGCTCCGACGTCAACCTCCACAACCGGACCCTGGCCCGGGAAGTGGAGGTCAAGAAGGAACTGGAGCGCCTGGAGAAAGAGCGGGAAAACCTGATGGTGGAGGCCAACGACCGGGACTACAAGCGCCAAACCGCGCTGAAGAACAACGAGCAGCGGCAGAGCGAGCTGCGCCGTGAGCTCAACAAGCTCACGGCCGAGCACGACGCACTGGTAGGCAACCCCGCCACCCAGGAGGCGCTGAGCGCCAACGAGACCCGCCAGGCCAACTTCCGCCGGGAGCTGGCCAACCTCACCGCTGACCGGGAGAAGCTGCTCTCCGACGGAGACAGTAGCCGGGACTACGAGCGTCTGGCCGCTGTAAAGAGCCGGGAGATGCAGCTGCAGGACGAGCTGGCCAAGCTGGAAGCTCAGAGCGCGCCCCCCCTGACGGTGGAGCACCTGGCCCGGGTCATCGAACTGTGGACCAAGATCCCCGCCAGCCAGATCCAGGAGGCCGAGTATGAACGTCTGGCCCACCTGGAGGAGCGGCTCAAGGAGCATCTCATCGGCCAGGACGAGGCCGTCCACGCCGTGGCCGCCGCTGTACGCCGGGGCCGGGTGGGTATCGCCTCCAAGCGTAAGCCGGTTTCCTTTATCTTTGTGGGCTCCACCGGCGTGGGCAAGACTGAGCTGGTCAAACAGCTGGCCATGGATATGTTCCACTCCCCCGAGTCCCTCATCCGGCTGGATATGTCGGAATTTATGGAGAAATTCGCCGTCAGCCGCATCATCGGCTCCCCCCCGGGTTATGTGGGCTATGACGAGGCGGGTCAGCTCACCGAGAAGGTACGCCGCAAACCCTACTGCGTGGTTCTCTTCGACGAGATCGAAAAGGCCCATCCGGACGTGCTGAACATCCTGCTGCAGATCCTGGATGACGGACACATCACCGACGCACAGGGCCGCAACGTCAACTTTGAGAACACCGTCATCGTCATGACCTCCAACGCGGGCAGCGACGCCCGTTCTTCCGCCGGCAGCGTAGGCTTTGGCCGCACCGCCGACGAGCAGGGCAGGGAGCGGGCCATGAAGGCCCTGGAAGGCTTCCTGCGGCCTGAGTTCATCAACCGCGTGGACGAGATCGTCTACTTCAACAAGCTCACAGAGGACAACTTCAAGCAGATCGCGGGCATCATGCTGGGTGAGCTGAAGAGTTCCCTGGCCGAGAAGGGCATCTCCTTCACCTGGGATGAGGCGCTGCTGGACTACCTGGTGAAAAAGTCTTACTCCGTCACCTATGGCGCGCGCAACCTGCGCCGGCAGATCCAGAAGGATCTGGAGGACGACATCGCCACCAAGCTCATCGACAGCTACCTCCGTCCCATTTCCGCCATCCACGCCTCCGCCGATGGAGAACACCCCGTCATTACGGCGGAGTGATCACGCAAAACAAACGCGCGGCCCCTGCGGTAAAACCGCAGGGGCCGCGCGTTGTTGCTTTCTCTCAGATCCGCCGCAGCCCTTCCCAGCAGCCCATGATGAAGCAGTGCGGCAGCCATTTGCTGGCCACCCGCTGCACCAGCGCCGGCAATGAACAGGTGGTCACCGCCAGTAGCCGGCTGTCCCGCAGCGCCCGCCGGACCACCGTCTCCGGCCGGAGAGCAAAGGGAAAATGGCGCACCGTTTTGCCGTTTTTGGTATCCTGGGCCACCGCGATGAACTCGGTCCGCACCCACCCGGGGCACACCGCCGTTACCCGGATGCCTCTGGGCGCTACCTCCCAGCGCAATGCCCGGCTGTAACGCAGCAAAAACGCCTTGGTGGCCGCGTATACATTGAGCCCGGGCAGGGGCTGAAAGGCCGCTGAGGAGCAGATCTCCAGGATGCGGGCCCCCCGGTGCATGTAAGGCAGCGCCGCAATGGTCAGCTCTACCGCCGCAGTGCAGTTCAGAGCGATCATGCTCCGGGTCTCCTCCACACTCAGGTCTGCCCAGGTCCCAAACTTGCCAAAGCCAGCCGCATTGATGAGCAGGCGCACCTCGGGCCGCTGCTCCTCCAGCCGCCGGCGCAGCTGCGCCAGGCTGGCCTCCTCGGTCAGATCCAGGACCAGTGGAATCACCGGGATGGCCCCGGCCTGCTCCGCCAGCTCCCGCAGCCGCTCCTCCCGCCGGGCCACGGCCCAGATTTCATCCAGCCCTCCCTGCCGTTCCAACTGACGGACAAATTCCCGGCCCAGTCCGGACGAGGCGCCCGTTACGATGGCAACCCGCATTCCGCTCCCCTCTTTTTCTCTTTTTCCACAGCATCTCCCGCCCTGTCCGGCTCTATTCCTCCGTTTTCCAGGGTCCATCCTTCTTTTCTTCCACAAGGCGTTCAAACTGCTCCAGCGGCATTGGTTTGGCAAACAGATAGCCCTGAGCGATATCACAGCCGGCGGCGCGGAGGAATTCCAGACTCTCTTCAGCCTCCACGCCCTCCGCCACCACACGGATATCCAACTCCTTGGCCATCTGGATGATATTGCGCACCACGATGCGTTCCCGACGCTTGTCAATGCTCTTCCGGAAAAACATGATATCCAGTTTGAGTACGTTGATGGGCAGGTTTTTCAGCAGGTTCAGTGAGGAATAGCCCGTACCAAAGTCGTCCATGGTACAGATAAATCCCGCCTGCTGGATGGAATGGGCCAGGTCCAGGAACATCTCTTCCCCCACCAGGGCCATACTCTCGGTAAATTCCAGTTCTACCACACCATCCGGTATGGCAAACTGCCGCTTAACTGCGGCATAGTACTCCACAAAATCCTCCCGCAGCAGACTCAGCCGGGACACATTGACCGCCAGGCTGACCGGCGGCTCCCCCCGGTCCATCCGCGCTCTCAGCCACTGACAGCTCTGGCGAAACATGGCCCGGTCCAGATCCACGATCATACCGTTTTCTTCAAACAACGGGATGAATTCTCCTGGCGGCACCATTCCCCGCTGTGGATGCAGCCAGCGGGCCAGCACTTCTCCGCCGCTCAGCCGGTCTCCACGCTGGATATCGACCTTGGGCTGAACATAGATCTGGAACTGTCCCTCCCGCAGCGCCTGCATCCCCTGCCGGCCCAGTTCCATGTCCCGGCGGTTATATTCCCGGATCTGTTCGTTATAAAAGGCACAGCCGCTGCCGGCCTGCTGCTTGATGGATTTCTGCGCCATGTTGGCCCGGTCCACCATCTCCTGGACGGCCAGAGATACGTCCTGCGGTTCAGGCAGGAAAAAGCCCATACACAGCTCCACACATACCCGGTTGGGCACCTGACTTTCCTCCCGGGTCAGTTCCTCCACCACCTGGTCAAACCAGGCCCGCAGCCGCTTGGGATCCTGTTCCCGGTGCAGCCCCACAAAGTTATCCGCCGTGGCGCGGCAGAACACAGCATCCGCCCCTTCCAGATGAAGAAAGACCTCTGCCATGCGCTTCAGCAGGGCATCTCCCATGTGATAGCCAAGCACATCATTGTAGTATTTAAAATGCTTCAGATCACAATACCACAGCGCCCAGCCGTCACAGCCACTCTCTTGAAATATCTGCTCAGCATCCAGGAGAAATTTATCATAATTGCGGCACTGGGTCAGTTTGTCCTGATAGGCCAACCGCTCCAGCTGGGCCCGGCTGCGGGCATCCGCCCGCCGCTCCCGCAGCATCATTCCAAAAAACAGCAGCACTCCGGTAGCCACCAGGAACACCGCACCCACAACGGTCACCAGATAACGCTGCCACAGCGTCTCCTGAGGCAGTGAGGAGAGGATATACCATCCCGGTACACTGATGGGGGCAAGTACTGCCACCATGGTCCGGCCTTCGATCTGATACGTAAAGTGGGCTTTGGTATCCTCCGCCAGAGCGGTGTTAATTTCTTCCATGTCCTGCTCTGAAATCCCTTCCAGATCGGAAATCGACCGGATATCCCCCCTGGCTACCGGCGTGTCCTGAGAGCGAATGATGATCCGTCCATCCTGGAGCAGCAGGTCAGAAAATCCCTCACTGTTCAGCAGCGGTGCATCAATGATACTCCGCAGGACCGATGCGTCGTTTATCCCGCAGAGCACCCCCACGACACTGCCTGCTCCATTCAGCAAAGGGACACCGTAGCAGTTGATATAGTTTCCCTCAGCCAGCGGATCCTGACGGGTGGCCGAAATGGCGTCTTTCCCCGCTACAGCCTTTTGGAAAAAGACCTCCTGGGATACATCCAGTCCAAAATGTCTTTCCCCGCCAATCTCGACCAGGTCCAGTTGTCCCTCCACCGTGGCAATGCCCATATAGCGAAAGCTATTGCTCTCATTGATCTTCTGCATCATCTCTTCCACCTGAGACAATTCGGACACGCCCAGTTCCTCCATGGCGATGGCTACCGCGTGCAGGGTCTGAAAATCACCCTGGATCTGCCGGTCCACGGAAATCTCCTGGTGCAGCGCCGCATTGTCCAGATACTGCAGACTATCGCTCTCATTCTGGCTCATCATATGCCACAGGAAAAGGATCCCACCCACCAGGAAGCATGCAAACAGCAAAATGGCCAAATACATATGCTGCTGCTTTTTCCCTTGGCTTAATTCCCGCACGGAGCTCGCCTCTTTTCCTTATCGTACAATACTTTATTTCATTTCTTCTTTCTATTTTATCCAATTTTGTCGAAAAGCTCAAGAGAAAAAAGGCACCTATCTGGTACACCGGCCACAGCGGATTTTATATTGACGCTCTCTTTCAAAGCGGGTAAAATAGGTTGGAAATCAGAAAGCGAGGGATACCACGCGATGAACATGCCACTGGTCCTTCTTTATAATCTGGACAAAACCAAGGCCGCCAAGATCCAGCGGATGTGCCTGCCGCTGAAGATCCGCGTCCGGCAGGTCTCCCCGGAATGTTATACCCTGCCGCTGGGCAGCCTGGTGGATGGGGACGGGACAGCTGCCCCAGACGAAGCCGCCGGCTTTACGGACGAGATGCTGCTGCTGGTCCAGTTTACCGGCCCGCTGCTGGAGCAATTTCTCCAGGGCTTCCGCCGCAATAAGATCCCCCCGGTTCCTCTCAAGGCCGTATTGACCCCCACAAACCGTGAATGGACCTCTCTGCAGCTGCATCAGGAGCTGCTGCGTGAGCGGCAGGCCATCCAGCAGGGACAGGCTGCCCATACTGCCTCTGAGGCGCCCAAACCCACCGATGGCTAAAACAGCGCTCGAAGGGGCACACTGAGACCATCGGATAAAAAAGGGGGAGGCGATGAGATGCAGCGGCTGCTCTGTCTGCTGGTCGGCTACAGCTGCGGCTGTCTGCTCACCGGTGAGCTGGTGGCCCGCCTGCGAACCGGACGCAGCGCCTCCGTCCTGGGTACCGGCAATCCCGGCATGGCCAATCTGGCCCACGAGCTGGGACTGCGCTGGGGGTTGACGGTGCTGTTGGGCGATGTTGGGAAAACGGCTCTGGCTTGGTCACTGTGTCAATTGCTGTTCTGCCCCGGCCTGCGCACCGCCGGATTGTGGGCCGGTCTCGGGGCCGTGTTGGGACATAATTTTCCAATCTGGCGCCGCTTCCAGGGCGGCAAGGGGGTGGCCGTCACCTGCACGGCTCTCATCCTCTCCGCCCCTCTGTGGGGCACACTCAGCTGCCTGCTGGGTCTGGCTGTCACACTGTTTACCGGCTATTTGCCGCTGGGCGCCGTAGTGATCCCCACGCTGTTTCTCCTCAGTGTTCCGGCCTGGGGCACGGCAGAAGTATTTCTTCTGGCCCTGCTGCTGAGCGTGTTGATGTTCTCCCGCCACATAAGGGGACTGCAACGCATGATACGTGGAGAGGAACCCCGTAAATTCCGCCGTAATCAGCCATGATCGATTCAATCTCAGATATAAGAGGGACATACCATGCACAATGAACTGACCCAAAAAGACCTGCAAATGATGCAGGAAGAACTGGACTATCGCCGCATTCAGCTACGCCCCAAGCTGCTGGAGGCCGTCAAGGAAGCACGCGCTTTCGGCGATCTGAGTGAAAACTTCGAGTACAAAGCGGCCAAACAGGAAAAAAACCGCAACGAGAGCCGCATCCGCTTCCTGGAAAACATGATCAAGACCGCTGTGGTCCTCCCCGACGCCACCCATGCCGACGCGGTGGATCTGTACGACAAGGTCACCGTCCTGCTGGAAGACGAAGGCGATACTGAGACCTACCAGATCGTCACCACCATGCGGCAAGATGCCCTCCACGGCCTCATCAGCAAGGAATCCCCTCTGGGCCGTGCCATGCTTGGTCGGAAGGTGGGGGAGCGTTTCCACATTCAGGTCAACGATTCCTATGGTTATGACGCCGTCATTCAATCCATCGAGAAGGGCGGCGACGACGGCTCCGTTCCTCTGCGTGGTTTCTGACTCTGTATCTACATAAAAAAGACCTTCCCACTTGGGGAAGGTCTTTTTTATGTACGCTTACTGACCGCAGCTGCTGCAGCCAGCGCAGCCGGCACAGCCGGGGTGAGACTCGTTCCACAGCTTTTCGGCGGTGGGGGTCCAGTTGTCGGCATAAGGATGGGTCTTGGCGGTCAGATGCTCTACCGTCTCAGGGGACTGAGGATCGGTGGAGTGAGCGCCGGTCTCATGCACCATCTTCTCAATGAACTCCGGGTTCTCCAGCATGGGGCAGGGACGCAGCATGTTCTCGTTGAAGGGCTGATTGTTGTGGTAAGCCATAAACATGGGGGACTGCAGGCACTCCAGCAGAGTCTTCTCCCGGATGTTGGAATCGGAGTAGTGGATGAACACGCAGGGGTCCACATCGCCGTTGGCGTTGATGTGGAGGTAACGGCGGCCGCCGGCGATACAGCCGCCCACATACTCAGCATCGTTCTGGAAGTCCATGGCGAAGATGCCCTTCGTCTGACGCATGGCCCGGATACGGTGATAGATCTCCTCACGCTGCTCGGGAGTGGGCATCAGTTCGGGGGCCGCATCGTTGCCCACAGGCATGTAGTGGAAGAACCAGATGAAGTAGGCGCCCAGATCCATGATCTTGTCGTAGAACTCCTCGCTGGTGATATCCTTGTAGTTGACACTGGTGTAGCAGGTGGAGATGCCGAAGGGCAGCTTGTGGCTCTTAAGCAGGGCCATGGCATCGGTGACCTTCTTATAGATGCCCTCACCGCGGCGGGAGTCGTTGGCCTCCTCAAAGCCCTCCAGGCTGATGGCGGGGATGAAGTTGCCCACCCGCAGCAGATCCTGGCAGAACTCCTCGTCAATGAGGGTGGCGTTGGTGAAGGACAGGAAAGCGGCATCGTTGTGCTTCTCACACAGAGCGATCAGATCCTTCTTGCGCACCAGAGGCTCGCCGCCAGTATAGATGTACATATAGATACCCAGCTCTTTGCCCTGGGTGATGATGGAATCGATCTCATCAAAGGTCAGGTTCAGCTTGTTGCCATACTCCGCCGCCCAGCAGCCGGTGCAGTGCAGGTTGCAGGCAGAGGTGGGATCCAGCAGAATAGCCCAGGGGATGTTGCAGCCGTACTTTTTGCGGTTCTCCTCCTGCTTGGGCCATCCCACAAGGTTGGCGTTGACAAAGAAGTTATTGAATACCGTCTTCAATACATCCGGATCGGTCTGGGTCCAGACTTTTTCGATCAGCTGGTGCCAGCAGGAATCTTTATCGTTGATGACTCGGTCGAACGCTGCACGCTGCGTGCTCAACGTGTCCCCGGCAAATTTGTTGACCAGATCCATGACCTTGCTCATATTGTTCATGGGATCCTTGTCCAGATAATCAAACACCTTGGCCAGGCCGTAACGCTTCAGACTGTCAGGAATCTTCATCTTTCTTTTCCCCTTTCACGGCATAACAATACCAATCGTTGGTGATACTATACCGCCCTTTTGTCAAAAGGAAAATAGACAAAACCCGAATCCTGTCCAAACTCCTGACAAAACCGGCAGTTTGTTTAAAATCATATTTTCTTTTATTCGTTTTCTTTTGTTATTTTTACCATTCTATTATATAATTATTAAAACCTTATTCACCGCTAACCGATGGAGTCCTCTTCCAGAATATGCACCTTCCGCTCCGGATGTGCCTGTTTGTTCCAGAAAAAAGGGCGGCCAAACGGCCGCCCTACTCCTCTACATCCAGTGTCACGATCTTCCGTCCCTGTTTCATGGCATAGGAAATGGTATACATCGTACCGCCCAGCATCCCGTCATAGACCGCGATCAGCATCCCGGCATGGTCCACCAGATAGCGGTTGCGCCGGAGCATGCACCCCCGGTCGTAGTGGCGCTGGATCATGGTTTCCCGGTCACAGCGCTCCACCAGGGAGAAATACCGCTCCCGGTCCCGCTCCCGCCAATGGGCGGCCTGCTCTTCACAAGGGATCACCGCCTCCAGCGTCACGCCGGCGCACTTACGGCGCAGCTCCAGCACCGCCTCGCAGAAATAGAAGTCTGCCCCACGGGCCATCCCGCACAGGAAGTGCCGCACTCCCTCGTCATATGCCTGCTCCACCGCCTTCACCAGCCGCGCCTTCAACGCCAGGCATCGTGGGTCCTGCTCATTCTCCCGCCAGGGCAGTTTTTCCGGCCGATGGCCGGTAAAGCTGCACGTCCGTTCTCTGTCCATTCTGCCCCTCCGTATCCTTGTTGTCCTCATTGTAGTATATCCCGCCGGGCAAGTCAATGTTTTATCGAACATTTGTTTTTTATTTTTTCTCTTGCAATTTCCCACTAAATGTGTATAATAAGGGCGGAACAACTGAATCTGATGTCTTCAGGGCAGGGTGAAAATCCCGATCGGCGGTACAGTCCGCGAGCCGGCAACGGCTGACCCGGTGCAACTCCGGGACCGACAGTGACGCGCACAGCACGGGCGCGAAGTCTGGATGAAAGAAGATGTGTTGAAATTGGGCACGCTCCTTTTGATTTTGACACCTGGAAGGCATGGTCTTTCAGGTGTTATCCAGTCAATAAGGAGTGTTTTATTATGTCTGCAAGATCCGTCCGCATCAAGAAGCTGGCCGTGATGGCCATGCTGGTGGCTCTGTCCATTGTACTGGTGTGGCTGGTCCACTTCCCCATCTTTGGGCCCGTGGCATTTCTGGAATATGACCCCGCTGACATTCCCATCCTCATCGGTACTTTTGCCTACGGCCCGGCGGCCGGGCTGATGCTCACCGTGGTGGCCAGCCTGATCCAGGGCTTTACCGTCAGCGCCCAGAGCGGCGTGATGGGGATCGCCATGCACATCTTCGCCACCTCCACGCTGGTCCTGGTGGCCGGTACCATCTATAAGTTCCGCCACACCCGCCGGGGCGCTGTGCTGGCCCTGGTGTGCGGCACTCTGGCCATGACGGCCGCCATGATGGTCTTCAACCATTTCTTCACCCCCTATTTCATCACCGCCGACGTGGCGGATACCGCTGCCGTGGCCGCCAACCGCGCCTATGTGGACACCCTGCTCTTCCCCTTCATCGCCCCCTTTAACCTCATCAAGGCCGGAGTCAACTCCACGGTCACGTTCCTGGTTTACAAGGTGGTCTCCAAGTACATTGTTCACGGGGATGCGTTCCACAAGGACGTCTCCTCCAGCCTGCCCAACGAATCCTGAACCATCGTTCTTCCAACGGGGTGCCGCTTCTTGATGCGGCGCCCCGTCTTTTTTCCCGCTGCCACTCCTTTTCCGGCTGCGGCTCTTGCAATTTTCCATTTTTCAGGGTAAAATATCAATTTGTATCAATATAAAGGAGTGAAACCAAATGCCAGAAGAGCTGAACCCCACCATGACGCAAAACTTCATCCATGATTTCATCGACGAGGACATCGCCCAGGGTGGTCAGTTCCAAGGCATGACCGTCCATACCCGGTTCCCGCCGGAGCCCAACGGCTACCTGCACATCGGCCATGCCAAGGCGATCTTTGTGGACTTCGGCACCGCTGAGAAGTACGGCGGGCTTTGCAACCTCCGCATGGACGACACCAACCCCACCAAGGAAGATGTGGAATATGTAGAGGCCATCCAGGAGGACATCCACTGGCTGGGCTATGACTGGGGCGACCGGTTCTACTTCGCTTCGGACTATTTTGAGCAGATGTACGAGTACGCCGTGGAGCTCATCAAGAAGGGCCTGGCCTATGTGTGTGAGCTGACCCCCGAGCAGTTCAAGGAGTACCGTGGCGACGTAAACACCCCTGCCCGCTCCCCCTGGCGGGACCGTCCCATCGAAGAATCCCTGGATCTGTTTGCCCGGATGCGCGCGGGCGAGTTCCCCAATGGCAAATACACCCTGCGGGCCAAGATTGACCTGGCCAGCGGCAACTTCAACATGCGCGACCCGGTGATTTACCGCATCAACCACATGCACCATCACCGTCAGGGAGACAAGTGGTGCATCTACCCCATGTACGACTACGCCCATCCTCTGGAGGACGCGCTGGAGGGCATCACCCACTCCCTGTGCACCCTGGAGTTTGAGGATCACCGGCCCCTGTACGACTGGGTGATCGCCAACTGCGATGTACCCGCCAAGCCCCGGCAGATCGAGTTCGCCCGCCTGGGTATCAACTACACCGTCATGAGCAAGCGCAAGCTGCGCCAGCTGGTGGAGGAAAACCGGGTGTCCGGCTGGGACGACCCCCGGATGCCCACCATCTGCGGCCTGCGCCGCCGGGGTTATACCCCCCGGGCCATCCGCAACTTCTCCGAGCGCAACGGCGTGAGCAAAGCCGCCTCCACCGTGGAATTTGCCTTCCTGGAGCACTGCCTGCGGGAGGACCTGAACCTGACTGCCCAGCGGGTCATGGCGGTGCTCCGTCCCGTCAAGCTGACCATCACCAACTACCCCGAGGGCCAGAGCGAGACCTTCTCTGTGGAAAACAACCCCAACGACCCCGAAGCCGGCAGCCGTGAGATCACCTTCTCCCGCAACCTGTATGTGGAGGCTGAGGACTTCCTGGAGACTCCGGTACCCAAGTACAAGCGCCTCTACCCCGACGGCCCTGAGTGCCGTCTGAAGGGTGCCTACCTGATCAAATGCACCGGCTGTGCCAAGGATGAAAACGGCAATGTAACCGAGATCTTTGCCACCTATGACCCGGAGAGCCGGGGCGGCGACCCCGCCGACGGCCGTAAGGTGAAGGGCGCAACCATCCACTGGGTGGACGCCGCCACCGCCGTGGACGCCGAGGTGCGCCTGTACGACAACCTGTTTACCGATGCCGATCCCGACGCCGGCGACAAGAACTTCCTGGACTGCCTCAACCCCAACTCTCTGGAGGTGCTCCCCAACGCCAAGGTGGAGGCCGGCCTGGCCGGCGTGGAAGCCCCCGCCTCCTTCCAGTTCCTGCGCCAGGGCTACTTCTGCGTGGACAACAAGGACAGCGCCCCCGGCCACCTGGTCTTTAACCGCTCGGTCAGTCTGAAAGATTCCTTTAAATTTTAATGGGAACGCAAGGGCGGCGGAATCCTTCCGCCGCCTCCCAATCTGATTTGGAGGGTTTTGAAATGAAGTACTTCTTCCGCAACGACTACTCCTTCGGCGCTCACCCCAAGGTGATGGACGCGGTATGCGCCGCCAACCTGGAGGGCAACATCGGCTACGGTGACGACAAGTACACCGCCCGGGCCAAGGACCGCATCCGTGAGGTGTGCGGCTGCCCCGACGCCATGGTGGAATTCGTCACTGGCGGCACACAGGCCAACGTACTGACCTGCGCCTTCCTGCTCAAGCCCTGGGAGGCCGCCATCTGCCCCCACTCCGGCCACCTCAACGGCCACGAAGTGGGCGCATTTGAGGCCACCGGCCACAAGATCCTCACCGTGGAGGCTGACGCCGCCGGTAAGATCGCCCCGGAGCAGCTGGTCCCCCTGCTCAAGCTCCATGAGGACGTCCACCTGACCAAGCCCGGCCTGGTGTACATCTCCAACGCCACCGAGAACGGTGCGGTCTACACCAAAGCAGAGCTCACCGCCCTGTATGATTTCTGCCGCAAGAACGGCCTGCTTCTGTTTGTGGACGGCGCCCGGCTGGGCTGTGCCCTGGCCTCCGACGCCAACGACATGACCCTGCCCGAGTTCGCCCATCTGTGCGACGCCTTCTACATCGGCGGCACCAAGAACGGCACCATGTTCGGCGAGGCCCTGGTCATCACCCGGCCCGAGCTCACCGAGGGCTTCTTCCGCATGAAGAAGCGCCTGCTGGCCGTAATGGAAAAGGGCTGGATCCAGGGCGTGCAGTTTTTGACCCTGTTTGAGGACGACCTCTACTTTAAAATGGGCCGCCAGGCCAATGAGATGGCCGCCCGTCTCCAGAAGGGTCTGAAGGCCAAGGGCTGGCAGCTGTGGGTGGAGTCCCCCACCAACCAGGTCTTCGCCGTGGTACCCAACTCCATCAAGCCCCAGATCGACGCGGTGTGCGAATACGAAGACTGGTGTCCCTATGACGAGACCCATACCGTGGTCCGTTTTGTGGCCTGCTTCCACACCAGCGAGGCCGACGTGGACGGTCTGCTGGCCGCCCTGCCCGACCTGCACTGAGCCATTCTTCCCCCAAGGCAACATGCCTTGGGGGAATTTTTTGTCCCGAAACCGTAACCGTGGGCCATCTTGGTCGTATATACAGGCAGAACCGGTTCTGGAAAGCGAGGGAATGGATATGGACGAACGGGCGCTGGCCCGAAACCTCATGCGGCATAGCCGCACGGCACTGGAGCAGGCCATCGACCGTTTCACCCCATATGTGGGGGCGGTGGTGACCCGCACCCTGGGCTGCCAGGGCAGCCGGGAGGACGTGGAGGAAGTGGTGGCCGACGTGTTTCTGGCCCTCTGGGCCCACGCCGGACAGCTGGACCCGGAGCAGGGACTGCGCCCCTGGCTGGGCACCGTGGCCCGCAACAAGGCTACCGACTGGCTGCGGACCCATCGTCCGGCCGATCCGCTGCCTGAACCGTCCACCGCCTCCGGCGCGCCCGGCCCGGAAGAAGAGGCCGAACGCCGGGAGTGGGCCCGGCGGCTGTGGGAGGCCGTAGACGCCCTGGAGGAGCCTGACCGCACTCTGTTCCTCCGCTACTACTACCTGGGCGATAAGCTCAAGGATGCGGCCCGGGATCTGGGGCTGACCCAGACCGCCGCCAAACAGCGGCTGTTTCGGGGCCGCAAGGCACTCAGACAACGATTGACGGAAGGAGGGGATGCGCTGTGAAGAACCGACTCCAGCAGCTCTGGGACGAGACCGTTCCCATGGAGGGCCCCTGTCCGCAGCCCGACCCGGCAGCCGTACGGCGGCGGGTCAATGCCGCGCTGAACGCCATCCCTTCGGAAAGGAGCCTTTATATGCGGCAAAAACTTCGCCTGGCGGCACTGGTCGCCGCCGCCGCGGTCCTGCTGGCGGGTTCGGCTCTGGCGGCCGCTTCCCACTGGAATGTGCTCGACTTCTACTTTCAGGGCGGACAGAGCGCCGCCCAGGACCTGGTGGATGATCAACCCAGGTCGGTCTGTGACGAGCAGTACACCCTGACGGTGGAGAGCTCGGCCTGCGACGCCTCCGCCGCGCTGCTGCTGGTGCGGGTAGACGCCCGTACCGACAAGGCCGCGGCCTTTATGGGCACAGAGGATTTTAACGGGATCGATCTGTGGAGCATCCACCCGGTGGACCCGGACTACCTCTCTCAGGACTCCGCCCCCGCTGTGGGCGGCAGTTTCAGCTACAGCGAGGTATCCGCCCTGCGCACCGAGACTTCCACCACCTGGCGCATCCGGGTGGACCTGTCGGGCATGACGTGCAGTCAGCTCTCGGTCCGCATGGGGTATATGGAGCCGGGACTCTCCATCTCGGTGCCACTGGACCCGGCCCAGCCGGTGGAGGTGGCGGTAAACGCCTCCGGTCAGGGTCTGGCCTGGTATGAGACCCGGGCGGCAGGCCCGGTCACCTTGCATACCGTGTCCCTTACCCCGCTCTCCCTGCAGATGGACGTGTCTTGGACCGACCAGGGCCTCCGGGAAGAGGCCCCTCTGCCCCCCATCCAGTTCCGCATGGCGGACGGCACACTGCGCACGGCCGGCCAGATGCTGAACGCCCCCACCCAGGGCACCACCCTGCTGGAGTCCTCCGGCGATACCGCCGCCTACCGGGGCACCTGGAACCTCACGTTCCGCAGCGTGCAGGACCTGTCCCAGATCAAAGCGCTGGTGGTGTGGGGCCTGGAATACCCTTTGGATGGCAGTACACCACGGCCCACAGAAGAGGAGAGCTGTGACACCCTGCCCTTCTCTCTGGCACGGGTAAACCCCCGGCCGGAGGGCGGCGGATACCTCCTGCCGGTACGGGCCCTGTGTGAAGGGCTTGGGATCGACTGCGACTGGGACGACGCCTCCCACACCGCTGTGATGACCTACCGCGGCATTACGCTGGAGCTGACCTGGGGCAGCCAGACTGCGCGGCTGGACGGCCAGCCGATCGAGCTGAGTCTGCCCGTTCTGGTGCAGGACAGCACAGGCCAGTTCCACACCGCGCCGGACGGCGCGTCGGGCACGCTGTGCGTGGAGGCCTTCTCAGAGCTGGAGGATATCTGGCAGCTCTGGATCTGCCTGCCCTATGACTCTCAGGCAGAATGCTACGCCGACAGCTGGACCATCTGGCCCTGAGTCGATCGCTTTCATGCAAATTGCCCTTTGCGAAATGCCCGTAAATGTAGTATGATAGGGGCACGAACGAGTGGTGCCCGGCACGTAAATCCAGTTACGTGCCGGGCGCCGCTCTTTTTTTCGGAAAAGGAGTGGTTTGATCATGCCAAGAACCAAATTTCAGGAAGTCGTGTTTGCTCTACTCATGTGTTTTTTCATGGTGCTGGCCATGGAGGTGTACAACACCGCCTTCCGGCTGGGTGGGATGTCCAACGCTTGCTGGCTGCCGGCGCTGTGGGAAATGCGTATTATGCTGCCCACCTGTTTTATCATGAGTTTTTTCTTTATGGACCCTCTGGCCCAGAAGCTGACCTTCGCCCAGCTCACTCCCGGGGAGGACCGCCCCATTCTAGTGATTCTGGTGCGGGCCGGCATCACCGTGGCCCTGATGTGCCCCACCATGAGCTTTGGGGCCACGGTGTTCTTCTCCGGATTTCACGCGGAATTTGTCTCGGTCTGGCTCCAGACGCTGGTGCGCAATTTCCCCATGGCGCTGTGCTGGCAGGTCTTTTTCTGCGGGCCGCTGGTGCGCCGGCTCTTCCGCGCGCTCTTCCACCGACAGCTCCAGACCGCCTGAAGGCGGAAAAAACGGGACGCCTCAGGGCGTCCCGTTTTTTCTGCGCGTCAAGCGCCGTATGTATCCTTCAAATACTGATGCATGGAGGCGGCAGCCTTCTTGCCGGCACCCATGGCCAGGATCACGGTGGCCGCGCCGGTCACCGCATCGCCGCCGGCATACACGCCTTCCCGGGTGGTGGCCATGGTCTGCTCATCCACCAGCAGGCAGCCCTTCTTATTGGTCTCCAGACCCGGAGTGGTGGAACGGATCAGCGGGTTGGGGCTGGTGCCCAGACTCATGATAACCGCGTCCACCTCCAGCTCAAACTCGCTGCCGGGCACCTCGATGGGACGGCGGCGGCCGCTGGCGTCCGGCTCACCCAGTTCCATCTTGATGCACTCCATGGCACGGACCCGTCCCTTGTCGTCCCCCAGGATTTTGGTGGGATTGTTCAGGAACAGGAACTCAATGCCCTCTTCCTTGGCGTGGTGGATCTCCTCCCGCCGGGCGGGCATCTCCTCCTCGCCCCGGCGGTACACCACATACACATGCTCGGCCCCCATGCGCATGGCACAGCGGGCGGCGTCCATGGCCACATTGCCGCCACCCACGATGGCGGCTTTTTTGATCTTCTTGATGGGGGTGTCGTACCCCTCCCGATAGGCCTTCATCAGGTTGATGCGGGTGAGGTACTCGTTGGCGGAATAGACGCCGGCCAGGGTCTCCCCCTCGATGCCCATGAACATGGGCAGGCCCGCGCCCGTGCCGATAAAGACCGCGCGGTAGCCCGCTTCGAACATCTCGTCCACATCGTAGGTCTTGCCCACCACCATGTCGGTCTCCACATCCACGCCCATGGCGGCCAGCTTGTCCACCTCATTCTGCACGATGGCCTTGGGCAGGCGGAACTCGGGGATGCCATAGACCAGCACGCCCCCGGCGGTATGGAACGCCTCGAACATGGTGATCTCATAGCCCAGCCGGGCCAGATCGCTGGCACAGGTCAGGCTGGCAGGGCCGGAGCCCACCACCGCCACCTTGATGCCGTTGCTCTTGGGCTTTTGGGGCATCTCGTTGATGTGTTCCCGGTACCAGTCGGCCACAAAACGCTCCAGCCGGCCAATAGCCACCGGCTCGCCCTTGATGCCACGGACACAGCGGGCCTCACACTGGCTCTCCTGGGGGCAGACACGGCCGCTGATGCTGGGCAGGGCGTTGGTATCGGTAATGATCTCGTAAGCGGCTTTGAAGTCGCCCTCAGCCACCTTGGCGATGAACTCCGGAATGCGGATGTTCACCGGGCAGCCGCCCACACAGGGCTTATGCTTGCAGTTGAGGCAGCGCTGGGCCTCCTCCACAGCCATCTCGGCGGTGTAACCCTGGGCCACCTCCTGGAAATTATGATTGCGGACCTTGGGGTCCTGTTCCGGCATGGGAATCTTGGTCATACTCATATTCGGCATCTTCTGCTCCCCCTCAATGGATCATCTCATGGGCCAGCTGCTCCATACGGCAGTCGTGCCGCTTCTCCTCTTCGATCTCCTGGGCCCGGTAGACCGCGTTGCGGTTCATCAGCTCGTCAAAATCCACCTGGTGCCCGTCGAAATCCGGGCCATCCACGCAGGCAAATTTCATCTTGCCGCCCACGGTGACCCGGCATCCGCCGCACATACCCGTGCCGTCGATCATAATGGGGTTCAGGCTGACAATGGTCTTGATCCCATAGGGTTCGGTCGTCTTGGAGACAAATTTCATCATGGGGATGGGGCCGATGGCGATGACGGCGTCATAGTGGACACCCGAATCGATGAGCTGCTGGAGCTTGACCGTGACAAAGCCCTGCTCGCCATAGGTGCCGTCGTCCGTCATGATATAGCAGTGGTCGCTCACCGCCCGGAACTCCTCCTCCAGGATCACGATGTCCTTGGAGCGGAAACCGGCGATGACATCCACCTCGATCCCCGCGGCATGGCAGGTCTTGGCCTGAGGATAGGCGATGGCGCAGCCTACGCCGCCGCCCACCACGCACACCCGCTTGGCGCCCTCGGGCAGTTCGGTGGCCAGCCCCAGCGGGCCAACGAAATCCCGGATCACATCGCCTTCGTTCAGATCGGCCAGCAGCTCGGTGGTCAGGCCCACCTTCTGGAAGATAATGGTGATGGTACCCTTCTCCCGGTCGTAATCGGCGATGGTCAGCGGGATGCGCTCCCCCTGCTCATCCAAACGCAGAATGATAAACTGCCCCGCCCGCGCCTTTTTGGCGATGAGGGGCGCCTCCACCTCCAGCAGGGTCACACTGGGATTGAGGACCTTTTTCCGTACGATTTTGACCATATACTCTACCTCTTCTCATCGCGCTTGTCCGCCCGGTCCGGCGAGCGCGTCCCTAACGTCAATGGAAGGTGGGCGGTCCAAATTCCAGACGGCCTACTGCCGCAACGGATTCCGCCCGTCCACTTTACTAAACTAACCATATCAGCTTTCCTACGCTTTGTCAAGAAGTAAAGCGCGCCGGTCTAGAAAACCGCCGCCCACCCTCGTTAAGTCCTCCACCGGAGGACGATCGCAAACATTCCGTCCGTCAACTCCGCCTCCAGACGGCACCTCATCTGTTCGGCCAGGGCCTTGACGATGGCCAGTCCCAGGCCGGTGTTGCGGCCGGTGCGCATCTTGTCGGAGGTAAAGAAGCGGTCAAACACATGGGGAACGTCCTCTTGCGTCAAGTCGGTGGTCTCGTTGCGGAACTGGCTGACCACCCACTCGCCCTCCCGGAACAGGCGCACCTCCATTTTCCCGCAGCCGTGATCCAGCGCGTTGCGGATCAGGTTGGTGAATACCCGGAGCACCGCCCCCTCATCCGCCAACACCGGCGGCAGGCCCTCCTCCAGCTCCACCGTCATGTCAAAGCCCTTTTCCACAAAGTCGTTGTAGAAGGCGGCCAGCAGGCCGGACAGACTGGCATGGAGATTGACCGGCGCCTGCTCCAGCGGATACTCCCCGCCTTCCAGGCGGGAGAGCTCATAAAAGCCGGTGATCAGATTCTGCAAGGCCTTAGAGCGGCTCTCAATGACACTCAGGTACTCCCGCCGTTCCTCCTCCGGCAGATCTGGATCCTCCAGCAGCTGAAGGTAGCCCAAAATCGAGGTCAATGGGGTACGCAGGTCGTGGGAGATATTGGAGATCTGCCGCCGCAGGGATTTCTCCTGCTCCCGCCAGGCGGCCTGATCCATCCGGCGGGCCTCCAGCAGGCGGTTGACCTCCTGGAGCAGCGCCTCCGCCGCCCCGTTGGGCACTGCCAGCCGTACCCGGGCCGAGCTGCCCGTCCGCTCCAGCTCCTCCAGCTGTGCCGCCGCGCTCCGCAGCGCCCGCCGCTGGGTCCACACCCACCAGCCCAGGATCAGACAGGCCGCCGCCAGCAGGATACACAGGATCCCCATTTCTCACGCCCCCTTGAATACGCCAAGGGCGCGCCCGGGGTCCGGGCGCGCCTTGTCCTTTATCGAATGTCCCGTCTGGAAAACCACACTGCCCCCACAGCGGTGCTTACGCCGCCCCAGCCCAGGCCGATCCCCCAGCACCAGAGCTGGTACTTCCAGGTGAGCCACCCGGACAGATAGGGGGGCATCAGCAGCGTATAGGGCATCAGGATGGCCTGGAGCAGTGGGGAAAGCTGTCCCCCGGTAAACAGCGTGGACAGTGCCGCCAGAATGGGCTGCCCCACGAAAAAGACCAGGTAATAAGCCGTCATCCAAACGGCGGCACCGGGGAAGATCACTGCCATGGCATGGCACAGAGCGAACATCCCGCACCACACCGGCAGAGCTCCCGCCAGGCAAAAAAGCAGGATTGCCAAGGAGGCTTCTTCCCCCGCCCGGTCGCTGTGGGACAACAGCGGAAAGCAGATCCCCAAAAGCCCCATCAGCAAAAGCGCGCACAGAAGCATGCCCAACAGTAGGCCGGACAACAGCTTGCCGCCGTAGATCCTGCCCCGGCTCAGGCCGAAGGCCACCTCATTTTTGAGGGTCTCCCCCCGGTTGCCGTCCACCACCTGCACCAGCAGAGGCACCACCAGCATCCCCGTCAGCATGGTCAAGCTGACCCCACCGACCAGCTCGGCATAGGTGGCGCTGCTCATCAATATCCCAAACAGAGTGGTACACAGGACCAGAAACAGGGTGGTCCCCCAGGCGACCCGGTGGTGCAGGGACTTCCACAGCTCGGCTTTGATGTAGTTGAGCATACCCGTTCCCCTTCCGGCCGTCCGCTCCCCTCAGCGGATCTCTTTTTTCTGAAAGGCCGTCAGGCCCACTGCGGTGGACAGAATCAGCAGCGCCACGCCCACCAGCCAGCACATGCCTACATAATCCATCTGGAAGGCCCGATTGGGCAGCGTTTCCAGCATGACCGTCGGCATGATCTGCCGCACCGTCTCGAACACCGGATGGAACAGCAGTCCGAGTCCCTGGAGGATGGCCGGCAGAACCCCAAGCAAGCCCACGCTGACGAAGGCGGCCAGAGTGGTGTTGCGCACCAGGAAATAGCAGGCCATAGTGATCCCCTGAGCACCCAGCCACAGGGGGAAGGCCCCCGCCAGGACGTAGCCGTTGAGGGTCATGGCTACCCCATCCAGCTCATTGTGGGGCAGCAGCAACCAGCAGCCGGCCACGTACAGCGCCAGCATGACCGCCGCCGCCAGGATGGACACCAGCGTGGCAACCGCCAGCTTGCCCAGATAGATCCGCACCCGCGGCAGACCGTAAGCCACCTCATTTTTCAGGGTGTTCTGCTTGTACTGTTCAGAAAAGACCATATCACAGGTGAGGATGGTGGCATACGCCCCGATGCTCAGCATGACGGACACCATGGTGGCGGCGGAATAGAAATCCATGCCCGCATTGCCCCAGGTGCTGCTCAGCCAGCAGCCCCACAGCAGCACTCCCTCCAACGCCAGGACGACGAGCAGGGTAAGATAGAAGTATTTTCTCCGAAAGACCTTGTAGCACTCAGCAGCCAGATAATTACGCATGGCGGACACCCCCGATCATGGACAGGAAGTAATCCTCCAGATTGGCCCCCCGGCTCTCGATGGACTGGAGGGCCACGCCCCCCTCCACCAGCACCCGGGCCACCGTATGGGGCTGGTCCAGGAAACAGTACAGACGGATGAGGTTGCCGGGCAGCACCTCATAGTCCCGGACCTCCAGCTCCCGCTCCAGAACGAGCGCGGCCTGGGAGACGTCGTCCACCCGCACCTCGATGCAGGCCCGGCACTTCTCCTGCAGGGCCTGGGCGGAGATCTGCTCCAGCATCACTCCATTGTCAATGAAGCCGTAGCAGGTAGCCAGGTTGGCCAGCTCCGGCAGGATGTGGCTGGAGATGAGAATGGTTGTCTGCTGCTCCTCATTCAGCCGCAGCAGCAGGTTGCGAAACTCCACGATCCCTTCCGGGTCCAGGCCGTTGATGGGTTCGTCCAGCAGCAGGAAGTCCGGCCGGTTCATCAGCGCCAGCGCCAGGCCCAGGCGCTGCTTCATGCCCAGGGAAAAGTTCTTGAAGGTCTTTTTCCCCGTGCCCGCCAGGTCCACTTCCTCCAGCACCTGATCCACCACCCGGTCGCCGGGGATGCCCCGCTGGATACGGTAGTACTCCAGGTTCTGCCGGGCGGTGAGGTAGGGATAAAAGCTGGGGGTCTCCACCATCACCCCGGTATGGGCGCGCATGGCAGAAAGCTCCCGTCCGCCGGAGGCGCCGAACAGGCTCAGTTCCCCGCCGGAGGGAACGGTCTGCCCCGTCACCATACGGATCAGGGTGGTCTTACCCGCCCCGTTGCGGCCCACCAGGCCGTAAATCTGGCCCTTCTCCACACTCAGGTCCACCCGGTCCACCACCGGCCGGTTTCCATATCGCTTGGTGAGCCCGTGGGTCACCAATACTTCTTGTGTCATACGGCATCAGCCTTTCGTTTGGATTGTGATGCCAGTATAGCGGCAAGTCCATAATCCGCCTTTAAGCAAAGGTGAAGAAAGTCTTAATCACTCATCTTAAAGCCGATACCCCAGACCGTCTTGATGTACTCCCGGTCACTAACCTTGGCCAGCTTGGAGCGCAGGTTGGAGATATGGACGTTGACCGTGTTGTCGTCCCCCATATACTCCCCGCCCCACACCTGCTCATAGAGCTGCTCCCGGGTAAAGACCTTTTTCGGGTGCTCCATGAGCAGCTTGAGGATCTCAAACTCCCGGGCGGTCACGCTCACCGGGGCGCCGCCGGCTGTGACCGTGACGCTCTCCTTATCCAGCTCCAGGTCTCCGTGGGTGAGTACGCTCCCTCCACCGCCGCCGGAAAACTGCTTGTACCGGCGCAGTTGGGCCTCCACCCGGGCCAGCACCTCGGCGTTGTCAAAGGGCTTTGGGATAAAATCGTCCGCTCCCAGCCGGAGCACGTTTACCCGGTCCTCCAGCCCGGCCTTGGCCGAGAGGACGATGATGGGCATGGTCTTTTTCCGGCGCATCTGGGTGATAAACTCTTCCCCGGTCAGGCCGGGCAGCATCAGATCCAGCAATACCAGGTCATATTCATACTGCCCCGCCCACAAAACGGCCTCGCTGCCGGAAAAGGCCGGGCGGCAGCTGTACCCCGCCCCCTCCAGAATGCGGCAGAGCAGTTTGTTGATATCGGGATCGTCCTCAACGATCAGGATGTGGCAGGTATCCATTTATTTCACCCTCAGTCGCTTGGCCAGCTCCGGGTCCGGGTCCACCACGGCGGTCTGATACGTGGTATAGACCACCATGCCCGGCCGGGCACCGGCGGGCTTCTTTACATACTTCACCGGGGTATAGTCCACCGGCACCTTGCTGCTCTCCCGTGCCTGAGAAAACCAGGCCGCCAGCTGGGCGGCCTCGGTCAGGCTCTGGGCGTCGGCCTCGCCCCCCTCCAGCCAGAGGATCACGTGGGACCCGTGGATCTTCTGGGTGTGGAGCCAGATATCGCTCTTATAGGCCATCTTGGTGGTCAGCAGGTCGTTCTGGCTGTTGTTCTTGCCCACCGAGATCCGCAGCCCGGTAGAGGAGCGGAACTCCATGGGCTTGCCGGCCACCTTTTTCCCCCGGTCCTTGGCCTTGCCGGAACGGCGGAGGTAGCCGGTCTCGGTCAGCTCCTGGCGGATCTCCTGCAGGTCCCGCTCCCCTTCAGCCAGGGAGAGGTTCTCCAGCACGCTGTTGAGATACTCCAGCTCCCGGCCGCCCTTTTCCAGCTGGATGGTGAGCATCTTCTCGGCCGTCTTAGCCTTGTTGTACTCCTTATAATACCGGGCGGCATTCTGTTGAGGCGTGAGCAGGGGGTCCAGCCGGATCTCCACCATGGGGCAGGCCGGATCGTAGAAGTCCATGGCGCGCAGCACGCTCATTCCCTTCTCCATGGCGTGGAGGTTGGAGGTGATGATGTCCCCCTGCTCCCGCAGGCGCTCCCGGTCCTGCGTCGCTTCCAGCTCCCGCTGCTGGTTGGCCAGCTTGCGGGCCGTCCGGTCCCGGGCGTTGGTTACCGCCTTCACCAGGTCCTGGCCCCGCTGGCGCACCCGCTCGGCCGCCTCCCGGTTCTCATAAAAGCCGTCCAGCATCTTGGAAAAGCTCTCCTGGGGCAGGCTCTCGGTCTCCGGACCGTACTGGAGGATGGGCAGGAACGTAAAATCAACCGCTTTCCCCTCCCGCATCAGCAGGGTGGGGGTCACCCGCCCCTCCCGCACACAGGCGCACAGCTTCTCCACCTCGGCGGCCAGACGGGCGGGATCCTCCCCCGCCCGGAAGGTCAGTTCCCGCGCCAGCAGAGGGGACAGTCCGGTAAAGGTATCCAGCAGCAGCTTGTCCCACTGCTTGCCCAGCGGATTGTCCAGTGCCTGGCGCAGCTGCTCCGGCTCCAGCGCCATGGGGTCCAGCTTGTCCGGCGCAGGGGGCTGGCGGTAGAACAGCCCCGGCAGCACCTGCCGCTGGCGGGACATGTCTCCGTCCACCCGGCGTATGCAATCCAGGATGCGCCCCTCCCCATCCAACAGGATCAGGTTGGCGTTGCGGCCCATGGCCTCCAGCACCAGCCGGCGCTCCACCCGGTCGCCCAGCTCATCCAGACTCTCCAGGCGGAAGTCCAGAATGCGCTCCATGGGCGGCTGCACCAACTCCAGGATGCGCGCCCCCTGCAGATGCTTGCGCAGGAGCATACAGAACATGGGCGGTTCGGCCGGGTTTTCCCGGGGCAGGGTGGTAAGGTGGGCCCGGGGATGGCCCGGATTGGCCGAGAGCAGCAGCTTTACATTCCCCTGCTGCCCCCGGATGAACAGCACCACCTCATCCCGGGCGGGCTGATAGATCTTGTCGATCTTGCCCCCCTGGACGGCGGCGCGCAGCTCGTCGGCCACCGCTGTGAGGCAAAGTGCGTCTAGCGGCATGTCTCTTCCTCCATCATAATGCCAAACAGTTCGTTGAGCCGCTGGGTGCGTCCCTGGAGCCACAGCCAGCCAAACAGCGCCTCCAGCCCGGTGGCAGCCTGATAGTCTGCCCGGCTGGCGTTCTGGGGCACGCTGTGGGGGCTGACGTTGCGGCCCCGTCGGAACACGTCCCCCTCTTCCTCGCTCAGCAGGGGCAGGATCTTCTCCACCGCCTTAGCCTGGGCGGGGGCGGCCACATAGCGCACAGTGGCCCGGTGCAGCCCCTTGGAGGTGGCCTTACCGTGCAGGCACAGCCAGGAGCGCACCATCAGTTCAAACACACCGTCTCCCAGATGGGCCAGCCCCAGGCTGCTGATGGCCCGGATGGCGTCCGGCTCGGCGTGCAGGTGAAAGTAATCCGTCATATCCATCTTCCTCGTTTTTCCTTTGTCACTGATAGGATAGTATACCGCAATCCCGCCGGAAAAACAACCGGGTGCCCTCCACTTCTCCTCACCCCTGAGGCAGCCGCGGGCAGCCGCAGGACGAAAAGGGAAACACGGCGCATCTCCGTCCATCCAGCTCTTCCACCCGCGCAAAACAAAACAGCGGCGTCATGGGAAATGCCATCCCCTCCGGCCAGGGAAAGGCCAGCAAAAAGCCCCCCTCCTCCCGGCGCAGAAAGGCCCCGGCGTTTCCCGCCGCCCGGGCCAGCAGCGGCTCCCCCATCAGCCGGGCAGGGGTGGCCTCCCAGCTCCACCCCGCCGGTGCCCGGGGGCGAGCCGTACTTCCCGGGACAAACGCCAACTCGGCCTCCGCTCCTTCCGGCGGCCATATTCCCCGACGCCTAAGCTCGTCCAGTGACAAACTGCGCCGCAGCTGCAACCTTCCCTGCTCCGGCAAAAAGGTCCCCAGCAGAAACCGCTCTCCTTTTCCCAGCAGGTAACACTTATACAGCCCTCGTCTATCGTCCCGCAGTTCTCCCCTGCACCGCACCCGCAGCCCCTCTTCCTGAAGGGTCAGCCATCCCTGTCCGCCTGCCAGCGGATAGCGTCTTTCCACTCCGCGGCACCTCCTCCCTCCCCTGTCTTTTTATTGTATGCAACCTCCATCAGGCGAATGTTTTGCTTTACTTAAAGTTACCGCTTTTTGTAATATGTTTTTCTTTTTTATTTTTATGTTACCTATTGCATGCGGCAGCCCTTTTTTGTATAATGTTATCAGAAATTAATCGATCCTGGCGATTAGGGGGAACTCACTGTGGATCTTAAGTCTCAGAGCGAGGCGTGGAAGGATTTGGTCGGCTGTCTCCCCGGCATTTTGGAGAGTGAATTTGTCGTAGAAAACGATACCATTCGGGAAGTTCACATTCTTTCGGATCAGTCCCGCGGCCCGAAACAGATCGTCCGCGACGTACAGTCGGCCATGCTGGCCCGCTTTCATCTGGAACTGGATCACAGAATCATCAGCGTGGCTCAGATCCCGGGTCGTTTTTCTGCCGAACATCACCGCCGTTTGATCTGCGAACGGCTGGAGCTCTCCGGCGGACGCAGTGGTTCTTCTGTGGTCGTCCATCTCTCACTGGATGGAAATACTTACAGCGGCCGTGCCTGTTATGATTCCGCCCGTTCCGACCGGATGCGTGCCATTGCCCAGGCCACGGTGGAGGCCATCAACCTCCTGTTGGCTTCCGGCTGCCGGTTCTTTCTGGAAGATGTACGTTACGCATCCATGGGTGAACGGCGGGCAATTTTGGTTGGCCTGCACCTGAAATACGATGGAAAGACGGAAGCCTTGCTGGGCGCCTGCTACGAGGGCGATGATCCCAATTTTTCCGTAGCTCTGGCCACCCTGGATGGCGTAAACCGTCGTTTTACCACACTTCCTTTCGCCAAGGAAGGCGAACCGGTATCCTGACCGGTCTTAATTTAAGCGAAGCGGATATGGCCTGTCTCTAGCGAATGACAGAGTTCTGTCAAGGAGGGCTATATTCGATGAAACACGCGAAGCTGATCGCTGCGCTTACTTCCCTGGTTTCCCTGCTCCTGGCCGGCGGTGCGTTCTTTAACATCCGCTGAGCACAAACAGAACGCGGACAGTCGGCATCCCCGGCTGTCCGTGTTCTTCCATTCTGACATTTAGGCGCGTCCTGGAGGGCAAGGTTATGCAAACGGCTGCAAAGCGGTATATGACTCTGATCTGCGTGCTTGGACTGGCAGTCGGGTGCTTTTGCATCTGGCGCTTTCTCTCTTGCCTGGCCGGTCCCTGGACTCCGACCTACATAGGCGTTTTTCTGGTCCTGGTTCTGCTCTCGTGGGGCTGCTGCTGCCTTCCCCTCTATCTCCGGGAAGATTGTACGGTGGATTTGTCCTTCATCAGCGTGCTGGCTACCGTGCTCCTTCTGGGCCCGGAAGCGGCGGCACTGATCAAACTCATTACCTATCCGTTTGTCGTCATTCCATCCCCGGACGGCTCACACCGGGAACATTTTCTGAACACCTCCCTGCGCAAAAACCTCTTCAATATGGGAAACCACAGCATTTCTTATTTCCTGGGCGGGCTGGCTTATTATGCTGCAGGCGGGACTCCGGGCGATATCACCCTTCCTTATGTGCTTCTTCCCGCACTGCTGTTTATCATCATGGCCATGCTCTCCAATGTGGTGGTCATCCTGCTCTATTTCGTGTTGACCCAGCGCATCCGCATTTATCCCACATTTTTTCACATGTTCCTTACTCTGATCCCAAGCATCGGTCTGTCCGCACCCATTGGCTACTTTCTGGCCTTTCTTCTGAACCTGCCTGACGGTATCTGGTTGTCCCTGTTGTTTATGCTGCCGCTGCTGCTGGCCCGCTACTCCTTCCGTCTATACCTGGACAGCCAGAAGCATCAGCAGCAGATCATCCGCACCCTCACCGCCGCGCTGGAAGCCAAGGACGAATACACCGAAGGCCATTCCCAACGAGTGGAACATTACGCCGTCCAGGTGGCCGATCAGATGAAACTCTCCACCCGACAGCGCACCTGGCTGTCGGTAGCCGCTCTTTTCCACGACATCGGCAAAATCGGCGT
The DNA here is from genome assembly GCF_040095835.1 of Flavonifractor hominis. NCBI lineage: Bacteria > Bacillati > Bacillota > Clostridia > Eubacteriales > Oscillospiraceae > Flavonifractor > Flavonifractor hominis. The sequence continues at coordinate 856,988 of NZ_JBBMFT010000001.1, forward strand.
GCCCGACTCCATCCTGCAAAAGCCGGGTGCTCTTACCCCGGAGGAGCGAGCCATCATTCAGGCCCACCCCGCCACCGGAGTACGTATTCTGAAGCAGTTGTCCGGATACGAGGAGATCATTCCCCTGGTACTCCATCACCACGAGTTTTTTGACGGGCGTGGATATCCAGACGGCACCCGGGGCGACGAATTGTCCATTGAGACCTACATTCTTTCCGCCGCCGACGCCTATGACGCCATCACCAGTGACCGCCCTTACCGCAAAGGCAGCACGCCTCAGCAGGCCGCCGCCATTCTCCGCGCCGAGGCCGGGCGGCAGTTTCATCCCCAAGTCGCTACCATTCTGGCTGATATGGCAGAAGCTGGTCTGCTGGATCGGCCCGACACCAACACCCAGGAGGAGCCCACATGCTGAGCTTATCCATTCTGGCGGCGCTGCTTCTGGGATGGTGCACCGGCGGGCGGCTGGCACGGTTTGAGCGCTGCGGCCTTCGTCTGCTGCCATTGCCGGCGCTCGCTCTGCTGCTCCAGCGGATCAGCTGTGCTCCCTGGGCTCTGCTGCTCTCCTACGGGCTGCTTTTCCTTTTTGTTTTATACAACCGGCATTTGAAAAAGACCGCCTTCTTCCTTGGACTGGGCAGTGCCTGCAATCTGGCTGTAATTGCAGCCAATCATTGGCGCATGCCGGTAAGCCCTCAGGTCGTGGACCTACTCTCCTCCCAGGCAGCAGCCGACCTGCTGGTGGGAAACATTCCTATGTATGCCGTCGCAGGAGAAGGGACCCGATTGCTCATACTGGGTGACATTCTCTATTGTCCTCTGCCGGTATTGGGCGGATTTGCCAGTATTGGAGATCTGCTGCTAATGCTGGGTGTATTTTGGGGCATTTTAGCCGCCATGGCCCCCCACCGTCTGCCCGGCTGGATGTCACGTGGATAAGACAATAAAACGAGGGGCCGCGGATCTCCGCGGCCCCTCGTTTTATTCTTTCACTGGATCTGATAGCTTCCCCGTACCATAAGGGTGGCAGCAGTGGTCGCTTTCACACCCCGCCCCTCAATGGTCCCCAGGTAAAGGTGGTTGGCCACCAGAGTTCCGCCATTGGCCAACGTGGTCCCGGCCGTCATATCCACCAGACCGGGTGCGCTGTCCGAAACGCATACCGCTGTACCCGAGCGCAGCAGGAACTCACAGGACGCCCCGCCGGTCAGCGTCTGCCCAGCCGTCAGCTCCACGACCTCATAGATGGCGCCGCCCTCCGGCGTATCCCCGGTTTCACCGGCCAGGCTGGCCTGTACCTCTTTCTCATATTCCGTCACTACATCGTTCAGCTGCTGCTTCAGTTCCGTCTCACGGGCGGCCACTTTGGCATCTACCTGTTCCAGAATGGCCGGAGTGACCTTCTGATTCAGATAACTTAATGTCACCAGCGGATCGCTCTGGCTTCCCTGCTGTCCCGCCGCCAGAGCCACACCGGCCAGCCCAAGCGTCATCAGACAGCCAACCGCCACCCGGATGCCCCATGTTCTCCGTTTCATATGTACAACCTCCGTTGAAATGCGGGAGGACCGCCGCCTTCCAGCGGTCCTCTCCGCGATTGCTTATACCATGGTATCTGTGTGCAGGCCGAAGCTGACCGCGATGGCGTTATCCACCCGCTGCATCTGCGTTTCGTCCAGCCGTCCCATATGCTCTCTCAGCCGCCGTTTGTCCAGCGTCCGGATCTGTTCCAGCAGCACCACGGACTCTTTGGGCAGGCCGTAGGTGTTGGCCGAGAGCTCAATGTGGGTAGGCAGACGGGCCTTGCCGGTCTGAGATGTGATGGCGGCCGCGATCACCGTTGGGCTGTGACGGTTGCCGGTGTCGTTCTGCACGATCAGCACCGGACGCACGCCCCCCTGCTCGCTGCCCACCACAGGGCTCAGATCAGCATAGAAAATGTCTCCTCGTTTTACGCTGTTGTCCACAAAAGCTCACACTCCGCCGGAAGATAGTCACCTGCGTCACATGGCCAGCAGCCTATGTAACGCGGTCACTATGATTCTCCCACGGGGCGACAGGATTTATACACAGCCATTAAAAAAACAGGAAGGGGCTGCGCTCCCCGTCGCCATACCGGCGCATCCTCCCCGGTCCAGTGTATGCCAAACCAAGCGCTTCCGTGTACCTCAGCCCAGATATTCCCGGTGCACCCGGGGCGACACCGAACACAGAAGTTCATACTGGATGGTACCAGCCAATTCAGCCGCCTCCTCGACCGGCAGGCCGCTGCCAAAGACCTCCACCTCATCACCCGGGCAAACCTCCAGCCCGGTGACATCCGCCATGCACATATCCATGCAGATCCGTCCCACCACCGGCACCCGCCGGCCATGGATCAAGACTTCCAGACGATCCGAGCACACGCGCGGCAGTCCATCCGCATACCCAATGGTCAGTGCCGCCAGTTTGGTCTCCCGTTCCAGCACGTGGGTACAGCCGTAGCTCACCGCCGTACCCGCCGGCACCGTTTTAACCGAGGCCACCCGGGTCTTAAGGGTCATCACCGGCTTGAGCTGCAGCCCTTCCAGGCCCATACAGGACGGGTCCGGATAATGCCCGTACAGGGCAACTCCAGGGCGCACCATGTCCAGATATGTACAGGGGTAGTTCAGCACTGCCGCACTGGCCGCACAGTGTCGGATACGGAAATGTACGTCCCGTTCCTCCAATGCCGCCAGCAGGTCCAGAAAGCGGGTAAACTGGAGCATGGTGTACGCCTCATCCCCATCTGCATTGGCAAAGTGGGTATAGATTCCCTCCACATCCAGTCCAGGCAAGGCACATATCGCCGCCATAGTGTCCGCCGTGTGTTCCAGCTCCTGCTCCGTACACAGCCAGCCCAGGCGGGACATGCCGGTATCCGCCTTGACATGTACCAGCAGCCGCTTCCCTGCCGCCGTCGCGGCCTCGGACAGCGCTTGAGCCGTCTGTTCATCGTATACCGTCTGGGTCAGGTCGTTGGCCAGCAGTTCGGAGGCACAGCTGGCCGGAGTGTAGCCCAAAATCAGGATAGGAGTCCGGATCCCGGCCCTGCGCAGCTCCAATGCCTCATCCAGGCAGGCCACCGCCAGATACTCTGCCCCCAGCTGCTCCAGCCGACGTGCCACCGGCACCGCGCCATGTCCGTAAGCATCCGCCTTCACCACACCCAAAAAGCGGCAGCCGTCCGGCAAAAGCGCACGCAGCGCCCGATAGTTTTCCTCCAAATGGCTAAGATTGATCTCTGCCCATGTTCTTGTTTCCAGTTGTTTCATACCATAAGCCTCTTTGCATTTGCTGTTTCGTGTTATTATACTACACCCGCCTCATTCTCACAACCCCGAAGCCCATTACCTTTTTTAAGAACTTTTAAATGAATTGTTCACACAACGCCAAAGACAAATCCCTGTTTTCCGGCTATAATAAGCTCAGATACCGGGGCCAGGTCGGCCCATATCGATTTTGATATAAGGAGGGTTCCAATATGTGGGAAAACCTTGGAAAGTCATTGGTCAATGTAGCGCTCGCCGGCGTTGGCTTGGCCGCACTGGCCGCAGAGCAGGCCGGTAAGGCCGGAAAGGTCCTGGTAGAGCGGGGCGAAATCGCTGTGGAGCAGGGCCGCAAGTACAGCGAAGATCTGCAGCAGAAGATGCAGGAGGACGCCAAGCGCCGCCGGGAAGAGCAGCTGGATCAGCAGGTATCTGCTATGGATGCTCAGCAGCGGGAGCAGCTGCGCCGCCGCCTGGCCGAGCTGGATGAATTGGAGCGCCAAGCCAAAGAGATGGCCGCACAGGCATCGGATGCCCCCTCTGACTGTGAAATCACCAACATCCATGGCGGACCGCAGGAAGATGACGATCAGACCTGATCTTTATCAATCAAAGAGCCCGGCCCAAGCATATGCTTGGGCCGGGCTCTTTGTGTTGTAATTTTCTCAGCCGTTCTGCTCCTGGGTAAAGCGCATGAGCATGGTGGCTACCTCAGCGCGGCTGGCGGTGCCCTGGGGATCCAGAGCGGAGCCGTTCTTGCCGGTGAGGATGCCCTCGGCCACCGCCCACTCCATGGCATCCTGCGCCCAGGCGGACACGGAGGCGGCGTCGGCAAAGCCGGTCAGGCTGCCCTCCGTGGCGGGGGAGCCGGCGTAGCGGTAGAGCATGACGGCCAGCTGCTCCCG